>CAUUHY010000021.1:0-2817 GCA_963545265.1 uncultured Eubacteriales bacterium | reverse complement strand
AGAAACAAGTGTTACCTATCGATGGAGGTTTGAATATGGCACCAAAATTTAAATTTACTAAAGAAGAGGTCTTGACTGTAACTATAGACTTTATAAGAGAAAATGGAATAGAAGCATTAACTGCAAGAGAGTTAGCTAAAAAATTGGAGTCATCTACTAAAGTAATATTTAGTTTGTTCTCTAATATGAAAAATTTAGAAGATGAAGCAAAGTTTGTTGCAGAAAATATTTTTTCAGAAAAAGTTAATTTAGCTTTAAAAGATGATAGTCCATTTAAACGATTAGGAGTAGAGTATATATTATTTTCAAAAAATGAACCTAAATTATTTCAGTGGTTATTTATGAAAAAAGGTATAGAAGTAGGAAGTTTTAAAGATTTTCTTCCAATGCGAGACTATGAATATAGATCAGTAATTGAGTCTATAGATAAAGAGTATAAAATTTCAATAGAAAATGCAAAAAAATTTTATGAGCACTTATTTATATATAGTCATGGTATTGCAACATTAACAGTTACGGGAATATATAATTTTACACCGTCTGAAATTATTGAGTACATGGCAGAAGTAGCTAAAAGTTTAATAGTACAATATTTAAGGGAGATTGATTAAATGATTACAGCAAAAAATATTAAGAAAAAATATAATGATCAAGAAGTTTTAAGGGGAATAGATTTAAAAATTGATAAAAATGAATTTGTTGTTATACTTGGGGCTTCAGGTTCAGGGAAATCTACATTATTAAATATTTTATCTGGTTTAGAAAAGTCAGATTCAGGAGAAGTTGTATATGATAATGAGTCTATAAGTGATTACTCAGAAAAACAATTAACAAAGTTTCGTAAAGACAAAATAGGATTTGTTTTCCAACAATATTATTTATTAAATAATTTAACAGTAGAACAAAATGTTAAAGTAGGAGCTAATTTAGCGGATAATAAAGAGTATGTTGATATTATAAAGGACTTAGGATTAGAAGATAAATTAAGTAAATATCCTAATGAGTTATCTGGAGGAGAGCAACAGCGTGTTTCAATTGCGAGAGCATTAGCTAAGAAGCCAACTGTACTATTTTTAGATGAACCAACAGGAGCTTTAGATGAGGAAACCGGAAGAAAAATATTAGAGTACTTGTTAAAACTAAAAGATAAATCACACTTTACGATGATAATGGTAACTCATAATGAGAATATTGCTGAGCTTTCAAATAAGATAATTCATGTAGGTAGTGGTAGAGTAACTTCTATTGTAGAAAACCATAAACCTAAATCTGTAGAAGAGATAGGATGGTAATTATATGATAGTTCAGTTAAAAGATTTAAGAAAAGCAATTGCAGTAGTGATAGTAAGTTTTTGTGCGGTATTTATAACTACACTTTTTTCTAACTTATATTTAGATTTGAAAGGCCTAGATATTACGGGATTTAATATAATGCAGAAAAAGTTTTATGATGCTCAGCTTATTGTTTCTAAATTTGTGGTTATTATAACAGGAACTGTCTTATCAATAAGTGCAGCTGTAATGTTAATATTTTATATAAAACAATTTATTGATGATTCTAAACATAAAATTGGAATATTAAAAGCTCAAGGTTATAGTAATAACTTTATAGCATCTAAGTTTTCTATTTTTGGATTTTTAGTATTTTTGGGTTCATTATTAGGTTATGGTAGTTCACATTTGTTTATGCCGAAATTTTATGAGAGTAGGAATACAGATAATATATTATCTGAACTTACAATGAACTTTCATCCTAAACTTTTATTAATAATGGTTATATTACCATCACTATTGTTTTTAGTAATATCAATTGTGTATGTGCTGTTTAATTTAAATGTACCAACGATTAACTTACTTAAACAAATAAATTCAACAAATAAAATAATTAGAAAAAGAAGATTTAGACAATATAAAAACTTTTTTAAAGAATTAAGAGCAACAGTATTATTTAGTAATAAAACCCTATTATTCTTTGTTATTTTTGCTGCATTATCATTTTCTTCAATGATTCAAATGGCATTTGGTATGAGGGATTTTGTTGATGGAACAATAAGAATTATGATGATGGTAATAGGCGTTATATTATCTTTATCAATATTATTAATTTCATTAGAAGTTATTGCTAATAGTAATATAAAAAATATATCTATTTTAAATATTATGGGCTTTTCAAAAAGTGAATGTTCAAAAATAGTATTATCAGGTTATAGAGTAGTAGCATACATAGGTTTTGCTGTAGGAACGGTTTATCAGTATTTTTTAATAAGAACATTACTAAAAGTTTTATCTAAAAAATTAGATAGCGAAACAACATATAACTTTGATTTAATTTCAGTAATTGGTAGTTTTATAGCATTTGTATTAATATATGAAATCTTTATTTTATACTATAGTAATAAGATAAAAGGTTTAAATGTTAAAAAAATTATGATGGAATAAAAATAACAACTCCTTGTATATTTATACAGGGAGTTGTTTTAGGAGTAGTTATTTAGCTAATCCTTCAGAAATTTTATCTAAGTTCCATTTCATCATGCTGTAGTAGCTATCTCCATTTTGTCCTGGTTCAGCGATTGAATCAGTGAAGATTTTTTCATAAATTGGAATATTAGTATCTTTTGATACAGTTTGCATTGGACGTTCATCAACACTACTTTCTACGAATAGAGAAGGTACTTTAGTTTTACGTAATTTTTCAACTAGAGTTTTGATTTGATCTGGAGTTCCTTCTTCTTCAGTATTGATTTCCCAAATGTAAGCAGAAGGTACATTGTATGCTTTAGAGAAGTATTTGAAGCATCCTTCACTAGTTACGAT
>CAUUHY010000020.1:0-3588 GCA_963545265.1 uncultured Eubacteriales bacterium | reverse complement strand
AAAAACTAATTTCTTTAATAGTTAATAACAATGAATTAAAAGAAATAGATACTAAAGAATTAAAAGATTTAGAAGTATTAGAAATAGCAAATAACGATATAGAAAAAGTAGATTTAAACGATAATCTTAATTTAACAAAATTAAATATTTCATCTACTAAAATAAAAGATATTAATGTAGATAATCTGAAAAATTTAAAATCGTTAAATATCAGCAATTTAAATATTAAAGAAGTTAAACCTTTTAATATAGAAGAAGTAGATTATTCACATAATTCTATTACTAATATGAGCATATTTAAAGATTTATTAAAAGATATAAATAAAAAAGTAGTTTTTAATGATCAAGTTATTAATATGTTAGTCGATGTAGATAAAGCTTATGACTTAGTTTTGAAAGATTTGGATGATAAAGATATAGAATTAGTTTTACCAGAAGATGTAGAATATAAAGACAATAAAATTATTGCTAAAAAAAGTGGATTTTATGAAATCGAATATCCATATGGTAAAATAAGAATTTTATCACTTAAAGAAAGTGATTTAAAAGAAAAACAAGATTTAAAATTTTTTACTAAAGAATCAGTAACTAATTATTATAATGTTTTAAATGAATTAAAAACGCTTTATGAAAATTTAAAAGTCAATCCTAGTTTAGAACAAGGTAAATATTTTGCTAATAAATTAGATGATTTAAAAGAAACAGAAAAAAAATTAACGCTAGATAAAGATTATATTAAGAACTTAGTTGAAGAAATAAAAAAATCAGAATATAAAGATATATATTTAGACGGTGAACTAGATAATTTGGAAGTATTTACAACAGAAGAAGATTTAATAGGTAAATTAAAATCACTAACTTTAAAGAAAAATCAATATACTTATGATAAGTTAATGAAGAAGTTAAAATTAAGAAATGGATTTAAATCAAGAGAAATTGAAAATTCTAGTGATAGTTTAGAAGAAAAGATAGATAAAATAAATGATATTTTAACTACAACTGAAATCCATAAAGATATTAATGTAGATAATATGATAAATAATAATGGATATACAGCATTTTATAGGGCTAGATTAATGACTGCTAGAAATAGACGTATAAAACCAGCTAATAATTTAATTATTAATGAATTATCAGAAAAAAGAAATGAAGAATTAAAGAAACTTTCTTTAAATCCTGAAGCAGTTGTTGATAAAAAAGAATTAGAAGAAGCTCTTAAAGATATTAAGAATATGTCAGTTACTAAATTATCTAAAGAAGATACTAAAGAAAGAGAAAGTTTAATAGATCAAATAACATTAGCAATTAATAATATTAACCTTACAGAAGAAGAAAAGACAACATTATTAAATAGGTATAATAAGCTTATAGAAAATCAAATTAAAGCTAATCCTAATACTTCAGTTACATCTTTTACTTTAATTGTGTTAGTAATTGTAATTTTAGCAATATATGTATTTAGCAAACATAGAAAAAACAAATATATTTAATAATTAATAAGACCAATAAATTTATTGGTCTTTTATTATAAATGTATATTAAGTTTTAATATTTTAAATTTAATTAGTTAAAAACATTTATTTTTCTTGATATATTAAATAATATTAGTTATAATTAATTTGTCTTATGGCGGTGTAGCTCAGTTGGCTAGAGCGTCCGGTTCATACCCGGAAGGTCAGGGGTTCAAGTCCCTTCGCCGCTACCAATAAGAAATTAAAAAGAGTATCAAGTTAGATACTCTTTATTTTTTATATTTTTTCTATTAAAATAGCTAAAACTCCATAAGTATTTTGTTTTTCTTTTGTATAAAATTTTTCAAGAACCTTTATTAATTCTTCTTTACTCATGGATTTATCTGCAAGAATTGATATGTCAAAATCTTTAAACATATCTTCAAAACTTTTATAATTAATAAGACCAATAACTTTTGCATCAAATTTATCTTTTAGTTCAGGTTCTTTTGAAAATTCTATAGTATCTCCAAGTTTTATAGTTTGTCTTTTTTCATCGTTTAACCTAATTTCAATTCTTTTTGTTCCATTAATTATGAAGTCATAATATTTTTCTTGTAGTTTCATTTTATGTTTCATATAGTATATCCTTTCTAAAAATAATTATAACATATAAAAAATGTGATATTATATTTAATATATAGGAGATATTATGATAGAAAACAAATATGAATATTCAAAAAAATTAGAAAATGAAATTATAACACTAGGAATTTCTGAATCTTTTAAAGAAAATCCAGCTTTTTCTACAAATTGTATTTTAGATAATATAAGAAATGATATAATCTATAATCCAAAATCAGAAAATATAATAGTAAGTAAAAATGACAATGAAATAGTTATTAATTATGATGTATATAATGGGAATGGATTTGCTCAAATATTAAGAAACCCTAGTGATGAAAGTGTTTTTTATATTAGAACAAGATTAGATAGAAATACTAATGAAAATCTTAAAGAAATTAATTATAATTTAAAAAAAGTAAAAATATATGATGCTGGAAATATAGAAGTGGAAGAAAAAAACAGCAATTTTGCTATTATTAAAGGTGTTGAAACATCTTATGTTGTAAGCGAATCAAATGAAATTTATGATCATTATGGAATAGAACTTGAAAGAAGATACCAATTGTATCAAAATGCTATGTTAGACAAGAAATCAACGGAGCTTTTAAATCAATCATATAATGAAAGTTTTAAAGTTATGAATGCCTATATATCTAATAGTCCTGATAATCAAATTAATTTTTCATCAACTATGACTAGAAAAGGAATAGATATAGCACAAGTTAGGTTTTTAAAAAAAGAAAAAGGAATGTTAAATGAAGTATATAATACTGAATTGCTATTAAATAGCCAAAATGGTCTTCAAACAATGAGTATTAATTCTGCAGTTGTAGGAAAAACTGCATATATTCCAGCTTTATCAAAAGAAGAATTAGAAGAAAAGATTAATAATACAAGAAATTCTAAAGTAAGAGAAGGTCTTATAAGAATTAATAATGAAGTTATAGATAGAACAAAAGTTGCTTATGATCCTGAATTAGATAATAATTTGAAAATAGAAGAAAATAATCAAAATAAAACAAAGTAGAAAGTAAAATAAGTATATAAAAGTAGTCATATGATTACTTTTTTCTTTTTTTAAGATTTACTCTATATATTAAATCTTATATAATTTATACATAATGGTTATTAGGTTTAAAATATGAAAAGAAAGATTAAAACAAAAAACATAAAGTGTTTAATTACTTTATTAATAATTATTTTTTTAATTATATTTTTAATCAAAGGATGTAATAATAAAAATCAGAATATAGTAGTTAAAGACAAAGAAAATTTAAAGTTAAATAATAATGTAATAAATAAAAATAAAGAAACTAAAACCAATAATTTAGAACTTACTGGTACTTTTTCTAAAATATTGAATGAATTAGATAATAGAGCACATCAAAAAGATAAAACAGTACCAAAAATAGAAGAAGTAAAAGTAGAAGTAAAATCATCAAGGATAATATTAAAAGTAAAAGCAAGAGATGATAGAACAGAAGTAAGTAAATTAAAAATAAGTTATAGT
>CAUUHY010000019.1:0-4098 GCA_963545265.1 uncultured Eubacteriales bacterium | reverse complement strand
ATAGTATTTCAATAAATGGAAATGTAAATAATGATGGAGAAATATTAACAAATAAAAACTTCATAGCGAAAGATGTAGTATCAAGTAAAACATTAATAGCAAAAGAAAATATAAGTGTCAGTAATTTAAATAACACAGGAGCAGTAGCAACAGAAAAGAAATTAGAAATCAATGGTTCACTTGAAAACAAAGGGAAAATTCAAGCCATAGAAGATATAAAGATTTCAGAAAATGCTAATAATAGTGGAAGTATCTTAACTAATTCAAAGTTTAGTTCTAAAGATTTAAGAAATACAAATGAATTAAAAGCAAATAAAGAAATTAGTGTTAAAAATTTAGAAAATACAGGAAATATCTTAACAGGAGATATTTTAAATGTAGATGGTTCTTTAAATAATAGTGGAAGTATACAAGCGAATTCAAAAATTGAAGTAGCAAACAATTTAAAGAATAATGGAAATATAAAAAGTTTAGATAGTATTTCAATAAATGGAAATGTAAATAATGACGGAGAAATATTAACAAATAAAAATTTCATAGCGAAAGATGTAATATCAAGTAAAACATTAATAGCAAAAGAAAATATAAGTGTTAATAATTTAAATAACACAGGAGCAGTAGCAACAGAAAAGAAATTAAATGTAAATGGGACTCTTTTAAATAATGGAGGGCTTATAAGTGAAAATATTAACTTAACAACTCTTAATAACACTGGAAAAATTGTAGTTAAAGAAAACTTTAATGCTAAGGATATAAGTAATACAGATAGTATTAAAGTTGGAGGAACTTTAAATGTTGATAATTTAAAAAATTCTAAAAATATTCTTGCTAGTAATATTAATATAGAAAAATCTTTAGATAATATAAATGGTGCAATTTCTTCAGAAAATACTAAGATTAATACTAATGATATAAAAAATACTAATGGTAGTATTCAGGCTACTAAAAATATAGAAATTTCAACTACTGAAACTTTAAATTTAGAAGGAAAATATCTAGCAAATGATAGTTTAAATATTAAAGCTAAATCTTTAGAAAATAATGATATACTTGAGAGTAATGGAAATATAAAACTTAACTTGAATAGTGATTTAGTTAATAATAAAAAAATTAGTAGTAAAAATATAGATATAAAAGCTAAAAATATTTTCAATAATACTGATAGTTCAATAGGAGCAGTTAAAAGTTTAACTATAGATGCAGAACATCTAAAAAATGAAGGTGAACTATTATTTGGAGAGGAAAATACCAATAATTTAAAAATAAAAAATAATATTGAAAATAATGGGCTAATAAGCTCAATAGGAAATTTAAAAATTTCAGCTAAAGATATTGTAAATAATAAACAAATCATTTCAGATAGTAATTTAAATATTGATGTAGATAATATAACAAACAAAGGTTTAATCTATTCTACAGAGAATACAGATGTTAAATTTAAAAATAAATTTTTAAATGATAAAGCAGATGTCTATACCACTGGAGATTTTTCAGCGATAAGTGATAACGGAGAATTCATAAATAATGTAGCTGACATAACTAGTGAAGGAAATATTAGAATAGAAGCAAAAGATATTAAGAATCTTTCTGAAATAAGTGGAAGTCATAAAGTTATTGGAACTCTAGCACCAAATGAAAGTAATATAGATATTTCAAAGCTTAATTTTGATAAATATAATGAAATGGCAACAGAAATAGTTAAAGAATATTTTAGAAAATATATAGTAAAAGATAATGGAAGAATAGTAAAATATATTCGTTATGATGGTAGACCAGGAGAAGAGTTCATAGCACCATCTGGAAATGGGCAATGGACTTGGCAAGAAGGAAACTATTTAAATACTGTACATTTAAATAAGGTTGATAAAATTGAAAGTAACTACACAAGTGAAGCAGGGAATATAAAATCAAATAAAAATATTACTCTTGTGGCTAAAAATGATATAGAGAATAAAGAATCTAATATTTTAGCTAATAAAAATGTTAATATAAATGCTCAAAATGTAAAAAATATTAATCTTAATATCCCTATAGAAGTAAATATGGAATTCATAAGAGGTTTTGAATTTCACAAAAATGCAAGAAATCCAATAGAACTAAGAGAAAAATATGTTATGGATGGAAAAGTTCTTGTTGGGGAACCTTGGGATAAGGGTGATGTTTTTGTCAAGGATAAGATAGTTACTCAAGTAGGAACTGGTAAAAATGCTAAAATATCTGCTGGAGAAAATTTAAATATTACAGCTAATGAAGTAGGAAATGGATTTATTAGTAATACAATCAGTAATATGGGAACTAAGGTTGAAACAAGTGCTAAAAATGTAAATGTTGAAAACATAGTTTTAAACAATAACAATCTTGAACTTAAAGAATTTCTTGACACAAAAGATTTTGTAATTTTACCTAAAAATGATAAAGGACTTTTTAAAATAAATGATAAAATTGGAAGTGCTCAAGGATTTTCATATTTTATTGAAAGTAATGTTAAATTTATTGATAAGTCTTCATATATAGGTGCTGATTATTTATTTAAAAATTTAAAATTTACACCTGATAAAGATTTAAAAATAATAGGAGATTCAATATATGAAACAAAACTTATCAGTAAAACTATTTTAGAGATTACTGGTCAAAGATTTCTAGGAAACTATAAATCTGATAAAGAGCAAATGAAAGCATTTTTTGATAATGCAATTTCTGAAAGAGAAAGACTAGACTTAAAACTAGGTGTTTCTTTATCAAATAAACAAATATCTGAATTAAAAAGCAATATAATATGGTATGTTGAAGAAAATATCAATGGTCAAAAAGTTTTAATACCTAAAGTATATTTAACAAAAGATACTTTAAATAAATTAAAAAATAAAAATGCCTCTATAGAAGCTGGTCAAGACTTAGCGATAAAAGCTAATAATATACAGAATACTGGAAATTTATTTGCTGATAATATTTCTATTACAACAGATAGTTTAATAAATAAGTCTTTACTTGGTGCAAATAAAGCAAATATACATGGAAATTTTGTAAATATAACAGCTAAAAATTCAGTAGATAATATAGGAGCAAATATCAAAGCTAATGAAGATTTAATTGTTAGTGCAAAAGATATTTCTAATTTAAGCACTCTAAGAATTAATGGAAATGATTTAGATAGAATTAGTACTGGTGAAAATTTAGCTAGTATAGAAGCTAAAAATATAAGCCTAGATGCAAAAAATGATTTTCAAAATAGTGGAGCTTCTATTAAAGCTGATGAAGACTTAACTATTACAGCTAAAAATGTTAATATTGATACTATAGAAGAAAATAGATATTTCCATAGTGGAGATTCTAAAAATTATTTGACTATTGATAATAAAAGTAATATCTCAAGTAATATAGAAGGTAATAATATTAATATCAATGCAAAAAATGATGTTGATATTAAAGGTTCAAATATAGTTGCTAAAGGAGAAGCAAATATTAAGGCTGATGGAGATGTAAATATAGTGTCAGCAACAGATAGTGAATATTTAGCTCATAAAGAAAGCCGTAAAAAGAAATTTGGACGTTCTAGATCAGAAGAAACTATTAATTACAGAACTAGTAATGTGGCTTCTAATGTGATAGGAGATAAGGTAAATATCACAAGTGGAAAAGATGTAAATATTCTAGGAAGCAATGTAGTTGCTCAAGATAGTGGAAATATTTCAGCTAAGGGAAATATAACAGAAGCAGCAACAAAAGATATTAACTATTCTTATCATCAAAAGACTAAAAAAGGTTTTGGAGGTCTTACTGGAAAGTCTGTAACAGAAGAATTACATCAAGAAATAAATGTTGAAAGTAATCTATATGTAAAAAATAAGGCTATAATTGATGGAGACATAAAAGTCTTAGGAAGTAATCTAGTTCTAGGAGATAACTCTATAATAAATGGAAAACTAACAACAGATTCTAATGAACTTCATAGTTCATACTCGCTAGAAGAGAAGAAAAAAGGTTTTAGTTCAAGTATAGGAAGTGGAGGTTTCTCTGTTGGATATGGGAAATCTCAAAGTAAATTAAAAGAAAAAGATTTAACAAATGCAAAGTCTAATCTAGTATTAGGAGATAATG
>CAUUHY010000018.1:0-11592 GCA_963545265.1 uncultured Eubacteriales bacterium | reverse complement strand
CTTTTAGGAATGTTAACCGCTCCTCCTAGTTTGAGAGTAATGTAATATCTTATGAATATCAAACTCATTTTGTATAATGGGGGCAGTAACCGGTGTTTGAGAGTAATGTAATATCTTATGAATATCAAACTAGTTAAAGTAATTAAACAGATCTACACATGTTTGAGAGTAATGTAATATCTTATGAATATCAGACTAGTAAATATCTGTCATCAATTGAAAAAATGAAGATGGGCAACAATTTTAAAAAGAAAATTATTTATCAAAGAAAATAGAATTATTACTTTTTCATCATATACTAGTTGTTTCACCTATACAATACAGAATAAAAAGTAAAACTGCTAAAAATATATCAAAATATAATCCAAGTGAAGAGGAAGTTATTTTTAAAAGAAATACTAAATTTAAAGTTATTGAAATAAAAGAATATAAAGATACTTCAGGTAATGATAAAATAGATATAAAGTTGGAGGAATTATAATGATAGATATTCGAGATATAGATATGGAAAAGGAATATTATGATAGTTTGTGGAAAATTTATGATAAAGATAGGTATCTTACATTAATAAAAGATTTTTTGTCAGATGATGAAGTAGAATTTATAGATAAAATGTTAGATATAAATTTTAAAGAAGATACTGAAAAATATAAGTATATATCTAATTATTTAGCTATATTTGGATGGTACTGGCAAGATAAATATAAAACAAGAATAAAAAATCTTACTATAAAAGATATGAAGAACGAAGATGATAAAAAACTTTTTAAACTTTGGAAAAAAATAAAAAATTACATGACAATAGATGAAAAAAATATATAAAATAAGACCTTAAATAAATGCAATAATTAATAGAACTACAATGTTTGCCCCAAAAAATAATGGAGGTATATTATGCAAAGAAAAAATAATAAATTAAAATTTGATGGTTTAGATGATATAATAATTGCTCCAATGAAAGATGGCGAAATAGAGTATAATATTCGTGCTGTTTGTGAATATTGTAAAAAATATAATAAAGATATAGAAAAATTAACAGAAAAAGAATTAAAACCATTTATAACTGGTATATATAAAAGAGATGCTAAATAAAGCGTCTTTTTTAATGGAAATTTCACTAAATTTTTAATAAAAAACACTACTATTAAGGTAGTGCGAAGATAATAATATTTTATTATTTTCACAGCGCTTAATGGCACTAGAGGACATAGAAATATGTTCTTTTTTGAGGTTAAACGGAAGAAAGGAGTTATCTAACATGGAAAAAGCAAAATAGATATAGATCGTAAAAAAATCAAATAAAAAATAAAGAACAATATTTAAGATATAAAAAATATTAAAAAACAACGAATATATCCTAAAAAAATTAAAGATTTTATTAATTTAAAATATAATAATGTTCAGATTTAAAAAAATAAAAATAATTATTATGTTGTAAATAATTAAAGAAATGCATTAAAAATATAGCCTGAAGCAACTATCAAAGAGTGAAAAAACTCATAAAAAGTGATATAATAGAATTAAATAATAATGAAGAAATCGTTAATTATTTTAAATAGAAACATAATATAGAATTATCAAATTTAGACAAACTAAAAAAAGAAGAAATCAAACCAGCATATAGAATATGTACAGGACTTAGGAAAGCTTATGGAACTATGGATACTAATAAATTAATCAAATAAGAAAAGATGGCTTTGCTGAATACGGAACTGAAGTTCACGAAACATCTCATGCTTTAGATTTTGGAAAAAGTTTTATATTTGATAAAGAAAAATATTTAGAGAAAATAGTAAGGCAAGTTTTAAAAGAAAAAGGAATAAAAAGAAAATCAAAAGAATATAATAAATTATTAGATTCAAAATGGATACCTGTTAACTATTCGCCAAAAGATTATGAACTTGAATTATTTGCTCATTATATAGAAGAATATTATGTTAGAAGAGAAGATAGTCTTGGTAAAGATATATTAAACGAAATGAAAAAAGGAGAATAATTATGATGTATGAAGTTGTAACTAAAGAATTATGGGGTGAACATACAGAAGAATTAAAGAAGTTGGAAAAAAGTTTTATAGAGTATATAGATAAAAGCTATTCAGAAGATTATATTTTTAAAGAAGGAGAATTCGAAAAATTAGAAAATGATTTTTTCAAAGAAAATGGAACGAAAGAATTTTATGAATATTACAAAAACTTTAAACCAATAGAAAATCCTAAAGGAACAATTATAAATTAGCGATAAATAACACTACTTAATAGTAGTGTAGAAGTAGTAAGTAAGTATTATAAGGAGTATGAAATGTTAGGTAATGCTTTAAACAAAGCTAAAGAGTTATTAAATGATAATTCGTTATATATTTTAAAATATGCCGAAACTAGAGAATGTTACTTATTTGAATATAGCACGCAAGACCAAAACCCCATTTTTGACAATACTATGATAAAAGTAGTTAAAAAGAATAATAAAGCAAGTTATTATGTAATATCTGAACATTTGAAAGAACTTGATAAAATGAAATTTAAACATATAGACACTAAATAGTGTCTTTTAAATTTAATATTTAAAATTTAATATTTACATTAATATTATCCTAGTTTGAGATTATATAATATTTTTATAAATCATCAAAAGAAAAGTTTAGTTATATGATTAATCTCAATACTAAGCAGATATATCTAAAACCCGATGAAAATATTTCTTTTAGAGAATATTTAAGAGTTTATAAAAGAAAATGATCTTAATATAAAATAAAAAAACACATAGAAATATGTGATTTTTTTAAATTAGATAGTTAATATTGTTCTTAAAAGTGCTATAATATATCTGATTTAAATACTTATTTTATTACTAAAAAGAACGAAGGTGAACGTTATGGCAAAGAACGATACTAAATTTCAAGTAAAATTTATGTCTTTTATGTTTAGAGGAAAAGAAATATTTAAACCTTTAAATACTGGTTTTATCGATGAGAGAGTTAGTACTATTAGAGAGTATGTTGCTAATATATTTTTTTATACTAAAGATGGATATACCATTATGATAGATGCTGGATATAACTATGATAGACTTAAAGAAAAGATGAGTTGGCTTAATATTAATCCTAAAAATATAAAAGAAATATTAATAACTCATCAAGATACAGATCATGTCGGAGCTCTTGAAAAAGATAGTGATAACTTATTTAAAGATGCAACAATATATATTGGAAGAATTGAAAATGAGTATTTAGAAGGTAAAAGAAAAAGAAAAGTATTTTTTGGTCTATCTAAGTTAGCTCAAGTTATTATTGATAATAAAAAAGTTTTAATAGATGATAATGAAATTTTTTATATTGGTTCTATTAAAATAGAAGCTTTTTTAGTACCGGGACATACAATAGGACATCTTGTATATTTAATAGATGATAGTTATTTATTTACTGGAGATACTATTTGGTTTGGAAAAGATGGGGGTTATGCATTTTTAAATATTCTTGCAGAAGATTCTAAGTTACAAATAAAATCTTTAAAAAGATTAGAAAAAATTTTAAGAGAGAGAAAGCTTAATTTAAAAATTATAACTGGTCATACTGGAATAAGTGATAATATAGATTTTGCTTTTAAACATACTGATGAAGTATGTAATGCCTTACGAAGAAAACCAAAAGTTCGTGATCAAGAAGCTCCATATGATGCTTTTGATGAAAGTTTAGATAAAAAAGAAAATGTAAATAAAACTTTAATAAGAAAAATATGATAAAATATATCTTGTAGAAAAGGTGGAAAAATTCGATGCGTCCACACTCAATTGAAAAATTGATAAGAGATGAGGGAGAAAGCGTCGCCCTCTTTCTATGAAGAAGATAGAAATATCTTTTTTTTTATAATAAATATTGACTTATATATTTTTTATATTAATATAAAATTGTAAATAACTTTAAAATTATATAGTGGGGGATTTTATATTATGATGAGTGATTATGAAAAAAGATTAGAAAAAAAAATAAAAAGGGAAATGTATGATTTATCTGAACAAATAAAAGAAAAAAAGAATAGATTAGTAGAATTAAGAGATAGATTACTTGAACTTGGGAATAATAAAGATAAAGAAATAGAAAATGGTAAAGTTAAGAAATTAAGCTATAAAAGAAAAAAATACAAAGTAAATTAATAAAAAAGAACTTCAAAAGAAGTTCTTTTAATTTTTATAAATTTTATTTTAATCCATATTGTACTGTAATATATAATTTATGATTTTCATCAAAAGTTAATATAACATTAGCACCTTTTTCTCCGTATCCATTACATCCATAATTTGAAAGATTTTTATCTTCTGGATCATCACTTTGTAAATCTATTTTTTCACATTTTCCACCTAAAACAGACCATACTTCATCTTCAGTCATACCATATTTAAGTTTATTATATGTTTTTAAATTTACTACAACTTTGTTATTTTTATAAATTGTTTCCGCTTTATAGTTTTCTCTTTTATTACATGATGTAAGTATAAAAATAGATATTAAAGATATAATTAGTAAAACTTTTTTCATATATTCCTCCTAATTATAATATTAACATTTTAAAAATAAAAAAAGAAATTATTTTAATAATTTCTTTAATTTATTAATTGGTGCGGGTGACAGGACTTGAACCTGCACTCCGAGGAACTAGATCCTAAGTCTAGCGCGTCTGCCAATTCCGCCACACCCGCATGCATGATTTAATAATAAAATAAAATGGTGGACCCTATAGGACTCGAACCTATGACCGTCCGGTTATGAGCCGGATGCTCTAACCAACTGAGCTAAGGGTCCATCACAATTAAAATGATAGCATAAGTTAAAAATAACTTCAATAAAAAATTAACAATTATTGAAAAAAAAATAAATTATGTTATAATTATAGATGTTTGAAGCCTCTTACTTCAAACCGCATTGAAAAGGTTTTAAGCATATGCACCTTAAAAGCGAGTCTTAAGATAGGGAGGAAATATAATGAATGCTGTAATAAGAACAGGTGGAAAAGAATACTACGTAAAAGAAAACGACGTGATTTATGTTGAAAAACTTAATGTAGAACCAGGTCAAAAAGTTACTTTTGATGAAGTATTAATGCTTGATAGCGAAGTTGGAAGTCCTTATGTTAAAGGAGCTAAAGTAGAAGCAAAAGTTGAAAAACATGGAAAAGGTAAGAAAATAAGAATCTTTACTTATGTTACAAAACAAAGATCTACTAGAAAGACTCAAGGACATAGACAACCATATACTAAATTAATAATTGAAAAAATTAGTAAATAATGGTTCGAATAAAAATATTAAAGAATCAAGAGAAGATATCTAAAATTACTTTTTTAGGTCATAGTATGTATGATATTATTGGTAAAGATATCGTTTGTAGTGCAATATCAAGTATTATGATTACTACAATAAATGGAATAGAATTGTTATCTAAAGGTGATATAAAAGAAAAATTAACTAAAGATAAAGTGGAAATTAATATTATAAATAATAATAAGATAGTTGATACTTTAATAGATAATATGCTTATGTTACTAAGAGATTTAGAAGAACAATATCCAAAAAACTTAAAAATAGAGGAGGAAATATGTTAAAATTAAACATCCAATTATTTGCTCATCATAAAGGTGGAGGTTCAACTTCAAATGGTAGAGATTCAGCTGGTAAAAGACTTGGAGCAAAAGTAGCAGATGGACAATTTGCTAAGGCTGGTTCTATTATTTATAGACAAAGAGGAACAAGAATACTACCTGGGGAAAATGTAAGAAAAGGTAAAGATGATACTTTATATACAGTAGTAAATGGTGTAGTAAAATTTGAAAGAGTAGGAAGAGATAAGAAACAAGCTAGTTGTTATCCTATAGAAAATTAATTAGAAGAAGGAGAAAATAATGGCAAATATTAAAAGTGCAATTAAAAGAATTAAAACTTCAGCTAAGAAAAAAACAAGAAATGGATTAGTTTTAGCACCAGCTAAAAGTGCTTACAAAAAAGCTAATAAGGCACTAGCTAATTCAGACGAAAATTCATTAGAAATAGTTAAAACAGCTATTAAAAACATAGATAAAGCTAAATCTAAGGGATTAATTCATAAAAACAAAGCTGCAAGACAAAAACAAAAATTACAATTAAAATTAAATAAATTAGGAAAATAACACGTTATATAAATGTGTTATTTTTTTTTAATATGATTTATAATTAAGTTATGAAAAAAATAGGAATAATAATAATTTTCTTTACAGCTTTAAGTTTAATTTTTTTAGCATTAGATTTTCTTATTAATGATGACGTTTATTTAAATAATAAGCCTTTATATAAAATAAAAGAAAAAGAAGAATATAAACTTAACACAGTTATTAATAAAAGATATTCTTTATATTTACCAAAAGGTTTAATAAATAGAAAAAATAGTTTCTACTTAGATTTATATAATGATGATATAAATATTAAATTATTTTATAGTCATAATTTTATTTTGAGTGAACATATTAAACAATATAAAAATTTTAAAACTAAAGGTGTTATTACATATAAAAAGTTACAAGTTTTCTCTTATATAGATGAAAAAGATAAAATACATGCATATTTAATAAAAAATAATTTAGTAATGGAAGTCATTAGTGATAAATATTCTTTTAATTTTAATGTTATGAAAAGTTTTATAGATTATAAAGAAGAAAATGTAAAATTTGAAAAATTAGAATTAAAAGATAATCATTTAACTGGATATATAAATTATAAAAATTTGAAATTAAAGTTAAATTTAGAGAGTGATTATCAGGAAAAAGAAGTAGTAGGACTCGATAATGTTATAAGACTTGAAAAAGATAATAAAAGAATAGTTATTAAAATATTAGATAAAATTAATGAAGAAAATTATGAGAAATATAAAGAATTTTATTTAAAAAAAATAGATAAGTATATAATTTTAATAAAAAAAGTTAAAAATTATTATTATTTAGTATATTTTTATAATATAGACTTTGATATTGATTATCTAAAAAAATATTTTGACTATATCGTGGTATAATTTAATTAGGAGGAATTATGAAAAATTTATTTAAATCTTTTATGGGAGAAATGTTAATAAATATCTTTTTTGTTATTTATGCTTTTGGTATATTATTATTTGAGAAAAAAATATATGGACTATCATCATTAGTTTTTGGAGTGTTTTTTATATCAGTTTCAATATTTAAAATTATTAAATTTATTAATAAAATTAAAAAAGTTGAAAATAAAAAAAATCCATACGAATATATAGATTTAATAGTTCCAGTTTTATTATTAGTTCTTGGTATAGTATTATTTATATCTGTAGATATTTTAAAATTTAATATTAGTATAATTTTAATAATATATATAATTTTATCTTTAGTTAATAAATTTTCAAAATTAGATAAATTAAGTGATGGTTTTTATTTAAATCTTTTTAACTATTGTGTTATGACTGTATCACCTTTAATTTTATTACTTAATATAGATATAAATCAAAAGATATTTATTATGTTGTTGGTGTATGTTTTAGCTAATATGAATTTTATATTTGGTATAAAAAAAGAAAGGTATTAGAAAAATGAATTTACTAATTAACTTATTAATAGATTATATTATTTTTATTAATATAATCTTATTTATTTTTATAAGTATTTTTAATAAGTTATTAAAGAAAAAATTAAGCGAATTTATTATTACTTTATTTTGTGTAATGGGAGGGATTTTTTCTTTAATATTTTTATCTATAAAACCTAAAAACAAATTATTATATGTAGTTTCGTTTTTATATTGGTTTATTTTTGGTTTGATACTTATTAAAATCAAACGTAGTTAAAAAAATATGTTATAATATCAAGGAAAGAGAAGGTCAAATATATGAGAAATTTTGATGAACTAAAAAGAAGAGGATATGTATATCAAAGTAATAATATTGAAAAATTAGAAGAACTAATTAATAATAATTCTATTACTTTTTATTTAGGTGTTGATCCTACAGCTGACTCTATTCATATAGGGCATTTATTTCCAATTACTTTAGCAAGAAGATTACAAAAGATGGGTCATAAACCTATTATTGTTATCGGAGGAGCTACAGGTATAGTTGGAGATCCTACAGGAAGAAAAGTAGAAAGAGTAGCACTTACTTTTGAACAAGTTAATAAAAATAAAGAAAATTTAAAGAAAACACTTATGCCATTTTTAAGTTTTGAAGGTGAAAATAAGTGCCAAATTTTAGATAACTCAGATTGGTTACTTAATTTAAAATTTATGGAATTTATGAGAGATGTTGGTTCTAAATTTAATGTTAATCAAATGCTTTCATCAGATTCTAATAAAACTCGTTTAGAAGCAGGTGGTTTAACATTTTTAGAAATGGGATATTCTTTACTTCAAGCATATGACTTTTATCACTTATATAAAAACTTTGATTGTAAAGTACAAATTGGTGGATCAGATCAGTGGTCTAATATTTTAGCAGGTACTGAGTTAATCAAAAAATTTGATTTAGGAGAAGCTTATGTATTTACATCACCACTTTTAGTAGATTCTCAAGGTAAAAAGATGGGAAAAAGTGCAGGTAATGCACTTTGGGTAGATAAAAATAAAATATCTGCATATGATTTTTATCAACAATTAATTAATATGGATGATAAAGATGTTAAAAAGTTATTCTATTTCTTTACTGATTTAGAATGTGATTATATAGATGAAATATGTGAAAAAGATATAGTTAAAGCTAAAAAAGAAATGGCTTATGAAGTAACTAAATTTATAAGAGGAGAAGAAGATGCTAAAGAAGCTGAAAAAATATCAGAAGAAGTATTTTCTAAGGGGGACTCTTCTAATATGCCTAGTATAAATTTAAATAAGGGTAGATATAATATCTTAGATTTACTTGTAGAAACAAAACTTTTACCATCAAAAGCTGAAGCTAGAAGAAATGTAGTTCAAGGTGGAATAATGATTAATGATGAAAAGATATTAGATCCTAACTATGAAATTAATTTAGAAGATGAAATTATTATTAAAAAAGGTAAAAAGACATTTTTAAAGGTAGTAGCAGAATGAAAAAAGTAATAGTTGGAATTAGTGGAGGAGTAGATTCATCGGTTGCAGCATTATTACTTCAAAAACAAGGTTATGAAGTCGAAGGTCTTTTTATGAGAAATTGGGATTCTTCTCTTAATAACGATATTAAGGGAAATCCTGATTTATTAAATCACGATATATGTCCTCAAGAAGAAGATTATAACGATGCTTTAAAAGTATGTGAAAAATTAGGTATTAAACTTCATAGAATAGATTTTGTTAAAGAATATTGGGATGATGTTTTTACTTACTTTTTAAATGAACTTAAAAAAGGAAGAACACCTAATCCTGATGTTATGTGTAATAAATATATAAAATTTGATTTATTTAAAAAAGAAGCTTTTAAACTAGGAGCTGATTGTATTGCAACAGGTCACTATGCTAAAATGGAAGATTCTTACTTAAAGAAAGCAAAAGATAAAAATAAAGATCAAAGTTATTTTTTATGTAAATTATCTAAAGAACAACTTGAAAATGTTTTGTTTCCTTTAGCAGATTTAGAAAAACCTGAAGTGAGAGCTATAGCTTTAGAAAACGATTTAATAACTGCTAAAAAGAAAGATTCTACTGGAATATGCTTTATTGGAGAAAGAAACTTTAAGAACTTTTTAAATAACTATTTTCCAAATAAAAAAGGTGATGTAATAGATATTGCTACTAATAAAAAAGTAGGAACTCATAACGGTTTGATGTATTATACAATAGGTCAAAGAAGAGGTCTTGATATAGGTGGAGCTGAAAATAGAATGTTTGTTGTAGGTAAAAACTTAGAAAAGAACATTTTATATATTACTTATAGTGAAGATTCTAAATATTTATATTCTACTTCTTGTTTAGTAGAAGATGTAAGTTTTACATCAGATTTAAGACCAATAGAAGTTGCTTGTAAATTTAGATATAGACAAGAAGATATAAAAGCAGAAATTAAATATTTAGATGATAATAAAATACTTATTTATTATGATGGTGCAAAAGCAGTATGTCCAGGACAAGTATGTGCTATATATAAAGATGATATATGTATAGGAGGAGGAATTATTTCTAAGCTTTATCAAGATGATAAAGAGATGACTTATGTTATATAGAAATAATTCTTTTTTATGGAGGATTAATGAATTTTAAATTAATAAAAAAAGAAGAGTTAAAGGATATACAAAGTATTGGGTATTATTACCAACATGAAAAAACTAAAGCACAAGTTGTAATTATTAAAAATAATGATAAAAATTTAGTATTTAAAATAAACTTTTTTACACTTTTAGAAAACTCTACTGGTATAGCTCATATTTTAGAACATTCCGTATTTTCTGGTAGTAAAAAATATCCATCAAAAAATATCTTAACTGATTTAAAAACTACTGGAATATTATCTTTATTAAACGCATCTACTTATAGAACTTTTACTAATTTCTATTTTTCTACATATTATTCTACTAAGTTTATAGAGGTAATGGATATATACTTAGATATGGTATTTAATCCACTTATTTATAAAAATGATCATACATTTAAAAGAGAAGGTATAAGACTTGATTTTGATAAAGATGATAAGTTAATTTTTAATGGAATAGTTTTTAATGAAATGAAGGGGACATTAAGTAAAGAAAGAATTATTTATAACGAAATATATAAAAAACTATATCCTAATAGTGTTTATAAACATGATTCAGGTGGAGATGTAGAAGAAATGTTTAACTTAAATAATGAAAAGTTAAAAGAATTTCATCAAAAAAATTATCATCCATCTAATTCTATAACTTATTTATATGGAGATATAAATATAGAAGAAACTTTAAATAAGTTAGATGAATACTTTAGTAATTATGAATATAAAAAGATAGATAGATATTATGGTAAATTTGAAAAACTAAAAAATAAAGATATTAGAATAGAAGTACCTAAAGAAAAAGAAAATAAGTTAGATTTAGTACTAGCTTTAAATATTGAAAAATTTAAATTTAAAACTATTTTAAATCATTTTTTTAGTTATTTAACTGATAAAACATCACTTTTACATAAAAAATTAATAGATACTTCTTTAGTTAATAATATTGAATGTGGTGGAAGAGAAGATTATTTAAATTATTTAATGTTTATGTTTTATGGAGTAGAAGAAGAAAATATAGATAAAGTATTGAATATATTTAAAGAAACATTAAAGGAAGTTAGTAAGAAAGGTCTTGATAAAGAAAAACTCGATGCTTACATAAAACGTATTAGTTTTAATGATAAAAAAGAAGTTTTAGAAGTTAATCCATATAAAGGTTTAGCTTTGTCTCAATCTGTTATATCGAGACTTTTACTCGATAAAGATGATATATTTAAATATTTAAGATATGAAGAAGATATAAAAATAAAAAGAAGTGTAACTAATAAAGATTTTAGTGATTTTATAGAAAATTCTATATTAAATAATGAAGATTATATAGTATTAAAATGTGTTCCTACTGATAATTTATCTAAAGTTACAGAAGAAAAATTAGAAGAAAAATTAAGAAAAATAG
>CAUUHY010000017.1:0-12995 GCA_963545265.1 uncultured Eubacteriales bacterium | reverse complement strand
AAAAATAAAAAGAAAAATAATATAATACCTATAATTTTAATGGTTTTTTCTTTTTTATGTTTTGTTGTATTTGTAGTATTAATAATTTTTTACAATTCAAAAGAAAATAAAAACAATACTCAAAACAAAAGTCTTGTTAATGTAGATTCTGTTTTTCAAAATGCTTATAATGCTACAGTTATGGTTAAAAGATATATTGGAGGTACATTTAAAGATAGCGGAAGTGGTTTTATATATAAAACTGATAGTACATATGCGTATATTTTAACTAATGAACATGTTGTTTCTGGCACAGTTGTAGTTGGAATTTTAAATAAAAATAATAAAGAAGTAGAAGGGAATGTACTTGGTAGCGATAAATATTTAGACATAGCAGTAGTTAGAATCAAAAAAGAAGATGCACCAGCAGTTGTTAAAGTGAATACAAAGGATAATTTAAAAATAGGAGATAAAATATTTGCTATTGGTACTCCAGTAGCTGAAACTTATTTTAATTCTGTTACTAGTGGTATAATTTCTGGAATAGATAGGAAATTAACTTTAAATGTTGAAAGACAAAAAGATTGGATTCAAAAGACTATTCAAGTAGATGCAGCTATTAATCCTGGTAATTCAGGTGGACCTTTAGTTAATGATAAAGGAGAAGTTATAGGAATTAATTCGATTAAATTAATAGATAAGACAGTAGAAGGTATGGGATTTGCTATAAAAATGAGTGATGTAGTAAGACATACAAAGACATTAGAAGCTAATTTAAAAATTACTAGACCAAAATTAGGAATTAGATATTTAGATATAAATGATAAGAATGAAATTTTAAATAATCATATAGTAATACCAAATAATATTACAGAAGGTATAGTAGTAGTTAATGCTTTATCTGGAAGTAGTGCATATAACAGTGGCCTAAGAAAAGGTGATATTATAGTTAAAATAAATGATGAAAAAGTTTACAATCAAGCTTATTTAAAATATATACTATATCAGTATGAAGGAGGAAATACAGTAGATCTTTATTATTATAGAGATTCCAAACTTAAAAAAACAAAAGTAACATTAGAAAATCAATAAAAACACTAGTTATTTAGCTAGTATTTTTATTTTTCGTTTAGCGTGTTATACTATTATATTGAAATAAGAGGAGATTATGAATAAAAAAATAGTAGTTATAGGAGGTGGAACAGGTTTATCTTATCTAATTAAAAAATTAAAAGAGTTTCCTGTTCAAATAACAGCCATAATAACAGTATCAGATAATGGGAGTTCTACTGGGAAATTAAGAGAAGAATTTTCGATTCCTGCAGTAGGAGATATAAGACAAGTTTTATATAATATGTCTACATTACCAAAAGATATAAAAGATATTTTAGAATATAGATTTAAAACATATAGCGATTTAAATGGTCATGCGCTTGGAAATTTAATGTTAACAGCTTTTTATAATAAAACAAAGAGTTTACAGGATTCAATTGAGTATATGTCTAAACTATTTGATATAAATCATAAGGTTTTGCCAATATCTGAAGATTGTTTAACCTTACTTGCAGAAGATGAAAATGGAAATATTATTGAAGGAGAAGATAATATTGGTCATACTAATAATCAAATAAAAAAAATATATTACAAAGAAAAGGTAAAAATAAATAAGAATGTTTTAACAGAAGTAAAAGAAGCTGATTTAATTATTTTTAGTATGGGAAGTTTATATACATCTTTACTTCCAAATTTAATTGTTAAAGAATTACAAGAAGCTATAAAGAATAGTGATGCTAAAGTTTTGTATGTATGTAATGCAGTAAATGAGCCAGGTGAAACTAAAAATTATAAAGTTTCTGATTTTCTAAAAACTATAGAAAATAGTTTGGGATTTAAACGGCTTGATGCAGTTATTATTGGTGATAGTACAAAAGTATCTAAAAAAATGTTACATAGATATTTAACAGAAGAAGGAAAAGAAATAGTAAAACTTGATAGAAAGGAAGTTGAAAATATGGGTGTTGAAATATTAAATGAAAATATTATTACAACGGAAGATGGAACAATAAAACATGATAGTTTTAAATTAGCACTTGTTATTTTTAATTATTTAATGAGATGAAAAGTTTTACAACGGAAATAAAAGAAGAATTAATTGATTTAGATTTAAGTAAAGAAGAGGATATAGCAGAACTTTCTGGTTTTATAAGGAATAATTCAATTAAATTAGATAAAAAAATAGATATTAAAAATGAAAATATGCTAGTGATAAAAAGAATGTATACTTTGTTTAAAAAAAATTTTAATATCTTAGCTAAAAATTATACTGAAATAAATAAAATATTTAATAAAAATCATATATATCATTTAAGGATTGATCAAAATTTAGATTTTATTTTAAAAGACTTAAATATAGTTGATGATAATAATAATATATTAGAAAAAGTAGAGGATTATTTGATAGATGATGACTTATCAAAACTTGCATATTTAAGAGGAGTTTTTCTAACTTGTGGAAGCGTAAATGACCCCAAAAAATCCAGATATCATCTAGAATTTATAACGTCATTTAAAGATGAGGCAGTTGTAATTCAAAGACTTTTAAATCATTTTGATTTAAATAGTAGAATTATAAAAAGAGATGTAAAATTTATGATTTATATAAAAGAAGCAGAAAAAATAAGCGATTTTTTAAAAATGATACATGCATATAAATCTGTACTTTATTATGAAAATGTTAGAGTTTATAGAGAACAAAAAAATCTTACCAATAGATTAAATAATATGGAACAAGCTAATACAGAAAAAACCATGTCTTCTGCTTTAAAACAACTGGAAGATATTGATTTTATAATAAGAATCGAAGGTATAGATAATTTAGATAAAAGAACTAAAGAAGCTTGTGAATATAGACTGAAATATCCAGAAAGTTCATTTAGCGAACTTAGTGAAATAATGAAAACTGATGGTATTAATATAACAAAATCTGGATTAAGCCACAGATTTAGAAAGATAGCTGAAGAAGCAGAATATTTAAGAAAAAAAATAGCTAGAAGCAAAAAATAACTTTCTTATATTTTTAAATTTTGTAAATTATGATAAAATTATTATAAGAATAGAGAGGGTTATGAAGACAATAATAAATAATAAGGAAATAGAATTAGATAACAATATAAGATATATTGATTTAATTGAAAAATATCAAAAAGATTACTTGTATAACATTGTAGCAGTAAAAGAAAACAATGTTTTTGTTGATATTTATTCTAAAATCAAAGAAAATTCAAATATTGTTTTTTTTGATTATTCAGATAAAGAAGCTAATAAAATTTATGTTAATGGACTTATATTTATGACAATTTATTCTATAGTTGAACTATATGGTCAAGATACTTTTGTTAATGTAAAACATTCTATAGATAAGGGATTATTTTTAAAAGTTAATAAAAAGATAGATATATTAAAAATAAAAGAAAAGATGTTAGAAGTTGTAAATATGAATTTACCAATTACTAAACATTCTGTAAATAGGTTAGAAGCTATTAGATATTTTGAACAAAATAAATTAAAAGAAAAAGTAGAATTATTAAAATATAGTACTAATACGTATATAACACTTTATAAACTTGGTAGTATGTATGATTTTTATTTTTCTAATTTACCATATAATACTAAAGTGTTAGATAAATTTGATTTAAGTGAAGAAGGTAAAAATGGATTTGTATTGACTTTTCCAACATCTTTTGAACCTAATATAGTTCCATTATACAGGCGAAGAAAAGGATTGTTTAATTTGTTTGAAGAACATTCTAGAATTATGTCTATGTTTGGTATAAATACAGTAGTAGATTTGAATAAGACAGTATTAAATTATGGAATAAATGATTTGATTAGAATAGAAGAAACCCTGCAAAGTGATAGATTGTTGAATATTGCTAATCAGATATATCTTAATAAAGAAAAAATAAAAATAATTTTATTATCTGGACCATCTTCTAGTGGTAAGACAACTACAAGTATTAAACTTTGTAATTATTTAAAAAGTTTTGGTATTAAAACTGTTAAATTATCTATGGATGATTATTTCTTATCCACAGAAGAAACACCAATAGATGAAGATGGTAATAAAGATTATGATAATATAAAAGCTATTAATTTAAAATTGTTTGATGAACAAGTAAAAGAATTATTAACAGGAAAAGAAGTGCTTACACCAATTTTTAATTTTAAAAAAGGAAAAGGCGAATTAGTTAATAATATAAAATTAGAAAAAGATAGAATTTTAGTTATTGAAGGAATACATGCATTAAATCCAGAAATTTTAAAAAATATAGATAGAGATAATAAATTTAAAATTTATATTTCACCTACAACAGACTTGAATATAGATAATCATAATAGAATAGCGACGACAGATAATAGACTTTTAAGACGTATGATAAGAGATGCTAGAACAAGGGGGAATAAAGCAGAAGATACTTTAAAAAGTTGGAATATTGTAAGAAGAGGAGAGGAAAGATTTATATTTCCATATCAAGATGAAGCAGATGCTATGTTAAATACAGCTTTAATATATGAACTTGGAGTATTGCATGTATATGCTTTACCACTTTTATATTCTGTTGAGATAAATAGTATTTATTATGATGAAGCAAAAAGGCTTATAAATTTACTTAAAAATATTTTACCTATACCTAGTGATGAAATACCAAGAGATTCAATTATTAGGGAATTTATAGGTGGAAGTTGTTATGAAGTTCAATAGGAGGTAATATGAAAAGAGTAGCAATAAATGGTTTTGGAAGAATAGGAAGGGTAGTTTTTAGAATACTAAATGATGAAAATTATGATTTAGATGTAGTTGCAATAAATGACTTAACAGATGCTAAACAATTAGCTTATCTTTTAAAATATGATTCAGCACATAGAAATTATAGATTAAATGATATTTCTTACGAAGATGATTATTTAATAGTGGGAGATAAAAAAATCAAAGTATTTGCTGAAGCTGATCCATCTAATTTACCATGGAAAGAATTAGATATAGATGTAGTTTTAGAATGTACAGGGTTTTTTACTGAAAAAGAAAAAGCTATGCAACATATCAAAGCGGGAGCTAAAAAAGTATTAATATCAGCACCAGCTAAAGGTGATTTAAAGACAATTGTTTATAATGTAAATGATAATATATTAGATGGAAGTGAAGAAGTAGTTTCAGCAGCTAGTTGTACAACAAATTGTCTAGCTCCTGTCTTAAAAGTAATAGATGAAAATTTTGGAATAAAGAAAGGTTATATGACAACTGTTCATGCTATTACAAATGATCAATCTACTTTAGATATAGCTCATAAAAAAGGTATATCTTCTAGAAGAGGAAGAGCAGCAGGATATAATATTGTTCCTACATCAACTGGAGCAGCAAGTGCAATAGGTTTAGTTTTACCAGAGCTTGCAGGGAAATTAGATGGAATAGCGTTAAGAGTTCCTGTAGTAACTGGTTCAATAGTAGATTTAGTTTTAGAATTAAATGAAGAAACAAATGCTGAAGAAATAAATATGGTATTAAAAAATAGCGTTAATGAAACTTTAAATTATACAGAAGATCCAATAGTATCTAGTGATGTTATAGGAAGAAGTTGTGGAGCTTTAGTAGACGCTTTATCAACTAGTGTTGTAAAAGATGAAAATGGAAAACAATTAGTGAAAGTGTTGGCATGGTATGATAATGAAGCCGGTTATTCATATCAAATGGTAAGAACTTTAAAAAAATTATCTGAATTTATAAAATAAAAATTAAAAGCAGAAATGTATCTGCTTTTTTAGTATATAAAATTCGTGCTATAATTTAAATGAGGTGAATATGAAAAAGACAATTAGGGATTTTGATTTAAATAATAAACGTGTGATAGTTAGATGTGATTTTAATGTACCAATAAAAGATAATAAGATAGTAGATGATACAAGAATAGTTAAAGCTTTAAAAACAATTAACTATTTAATTGAACATAATGCAAAAATAATATTAATGTCTCATTTAGGTAGAATAAAAACATTAGAAGATAAAAAAAATAATAGTTTATATTTAGTTAAACAAAAGTTAGAAGAATTATTAAATAAAAAAATAGAATTTTCTTCTGTAACTAGAGGAATGGAATTAGAGGAAAAAGTTAAGTCTTTAACAGCAAAAAATATATTACTTATAGAAAATACAAGATTTGAAGATTTAGATAACAAAAAAGAAAGTGGAAATGACCAAGAATTAGCAAAATATTGGGCAAGTTTAGCTGATATATTTATAAATGACGCATTTGGAACAATTCATAGATCTCATGCATCTAATGTAGGTATAGCTTCATATTTAGATTCTGGAATAGGTTTTTTAGTTGAAGAAGAAATAAATTATTTAAAGACTATACAAAAAGCTAAAAAGCCACTTACTATAATTATGGGAGGCTCTAAAGTAAGTGATAAATTGGAACTAATTAATAGTTTAGTAAAAAAGGCAGATTATATTTTAATAGGTGGAGCTATGTCTTTAACATTTTTATCAGCATTGGGTTATAATATGGGAAAATCATTGGTTGAAGAAGACCAAATTGATAATTGTAAAGAAATATTAAAAAATTATAAAGAAAAAATAGTTTTACCAGTAGATTTTAAGTGTTTTAAATCATTTGAAGACAATAAATATATTGTTAAAAATATATATGAATTTGATAACGAAGACATCGCGCTAGATATAGATGAATTAACTGTAAAACTATATAAATCTATTTTAAATAAAACTAATACTTGTTTTTGGAACGGACCTCTTGGAATGGTAGAAAAGGATACTGCAAAAGATGGATCTTTAAAAATAATAAAATATCTTAATTCTTTGAATATAAATACTGTTCTTGGTGGAGGAGATATAGTTGCATTTGCGACAAAAGAAAATTTGGATAAAAATATTACATTTTTATCTACAGGAGGAGGAGCGACTTTAGAATATCTTAGTGACAAAATTTTACCTGGATATGAAGTGATATCAGATGAAGAATAAAAAATATATCATAAATACATTAATAATTTTTTTAATAACAATAATTGTTTTATACTTAGCGTTAAAAGATAATTTTAATAAAACTATAGAAATTATTTTAAATGCTAATAAAATTTTGATTTTTTTAGCTATAGCAATTCTTTTATTAGCTTTTTTATTGCAAGCTTATGGGCTATATAAAATAGCAAAAGAATATAATAATAATTTAAAGTTTAAAAATATTTTTAAACAAATAGTTATAGTTCAATTTTTTAATGGAATTACTCCCTTTTCAACAGGAGGACAGCCTATGCAAGTATATATGTTGAATAAAAGCGGTTTAAGTATAGCTAATTCTACAATTACGATTTTACAGAACTCTATTCTTTTTCAAGTAGCTTTAGTTTTTTGTGGAATATTAGCAGTATTATTTAATAGAATCTATTCTATTTTTGGAAGTAATGAATTGTTAGCAAAATTAACAATTTTAGGTTTTATATTTAATGTAATAGCTGGAATAGGATTATTATTATTTACTTTTTCAACATCTTTAGCTAAAAAAATAACTTTCTTTTTTATTGATATTTTAATTAAAATAAGAATAATAAAAAACAAAAACAAACATATAGAAAAATGGAATAAAGAGTTTGAAGAATTTGAAAATAGCGGAAAAAAATTAAGAAAAAATACAAAACTTAGCATAACAGTAATAGTAGTTAATTTTTTAGCTTTTATTTTACTTAGTTTAATTCCATATTTTATTATTAAGTCAACTGATCCATATTCTTCTATTACTTTAGTTCATTCTATTGTTGGAACTATATACGTTTACTTGATAAGTGCTTTTGTTCCTATTCCAGGTGGAAGTGGAGGTATAGAATTTAGTTTTACTAGATTTTTTTCTCCAATAGTAATACATAATAGTGTTATAAGTGCTAGTTTAATACTTTGGAGGTTTTTAACTTACTATGTTCCTATGATTGTTGGAGCTATAGTATTAAACTTTTTTAGAAAAGACGAAAAATAATGTATAATATAAACAATAAAGGAAATAAAAATAATGAGAATTGGTTTATTTAGTGATACATATCCACCATATATTAATGGCGTTTCAACAAGTGTTAATATGCTTAAAATAGCATTAGAAAAATTAGGACATGAAGTTTTTGTTGTAACAGTAAATGATAAATTGCTTGGTTATGACATTCAAGAAGATGGCCATCTAATTAAAGTTCCAGGTGTAAAAACAGGGATTTATGATTATCGTTTAACTAGTATGTATCCTTTAAAAATAGCAAAAACAATAAAGGATATGAACTTAGATATTATACATGTTCATACAGAATTTAGTATTGGAAGTTTTGGGAGAATAATTGCAAAACAATTTAATATACCTATAGTTGCAACATATCATACTTATTATGAAGATTATTTATACTACATTACCAAGGGATATTTTGATCATGTTAGTAGAAGTTTATTAAAAACCTTAACACAATTTTATACTGATAAAACAGTTGATAGTTTAATTGTTCCAACTGAAAAAATAAAAGAAATATTTCAAAATAAATATGATTATAAAAAAGAAATATCTGTAATTCCTACTGGTATAGCAATAGAAAGATTTTATAAAGAAAATATTGACAAAAAAAAGGAAGAAGAATTATATAAAAAATTAAATGTTAAAGATGAAGATTTTTTAATCTTGTTTGTAGGAAGAATTGCGGAAGAAAAAAATATTAAATTTTTAATTGATGCACATAAAAAACTTTTAAAAGAAGATAAGAAATATAAACTTGTCATAGTTGGAGATGGACCTGATATAAATAATTTAAAAGAAGCAGCAAAAGAAATTGAGGATAATGTTATTTTTGCTGGTAAATCTCCTTGGGAAGATGTTCCTTGCTATTATGATATCTCTGATGTTTTTGTAACTGCTTCTAGATCAGAAACTCAAGGCCTTACAGTTTTAGAGGCTTTAGCTTCTTCAACTCCTGTAGTTTGTGCTAATGACCCAAGTTATAATGATGGTATAGTACCTAATAAAAATGGCTTTGTTTTTGATAATGAAAAAGAATATATAGATAATATTAAAAAATTAAAAGGTGACGAAAATTTAAGAAAAGAATTTTCTAAGTATGCTAGAGAATATTCTGAAAATTTTAGTGCATCAAAATATGCAGAAAAAGTTTTAGATGTTTATAAAAACACAATAAAAAATTATAAAACATTTAAAAAAAAATATATAGAAGAAGAAATAATTGGTGATAAAAAATGAAAAAATTATATTTAAATCAAAAAACATATTTAAATAAAAATTCTTTATATGAATATATTTTAGATATGAGGGATTATTTTAATAAAACTGGTGATATAGTAGTTATTCCATCAATGTGTTATTTAAGTATATTATCAAAAGAAAATGTTATTTTGGGATCGCAAAACATTGCTGAATATAGTACTAATAATCAAACTGGTGAAGTTACAGGAGACCAATTAAATAGTTTAGGAGTTGAATATACATTGGTAGGTCATTCAGAAAGAAGAACTAATAATTATGAAAGTAATCAAATAATTAACAATAAAATTAGAAGTGCTTTATCATCTAAAATATTACCTATTTTATGTGTTGGTGAAAATAAAATCGAGAAAGAAAATGACCAAACTTTTGAAATAATAAAAAAAGAATTGTTAGAAGCTATAAAAGATGTTAATATAAATAAAATAGTAGTAGCTTATGAACCGGTTTGGTCTATTGGAACTGGAAAATTACCTACAGTTGAAGAAATAAACAAAGTTGTTCAATTTATAAAAGGAATGTTAAAAGAAAAAGAAATTTTTTCGGAAGTTCTTTATGGAGGAAGCGTTAATAGTTCTAATATAAATGAATTAAAAAAAGCAAATGTAGATGGTTTTTTATTAGGATCAGCTAGTTCAAATAGTGAAGAATTAAAAAAAATAATTGAAATAATTAATAAGTGAGAGATAAATTGGTAAAGAATAACTTAGCAATGAATATTTATTTATTATATTCTAGTAATAAAATGCAAGAAATTTTTTCTAAAATTAATTTTTTTAAAGAAACAACTTTAGAAGAAGCTTTTGTAACTATTGTTGAAGATAAATATATTATTGAACATAATTTAGACTATACTAAAACTAATTGTATAGTTTTTACTGAACATAGAAATGAGTTACATATAAAAGATACGGTTATTGTCAAAGAAAAAGAAAGAATGGTAAAAATAATAGATTACTTCACTTTCTTTTTTCGTTAAAACACGTATTTGACTTAAATTTGATTTTATTGAAATTGGGATTTAAACCAGGTAATAAGAGCTTTAATTATATTCTATATTTTGGTTATAGGTATTATAATAGAAAAATAAATAATAATACAAAAATAAAAAATATATATGCAGAAATTGCTTTGTTTTTTAACGTAAGCGTAGAGAGCGTTGCCAAGGCAATAAATAGAGATTTTATAAACGTAAACTTAGATACTGATTTTAAAAATATGGATTTATCAAGAGCTGAAAATTATATATATAATTTTGTTATATTAAATAAAAGTGTAAAAGCTTTTCTGTTTAGTCTATTAAATTATTATTTAAGTAAATATAAGTAATAACTTTCATTAAATAATTAATTTATGATATAATCATAATAAGGAGAGTAGTGAATAAAATGAAAAAAGAAAATATTATTAAAATTGTATTTGCAGGATTAGCATTTGTGTTGTTAATTATAATAATAATTATGTTGTTTTTTAGAAAAGGTTTTGCAGGATTAACTAATAAAGAATTAATTTGTGAAAATACTAGCCCTGGATACAGAACAAAGTCAATTATAAAATATAAATCAAATAAAACTTATGAAGAATCTTTTGATACAGATAAACAAATAGGTAATGGACCATTAACAAGTGAATATACATATAAAACCGCAAGTTCAAAAGATTTAAAAGAAAATTCATATAAAGCTATGAAGGAAGTTCAAAATGGTGATAGTTATTTATTGACTTTAAAAGAAAGAAAACAAAGACAAAAAGATGGTAAAATTCTTACTTTAGATAAAAATGTAGAATATATAGTTACAGTAAAAGGTAAAAATGTTCAAATTTTTAGCAAATCAAGAAATATAAATAAGTTATGTAAAGTAAAATAAGGATCGAAAGATTCTTTTTTTGTTGACATATTATGGTATATTGGTTAATTTAAAGTTATAAAAATGTTATAAGAGGTCATAATATGAAACGTAAAATAGATAATTTTTTTATAGAGTGGAAAAAAAATACAGAAAGTAAACCATTAATTTTATTTGGACCATCTCAAAGTGGTAAAACTTATTCTGTTTTAAATTTTGCTAAAAATAGTTATAAAGATTATATATATATAAATGCTCAAAATTTGATTAATAAAAAGAAATTAATTGCTAATCATTTAGAAGATAAATATTTGTTTAAAGAAAATACAGAAGATACTTTGGTTATAATAGACAATGTTATAGATTACGACTATTTTGAAATATGTAAAAAATTTTATAAAGATCAATATAATATAATTATAATTACTCCTTTAAATAATTTAAAAATATTTCAAGAATATAAATATAAACAAATGAAATTCGTGGACTTTGAAGAATTTTTAATTTATAAAGACCAAAATGAACTTTTAGATTATATAAAATTATCTTTTAGAAAAAATAAGAAAATGCCTTTTCATGAGATTGCAATGAAATATTTTGAAGAATATCTATTATGTGGAGGATTACCAAATTTAATAATAAGTAAAGAATACTTAGAGATTTATCAAAAAAATATATATGATTTATATATAAATAAAATTGTTGATATTTCAAAGAATCCTTTAGAAATTTTTAAAAATATAGAAATATTTAATAAAATATCTGATCAATTATTAGAAGAAAATCATAAATTTAAATACTCTCTTATAAAAAAAGGTGGAAGAAAAGAAGAATATAAAAAAAATATATTAGAATTAAAAGATTCAAATATAATTAGTTTGTGTTATAAATTGAAAAAAGTAGATGTTCCTTTAAGTGAAAATATAGATAAAGAAAATTTTAAAGTGTATTATAACAACTTAGCCTGTTTAAACTATAAATTAGATCTAAATAAAAAATTTGAAATTTATAAATATCTTATATATGAACATTATGTTGCAAATTATTTAAAAAACGCAGGATATAATTTATATTTTTATCAATCGACAGGAAAGTCAGAAATAGATTTTATAATTCAAAATAGAAATGGAGATTTGTTTCCAATAAATATAGTGAAAGATTCTAAAAAAAATAAAATACTTTCAGAATTTTCTAAAAAATATGTTGTTAAGACAATGTACAATTTAAGCGAAAAAAATTTTTCACTAAAAGAAAACATAAAAAATATTCCAATATACGCTTTGTTTTGCATAGAATACCTATAAAACTTTAAGTTATACGTGTTATACTAAATAATATGAACGAACAAAAATTAATAAAAAACAAAAAATATATTATACACGCATATAAACATAATGGTGTTATTCATCGAACTTGGGATGAAGCTGTATTTATAGAAAAAAAGAATGGAGCATATATATTTGCTAACCAAAATACTAAAGTTGTAGAATCTTATGGTAGAAGTTGGAGAACTAAAGAAGGTGCTGTTTTATTTTTTTATGATAATAATTGGTATAACATTATAGGACAATTAAAAAAACAAGGTATTTGTTACTATTGTAATATTGCATCACCGTTTATATTAGAAAATAACGTAATTAAATATATAGATTATGATTTAGATTTGCGAGTTTTCCCTAATTTTAAATACAAAACATTAGATAGAAACGAATATAATTTTCATAAAAACCAAATGAATTATTCTAAAAATTTGCAAAAAATATTGGAATATGAATTAGAAAAATTAAAAAGGAAAGTAAAAGAGAAAGAATTTCCATTTAAACACGAAATAGTAGATGAATATTATAGAAAA
>CAUUHY010000016.1:0-14314 GCA_963545265.1 uncultured Eubacteriales bacterium | reverse complement strand
TTTTTATACTAGAAGAAACAAAAGAATCTGTACAATTTGAATTTTTTGCAAACTCTACATTATATCCAATTTGTTCTAATTGTTTTTTGGCATATTTAATGTTTTCTTCGCAAATCATTCCTAAACTTCTTGATAAAGTGCACACCATTATATTTTTCATATATATTCCTTTCTTTTTAAAATTCTTAGAATTCTTTTAGAAATTGAATTCATTACTTCATAGTTACATATATCATTACACCAAATTCCAATAATTTTGGCTTTACAAGAGTTTATTAAAACATAGGGCTTTCCTGCTTCTAATATCAGCATTCCATCTCCAAATCCAAACGAAATTCTTGCAACTTCAGTATTTACATCACATTTTTCCTCTATTATCTTTTTTATATCTATTAGTTTTTCCTTAAAATCATACACATAAATAATTTCATCATTTGCTTTTTTCATAACATTTATAAGCAGATACATTACTTCTATTAGTTATTAAATATATTTTATAACAATCAATAGTTTTAGCAAAATCACAAGCAAATGATATTAAACATATTCCATAACCATTGCCTTGATAATCCGGCATAACATAAATAGCGTCAAGATAGAATACTTTTCTTTTTTAATTCTTCTATCTCAAGATGTTTTATTAAATATTTTATAAAGTAAACCATATCATATATAGCTAATCTTTGATATAAATTATCAATGTAGATTAATTTTGGATAATGTTTTCCTATATATGACATTATATTTGCATAATGATTAGAATAAGTAAATTGTTCTGTTTCTTCACTTGCAAATTTCCAAGGTTTTATAATCGTTCTATATAAAATATCTAATTCAAAATCTCTTGGTGCATACATTGATTTTTTATATTCTCATTTGATACTATTAAATTATTTTCTTCTTATTAATAATTAAAATCCATGTTTTACCTTCTTTTTATATTATTCATAAAAAAACAGTTGTTTTAAAAAAACTATAATTGTGGTGGCAATGGCTTTTTCTTAACATCATCGGATAAAAAATTAAATTTTCTAATAAAATCTTCAGAAAAACTACTTATATTTATTAGATCAACATTAAACAATTGTAAAACATTTTGTAAACTCATATCTTTTGCACTATTTAAATAATTTTTATAAAATTCTACTTTTTGATTTTTATCTAGATTCATATTATTAAATTTTTCAACTAAACACTCTGCATAAATAAATCTAGATTCATTTGACAATTGTTGACCATTTTTTAAATCATAATTGGCAATACCTATATAATTGTGTACATTATTATCACTTGGATAATATCTATTTATAAATTTATCAATTCTTGAAATAACATCATCATTTGATATATTCGTAAAATTAGATATTCTTTCTATAAGAGCTTTATCAATATTATTTATTTTATTTCTCTTTAAGATATTTTTAAATTCTAATTCATCTATTGCTCTATACGCACAATAAATACATGTCTTATATTTACTATATTTTATATCGTTAATAATATCTTCATCTAATGTTATTACTTCATTAGCCAAATTTTTTTCTTTTATTTGAAGATTTTTATATTTTAAATATTCTAGAAATATGTCTTCTGTCATCAGAGATTCAACTTCCGAAAGTACTTCAACTTCATCATTATACTTTTCTTCTAAATTATTATTTAAACGAGAAATTCCATGACTTAATTCATGAGCTAAATTCACTAATGTATTTAAATCATTTTGGTAATAAATTTTGATTCCATCAGAATTAAGAACACATCTTTGATTATCACTTGGTTTGTTTTCATCATACTTTATAAACTTTGTCTTAGATAATAATAATTCTAGCTTTTTATCATATTCAGGATTAACTTGGTTAAAAAAATCTATAACTATTTCTTTCATTTTGTCTATATCAATATTTGGTATTTCATAATCTCTCATTGATTTTCTATCAACAAAATCCCCATCAGTTTTTCTAGAGATATCTTTTGCAACATTTAATAAAAAATCATTTTCTAATATTTTATATTCTTTATTATTTATACTTATATTATATAATCTATTATAATCCCAGTATTTATTGTTTTTTACAAATTGGTATTTATAATCTAAATAATTTATTTTATCTTCTAAACTCATTTATACTTATCTCCTTACAAATAATATTTATTATTTTTAACTATTAGTTTTTTAAAATTAGTCTCGTTGGTCATTAATCTTATTCACATCTATCTATTAATTTTAAAGTAGAAATTTTTCATTGCCAAAACATATCAACTTGATTTCCTTTATTTCTAAATGTTAATTTTTAAAATAATTGTATCATATTCTTAATAAAAATAAGTAGTTATAAAACTACTTATTATAATATCTCTTAAGTTTACTCCTAATATTTAAATTTTTTAGTATTTAATAGAAATATAAATTTTCTTGTCTTGAATTTAAAAATCATTCATCCAAATATAACATAACTATAATAAGCTATAAATGCTAGTAAAAAGAATATTCCTTCTTTTTTAGAAATCTTATGATCATTGTATGAAAATATAAACAAGAATAATGCTGATAAAATCATAACTACTATATCTATATAGCTAAAGTTAATTTTAGATATTCCTCCAAATATAGCTACTGGTATACCAATAACAATACCTATATTGAATATATTACTTCCTACTACATTTCCTATTGCAATATCATATTCACCTTTTCTAGTCGCAGCAACACTTGTAACAAGTTCTGGAAGTGAAGTTCCAATTGCAACTATAGTTAAAGATATCATTCTTTCACTAATTCCAACTATTTTAGCAAGTCCACTAGCACCATCTACTACAAAGTTACTACCAACTACTATTCCTATAAGCCCTAAAATAGTTAAAAAACAAGCCTTTTTCATTGATGGATAAGTTGCGTTACTATCATCATCTATCTTATTTCTAGACATGCTTATTAAATAGTACATAAACACACTAAAGAATAATAAAAGTACTATTCCGTCTCCTCTAGTAAAAGAATTAGTTACATTTTTCGTAAAAATACTATCTGATAAAAGTACTGCAAAAGCTGTAGTAATCATTAGAGTTATAGGAAGTTCTTTTTTAACAGTATTATTTTTAACTGCTAAAGAATGAAACATTGCAGATAGACCTAATATTAATAAAATATTTAAAATATTACTACCGATAACATTTCCTAAAACCATATCTCCATTACCAGATATTAATGATTTTATACTAACTGCTAATTCAGGTGCACTTGTACCAAAAGCTACTATTGTAAGCCCTATTAACATCTTAGATACTTTAAAATTACCTGCTACTGCACTAGCACCATCTACAAAAATATCTGCACCTTTAATTAAAATAATAAAACCTACTATTAAAAAAATTAAATTTAATATCATAATACCTCCATATTCTTATTTATACAATTAATTATAGCATTTTTACAAATTAAAAATCTCTTTTAAAAATTGTATTACTTTTTGATATTTTTTGTCTTTTATATCTACATGTTTTTTTAATACTTCTTCTACCCAGCGATTTCCTTTTAATTTTATTTCTGGAATAAATTTTTCTAATTCTCCAACTTCTACCAAATGAATTTTCAAAAAAGATAATTTTTCTATAATACTATTATAATTTTTAAGACATTCTTTATTTTTAATCGAGCACTTTCCTTCTTGTTTTAACATTTCAAATTTACTATAATCTTTTATTACTAATTTTATTTTCTCAGACTCTTCTTTTGTAATATTTTCTGAATCATCACTATCTAATATTTTTTCTATTTCCGATTTTATATTTTGTCTATTTTTAATAATTTTTGAATTTTCTTTTGGATATAACTCTAAAAATTTTTTGTGTTCAGATTCTATTTTATTATATTCATTTACTTGTACAGCATTCATTAAGTCTTCTAATTTTGCTTTATTATTAATTAAATCTAAATCTGCAATTACACACCATTCAATATTTAATTTTTTTAATAAAGGAATAATTATCTTAAACCTATCTTTACCTCCAACTCCACAAAATAAAGTATCTTGATAAATAGAAGGATTAATATTTTCTAATATGAAAGAATAAAATTTACAATCAGATTCATCTTCACATAAAACTACTTTTTTATAAAATAACCCATTCAATATGTTTGAATATTTTAAACTATTATTATTTGTAATTTCCTGTACAGAACCATTTTCTAATATATTAAAAGTATTATAATTATCATTTCTGTTTATTTTAACTATTTTTATTCTTTCAGAATTTGATTCTAATAATCCTTTTATAAAATCAATACTATGAGTAGAAATAAAACACTGTTTACCTTTAGTTAATTTAACTAAAATATTTCCTAAACTTTTAGCTTGTGGGGGATGCAAAAAAACTTCAGGTTCATCTATTAAAAATATTGATTGTGTACTGACTATCAATGAAGCTAAAATAGCAACTGCACTTCTAATACCATCTCCTTGTTCATGCAAATTTTCTAACTTTTTTAGTTTTTGTTTTGCTTTTCTTGAATTAGATTGAGAAATATCATCAATTTCTTCTTTACTTCCAAATTTATAAGATTTACCAAAAAAATTCTCATCTAAATCATATACTTCTATTTTTTTATCAAAAATTTTAAATAAATTATCATTTAGTATGTTCATTTTGTCTTCATTTTCTTCTAATTTACGAATAATTTTAAAACTAAATGGATCTTTGATAGAATTTTCTCTTAGTGGTAAAGTGAATTTTAAACGACTTTCTGTAGATAAAAAATTATAAAAAATTTTATATAACAAATATGGTGATGATAATTCTGGCATAAATCCACTTCCACTTACTTGAAAACAAGTATTTTCATCTAAATATACATTATAATTACCATTCTCTTCTTTAAGAAAATTTTCACTTAAAATTTTCAAAATTTTATTGTTATCAAAATTTTCATTTTTATATTGAATATTTTTAATAAGTATTTTATTAGTAGAAGTATGATGAAATAAATCATTTCTAATCTCTTTTAAAATTCTGCTTTTTCCTACATTATTGGCTCCAACAAAAATTACTATATCTTCTTCATCAATATTGATTTTTTTTCCATTATTAAATTCTATTTCTGATACTTTAACACTTGCATTTGTACTATTCTTTTTCATTTATTTTTTCCTATTTTAATATTATTTTTTAAATGAATTAAAAAGATTAATAATTATAATCTTTTAACTGATATTTTTAAATTATATTTTGCACATAATTCTTCTACATCTATTAAATCTTCTACATATTCTTTTACTTTTGCTTGTGCATTATCTAATTGAATTTTATCTTTATATTTTTCATCTTCAGATAAATCTTCATATGAAACTGCTAAATTTGGATCTCCATATTCACTATCAAACACCCAATCATTTCTTTTTAACCATTCATCATGAACAACTGCAGCCATTTGTTCTTTTTCTTCTGCTGTAATATCTTCCCCTGCAAGAGTTTTATCATAAACCAACTCTATTGCTACTTTTGCAGCTGATAAATTTTCATACTGCCAATTTGATGGAAGTTCCTCAAAAGTACAATTAGCAATATCAACTTCATCTGTACCATGATTTATATTCCATTCTTCATCTGTTGACTTTTTTATTCTTGCTTCATATGTTCCATCTTCTTTTTGTCTTGTAAGTCTCCAAGCTTCATGTAAATCTGAAGCTAACGAATAAGAAAGTACATTTTTTATAACTATATCATCCATATTTATATCTCCATCCTTATTTTACCATAAGATTTTACTTTTATAAATTACATATAAATTTTTCTAAATCAAAACCATCTTCTTCTAATATATATTTTCCTTTTTTATTTAAAGATGGTCTTGTAGCTTCTGGAGAAGCATTTTCATCTTTAAAACTAGGTAAATAAGAAACATAATCATACTTATAATCTTTTATTGTAAATAATACTTTTTTATATGGGATTTTAGCAAAATTTTTAACAGTTTCTTCACTTGCTATACTAGCAGGATAAGTAAGTATATTTCTATCATTTGCTATTACTATTATATTATTATAATTAACTCTTTTCTTTCTTTCATTCCATTTAGTAATTATTCTTTCATAGGAATCATTAGTATGAGAAAAACCTGCTATTAAATCTCCAATTTGACAAAAGAAGAAATTATTCAGATTATTTCTTTTAAAGTTTGGAAGTGGTATTAATTCACAATTTAAATAATATTTTAAATTACAACAAAATTTAATAAAACTATCTACTTCCATAAAAAAATCTATTGTTGGAGATAAAAATTTTTGATGATAATCATGATATATTCTTCCTCCAAGACAAATATTAGATAATATAGTTAAATCAGACGGAAAAGAGCCAAAATTAATTATTTTTTGCCTCTCATTATATAAATCTAATTTTTTATCATACAACCTATATGACGACATTACCCACCTATTAATTTACACAAAAGTATTTTCAAACTTTATTATTATTTCATCAATATAATCTTTATTTTTAAGTTTACTTATCCATCTTTTACTTATATTATCATATCCATATAATATACCTGCTATAGAACCAGTTATAGCACCTATTGTATCTGTATCTCCACCTAAATTAATTGCACCAATAATTGATTCATTATAACTACTACAATTTAATATAATCCAAAATACTGCTTCTAATGTATCTACAACATATCCACTAGAATTTATATCATTTATATTTAGTGTTGAAATATCACTAAATAAAATTCTAGAATATTCTAATTTAACTTCTTCTATAAACATACTATAATCTAATTTCTTTATAAAATGATAAGAAGAAATTTTATTTTTTGTCTCTAATAAAGAGATAACATATCTTACATAAATATAGCATCCAAGTATACTTATATCATGAGCATGAGTAATTGAAGATAAATTTTTAACTAAAGTAAATATTTCATTATCATCTTTTATATTTTTATAAAAACAATATAAAGCAATTGGTAACATTCTCATAAGAGAACCATTACCATTTTCGTTTATATTTGTTCCTCCACACATAGTAGCATCTATCTTATTATTAAAATATTTAATTAATGCATATTTAGTAGTCATACCTATATCAAAAATTTTATTAGTAGCAGTATATTCATTATTATTTACCCAATTACAAAATTTATCAGCAATATCATTATAATTTATAATTCCATTTTGTTTGATAATAGAATCCATAGTAGCTAAAGTCATAGATGTGTCATCAGAATATACACCTGCTTCTACATCATGACTACCATATCCTAACATTGATGTTACTGGTTTATTAATAAGTTTTTCTCTATCTTCAAATTCTACTGGAACTCCCATAGCATCCCCTACTATAAATCCATATAAAGAATCTTTTACTATCGACATTTTTTATTATCTCTTAAACTTTCTACGCTTTCTTTAAATTCCGGATATACTTCAAGTAATCTATCTATTGAACCTTTTAAACCTTGTCTTTCAAATTTAATATATTTTTCTATTAAATCACTATTATCTATAGGCATATCTTTAGGTCTATTTGGATACCTATAAATTATTAAATTTCCTTTTTTCTCTTCTTCTTCTAAAGCTGCTAAAATATTAGAATAATATATCTTTTTTAATGGTTTAATTTCTTTTTCAAAAGATATTAATTCTAAAGACCATAAATAATCATAATGATTAAAAGTACTTCCATCTAATTCATATAAATAACCTTCTTTATTATATAAATCATCAAATACTCCTGCTCTTCTTTCTACTACTTCAGGTTTTTTATCTATACTTCTAAGCCTAGTATCTAAATCCCCTCTTCCTCTACCCATATAAAGAAGTGCTACTGATTTATTGTCAGTTGCATATATACAATCTTTTTGATGAGTGCTTTTATGAGATTTCAATACTTCAATATCTCCTCTTGGACTTCCGTGATATACTATTTCTTTCATCTACTTATCCTCTAAATAATTTACTTTTTTACCAGTTTTAATAGCATATTCTATTTCCGACTTTGTACTATCTCCTATATAACCATTAACATTAATAACAAATATCTCATCAGACATATCTATTTTTCTTTTATGTATATCATCTAGCATTTCTTTAGTTTTTGTCAAAGTTCCTTCATCCATATTTTCCCATACTTCAGAATCTCCAGAATGCCCAAATAAACCTACTGAAATAACAATATTTCCCTTTAATGTTAAATCTTTTTGAGTTTTCAAAAACTCATCTTTAAACTTAGTAGATCCACATAATGTAATTACTTTATATTTTCCAACCATAATTATTCACTAACCTTAATTTTTACTCCATCTATTGTTTTATAAACTCTTTTTTCATTTATTTTTACTTTGTTTTCTATTTCTTTTTCTAAATCAAAACCTAATATTTCTGATATTCCAAGTAAATATATTGCAATATCTGCAAGTTCTTCATTTAAATCGGGTTTCTTTTTTCTATATGCTTCATAAGCTTCACTTACTTCTCCATAAAGTAAACAAAATTCTTTAGGAATATCAGTAGTATTAAATCCCTTATTAACTTTATTTTGATATATCTTTTTTTGAAGTTCTTTTAATCCCATAATTTATACCTCACTTTTTATATTATAACACTTAAAATAAATTAAAACTTTCTTGTTTTAATAAAACTTTATTATCATCTTCTTTTTCTTCTTCAAAGAAAATTTTATATTTCAAATTATATTTATTACAAATATTTTTTATATCTATTCTTAAATCTTTCCAATAAGTCATATTTAAATTAAAATATATATCTACATACTTAGAATATAATTCTTTATAATTATTTTTAATATAATTTAAAATATCTTTTTTATATTCACCTCTTAATTTAAGGTTTTCAAACCAATATTCATCTACATAATATTTAGTTGCTTTAACTATATCTTCTATATTAGTAATATAAGGAAATATTGGTGAGACAAATGCTACTGTATGAATATTATTTTCATGTAAAACTTTTAAAGTATTTATTCTTTCTTTTATACTACTAGCTTTATCCATATCATTTTTAAATCTTTCATCTACTGTATTAATAGATATACAGATAGTTAAATTTTTAAATCTTTTTAATATGTCTAAATCTCTTAATATTAAACTAGATTTAGTAGATATAGTTAAATTACATGAAACACGTTCTAATTCTTCTAAAATATTTCTAGTTATTAAATAATCTTTTTCAAGCGGTAAGTAACAGTCTGTTACAGAAGACATAAAAATATTTTTATTTTGAATTTTTTTTAAATCAAGTTCTTTATCAGTTAATTTAATATCTATAAAACTACCCCAGTTTTCACTATGATTAGTTATCCTTTTCATAAAAGATGCGTAACAATAAAGACAAGCGTGAGAACAACCAATATAAGGATTAATAACAAAATCAAATCCTGGTAAGTTAGATTTACTTAGATAATTAGATACTTTAATTTCTTTTACTTTCATATTATCGTCTTTTAAATCCCTCTTGTATTACTTTTTCTATATTAATTTTAATATTATCATTTATTTTATTAGATAAATATACTAAGTATTCTATATTACCATCTCCTCCATATATTGGAGAAAAAGTAAGGTTTTTTACAAAAAATCCCAAACTATTAAAGTATTTAAATAAATCTTTTATTATAGCTTCATGTATTTGTTTATTTAATATAATACCTTTATATTTATTTGCTATATCTTTACCACATTCAAACTGAGGTTTTATTAAAAATACACCTTCTATTTTAATATTTTCTTTCGCAAGTTTTGCAATAATATTTTTTAGTGATATAAAAGATACATCACATGTAACTATATCTATATTTAAAAAATATTTACTTTCTAAATCTTTAAAATTAGTTTGTTCATGAAGATCTATTATTTTATTATTTTTTAAATTTTCATGAAGTAAATTAGTACCAACATCTATTGCAGTAATTTTTTTTATACCATTTTGAATTAAGCAATCACAAAATCCTCCAGTACTAGATCCAATATCTAATGCTTTTAAGTTTTTTACATCTATATTAAACTCTTTTATAGCTTTTTCTAACTTTAAACCACCTCTAGATACATATTTTAATAAATTATTATCTTTTATAACTATTTCATCTTCGGTGCTTACTAATAACTTTCTTTTATCTACTTTTTTATTATTACAAAAAACTACTCCTGAACTTATTAATTCTTGAGCTTTAGATCTAGATGGTACCAAAAATCTATCAAACATTTCTTTATCTATTCTATTTTTCATCATATTTTCTCTTGTATTATAACAAAAAAAGCAAACATTTAGTTTACCTTTTTAAATTTTTCTTTCTTTTCTTAAAATTAGTTCCTTAGTATATGGACTAAGTTTAATTCTATCTATCGATACTGGACACATTCCATTTAAAAACGTTTTTAATTTAGAATCTCCTGCAATTTTAGTTAAACCTCCTGTAATAATCAAATGGCTAGTATCTGATATAACTTTATAACCTCTTGAATTGTTACGTAATAAATCGTTATATGAAGTTATAAAGCCTTTGTTACTAGTTTTATTATCTATTAAACTATGTATAGATTGGTTATCCACATGTCCTGTTAATATTAAATCATAATCTCTTAATTCTTCATTTATTTCTTCATCACATGTTGAATATGGTGAATGCATTAATAAAATTTTATTTTGTTCATAATAATCTAACATTGCATTATGTCTATATTCTCTTATATATCTAAGTTCCCTTAATTTTTTTAATAAAGCTTCTTTAGTATCAGCATTTTCATAAAAAGAAAATCCAGGATTAATTCCACAAAAAGTATTTCTAGTATTTAATTCGCTATTAATTGTATTATCTAAAAAGGTTACATTTTCCATTCTTTCTAATTCTTTAAAAAATTCTAATGATCTTAAATCTTCAACCCAAACACTAGCTTCTCTAGACATAATATCATGATTTCCTAAAATAATTTTAACATGATTTTCTTCAGATAATTCTTTAACAAAGTTTTCGATTCTTTCTCTATCCTCTTCTTTTGCTACTACACTAGCTTCATAAAGAAGATCACCTACAAAACAAATTGTAGCTTTATCTTTTCTAACTTCTGAAGACACAGTTGATAAAAATCCATCTTCCATACTAGGAGTATAATGTAAATCTCCAATCAAAGTAATATTACTTTCTATCTTAGCTGGAACAATATATTTTTTTAATTCAATAGCTCTCACAATAAACCCCCATTTATGAAAATATGTCGATATTATATAAAAAAAGCTTTAAAATGTCAATTTTTATCACTGCTTTGACTTATTTAATGCTTCTTTTTCTTTTGTTATTACTTTAATACAATATCACCACATATAGAATTTATCTTTATATGTAAAGTACAATTGTAATCATCGTTATTATTATATTCTCTACAATCTATTACATCTGCAAACAATTTAGATGCATCAGTTATAACCTTTACATCTTTAGGTAAATGAATGATAACTTCACTAAAAAGTGCATCTACTTTAAGAAAGATATTTTTTTTATTAGTTTTCTTTATATTTACATGAACTGTAGAAAAAAGTGTATTTATATCATTATTTTCTTTATCTAATTCTAATGTCTTACTAGAAAAAAGGAATGAATTATTATCTTTTTTAGTAGTTAAAAACAAAACATATATACCAAACATTATTAAAAGTCCTGGTAAAACAAACTTAAATACATTACCGATAGTTATAATATCATTCATTACTAAAAGTAATAATATACCTAATAATAACGAAAAAGTATTACCTAAATTAACTTTTTCTTCAAGCATATTAACAATACTTGGAACAATTATAAAAACTGTCCACCATCCATTAAAAAACATATTAAATTTTATTATATTTAAAGATCCCAGTAATGCTAACATTCCAATTATTATTAAAATTAGCCCTAAAAATATATTTGTTCTTTTATTTTTCATATTAATAAATAAAGAGATAACGAACTTCTTTATCTCTTTGGTCTCCTTTCAATTTCAGCTATTTTCTCTAATACTTCTTTTGCATTTTTTTCATTTATTTCTGCATATCCAAGTTCTTTTAAAGCTTTTATTTTAGCTGTATTTAATTCTTCTGTTCTTCCAATTTGTTCTCTGTTTCTCATATTTATTTCATTAATAAATCTATCGTGACTTTCTTTTAATTTAACACTTGAAAGTCTTGTCTTAGCATCACTTTTATTATGATACATAGTAAGTCCATAATACATGATAGATTCAAAAACAAATTGATCTTCCTTATCGTATATAAATTCATTTGGATCTCTATTTTTATAGAACTTTGAAAAATATGCCAAAGTATACTTTAATTCTGGATATATGTTTAACATATCTACAAAATCTCTTAAGTATTCTAAAGTAGCAACTACTTTATCATCTTTATTTATAGTAAGACCTGATTTTAGTTTAGTAAATAAATCTATCACTAATTCTTGTTGTTCTCTATTATAACTTCTTATTTTATTAAATATTTCAGAATCTTTACATGTCTTTATATCTTCGTTAAGTCTACTCTCTACTTCATTAATATATTTAGTAGATATAGTTATATCAGATAACTCTATACCTTCTTCAATACCTAAAAGTGTTTTTATCTTAATTTTCTTATCTTCTGGCCAATCTTCTAAGCTTTCTAAAGATAAATAGTTGTATAACATTTGTCTTGATACTCCTAAATATTTTGCAAGTTTTACCTTAGATATACCAAGTCCTGTTAACACTTCATTAAAGTAATTAATCATTTACCATACCTCCATCTTATCAATAAAATAATACTTCATTTTGCTTTACAGTGTCAAGTGTAAAATATTATTCGTTTATAAAATCTTCTACTTCTTCAAATAGTTCTTTATTTGTTTCAATAGTTTCTTTATCTGCACTTATAGCTAATACACTATCTTCTAATCCTTTTTCATAAATTTCACTTTTCTTTTTTAAATCATCAACTCTCATACTAAACATAGTATCTAAATCTTTTTGAAGTTCTTTTATATCTATATAAGATAAGTAATTATTAATAGCAATATTTCCTCTAACAAATATAGATTTAGGATTATCCAAATTATTAGTTAAAATTTTATAATTATTAAGTTCTTCTTCTGTTAAGTCTAAATTTTTAATAAAATCCGGTATTTTTCTAAATATAGATAAAGTTTCTTTTAGTTTAGGATCTCTATAAGTATTTAAACTTATGTAATTTTCCATATTAGAAGCCCAAGCTCCATAAGCCCCATTATCTATTCTTATTTTTTTCATCAAATATTTATTAGTTATTATATTACATAAAAGAGAATCTTCTACTTTCGTTATTAACTTGAAACCTTCTTCGATATAATTAACCTTTTGATCAATAACGAAAGATTTTCTTTTAATATTATTTGATGCATCAATTAATACTTCTTCATAATGATTATTATTTAATTTATTTAAATATTTATCTATATTCTTTTTGAAACACAAATAATCTTCTTTATTACCAATAAAAGTTATAATCATATTCTCTTTATTAAATACTTTTTCTTTTATTTCATTCATTTTATTTAAAAAATTTTCATATCTATCATTAAAATTATCAAGTAAATCTTTTAAAAATTCATATCTTTCTTGAAATGTAATAGTTTTTAAAATTCTATTAGAATAATTAAGTTTATAAGAAGTAAAATTATTAATTAAAAACTGGGGATCTTTATATAAGTCTTCTATACTTAACTTTAATTTTTTGATAATATTTTTAATATTTTTAATATCTTTAAAATCTTGATTAAATATTAATTCATCAAATATTTCTATAAAATTATTAACATTATCTTCTAAATATTCAGCTTTAAAATTCAAATAATGCTTATATTCTGTATCGTTTTTATGGTTATTATATAAATCAAGTCCAATGTTAAAACTTCCTAAAGAAGAATTTATTTTATCTAATAAATTTTTTAACAAATAATTATTAGTATCAATTGATTTTAATAACTTAATATAAAGTGTTAAATACATAAATAGATTTTTATCTATATGTTTTATATCAAACATTAAAGATATTTGATTTATTCTTAAACTATCAGCTTCATAAAATAAGTATTTAATATTATCAATGTTTTCAACTTTTACATTTTCAACAGGTATGACTTTTGTTACATCTTCTAGAGATAATTTAGGAAAATCTACTATATTTTTATTTTCTTTTTTTATTTCTTCATTTAATTTTTTTATTTCAATCTTTTCTTTTTCAGTTATTTTAGATTCTATTTTTCTTAATTTTTCTTCTAATTTTTCTTCTGTAACTTTAGATAAATTATC
>CAUUHY010000015.1:0-17556 GCA_963545265.1 uncultured Eubacteriales bacterium | reverse complement strand
CGACCTGTCGGTTTTCAAGACCGATCCCTTCAGCCAGACTTGGGTATTCCTCCATATAGATACATTTACAATGTTATCATAAATTTTAAACTTTAACAACATTTTTTTATAAAAAATGTTATTTTTTATTAATTTATCCATAAGTAGTATTATTTTTAACTTAATATTATATTTTTGCTATAAAACTAAAAAACATTATAATTTCTTATAATGCCTTAATATACAAAATGGTCGGGAAGACAGGATTCGAACCTGCGACCCCCTGGTCCCAAACCAGGTGCTCTACCAAGCTGAGCCACTTCCCGATAAATAAATTATATAACAAAACACTATTTTTGTGAATAGTTTTTATTATTTTTAATAAAAAACAACTTTAAAGTTGCTTAATTACTATTATGGTGCACCCGAAGAGACTCGAACTCCTGACCTCTTGGTTCGTAGCCAAGCACTCTAATCCAACTGAGCTACGGGTGCGTTGAACATGTAAATTATATAATAAAATCAATTTATTGTAAAGAAAACAAACTAATTAAATATTAGTTTGTTCATCTTTTATTTCTTTTAGATTTTCAATTCCAAAAAAATCTAAAAAGTTATTCGTAATTTTATATAAAGTAGCATGACCTAATTCTTCACTTTTACCAGCTTCTTCTATAAGATCTAAAGATTTTAATCTTCTAACTTGTTCTCTACTTGAAATACCTCTTATTTTTTCTATAGATTTAACTGTAATAGGTCCCTCAAACGTAATAATAGATAAAACCTCTAATAAAGAGTTAGATAAATTCATATTTTTAGGATCATCAAAAAATTTTTCATAATAACTACTATACTCTTCTTTTGTAGTTAATTTATATAAATTTCCATATTTTTTTAATGTAAGTCCACTATTTTCTAAGGCATACTTATCATTTAAATTGTTTATCACTTCTTCTAATTCTTCTTTTTTTACTAATGTTAGAATCTCTTCTTCACTTACCCCTAAGTCTCCTCTTATAAATAGTAATCCTTCTACTATAGCTGTTTTCATCATCTAACCTCACATATTATATTTGAAAAATTATCTTCTTGTTTAATTGTTAAAAAACTATTACTTGCAAGTTCTAAAATTGCTAAAAAGCTTGCTACTATAACATCTTTTTGAAAAGGATGAAATAGTTCATAAAAATTAATACTTTTTTTTCTTAAAAGTTCATCTTTTATAAATTTCATTCTTTCTTTTACAGATACTTTATTATGAATTATTTCTCTTTTTTCTAATTTTTCTTCTACTTCTAACATTTTTTTGAAAATTTCTTTTAATTTATCTATCGTATAACTACCATCATTAGTTAATGTTTCATCTTTTTTATAATTTATATCTGTAGATGTTTTACTATAATAATAATCTCTATCTTCTTTAAAATTTTTTAATTTCTTAGCAAATTCTACATACATTTCGTAATTTATTAATTTTTCTCTTAATTTTTCTTCAGTCAATTCTTCTTCTACCACTTCTTTTTCTTGTCTTGGAAGCAGCTTTCTAGATTTAATTAGAAGTAAATCACTAGCCATCACTAAATAATCACTTGCTATATCAATATCAAGTTTTTGAGCTGTTTTTATTACGTTTAAATATGTATCAATTATATTTTCTAGATTAACAGAAAATATATCCATTTTTTCTTTTTTAATAAGTTCTAAAAGTAAACTCATTGGGCCTTCAAATTCGTTTAGATTATATATGTATTCCATTTATTCATTTGTCTTTCTATATTTGTAAAGATTCCCCATTCCTTCTTCTTTTATATTTACTAAATCAGTTTGATAATCTGATGTATTAAATGCAAGCATACCTTTTTGATAATCTTCTTGATCATTACTAGATTTTATTTCTGCTCCTACACAAGCATCAAATATATAGTAACCATCACTTAATTTTACAATATTATAATATCTCGGTTGTTCATATAACGTTCCTGATACTAGTCTTGAATTTATATTAACTCTTTTTAATAAAATTTGCGCTGCTTTTGCAATTGATTCACATGATGTTTTTGAAGAAATCATAGCAGTAGAAAAGTTTTGATTTTCATTTAGAACACCTATTTCTAATTTTTTATTAGCTAAATAATCATAAACTTGTTTAATTTTATTATAATCAGATGTCGACTTAACTGTAGATAAAAAATCATCTATTTTTCTTTCTAATTTAAATGTTTTTAAATCTTTTAGAAGATTAAATTTAGTATTATAGTAATTAAATATTTCAATACTGTGTATTCCATTACTAGATTCCATTACATATGTATCAAAATAAAATAGTTCAGGATGTTCTAGTTTCATAATTCTATAAATTTTTTTAATTGATGCTGTTATATCAGTTAAAGATTTAGATTGAAAATTTTTGAAATTCACTATATAAGATTTTTTATATTCTTTTAATGATTTCAACCATCTTTTATATTCTTCTCTTTCATCTACCGTTAAATGCTTTTCAGATAAAAATGTATCTGCAAAATATATATTATTTATATAATATGGACTTTTCTTATCTATATCATATTTGTTTTTTAAATCTCTAAAATAAGTTTGATATCCAAAAACTAAAGCTATAGCAATTAAAATAATAAAGAAAAAACCAAAAAAAGTTGTACTCATAAAAAGTTTTAATTTTTTTGCTTTAATCAAACTATCTTTATATTCTTTATATTCTTTTTCTAATTCTTCCTTACTCTTTCCAGATATCATCCCAGTTTTCAAATAATTAGTATCACCTTTTAATTTTTCTAAGGCTTCTTTTGCTTCTATTTCTTCTCTTAACATAATCATTCCTTAATTTATAAGTTTAGCATGTACTACAACTCTTTTATTAGGTCCATCATAACATGTAGATAAGGTTAATATTTTATCTTCAGAATCAAGATTTACTCCAAAGTTATATATACTTTTTTTACTAAGTGTATTTAAAAAAGTTGTATATCTTTCATTATTATTAAAATTAGTTACTAAATAATCAGTTACTGGATCAGTTATATATACAGAAAATATTTTAAATTTATATAACTTATTAGGTGTATTTAACTCAATAATATGATTATCACTATTTTTATACCAACTAGGTTTTAATGCTTCATTTAAAGTAGTAAACATTAGTCCATGTCTATCTTGATGTCCGTATATTATGGTATTTTGATCTAATAAATTAACTTTGTTACGAAAGTCCATAAATACCCAGCCATAAACATTACTTTTCTTATAAAAATCTCTATTCAAATAATAATCATTGTCACTAGATTGTACTACAGGATAATCTATTTTAGTATTATTAACTTTAATCCAAGCTACTGTATCACTATTAATTTTCTTTAACTCTGAAAAAACTTTATTAAACTTTTTAAAATAATTATCTATATAAGTAGAATCTTTTTCTTGATTAGCTAATTTTTCATAATCAACTTGACCTAAAATACTTTCTTTTTTTGCATTTACATTTTTAGTAATATCCTCAGCATTCTTTTGTGAATTAGTCCACTTATAATGCGTATGTATTAAAATTATAGAACAAGTACAGATTATAACAAGTAAAGCTCCTTTAATAATATTAAGATTTAATTGTTTCAAAAAGAATTTTTTCTTATATGTCTTGTTATAATTAACTTTTATATTTATTCTATTTTTCTTCATTATTTCTTTATTATCTTCTTTTAATTTATCAATGAAAGGAACAATAGATTCACTAGAATTGTAGTATATTTTTATATTTAAATCTTTCTTATTATATTTTTTTATCACATGAAATAATTTAGTTAGTATTTCATCATCATAATAAGATAAATGAATATTTTTAAGTTTTAAATTAAGTCCAAAAAACGAATCAAGCTCATTTAATTCCTCTTTATTTAATTTATATGATACAACTAAATCTTTACTATAAACTATATTAGAATATGTTGTCATATCATTTTCTTCTCTAAACCTAGATAAACATAGTAATTCTTCTTTTGTTATAACTTTTTTATTTTTGGCGTTTAACTTTTCAAACATAAAATCAAAAAGAGAATATAAATATATTTCTGATATGTTCAATTTATCTAAGTAATAAAAATTATCAAAATCTAGTTTTTCTTCTGAAAGAATAGTATATTTTTGAAAATTAACGTTTTTTGGAAGTAATCTTAATATTAATTTAGAAAAAAACATATTTTCAGTTTCGATTTTTTCTATATTATTATTTTGAATTAAATCTTTCATGAAATTAGACATTAATTTTCTGTTTTTAATAATATATTCACTAGAAAAATACATATTATCGACATCTATAATATTAGTTTTACTAACAGTATTTTCTATATTCGTCTTTTTTATATGTTTATATTCTTTAATGTATAACGTATTATTTCTAACTTTAAAAGATAACTTTTTCATAATAAATATCCCTTTTATTCTCTATAAGAATAACACAAAAGAACATTTTAAACAATCAAGAAAAAAACATTTAAACTTAATTAAATGTTTTAATATTGAATTCCCCATACTACTTGATGTTTAGCTTCTTTTTTACAAACTACACATTCATCACATATATGTTCTTCTTCAAATGGTATAAGTCTACTTTTTATACCTTTTATTTCTTTTATTTTTTCTTCACACTCTTTATTACCACACCACATAGCTTTTATAAATCCTGGATTTGTATTTATAATTTTTTCCATTTCTTCTAAATTTCTTGCAATATAAGTATGATTTTCTCTATTTTTAAGTGCTTTTTCAAATAAAGATTTTTGAATCGTTTCTAGTAATTCCTCTACTTTTTGCGCTAAATTTTCTTCTATTTTAACTTCTATTTTTTCATAGTTATCTCTTCTAGTCATTACTACTATATTTTTATCTAAATCTCTTTTACCTACCTCAATTCTAAGTGGTATTCCTTTTACTTCAGATTCTGCAAATTTAAACCCTGGCATCTTATCAGAATTATCTATTTCAAAACTTATATTTTTTTCTTTTAAACTTGCTGCTAAATTATTTGAAAAATTATTAACTTCTTCATCTTTTCCAATATTTATAATAGATACTTGAGTTGGTGCTATTTTAGGTGGTAAAACAAGTCCTCTATCATCACTATGAACCATAATAAGTGCACCTATAATTCTGGTAGTAATTCCCCAAGATGTTTGATATGGATATTCTAACTTGTTTTCTCTTCCTAAAAATTTAACATCGTATGCTTTTGAAAATTTATCACCAAAATAATGACTTGTTGCTGATTGTAAACTAACTCCGTTTTGCATAAGTGACTCTAGAGTTAAAGTATATTCAGCTCCTGCAAATTTTTCTTTTTCTGTTTTTCTACCTGCTAAAACAGGTATAGCCAAATATTCTTCACAAAGTTTTTTATAAATATTTAACATTCTAAATGTTTCTTCTTCTGCTTCTTTTGGTGTTTCATGAATAGTATGGCCTTCTTGCCACAAGAATTCTCTTGTTCTTAAAAATGGTCTTGTTTCTTTTTCCCATCTTACAACACTACACCACTGATTACATAATTTTGGTAAATCTTTATATGATTTTGTTACATCTTTATAATATTCGCAAAATAACGTTTCACTAGTTGGTCTTACACAAAGTCTATCTTCTAATTTTTTATCTCCACCGTGTGTAACCCATGCTACTTCTGGAGCAAAACCTTCTATTAATTCTGCTTCTTTTTTCAATAAACTCTCTGGTATAAGCATTGGTAAATACACATTTTTATGCCCTGTTTCTTTAAACATATTATCTAAATTTTTTTGAATGTTTTCCCATAGTGCATATCCATTTTCTTCTAATATTACAAAACCTTTTACAGCAGAATATCTACATAATCTAGCTGCTTGTATAATATCTGTATACCATTTTGCAAAGTCTTCTTGTCTTAATGTTATTTTATTATTCATTTTATTCTCCTAATCTATATCTATAAACCTTTTATTTATATCTTTTTTAGGTTTAACAGCTGCTTCTTGAACAATACTTCCAAACACCATCATTGCAACTAATTTATATTTTTTATTTATATCAAAAGCTACACTTATTTCTTCATCAATATTATCAAAATGAACTAAATGAGCACCTATATTTTTAAGTCTTAATTCATTCCATATATTCATTTGTAACATAGCAGACTCTTCAGTACACCATCCATCCAATTCTCTTTTTTCATAATCATCTAAATTTTCTTTAAATTCTTCTATTATTTGTTCATCTTTATAAAAAAGTATTGTTCCATAAGCTTTAGATTCTCTTTTAATTCTTGCTTTTTCACTATCTAATAATTCCCCATTATTATTCTTTTTTAGATATTCTTCTACTACCGTATTCCATAATAAATTATGAGACTTTTTATTTAAAAAAACTACTTTTGATGATTGAACATTAAAGGGAGAGGGAGAATAATAAACGATTTTTCTTAAAAGATTAATTAAATCTTTTTTACTTAATTCTATATTATTTTCTAAATCATAATTACTTCTTCTTTTCTCAATTACATCCATGATAACTCCTATTTGTTTTTAATTATATCATATTCAACTATAGCTCTAATAATCAAATATATCGGTACTGATAAGAATACTCCAAGTGTTCCCATTAAAGCTCCACAAATAACTATAGAGCATATAACCCATAAAGGTTTAACTTGATTTGTTCTATTATATACTTTAGGTAATGTGAAATAAGAATCTAGATTAGGAAATATTATTACTACTATTAAAGTTTTAAAAAATAAAGCTGGTGAATTAAATGCTGCTAATAAAAGGGCAAATACATTTGCAATAATTCCTCCAAACATCGGAACAATATTTAATATAGCTGTTAAAAAAGCTATAACAACAAAATTTGGATGACCAATCATTTTATATACTAATAAATATTCTATAAATATTATAAGCATGCAAATAAATAGTCCTTTAAAATAATCAGTAAGTTCCTTATCAATTTCTTTAGCTAAAGATAAATATTTAGGTTGTTTTGTTTTTATAAATATTGAAACTTTAGATTTGATATTTTCCATATCTAACAAGAAATAAATAGACAATATAAAAGTTAGAAATATAGTAACAACCAAAGATAATGAATTATTAATTATAGATATTACACCATTTGATATATCTATTTCTTTAATCGCTCTACTAAACTTAGATAAATATGTTGATACATATGGACTTAAATTAATTTTATAACTAGTATTTATATATTTTATTGCTTGATCAAAGGCTTTTGGTAAACCTTTTAATTGTTCATAAAGAAGTGGTGTAACAGTTACAAAAAGTAATACAAATAATACAAGTATAACTAAATATATTAACGTTACTGTTATTCCTTCATTTTTTATTTTTTTATTCAACTCTTTTTTTATTGGATATAAACCATATGCAATTAAAAAGGCTAAAAATATTGGTAACCCTATTGCTAAACCTTTTGAAAAATAAGATATCCAATAAGGGGACAATATAAATATTAAAAATATTATAAGTAATATCAATAAGATATTTATTAATTTGTAATTTATTTTTTCCATTATAACTCCAACATTATAGTACAAGGGCCATCATTTGTTAAACTAACTTTCATATCCGCACCAAACTTCCCTGTTTCTACTTCAATATATTTTTTCATTTCTTTGTTAAAATACTCGTATAAAAGACTAGACTCTTCACCTTTTAAAGCTTTTAAATAACTAGGTCTATTTCCTTTAGACGTGTCAGCATATAAAGTAAATTGAGATATTGAAAGTATCTTATCTTTAGAAGAATCTATAGCTAAATTCATAACTGAATTTTCATCATCCATAATTCTTAAGTTCAACACTTTTTTTATCATCTTATCCACTATTTCTTTAGTATCATTTTGTGTAAAAGATACCAATAATAAATAACCTGTATTTATTGATCCTATTATTTTTTTATCTACTTCAACTTTCGCTTCTGTAACTCTTTGTACTAATACTTTCAATCCATTAACCTTTCTGTTTTTACTATATCAGTAAATGCTGATACTTCTCTTAAAAACTTATCAAGTCTTTCTTTATCATAAACTAATAATTTTAATTTATATATTATATATTTATCTTTATGAATAGTATTCATAGAATCTATAAAAATATTATTAGAATTAGCTTTATTAACTATATCTGTAAGCATCTTAGTACTTTTAGAATATAAAAGTACTATAGTAAAAAACTTATCTGTTTTTTTATTATTCCAAGTAACTTTAATATATCTATTATATTCATCTTTTATATTTTCACATTCTTTTCTATGAATTTTAATTCCACTTGTTTTAGTAATAAAACCTATTATTTCATCCCCCGGTATTGGATTACAACAAGCTGCTAAACTAACTTGAACTTCTCCTACTTTATCTACGATTACAGGAGAATTGTTATTTTTAAATAACACTGTTTTTTCTTCTTCTATATTTTTAATAATAGGTTTATCAATTATATTAACAATATGATTTGCATTAGTAACATTTTTTCCTATTATAAAATAAATATCTTCCAAAGTATCAACTTTCATTTCTTGACATATAATATCAATATTTTCTTTTGATAAAAAATTATTTATAGAAAGTTTTCTTTTTCTTAAAGCTTTTTCTAAAGAATCCTTACCTCTTTCTATATAATTTTCTTTTTCACTCTTATTGAAAAATGCTTTTATCTTAGCTTTTACTTGAGTACTTTTTACAAACTTTAACCATTCTCTACTAGGTCCTGGAGAATTTTTATCAGTAATTATTTTTACTACATCTCCATCTTTTAGTGCATAATCAAGTGGTACAATTTTTTCATTTACTATAGCTCCAGTTGTTATTTCTCCCACTTTTGAGTGAATTCTATATGCAAAATCAATTGGTGTAGAATCACTTTGAAGTTCTAATATATCTCCTTTTGGAGTATATACATAAATATGTTTATTTTGGATTTCTTCCTTAAAAGAGTTTATAAGTTCTTCGCTGCTAAGTTTATTTTCATTCATTTCAATAATAGTTTTAAAAAATTGTAATTTTTGTTCAGTAAGATTTTCGCTCTTTTCTTTTAAATTTTTCTTTTCTTTATAAGCCCAGTGACTAGCAACTCCATTTTCTGCAAATTCATCCATATCTTTAGTTCTTATTTGTATTTCATATATGTTTGAATCTTTTCCAAAAACTGTAGTATGTAAAGATTGATACCCATTTGGTTTAGGCATAGCTACGTAATCTTTAAATCTTCCTGGATATGGCTTATATTTTGAATGAATAAGGCCTAAAACTTGATAACATTCTGCTTCTTTATCAACAAGTACACGAAGAGCTAAAAAGTCATATATTTGATTAAAACTTTTACCAGATTCTAGTTTTTTATAAATAGAGTAAATAGATTTACTACGTCCTTTAATCTTAGCATGTATATGATTTTCTTCTAATAAATCTATTACACTTTGAATCATCTCATTTACACTTCTATCTCTTTCATTTTTAGTAAGTGTTAATTTATCTGCTATTTCATGAAATATTTCTGGTTTCAAATATTTTAAAGATAAATCTTCAAGTTCACTTTTTATTTTATGTATACCTAAGTGATGAGCAATTGGAGCATATATCTCTAATGCTTCTTTTGCTTTAATCTTTTGTTTATCCTTATCAAGAGCCCACAACGTTCTCATATTTGCTAAATTATCTGCAAGAATAATAATGATAACTCTAACGTCTTCTGCAAGTCCTACTACTATTTTCTTGTAGTAATCTATAAGTGCATTACTTTCTGTAGATATTTTTATCTTAGTTAATTTATTTACGGCTATTACTATTTTAGTAATTTCTTCGCCAAAAACAGATCTTATTTCTTCAATTTTAACATCTGTTTCATTTAAAATATCTCTTAAAAAAGACGCAATTATAGTTTCTATACTAGCATATATTCTAGTTAAAATCATAGCCGTATTAAGTAAATATTCTACGTAAGTTTCTCCACTTTTTCTAATTGATTTAACGTGCTTTTCTCTTATATAATTAAATGCTTTTTCAAGTTCTATATGTTCTTCTTCAATATTGTTATATAATTTTAAATTGTCTAATACATCTTTAAAAGATATATTCTTATCATATTTTGTCATTTTTTATTTTTTACTTTTATTTATTGTTAAGTTTATTTTTTAATGCTTCTTCTAGCAAATAAATATCTCCACAACTCATAAAAGTTAATACTGCTCCTTTATGTTTTAATAATTTATCTGCATCATCTATTGCTATTTTTTCATATTTATTATTTTTTTTGATTATTAAATCACTACTAATTCCAGGGAAATCTTCTTGTTTTTCTCTGTTTGCTCTTATATCTAAAATATATGCCTTATCACAGTTTTCAAGTGATTTTGCAAACTCTTCAAGTAAAGCTTCTGTTCTAGAATAAGTATTTGGTAAGAATATTGCTACACTTTCTTTATCTGGATATTTTTGTTTAACTGCTTCAAGTGTTAATTTTATAGCTGTTGGGTGATGTGCATAATCAGAAATAATCACATAATCTTCTATTACTTCTGATTTAAATCTTCTTTTAGCCCCTTTAAATTTTTTAAGTACACTTTCTATTTCTTCTAAAGATACATTATAACTTCTAGCTGTATAAATACCTGCTAAAACATTAAGTACCATATATTCTCCAAATATAGGTAAATCAAAATGATGAATTAAATCATCTCCTTCATAATAATCGAACTCTGTACCTGTTTCTTTATATTTAATATTTTCTGCTCTTACAAAGTTATTTTCATTTAATCCATAATATACACAATCTAAGTTTAAATCTCTAATTGCTTCATAATCTCCACAAGCAAGAACTCTTTTTGCTTTATTACAAAAAGTTTTAAATGTTTCTTTTATTTCATCAAGTCCACCTTGATAACATTCAGTATGATCAAGTTCTATAGAAGTTAACACTGCTAAATATGGATGATATGCCAAAAGATGTTTGTTATATTCATCGCTTTCTATAACGAATAAACTATTTTCTTTATCTGCATAACCACTTCCATCTCCTACGAAATAATTACATCCTACATTTTCTAAAAGTTCACTTATAAGTAATGTTGTTGTTGTTTTTCCATGTGTTCCACAAACTGATATTGTTTCAAATTGTTTTGTTAAATCTCCAACTACTTCATTATATTCTTTAAATGTTAAACCTAATTCTTTTAATCTTTTCATTTCTTTATGTTCAGGTTTAAAAGCTTTAGAATAAGTGACTATAGTATCTTTATCTAAAGAAGCACTACCATCATAATATATTTTAATATTTCTTTTATTTAATCCCTCTTCTGTATATTTATAATGAGTATCATCATCATATCCTGACACTTCGTTTCCTAAATCTTTTAATATATTTGCTAAGGTACCCATACCAGCACCTTTAATACCTACACAATAGTATTTCATAATACCTCCACTATTTAATTAGTATAACATTTTTATTGATAAAATGGGATGTTTTTACTAATATCCAAAATATTTTATAGTTTAATTTGCATAAAAATATTAGAAAATATATTATAAATAATAGAGGGTTTATGAAAGATTACAAATATATCATAAAATTAATAAGTAGTATTTTTATTTTTTTATTTATAAGTATTTTTTATTCTGTTATAAATATAAAATATACGCATTTAAATAGTAATGTTATATATCTTATAAATAGCTTTACTATTTTAATATGTCTTATTTTAGTTTATTTTAAAGAGATAAAAGAAGATATAAAAAACTTTAAATTAAAAAATTTATCTATAAGTTTAAAATATTATATTATAGGTTTAACAATTTATTTTATATATCAACTTATAATATCTAAAACTATAACTAGTAACATTCCAAGTAATGAAGAAATGGTTAGAAACTTATTTAAAGCAAATATTTTTATAGCATTTGTTTCATCTTGCTTTTTAGCACCTATTTTAGAAGAAATACTTTTTAGATTCACTTTATTTAAATGTACAAAGAATAAATATATATTTTTGTTAACATCGTCTATTTTATTTTCTTTATTTCATGTAACTAATTTACAAAGCATTGTTCAAATATTCTTTTTATGCTCATATCTAATATTATCTTTTACTTTAAGTTACATATTATATAAATCTAAAAATATTTGTAATTCTATATTAGTGCATTCTATTCATAATTTATTTATGGCATTATTACTTTTTTTAGGAGGTTAATATGAAAAAAATTTTAATAATTATTTTTGTTTTAATTATATCTGTTCCAATATATATGTATTTTATTGGAAATAGTTTTTTAAATATAAAGGAATATGAATTAAAAGCAATAAACGAAAATTTTAAAGATCTAAAAATAGTTCAATTTTCTGATATTAACTATCCTTTTATTATAGATATGAATAAAATTAGAAATGTTGTGAATACTATAAATTATTTAAACCCAGACATAGTTATATTTAATGGTAATTTAATAAACAACAAGATAAATAACAACCAAAAAGAATCGCTTATTAACGAACTTAAAAATATTAAAGCTAAATATGCAAAACTTTATGTAACTGGTGATAAAGACTCGGATATAACTCACACTATTTTAAACAAATCTGATTTTAAAGAAATAAATAACGAAGAAATATTTGATTTAAATAATAATACTTTAACTATATCAAACAAAGATAGTGTTAGCAAAAAAACAAATATTTTAGTAACTCATTCTCCTGATGAATATAAAAATTTTAAAGACTTAAATAATATAAAATTAGTACTTTCAGGAAGAAGTCTTGGAGGATTAATACGTCTACCCTACCTTCCTTGTTTAATAAAATTTAAAGGAGCACAAACTTATTGTAAAGATATAGAAAAAGAAAAAGATACAAATATTATTGTATCTAGTGGGATTGGGAATAATAAATTACCATTTAGATTTTTTAATCATCCATCTATTAATTTAATTCGTTTTAAATAATTTAAATTGAATATTATTATAAACTAAGGCATCGAATCTAAAGATGCCTTTTTTGTCGTATCCTATAGATTCAACTGTCTTATCATAGTGATTTAATTTTTCTAAATTACTTACATTAACATATACATGATTACCATCTTTCATATACATTAAAAATAAAGCACTATCATATTCTGTAGGTTGATAAAATATTTCTGATATTCTATATTTTACAGATTTATTTAGTAAAGAAAATTTATTAATAAAACTTTTTTCTACTGTATTTATAATTTTATTATTTAAAACAGGAACTTCAATATTTTTATTTATTTTCACTTTTTCATTATCTTCTAAAATATATAAAGAAGAAGTCTTTTCATATAAAATAACCTTTTTTTCTTCTATTGTAACCTCAATAGTAAACAAAAATTTTCTTTTTATATCTACTTTTTTAATAATTTTCTTTTTTTCTAATTTTTCTTTCGACGTATTATTAAAAGAAAAATATTTAAATTCTCTTAAGTTCCCTTCATTTATAATTTCTCTATCACTTAATAATTCATTACCTCTAATTAAAATTAAAGATGGTTTTATTTTTGAGATATGTTTAAAAAGAAAAAACAACATTACTAATATTAAAAACATTAATAACAATGGTATAAATTTTAATTTTACTTTCTTCTTTACTTTTTTCATTTTAATCCCACTTTATTACTCTTTGTTCTTCTTTTAATTCTATATTTCTTTTTTCTTTAGCTTCTTTTTTTACTAATTTTATGAGTTCTAATATATCGCTTCCTTTAGCGTTTCCTATATTGATTATAAAATTAGCATGTTTACTACTTATTTGTGCTCCTCCACAAGTTTTATTTTTTAAACCTAACTCTTCGATTAACATTCCTGCTGGTATTTCTTCTGGATTTCTAAACACACTTCCAGCTGATGGATATTCTATTGGTTGAGAAGCTTTTCTTCTTAAACTTCTGTCCTTTATTAATTCCATTACTTCTTCTACATTAGCTTTTTTTAAACTTATAGTAGCGTTTAATATTATATAACCTGGATTAGTTTGAAAAAAAGATGTTCTATAATGAAAATTTAATTCTTTATTAGCTAAAGTTATAATTTTTAACTCAGGAGTAAGAACTTCTACATGAGAAGTAATATATCCCATATCACTTTTATAAGCTCCGGCATTCATATAAATAGCTCCACCTAACGTTCCAGGTATAGCAGTTGCAAACTCAATACCAGTATATCCTTTACTAGATAAAACCATAGCTAATTTTTGTAAAGATATACCTGCTTCTGCTTTAAAAAGATTTTCACCAATATATTCTATTTCTGACATATTAACAAGTCTTATTATTGCACCATCATAATTTGTATCAGGAAATATTAAATTAGATCCATAACCAATTATTATATGTTTTATATTATTTGTTTTTATATAGTCTGTTAATTTAACTAAACTCTTAGTATCTCTTGGTTCTACTACTAATCTTGCTTTCTCACCTATCTTATAAGTACAATAATTTTTTAAACTTTCGTTTTCTTTATATGGTATTTTATTTTCTCGTAAAAATTTTATAAAGTCTTCCACAAACTACTCCTTTATTAATTTAACTATATTTTTAGATGAATCAGCAATATAAAATTTAGCTAAATTTTCTTTTATTTCTTTTATTCTTCCTTTATCTTTTAATATTTCATCTATTACTTCATCTACTATTTCAAAATCTTTTTCTTTTAATAGAATAGCAGCATTACTCGATGCAAACGTTAAAGCATTTTTTTCTTGGTGATTATTCGTTACATAAGGAGATGGTACTAAAATAGATAAAACATTAAGGGAAGATATTTCAGAAAGTGTCGTAGCACCACTTCTAGTAACCATTAAATCACTAGATTTCATAACTCCTGGTAAATTATCAAGATATTCTAAAACTTTAATATTTTTATAATTATTCTTAAATTTATCAATATAATTTTTACCACTAATTATTAAAAAATTATATGGCATATTTTTAAATTTTTCTGTTAATTTAACTAACTTATCACTTATAGTATCAGAACCTAAACTTCCCATGACTATTAATATAAGTTCTTTTTCATCAAAACCTAAATTTTTTTTTGTTACTAATTTTATATCTCTAGCATTCTCACTACAAGGATTTCCAGTTAAATAAACATTTTTATTTTTAAAATACTTTCTACTATCTTCAAACGATATAAATATCTTTTTACATTTCTTTTCTACTAATCTATTTGATAAACCTACGATTGAATTTTGTTCATGAATATAAGTATCAATTTTTAAAGACTGTGCAGCTTTTAAAACAGGCAAAGTTATATACCCTCCACAACCTATTACTTTATCAGCTTTAAAATCTTTTATAATCTTTTTTATTTTAAAATAAGCTTTAAAATACTTATATAAAACAACTATGTTTTTAAATATATTTTTTCTATTTAATCCTTCTATATCAATACCAATAAACTTTATATTTTTAGATGGTACTATATCTTTTTCCATTCTATTACTAGTACCAATATATAAAACTTCATCTTCTTTAGATAGAGAAGATATTATAGATAAAGCAGGATAAATATGTCCACCTGTTCCACCAGCACTAACTATTACTCTCATTTTTCGAAATAATTAAGCATCATAGCTTCTTTAACTTCTTTTAAAGTTTTTTTAGCATATTCTCTTGCTTCTTTTGTTCCTTCTTCTAATATTTTCATAAGTTCATCTTTTTTATTTAAATATTCTAATCTTCTTTCTCTAATTGGACTTAATTCTTCATCAAGTACATTAAATAAGAATTTTTTAATAACTACATCTCCAAGTCCACCTCTTTTATAATGATTTTTAAGTTCATCTAGGTTTTTATATTCTGGTAAATATTTACTAAAACTATCTTCTTTAACAAAGACATCTAAATAAGTAAATACAGTGTTATTTTCTATATGACCTGGATCTTCAATTCTAATATGCTTGCTATCTGTATACATTTTCATTACTTTTTTATATAAATCTTCCCTAGTATCAGATAAATAAATACAGTTTCCTAAAGACTTACTCATCTTAGCGTTTCCATCTATTCCAGGAAGTCTTAAACTTTCTTTATTATCAGAAAGTATTGCAACTGGTTCTATTAAAACTTCTTTATAGAGTCTGTTAAAAGTTCTAACTATCTCTCTTGTTTGTTCTATCATAGGAAGTTGATCATCACCTACTGGAATAAAACTTGCTTTAAAAGCTGTTATATCAGCAGCTTGACTAACCGGGTATGTTAAAAATCCCATTGGTATATTATTTTCAAATCCTCTTAGTTTTACTTCTTCTTTTACAGTAGGATTTCTAAGTAATCTAGATAAATTAACTAAGTTCATATAGTAAAATGTTAATTCTGTTAATTCACTTATCTCAGATTGAATAAAAATAGTACTCTTTTTAGGATCTATTCCAACTGCTAAATAATCAAGCATCACTTCAAGTAAATTATCCTGAATTTTTTTAGGATTATCAAAGTTATCAGTTAAAGCTTGAGCATCTGCAATCATAATAAATTGTTTTAATTCTTCGTTATCTTGTAACTCTACACGTTTTTTTAAAGATCCAACATAGTGTCCAATATGAAGTTTACCTGTTGGTCTATCTCCTGTTAAAATTATTTTTTTCATAAACTTCTCCTAACTAATTATAGCATATTACTAACTATTATTATGGTCTATTCTTTTCCATTCGACATTTTTTGTACATATTGCTTTTATGAAACAAGGTATATAACTTAAAGTGAATATAGGATTATAAAAAATTATTAATATCTTTTGTTTTATATTCAATTTTATTTTATCTTGTTCTTTAAATAGTAAATATATCGTAATTAAAATCAATATTAAGTAAGAAAAAAGAAATAATAATAAAATATTTAGAATTTTAAATTTTATTAAATTTGATATTATAAAACAAAAAGTACCAAAAGATATAAAAAAATATGGAATCATACCTAAATATTCATCAATTATAGAAGCTCTATTTAAATGTTTTGAAAAAAGATGTTTTCTAAATTTTCTCATATATTTTTTTCTTACTTCAAAATAACCTTTTATCCATCTTATTCTTTGAGTTACAGTTGTTTTATAATCTTCTGCTTGTTCATCATAATATATAGCTTTTGGATTATAAGTACTAGTAAAATTATTAATTATAGAATATAAACTAAGTTCATAATCTTCTGTTAAACTATGAAAATTATAACCATCTTTAATAACTTCTTTAGAAAAATAAAAACCTGTCCCAGATAAAATAACATTTAAATTTTTCTTTATTTTATTTTGATTAGAAATATTGTTAAGTAAAGAAAAAGTAAGAATAGAACTAATTGAATAAATATTTAATTTTTTGTTTTTTATCACTCTATATCCACATGCTATATCATATCCACTTTTATAAGTAATTAACATCTTTTTAATAAAGTTTTTATCTAAGATATTATCTGCATCAAATATAAAATATAAGTCATAAATTTTATTTTTTTCTTTTAAATAATTAAAAGCTTCTTCTAAAGCATAACCTTTTCTTTTTAAATCTAATTTATCTCTTAA
>CAUUHY010000014.1:0-18436 GCA_963545265.1 uncultured Eubacteriales bacterium | reverse complement strand
ATGGAGGAATACCCAAGTCTGGCTGAAGGGATCGGTCTTGAAAACCGACAGGTCGGGAAACCGGCGCAGGGGTTCGAATCCCTTTTCCTCCGCCAATTTAATTTATATATCGCGGGATAGAGCAGTTTGGTTAGCTCGTTGGGCTCATAACCCAAAGGTCGAAGGTTCAAATCCTTCTCCCGCTACCATTATGGTCTCGTGGTGGAGTGGTTTAACACGTCTGCCTGTCAAGCAGAAGATCGCGGGTTCAATTCCCGTCGAGACCGCCATTATGGCTCTGTAGCTCAGTCGGTAGAGCAGAGGACTGAAAATCCTTGTGTCGTTGGTTCGATTCCAATCGGAGCCACCAGATAGATACTAACTAAAACTTATAAAGTTTAAGTAATGAATACTAACAGAAATGTTAGTTTTTTTATTTGATAAAAATTGTTTATTAAAGTACAATGAATTTTAGAGGTCTATTATGATTACTATACCAGTAAAAAATAAAAATAATATTACATATAAAGAAAAAATTGCACAAAAAACAGATTATGTAATTATAGTAAATGATGAAACAAGTTCAAATGTTAGCGATCTTTTTATAATTTGGAATCAAAAAGCTAAAGTCTTTATTTGTTCTGAATTATCTGACTTTTATAATTATTTAAAAACTAATAAAATTACTAAAAAATATAATGTTTTGATAATTGGTAGTTCTAAGACTGAATATAAAGAAATAGAAAAATATTATTACTTTTTAAAATTTTATTTTAATTTATTAGAAAATAAAAAATATATAAATTACAAGAATAGTAACAAACATATCGAAAATTTAAAGTTATTCTCTTTAGTTGGATATCAAAAAAATGATAATTTAAATCAAAATATTATAAAATATTTAGAAATATTAAATACTGAATCTGTTTTGAATATCACTTCTTCTTTTAATTTGTTAAGTTCGTACATAAAGCATAGGAATTTTAATTACATATTAGAATTAATAAATGATAATATAAAAAAGAAATATTTATTTAATTCATTAAAAATTAAAAATGATAACGATATGTTAGAATGTATTGATACTTATAAATGTTTTAATATAATTCCATTTATGATTAATCTATATTTATCTATGGAAGAAAAAGAAGTATTAAAAGTTTCTAAATTATTAGAGGGAATAAATAAATATTTAAGATTAAAAAGAGATATTTCTAATATAGATAATTTAGGAGAAGAAAAAATAATAAATTTTCATAATTTAGTATTCTTTTTAGAAAGAAAACAAAATGATATAAATAAATTTGATAATCAAAAATTAACTGCAAGAGATGTTAAAGAGTTAAAAAACCTTCTTATTATAAGTAAAAGTTATAAAAAATGTTTAGAAGAAAAAGAAAAATTGATTAATACTATTTATACTAAAGTTAAAAATAGTAGAACATTAGATAAAAAAATAAAAGAGACATTGTTAGGGTTTATAGCATTTATTGACGCAAAATAAAAAAGTTCTATAATAGAACTTTTTTATTTATCTTGTAAATATCCAGCGTTTTGTAAAGCTGATATTGTAGCTGATTCGTTTTTATAGCCTAAAGATCTTTTTAATTTACTAACTTCTTCACCTTTTTCAAAAAAAATTATTGTGGGAGTACCAAGACTTCCATATTTTTCAAATAATTCTCTTTCTTCATTATCAGATATATTTGCTAAATTAAGAACGTAAATAGTTAATTTTTTTTCTTTAGTAAGTTTTTCTAAGACTGGTTTATATTCTTCACACCAATGACATCCAGTACGATAAACTTCTAAAATAAAATTTTCTTTGTTTTTCTGTTTATTTATAAAATCTTTATAGCTAATGTCTTTTAAATATTCACTTTTATTACCACATGCAGTTATTAAGAAAGTGAAGATTAATATTATAAATATTCCTATTTTTTTCATTTTTCACCTCAATTATTATTATATCAAATTAAATTGAAAAATCATAATAATTATACTATTATGTTAGTATAAATAGAGGTATATATGATATATATTAGTATATGTGTTTTTTTATTAATTTTATTAATAATCATTAATTTTTGTAATGATTTAAAAGACAGTATTAAGTTAATTATAACATCTATTATTTATGGATTGACTCTAATATCATTAATGTTTTTAGATAAGATAATTATTCTTATTTTATTTATAGTTTTATCTTATTTTATTTATAAATTTTTAATATATAAAGAAAAGTTTTTTTATAAAGACTTAGAATATAAAATATCTTTATTTTATATGAGTAGTTTTAGTATTATTGTTATAAGATATAATGAATTATTAAAGTTTGTTCCACTCATTTTTATATTATCTATTGTTTTATATAAAGATAGAATATTAAATAAAATAAAACTAATAGAATATATATTGGTAGCTATAGTATATTTCCTTTTTATATATACAACTTCATATATTAAACTTATATTTTTAATATTATTATTTTTAATATATTTAAAAAATTTTTTAAATTATTACATTTTAGTGTCTGAGAACAATATTATTTTATTAAAAGATAATTTTTATATAAAAAGAAAAAAATATACAAAAGATAAAGATATAATAAATTTTAAAGGAGAATAAAAATGGATTTTAGCAATATAGAAGCACCGGTAATTTCTAGTTTATCGACTAATGAAGTTGTTGATGTTAATTTACCAAAAAATAATGATATTTCTGATTTGATACCAAAAGTAGAAGAAAATAAAGAAACTTCTAATCAAGAACAAAGTATAAATAAAGAAGAAAAAGTTAATGTAGAAGAAATATTAGATAAATATATTAAAGATGAGGCAGTAGTTAGTTTATATTTTCATAATAAATTATACATAACATATAAAGATAGACAAGAAATTGTAAATGAAGAAACATTAAATAACAATATTTTAAAGTTAATGAATAAAGACTTTGAAGATTATAAAGAAAATTATTATTTAAATGTTTTAAGTGGTAATAAAGTATTATATTTAAAAAAATATATTGATGTTGATTTTTCTGAAGAATTAACTGAATTAAAAGATAAGAGTTTGGTTATATATGGTTCTAAGAACTCTGGGAAAACAACTTTAATAAAGGATTTGATAAAAAAACTTGGAAATATAAAAATATTTGTATTTAGTGAAGAAAAAATTATCTTTAAAGAAGATAACGTAGTAGTTTTTAATAATTTAGAAAACATTGTTCAAATATTAAATCAAAACCCTGATTATATTTATATTAATAAATTAGATGAATTGTTTATGAAATATTATGATTTATTAAAATCATTTAAAGTAATATTAGAATCTAAAAATAATACTAAATATTTATTTAAAGATTATTTGGATGTTAGAGTAGAAAAAACTGATAAGATAAAATTTAGTATAGAAAAAGCAGATCAAAAAGTTGAAACTAAAGCATCTATAAAAGAAGAGGAAGAAATAGATTTATTAGAAATATAAAACATAGCTTTAGGAGAAGTATATATGAAAAAAAGAAATGGTTTTACTTTAATAGAGCTAATAACAGTTATAGTTATTTTAGGACTTATCATGATGGTTGTAATTCCTGCTTTAAATAAAAGTAACTTAGGTAATGAGCGTAAAAAAATTGATGAATATTATAAAATAATAGAAGAAGCATCTTTACAGTATGCTACAACATTTAAAAATGAAGAATTAGGTGATGCAACAGAAAGTGGATGTGTTCGCTTTTCTTTTGATGAATTAAAAACAACTAATTTGATATCGGATTTTCATGATAAAACATACAATTGTTCAATGGCAAGAGATATAACTGTTAGAAATGAAAATGGGAATTATTATACAAATTTTAAATTAAAATGTGAGAAAAAAGAAAATGCATATAAATATTTTAATCAACAAGCTTTAAATGTAGGAGAAGAAGATACTAATTCTTGTAATAGAGCTATAAAAAAAGAATCAAAAATATTAATAGAAGAGTTAGTTAAAAATAATGGTATTGAGATAAACCAAATATTTAATAAAACAAGATTTAGCAATAATTCTACTATAAACTATATAAATGAATATGATAATAGATATAAAAACAATACCTATGTATATTATTCTTCTCAATTATGGCATATTTATGCTAGGGATAAAAATGGGGGATTTAAAGCTTACAGTATGGATGCAATAACTAGTATTCCATATTCTATAAATGGTTATAAAGATTATAAGAGAAGTGATGTTAGGAATTATTTGGAATCAGTTTATTTTAATCAATTAAAAGACACTAATAAGTATTTATCTTTATTTAGAAACAATGAAAATATTAGAAAAATAGGAATACCTACAGTAGAGGATTTTGATGAAGCTATAGCAAGTCTTATGATTTCTGAAATGGCTAATCATAATTATAAATTTCATTTACTATCTCAAGATAATAAAATATATGTTGCTAATATTTTTAATAAGAATTCTAAAACAGTAGAGTTTGGAAGAGATGATGGTATAGAAGCTGTGATACCAGTTGTAACTTTTTCATCTAATGCGGAAGTTTATGAAGGAAATGGAACAATAAAAAATCCTTATGTTTTATCTAGAAACAAATGGAATTTAGAATCAACAGCAGATATTTCAATAAAAACTTCAGCTTTAAAAGTAGGAGATCATGTTGATGTTAGATATAAAGATGAATATAGAACATTTAGAGTAATGGAAAATAAAAATGGATATCCACGACTTATTTCCATGGATACAACAGCTAAAAATCCTTATATAGAAAATAAAAACATAGTTCAAACTAATTTAGATGAAGATGATCGTGTAAAAACATATGATAATATTTTAATGGGATTTAATGTTAATACTTTAGTATTTGGATCAGCTGAAGAAAATATTACTGCATGTAAAGGTAATGGAATAGTAAAAACTGGTAACTATGGTAAATATAATCAAATAAATTGTTATTACAATTTAAATAAAGAATCTGAAAATAAATCTGAAGATATAGCTTTAGTAAGTAATTTTTGTACAGAAAAATTTAATTTTCAAACTAATAAATTTTTAACTAAACCTGAGTGTCAATATCCAAAAGATAACTTAGTATCTTCAAAAATTAATGGTGTAAAACTTGGTGAATTATATGCAACGGCTGTTAGAAATTATGAAAGTAATTATCATGTTGATAAATTTTGGACAATTACTCCGAGTTTTATTAATAAATCAATTGATAGTAAAATGTGGACTATAGAAGCTAGTGGTGAAGGAAAAGAAGAGTTAGCAGAAGGTGAAGTTATAAACAGTGTTGATACTAGAAGCTACGACTACAAACAAGATAAAATTTATGGAAATAGAGTTGTTGTTAAAATAAATAAAAATTTAAAAATAATAGGTGGAAAAGGAACAAGGTACAATCCTTATAGAATAGAAAATTTATGAAAAATTTAAAAGTAGTATTTATGGGAACTCCAGATTTTGCAGTTCCAATATTAGAAAGATTGATAGAAGAAACTAATGTTTTACTTGTAGTAACTCAACCAGATAAAGTAAGAGGAAGAAATAATAAAGTAAGTTTTTCCCCCGTAAAAGAACTAGCAGTTAAAAACAATATAGAAGTATTTCAACCAGAAAAAATTAAAGAAAATTATAAAATTATTATAGATAAGAATCCAGATATTATAATTACAGCAGCGTATGGTCAAATAATACCAGAAGAATTACTATTTTTTTCTAAATATAAAGCGATAAATGTTCACGCATCTCTTCTTCCTAAATATAGAGGAGGTGCACCAATAAACAGAGCAATAGAAAATGGTGAAAAATATTTAGGTATTACTATTATGTATATGGATAAACTTATGGATAATGGTGATATGATATCTCAAAGAAAAATAGAGTTAAAAGAAGAAGATAACTTCGATACCATGAATGAAAAACTCTCTATTTTAGGAAGAGATTTACTTATGGATACTTTATCTTCAGTGTTAAGTGGAACTAATGAAAGAGAAAAACAAAAAGAAGAAGATGTAACTATAATAAAACTATTAAAAAAAGAAGAATTATTAATTGATTTTAATAAAGATGCAATTTCTGTTTATAATAAAATTAGGTCGCTAGATAGTATACCTGGAGCATATGCTTTCTTAAATAATAAAAAATATAAGTTATTTGATGTAAGAGTTGGTAGTGAAAAACTAGATGATGTATCTAAGATAATTGATATAAAAGATTATTTAGAAATAGCATGTAAAAATGGAACTATAAAAGTTTATACCATTCAAGAAGAAGGTAAGAAAAAAATGAGTATTAAAGACTTTTTTAATGGTCATAAAAAAGAAGAGTTTTTAAACAAAAGGTTTAATTATGAAGAAAATAATTAAAATAGCTAATTTACTTTTTTACATAGTTATATTTATGCTTTTTATATATTTTGTATTTCAAATTAACTCTAAAAAAAATATTAAAAATACTGATAAACAAAAAACAAAAATAACTGAAGAAAAAAAACAAAATAATGAATTAAAAGAATTTGATAATAAAAATTTTAAATTTGAATATATTTTAGAAATAAATGGTATAAAGACTACTTATTTAGGTGAGAATAATAAAAATAGAACTCATTTTATTTATAAAAGCAGCAAAGAAGAAAGTGAATATTATTCTATCGAAGATGTTTTCTTAAAACATAATAATAAAAATTATATTTTATCAACTAATCCAAGTTTATATTTTGATTTCTTTGATATAGAGAAAATTAAAACAATTATTTTAAAATTAAATAACAATAGTATTAGTAATAAAGATTTATATTATATAGAAAAATCTGAACTTTTAGGTGATAATAGATTAAATAAAGTAGATATAATTAAGGAAAATAATATTATAAAACAAGTGAAAATAGATTTAACTAATTTTGCAAATCTATATAAAAGTAATTCTAAAGTAACTTTAATTTTAAATTATAGTGATTATAACAAAATAAATGAAATTAATATTAATAAATAATTTCATTTTTTTGTCATTTTAAAGTCACTTTAGAATAATATATTGTTATTGAAGGAGAAAATAATGGAAATATTAAGAGTTGAAAATTTATCAAAAGTATATGGAAAAGGTAAAAATAAAGTAGTAGCAGTAGATGATGTGAATTTTTCGGTAGAAAAAGGAGAATTTGTTGCAATAGTTGGAAGAAGTGGAGGAGGTAAATCAACATTACTTCATTTAATTGGAGGAGTAGATGAAGCTAGTAATGGAAATATTTTTATTGATAATACAAAAGTTTCGAATCTTTCTAAAGATAAAATGGCAGTGTTTAGAAGAAGAAATATAGGAATTATTTATCAATTTTATAATTTAATTCCAATACTTAGTGTTAAAGAAAATATAACATTACCACTTTTATTAGATAACAAAACAATAGATGAAAAGTTATTAGATGATACTATTAAATATGTTGGGCTTGAAAGAAGAGTTAATCATTTACCAAATGAACTTTCAGGAGGAGAGCAACAAAGAGTTTCTATTGCAAGAGCTATTATTACAAAACCTCTATTAATTCTTGCAGATGAACCAACAGGAAATTTAGATACTAAGAGAAGTAAAGAAATAATTGATTTATTAAAAAAATATAATAAGGAATATAATCAAACAATTATACTTATTACTCATGATTTAAATGTTGCTAAAGAAGCAGATAGAATTATTACTATAGAAGATGGAAAAATAATTAAAGATGAGGTAGATAAGTAATATGAAAATACTTTTAAATTTAGTTAAAAAGAATATTCTTGTAAATAAAAAGTTATTTTTAGCAATTATCTTAGGTATATCTTTATCTGTTTCTTTAATATTTACAATATTTAATGTTAAAGAAAGTTTAAATAAATCTATTAGAGAAATTACATTTAAATCTAATGGAGCTTATCATTATAAAATAATAGATGTAGATAAATCTAAAATAGATTACATATTAAATAATAAATTAGTAAAAGATTATTATTACTTATATGTAGATAAAAATAATCCAGATGTTTATCATATAGATAATAAGTTTATTGATAAAAAAATAATAAAAGTAGTAAAAGGTAAATTAGAGTTTGATAAATACTTATATAGTGAAAATAAGATGTTACTAAATATAAAAGATGCTTCAGGTTATTTTTCTAACTACATGCCACATGTAAAATTTACTAAGATAAAAGATTATAGTAAAGTAAATCTTTATGTTGAACTTAAAAATTATAAAAATACTAAAGAATTTGAAAATATTATTAAAAACACTAACTATGAAAAAAATGAACAATTATATAATTATTATGATGGTAAAAATGATAATATGAAAGTTTTAAATATATTATCTTATTTTGCGATAGCTATAGTTATAATAGCTTCTTTTGTAATAATAAATAATAGTTTTAGTATTTCTTTTGCAGAAAAAATAAAACAAATAGGAATACTTTCCAGCGTAGGTGCTACTAAAAAACAATTAAATACATTTTTAAAATTAGAATGTTTTATTATAGGATTTATTGGTTCTATTTTAGGAATAATTATAGGTATTACAGCAAGTTTAATACTTGGTAGTTATCTTCAAAATGCTGTTAAAATATTAACTGATAATGTAATGGTTTTATCAAATGAAATACATTTATTATCATTTATTGTAAGTATTATATTAATTTTTGTTACAATTTATTTTGTGATTATCAAATTATCATATAAATATTCTAAAGTAACTATAGTAGAATCTATTAGAAATAAAGATTATGTAAAATTAAAAGACAAAGAGTTTGATAAGAAAATTAAAAATCCTAGTTTATTTTTAGCAAAGAGAAACTTAAAAGTATCTAAGAAAAAATATCGTACAACAGTTATATCTATAACTATTAGTGTTATCTTATTTATTACTATGAATACTTTTATAGGTTACTATATGCAACAATATGGTAAGTATGAAAAAAGTTATGATGTAATAATAAATATTTTTAATAAGAATAATAATTTGAATTATGATGAATATGTAAATAAATATAAATCATTATTAAAGAATACAGAATATGATTATGTTTTATTAGTACAGGAAAAGGAAATAATTAATGTTCTACCTGATAAATATTTTAAATATGTAAGTAAAAATTTAAATAAGATTGTAACTACTAAAGATGTACTAGATAATAAAAAAATAAATAGTAAAGTTAAATCTATTTTAACCAAAGTTAAAGAAACACCTTGTATTTCAGAATCTAATTTTAAAAGCAATATGAATAAATACGAGTTAATGAATATTAATTTTGGTTATGTTAAAACTAAAGATAATAAAGAAACTAAATACTTTGAAAAAGCTTTCGATAATAAAGAAAAAATGTTTGATAATATTAACATTGTCGATGTTACAAGAATTAGTCAAAATTTTAAATTATTAGCAGAAATTTCTCAAATATTAATATATGGTTTTATAATAGTTTTATCATTAATTGGTGTTACTAATATATTTAATGTAGTAAGTTCTAATATGAAACTAAGGAAAAGTGATTTTGCAACATTAAAATCTATTGGTATAACTAATAAAGAATTTAATAAAATGATTATTTATGAAAGTATGATGTATTCATTAAAATCACTTATAATAGGTATTGTTATATCTTTAGGAATTTCTTATCTAATCTATAAAACTATATATGATCAATTAAGTAAAGCAGATAAAGTTTTTTATCAATTACCATATCAAGGTATAATAATTTCAATTTTAGTAGTATTTGTTATAATATTAGTAACTATGAGATATTCTATTAAGAAAATAGATGAAGATAATATAATAGAAACTATAAGAAATGAGAATATATAATGAATAATATTTTAATATTAGAAGACAATAAGGATATAGCAGGGATAGTAAAAGAATTACTAGTTGAAAATAATTTTAAAGTTAAAGTATGTTTTAATAAGAAAGATTTTGATAAAGAAGATCTTTCTTATTATAATTTATTAATTCTTGATGTTTTATTACCTGATACTAATGGTTTTGATGTTTTTTATGAAGTTAGAGAATTTAATGATATACCAGTTATTTTTTTAACCGCTAAAGATGAAGAAGAAAAGATAGCAGAAGCTTTAAATAATGGAGCAAACGATTATATTACAAAGCCATTTAAATCTAAAGAATTAATTGCAAGAATTAATAAAATAATTAAAAATAAAGATATAATAAAGTTTAAAAATATAGTTTTAAATAATAAATTAAGAGAAGTTTATGAAGAAAATAAGATTGTTAATTTAACAGATACAGAATATAAAATATTATATTTATTATTGGTAAATAAAACTATTACTAGAGAAATGTTACTTGATAAAATATGGCCAGAAGATTATATAAATGATAATACTATAACTGTTCATATGAAAAGACTTAGAAATAAATTTAAAACAAATTTTATTAAAACTATTAAAAATGTAGGATATAAATTAGATGAAGAAAATTAAAGTTGTTTTAGTAATATTATTAATATTTAGTATTTATGTTATCTTTAAAATAGAAGATAATAATCGTAATTATTATATAAATCAAAAAATAAATAAAATTTATGAACTTAAAAATAAAAATATAGATAAATATACATATATTAAAGAAATATCTCAAAATCATAGTAATACTAATAATTTTGAGGAATATGGATATTCTTTTAGTGATAATTTAATTAATTATAATTCACACATATATTATTATTTAATAGTATTATTGTTTATATTTTTAATACTTTATATAGTTATTTTAAAGTTAGAAGAAAAGACTAAAGAAAAAAGGTATAAAAAAATATTAAATACTATATACAATATAACTAATAATAGAGATTACAAAATAGAAATAGAAGAAAATTATGATGATTACATTTCTAAAATACATAGTGAAATATATAAAGTATCTATTAAATTAAAAGAAGCATATGAACAAGAAAAAAATAATAAAATATATTTAAAAGATATGATATCTAATATTACACATCAACTTAAAACACCTCTTACGATTATGCTTTTAAATTTAGAAAAGTATGAAAAAAAACATGAAAAAAACACTTTAGTTATAATAGAAAAAGAAATAGATCATATGAATAATTTAATATCTTCTTTGTTAAAATTAGCAAGATTAGATATTAATGTAATTGATTTCAAATATACTAAATTTTCTTTATTGAAATTATTAGAAGAAATAAAAAAAGATTTTAGTTTATATAATAAAACTATTAATATAGATATTTTAGATTTAGAAATAACAGCAGATTATTTATTTTTTAAAGAAGCGATTAGTAATATTATTAAAAATGGTTTAGAAGAAGATAGTGATGTTTATATATCTACCTCTAGTAATAAACTTTACGATGAAATAATTATTACTAATAGAATAGTTAAAAAAACATTAAAAAAAGATTTGTTTGAAAGATTTAAAACTACTAAAGAAAATAGTGCAGGAATAGGTTTAAATATATCTAAAACAATAATAGAAAATCACGGATTCGATATAGATGTAGATATAGAAAAAGATGTTATAAAATTTATAATAAAAATAAATAAATATAAAAATATCTAAAGATATGGTAAAATGATTAGTATAAGAATATAGGAGTAACATGAAAATATTATATGATTTTAGTTTAATTTCTGTTTTAATATCTATTGCAATATTAATTGTTTTTATATTATTTTTGTTTTTCTCTAAAAAGAGAAAAGATAAAAAACTAAAACAAAAAATAATAGAAGAATTAGATTATAATAAAAATATTTTAGATACATACCCAATTGAAAACGAACTTGTTAAAGTAGAAACATTAATAAAAAATGAAAAACTTGAAGAACAATATAAAATATGGCAAGAAAGATTTAAAAAAATAAAAGATGAAAATGTTGTTAATCTTAATGAAATAGTTTTAAAACTAGATACTCAAAATGTAGAAAACTTTAATGAATTAAAAGAAGATGCAAAAAGAGAATTATATAAAGCTAAGTTTTTACTTTCTAAACTTTTAGAAGAAATAGAAGATGTCAATATGAGTGAGGAAAAGTATAGAACTTTAATTATTAAACTTAAAACAAAATATAGAGAATTAAATGATTACTATGAAGCTCATAAAAAAGAATATGGTGAACTTGAGAATGTAGTAGAGATGCAATTTGAAAATATTGAAAAGAGATTTCAAATATTTGAAGAGTTTATGGAAACAAATGATTATTCTGAAGTTATTCATATTGTTAAATCAATTGATTTAATGTTAGAACATATGCAAGACGTTGTTAAAAAACTTCCTGATTTAGTAATAGTAGCCCATAAAATAATTCCATTAAAAATAGAAGAGTTAACAAATATCTATGAAAAAATGATATTAGATAATTATAATTTAAAAGAGTTAAATGTTACTACAAACTTAGAAAATGCTTTAAAGAGTACTAATGAGTTAGTAGAAAAAGTTAAAGGTTTAAACTTTAAGGATGTAGAAGTAGAATTTGAAGCTATAGTAGAATACTTAGATGATTTATTTAAAGTCTTTGAAACAGAACAAATAGCAAGAAAAGAATATTCTAAGTTAAAGATATTGTTTGAAAAAAAACTTATTAAAACTAATAAAATAGTAAGTAGTGTTTATAAAGAGTTAGACAGTATTAGAAGTATGTATAACTTAAAAGCAGAAGAGATTGATTCTTTAAATGTAGTAAAGACAAGACTTATGGAAGTTAATGATAATTATAAAAAAATAATAAATGATTTAAAAAGTCAAGAAACAAACTTTTTAACTGCAAATAAAGAATTAATCGATGTAAATTCAATTTTAATAGAACTCTCTGATGATTTAGATAAATTATTAAAATCTTTGGGTAATATGTATGAAGATGAACAAAGAGCTAGAGAACAACTAAATGAAATAGAAAAATTACTTAGAGATAGTAAGGGAATATTAAATAAATATAATTTTCCAAGTGTTAATAAAGAGTTATTTATTGAAATAAAAGAAGCAAATGAAGCAGTATATGAAGTAATAAAAGAATTAAAAGAAAAGCCTATAAAAATAAATACTTTAAATACTAGAGTTGATACAGCTAGAGATTTAGCTTTAAAAGTATATACTCATGTTAATGATATGTTAAAGAAGATGGAAGTTATAGAAGAACTTATTGTTTTTGCTAACAAATATAGAAGTGAAAGCGAAATAATAAGTGATAACTTAAATAAAGCTAGTAACTTTTTCTTTCAAGGTAACTATAATAAGAGTTTAGATGTACTAGAAAAAGCACTAATAAATAAAATTCCTAATATTGAAGAAATAATAAAACTTAAATTAAAATAATTTAAGTTTTATTTCTTTTTATAAAGAAAATAATAAATTATAAAAGATCTATTTATTAAATTTGTAAATAGATCTTTTTACATATAGAAATAAAAATAATATATTATGACTCGAAAGGAGGAAAAATGTTAAATCAAGTCGTTTTAGTTGGAAGATTAGTAAAGGATGTTGAAATTTCTAATACTAAAGATGGTAAAACTTTTTCGAATATTGTACTTGCGATTCCAAGATCTTTTAAAAATAGTGAAGGAGAATATGAAACTGATTTTATTAGATGTACACTATGGGAAAAGTTAGCTACTAATGCTAAAGAATTTTGTGGTAAAGGACAAATTTTAGGAGTAAAAGGAAAAATACAAACTAATAAAACAGAAGATAAATACTATATGGAAGTAATAGCAGAGAAAGTTTCATATTTAAGTAGTAAAAAACAATAAATATAACCCCAAACATATAAATAACCCTGTAATATTAAAGACTTTTAAGTCTTTTTTCTTTTTTTAATATTAAAACTTAATAGAACTTATTATTAAATTATGATATAATTCTTTATAGTAAAAGAGGGTTGTTATATGGAAGTGCTTAAAATTATTGATAAAAAAAGATTAGGGGAAGAACTAACAAAAGAAGAGATAGAATTTATTTTTAATTCATATTTAAAAAAATTAATACCAGATTATCAAATGTCTAGTATGTTGATGGCTATTGCAATAAATGGTATGACAGATGAAGAAACAATTAATTTAACAGATGTTTTTATTAATAGTGGAGAAACACTAGATTTATCTAAATATAATGGGTTAGTAGTAGATAAACATTCAACAGGTGGAGTAGGAGATAAAGTTACTTTTATAATAGTACCTGTATTAGCAAGTTGTGGTTTAAAAGTATGTAAAATGTCAGGTAGAGGACTTGGTATAACTGGAGGAACAATAGACAAATTAGAAAGTATTAAAGGCATTAAGACTTCTTTAACTAATGAAGAAATAATTGATTCATTAGATAAAATAGGTATGGTAATCTGTTCTCAATCAGAAAATTTAGCACCAATGGATAAAGTAATTTATTCTTTAAGAGATGTAACAGCAACAGTATCAAGTTTACCTTTAATAGCAGCTAGTATAATGTCAAAAAAAATAGCAGCAGGTAGTGATAAAATATTTATCGATTTAAAAGTAGGAAAAGGGGCTTTAATTAAAACTATACAAGAAGCAGAAGGGCTTAGTGAACTTTTTTCGATTATCGCAAAACATTATAATAAAGAAGTTTATGTAGAGTTTAGCAATATGAATAGACCTCTTGGAGCTTCAGTTGGAAACGGTATAGAAATATTAGAAGCGATGGATATATTACAAGGTAAAGAAAAAAATAATTTAACTAGGTTATGTACTAAAATAATTATAAAAATGCTTATGTCTGGTAAAAATATAACTAAAGAAGAAGCAGAAAAAGAAGCAGCAGAAGCATTTTCTTCTAAGAAAGCATATAATAAATTTTTAGAATATGTTAAGTATCAAGGTGGAGATATTTCTTCGATTGCAATATCAAATAAAAGAAGAATAGTAAAATCTAATAAATCAGGTATTATTAAAACAATAGATGCTGAAAAAATAGGAACATTAGTTAAAAATATGGGGGGAGGAAGAAATAAAAAAGAAGATGAAATAGATAGAAGTGTTGGTATTTATTTCTTTAAATTCACTGGTCAAGAAGTAAAAGAAGGAGAAGAATTGTGTACACTATTTATCGGAGAAAAAGATGTAACTGATGAAGAAGTTCTAGATTGTTATGTAATTGAAGATAATATTGATTAATAATATTATCTTTTTAATTTTAATTTTTAGTGTTATTATATAATTATAATGTAGGTGACTAGTATGAAGTTTTTTAAAAAAATAAGCATTTTAATTTTTGTATTTTTAATATTTTTAATAGCATTTATCTTTTTTAGTAGAAAAAATAATGATGCTGTTTTTAAAAAGAGAAAGGCATTAAATTATAGTTTGACATATAAACAAGCGTTCCCAGATGAAAATTTAAGATATGCTGTTTTATATTGTATTTCTACTGGTAAATGTAATGATCAAAATTTAGAAGAAAAATTAAAACTAGACATAGTTAATAGTGATGGAACAGAAGATTGGATAATTAAACCATCAAAAATAACAGCAGAAATGAAAGCTAAAGAAAATACTAAGTTAAGTGCAACATATTTAAATAATATAAAAGTTTTTGCATTAAAAGATGAAGGAAAAGATAAGAGAATAAAAGATTTAACTGGTATAGAATATTTAAATTTAGCAAATATGATTGTAACTGATGCTTCTGCAACTTCTAGTTTTGATATTTCAACTTTAACTAAACTTCAAAAAATAAATATATATGGAGAAGATCCAGATTCTAAAGCTTGTAATATAAAAACTGGAAATCAAGGAACTAACTTTAAAGATTTACAAGTTTCAGTTAAAGCTAGTAATAGAGAACCAGTTTCAAATTTAGATTTGTCTAAACTTACATCTGTAGAAACATTAAAAATAAATTATTGTAATTATAAAAATATTAATTTAGGTAATATGATACGTTTAAAAACATTAGATTTTGCATATAATAAGTTAACTACATTGATTTTAAGGACAATAAATAATTATTTAAGATATTTAGATATATCACATAATGAAGTTACCACTATACCAAATATTTCACATATGCCATTTCTAGAACATTTAGATATTAGTTATAATCGTTTTCCTGCATATCCTTTTCGGGCTAATCAATTTAGAAGATTAAAAAACATTTATGCCAAAGATAGTGGAATATCTATAATTGAAGTATATGAATCACCTAATTTAGAAGAAGTAAGTCTTGGTGGTAATAACTTTACTAGATTTATTTTTGATAGTTCTGTTAATACAAAAGTAAGCAAATTAAGTATTACAGACTCTCCTATAACTAATGAAGGTATTCAAAATAAACAATTTGGTTCATTACAAAGCTATCCTGGTAATAGTAATAGCATTAGAGAATTTCATTTTGAAAACCTTCCTAACATAAATAGTATAAATTTTAATGATATAAGTTCAGCAGACAAAATAGTTGTTAAAAATATGAATATTCAAGAAATAGTACAAATAACAGCTTATACTGCCACAGAAATAGAGATTACTAACACTAATATAAAAGATATGAATATAACTTCAACTCATGTGAAAAAGTTAAATTTATCAAACAATAAAATGGAAAAATTAAACTTAAATACACAAAATGTGGAAGATGTTAATATTTCAAATAATAAGTTAAATAAGTTAGATATTTTCCATAAAAACATATCTTGTGAAAAAATTAATTATAGTAATAACAAATTAATGACAGTTAATACTGATAAAGCTTGTTTAAGTGTTCCACAACATTTAGAAATAAAAGTAAAAGAAGGACAAGAAGTAACTATTCCTATAAAATATGGACCAGAAACTGGAAGTTATCATTATGGAGAGTTAGTAGAAAATAATGCTATATTTGAAAAAACAGGTTTTCAAAAATATAGATTTAAAAAAGTAGGTACTACAACAGAAAATTTTAATGTTTTTTATCATAATCATGACGATGATACTAATACTTTAAAGGGAAACGGTGGAGATATTGTTGTAACGGTGTTACCTGGAGAAGCAAGTAATTTTAATCCAATAGTAACTATACTTAAAACCAAAGAAGGTTATCCTTCACCATTTACAGCAATGGATTATAAAAATGCTATAAAAAACTTACCAACAACCATAAAAAACTTTGAAGTAGATATAAATACTTTAGATGTATCAACACCTGGAACAAAAGCTGTAGTTACAACAGTAACATTTAGTGATGATTCAGTAAAAGAAATTGTTGTACCAGTAATAGTAGAAGAAGTAAGAAAAGATAGCTATAACCCAGTAGTAAATCCGATTATTGTAGGAAAAAATCAACCAATAACAGAGGAAATGTATAAAAGTGCAATAACAAATTTACCTAGTAATATTAGTAGGTTTGATATAATAAAAAGAGCTGATTCTAATAGCTTGGGCCAACAAACAGCAATAGTGAATATAGTGTTTAGAAATGGCGAAGAAAAAGAAGTAACAATACCGGTAGAAGTTATTACTTCTATTTCAGAGACATTTACGCCTATATTAAATACTAATTATAAATGCTTCACTAATACTAGATGTTTATTTTCAGATATGATTGTTAATTTACCAGAAAATCGTAATATAACTTGTGATACTGCTAATTCTATGGATGATATGAATTCTAATGAAAAAGGAATCAAAAGATGTAATATGACAGTAATGTTTAGTGATGGTTCACATGGTAATTACCAAATTAAAATACCAGTATTTGAAAAACTTGAACCAAGAGAAGTAAGGATGTTTAAAGTTGTTAATCCAGAAAGTAAATATATAGAAGGAAACTTATCTAAAAGCTTGATGTTAAGTTATGCTGAAGGAACAGATCAAAGAGAAGATTATTTAAATATATTAAGACAGAAAAATAAATGTAATTATGAAACTTTTACATGTCAAGATCTTGTATATAATCAAAATGGTAGGTATCGTACCTTAGGAGCATCAGGAGTAGGAGATGTTATATCTAACGGATATTCTGAATATAATTCAGTTAATAATAACAAAATACTAGATAGTAAAGTTAAAGTATATAATAGTAAACAATTAGAACAAGTTGTTAGAAATTATAATCAAGGATATAAATTTATAGATTGGATATCTAATGAAGAAGAAAAGACATTTAGTTTTTATTCAAATTATGATATGTCTGTAGAAAATATACTAAAAACAACTATTCTAAGAGATACAGATCATGATGGAATTCCTGATAAAGATGATGACGATGATGATAATGATGGTATAAGTGATGAACAAGAAGTTCTTGATCAAACTGATCCAAAAGATGCTAGTAGTTTTAAAGTAACAAAAATATGTTACAAAGTTAAAGCATAAAAGATAGTTTTTACTATCTTTTTTTATAATTAAATGTGATATTATATATAATAGTGTGGTGATATGGTATGAAAAAATATAAAAAATTAAGTATTTTCTTTTTGATAGTTATGTTAATTGGATTATCTATAGTTTTGTTATTACCTAA
>CAUUHY010000013.1:0-20997 GCA_963545265.1 uncultured Eubacteriales bacterium | reverse complement strand
GGATATCTATAAGAAAAGTATTGAGCCATTCTTACTAATGCTGAATAAATTGAAGAATCTCCATGTGGGTGATAGTTACCCATTATTTCCCCAACGATTTTAGCACATTTTTTATGAGGAGAACCTGCAGTTGCACCTATTTGATTAATACCATAGATTATTCTTCTTTGAACAGGTTTTAAACCATCTTTAACATCAGGTAATGCTCTTTGAACAATAACACTCATAGCATAGTCTAAGAAAGACTTTTTAATCTCACTAGAAAATTGTAATTCTTTTAATATTTCTGCCATTTCTTCCTCCTATATATCCAAGTTACTTACATATTTAGCGTTTTCTTCTAAGAAAATTTTTCTTGGTTCTACATCTTCACCCATTAATTCTGTAAGTGTTCTATCAGCTAAGACAGCATCTTCTACTGTTAATTGTAATAAGGTTCTGTTTTCTTTATTCATAGTTGTTTCCCAAAGTTCAGTTGCATCCATTTCCCCAAGCCCTTTATTTCTTTGAATAGAAACTTTAATATTTCCAATAGATTTTAAATATTCATCTTTTTCTTGATCAGTTTGAACATATTTAACTGTTTTACCATGAGAAATTCTATATAAAGGAGGACATGCTGCATATATATATCCACCTTCTATTAAAGGTTTAAAATATCTATAAAAGAATGTTAACAATAATATTCTAATATGTGACCCATCGACATCGGCATCAGTCATTATAACTATTTTATGATATCTTAGTTTTTCTATATCAAAATTTTCTTCTATTCCTGTTCCGATTGCTTTTATCATTGAAGCTATTTCGTTATTATCTAAAACTTTATCTCTTCTTGTCTTTTGAACATTTAATACTTTACCTCTTAGTGGTAATATCGCTTGAGTTACACTATCTCTACCGTCTTTTGCTGAACCTCCAGCCGAATTCCCTTCGACTAAGTAAAGTTCAGATACTTTAGGGTCCTTAGATGAACAATCAGCTAATTTACCTGGTAAAGAAGAAATTTCTAAACCAGCTGGTTTTCTTGTTATTTCTCTTGCCTTCTTAGCTGCGATTCTAGCTCTTGCTGCAAGTAAAGATTTATCCATTATCATTTTAGCTTCATTAGGATTTTCTAACAAAAATCTTTCAAATTGTTCTGAAAATATCTTATCTGCTATAGATCTTACTTCACTATTTCCTAATTTTGTCTTAGTTTGACCTTCAAATTGAGGATTTGGATGTTTACAAGAAATTATCATTGTAAGACCTTCTCTCACATCTTCTCCAGTTAAAGGATCATCTTTTTCTTTTAAAAACTTATTGGTTTGTGCATATTTATTGATAATTCTAGTTAATGCTCTTCTTACACCTTCTTCGTGTGTTCCACCTTCTGGAGTAACAATGTTATTAACAAACGAATATATGTTCGAAATAAATCCATTATTATATTGAAATGCTACTTCTATAGATATATCGTTTTCTGAACCTGTTACATCTATAATTTTATTAATAGTTTCTTTATTTTTATTTAGTTTTTCTACATATTGAACTAGTCCACCAGTATAACAAAATTCATCTTTTTTATTAGGTTCTACTCTTTCATCTATTAAAAATAGTTTTAAACCTTTATTTAAGTAAGCTAATTCTTCTAAACGAGTTTTTAATACATCGTAATCAAATATAGTAGTTTCAGTGAATATTTCAGGATCTGGTTTAAATGTTACTGTTGTACCAGTTCTATTAATATCACATTCTCCTATTATTTTTAAAGCTTCTTTAGGTGAACCACCTTGTTCAAATCTTTGAAAATAAATATTTCCATTTTTATATACTTTTACTTCCAAATAATCACTTAAAGCATTAACTACTGATGCACCAACCCCGTGAAGTCCTCCTGATACTTTGTATCCTCCACCTCCAAATTTACCACCAGCATGTAATACTGTATAAATTGTTTCAACAGTTGATTTTCCTGTTTTAGGATGTATATCTACAGGGATTCCTCTTCCGTCATCTTTTACTGTGATTGTATTATTTAATCCTATAGTTACTTCTATATGTGTTGCATATCCTGCCATTGCTTCATCTATTGAGTTATCGACGATTTCCCATACTAAATGGTGTAATCCTTTTGAAGATGTAGATGCAATATACATACCAGGTCTTTTTCTTACAGCTTCTAATCCTTCTAAAACTTGAATAGACTCTGCATTATAATCTTTATTTATTTCTTCCATTATTAATTACCCTCACTTCTCCATCTTTTATTTTAAAAATCTTAGCATTATCTCTTATACTTTTATTTATTCCTTTTAAATCGTTACTAGTTATTACTACTTGTAAATCATCTGGAATAAATTTAACTAATCTATTTTTATTATTTATATCTAGTTCACTAAATAAATCATCTAATAAAATTATTGGTTTTTTATCATCTGTTTTTTGAAATAACATCATTTCTGCTAATTTAAACGATATTACCGCCATTTTTTTTTGTCCTTCAGAACTATATAATTTCATATCTTTATCTCCTAAAATAAAACTAAAATCATCCCTATGCGGGCCAGTTATTGTCATACCCAAAGATATTTCTTTATTAAAATCTTTCTTATATTTTTTATAAAGAATATTTTTTAGAGTTTCTTCATTATAGTTATTTAAATCAATATTAGGAGAATATTTTATTATTAAATTTGGATTTAAACAAATATGTTCAAATATATCTGGTAAATATTTATTTATTAAATTAATATAATTATTTCTTTCTATATATATATATACTGCTTTTTCTATAAGTTTATTAGTTAATATATCAAAATATTTTATATCTGAAATAGAATTAATTAATATTCTTTTTAAATAATCATTTCTTAATTTTAATAATTTATTATATTCATTTAAAGTTTTAAAATATTCTTTATTAAATTGACAAATAGATATATTCAAAACATCTCTTCTAGTTGATGGAGACGTTTTAATCATAAGTACATCTTCTGGAGTTGATATTACGACCGGATATTTTCCAATATATTCAGATAATTTAGTAACTTTTGAAGAATTTAAATAGATTTTTTTAGATAGTTTATCTATATTGTATAAAACATTTTCGTTGTAAGAATCATCTTTTATAGTAGTCATTATTGTTAAAAATTCTTTATCAAATTTTATTAATTCAGCGTCATTATTAGCTCTAAAAGACTTTGTTAAAGAATTCAAGTAAATTGCTTCTAATATATTGGTCTTTCCAGCTCCATTTCCTCCTATAATAATATTTATTTTATTAATAAAATTTAATTCAACTTTATCTAAATTTCTAAAATTTATTAGTTTTATCTTTTTTATCTTCATTTTACAAAAAATCGCTTTTTTTCATGAATTCCTACTTTCACATGGTTCTATACATACAAGTGTATTATAACATAAAAAAAGCTATTTTTGTTATTATTTTAGATATTTATATATTAAAAATCCATATATTTTATGTTCTTATAATTTAAATGCCTTTGTCTTAATATTGATTGAAGTCTAAGTGATCTATTCATTTGATTTTCTAAAGAAATTTTTGATATAACAAACTCTTTTTCACTATTATTATAAAACCTAATTTTGGTGACAATTTCACTAGTTTTTTGATAATTTTTTATCAAACTATAATTAATCCAGCAACAATCAGGTTCTAATGAAGATTTAGTTGGAAAAAATATCATATTTTCAGACTCTGCTACTATTATTGGTAACTTATATCTAGCTGATAACATTTCTTTTACAGAATGAAGTCTGCCTAAATAACTACTTCCATAAAATTTACAAGAATCATCTAATATTTTATATCCAGGTTTTTCTACAATAAATTCATTATTTAATGTTATTACTTTACTTTTATCGCCTTTCGATATAATTGCTATTGTTTCATCATTTATTTCATAATTTTTCATAATTATAATCCCTCCTTTTTATAAAATAAATTATGATTCGTATCTTAAATTATTAATATTTAAAAACAAGGGTATTAATTGGTATATTTATGGGGTATTTTCGTCCTTTTTTACAAAAAAATAAAAAGTTACATTAATAACTTCTTATTGGTAATACTAAATGCATTAAATTTTCTGAATCTTTATCACTTATAACAATAGGTTTATCTGGTGCCAAAAATGTTAAAGTTATAGTTTCATTTTTAAATGTTTTTACTGAATCCATCATATATCTAGATGAAAAATCTATTTTAAATTCGTTTTCTACATTTTCATTTATATCTATTTTTTCATCTACTTGACCTATTCCATCTCCTGATTTAATAATTACAGCATTATTATTTACTATTAAAGAAATAATATTTTTTTCTTTATCAGAAGTAAATAACGCCGCTCTATCTACTACATTATAAAATTGAGTTTTATTTAAAGTAATAGAGAATAATTTTTCTTTTGGAAATAAATTTGAAGTAAATGGGTAGTTTCCACTTATAAGTCTAGATTGAAATAATAAATTTTCATAATTAAAGATAATTTTATTATTAAATATATGTAATTCAACATCGCTATCTGCCTCTATTGTTTTTAAAAAATTATTAAAGTTATCTGTTGGAACTACTATATTATAGCTTTCATCTACTGTTTCTTTTAAATTTAATATATTTCTTGCAAGACGATATGAATCAGTAGCATTTAATTCTATTTTATCTCCTAAAATACGTAAATTTATACCTGTAAGTATTGGTCTTCCTTCATCTCTACTAGAAGCAAAAGAAATTTGATTAATCGCTTCTTTTAATTTTTTAGCATTTATAGTTATGAACTTTTTGTTCAAAGATAAATCCATTTTAGGATATTCTTCCTTTTCATAACCGTTTAAATAAAAATTACCAGATTTTGTTTTAATTAAAATCTTTACTCCATCTAATACTGTAATTTCTAATACTTGTTCTTCTAATTTTCTAACTATTTCTATTATATTTTTTGGTATTACTATTCCACCTAGTTCTTCTATTTGTATATTTTCTTTATCAAGTTTAATAAAATTTTTAATAGTCATATCCGAATCAGATGCTATTAAATATAATCCTTCACTAGTTAATTCAAATTTAATTCCTGATAATATAGGTATTAAACTTTTACTAGAAATAGCGTTGCTTACTTTAGATAAACCTTCTAATAATGTTTTTTGTTCAATTTTAAATTTCATATATTCTCTCCTTTATATATATATTGTTATTATTATTGTTTATATTGTTTATATCTTAATTATTTGTAGATAAATATTAGTTATATTGATGTTTATATCATGAACATTATTGTTTATTTATATCATTTTCTAAATCTTTTATAACTTTTTTCATATCTATTTTAGTCTTTATCATTTTTTCTACTCTATTAATTGCATTTATGACAGTAGAATGTGTTTGTCCAAATTCAATACCTATTTTAGATAGGTTTTCTTTAGTGTGTTTATTACATAAATACAAAGCAATTTGCCTTGGAATTAATATATTGGGACTTCTTCTTTTAGCTTTTAAATCATCTACTGAAATTCTGTAATAATCCGCGACTATCTTTTGAATATGGTTTATATCGTTCTTAGTACCAGTACCTCTACCAATAAGATCTCTAAGAGCATCAATTGTAGTGTTTAAATCGCTTGTACCATACATATTATGATATAAAAGTATTCTTTTTATAGCACCTTCTAAACTTCTAACATCACTACTTATATTAGTGGCGATATATTCTATTGAGTCATTATCGATATCTACAATTTCTTTTTCTTTTATTTTAGATTTTATTATATTTATTCTTAAATCATAATCAGGTGGATCTATATTAAATGCTCCACTCCATAAAAATCTTGTTTTTAATCTTTCCTCTAATTTTTTTAAGTCGTTTGGTGAAGAATCTGAAGATACGATTATTTGTTTATTGTTATTATGTAATTCATTAAAAATATTAAAAAATTCTTCTTGAGTAGTTTTGGTTGTTCCTAAAGATTGAATATCATCAATTATTAAAACATCGATATTTCTATATTTGTTTTTAAATTGTTCTAATTTATCAGTATTATTATTAACGTTTAATTGTCTAGCCATGCTAGTAAAATCACTTATAAATTCTTCTGTAGGAACATATAATACTTTTTTATTGGTGTTATCTTCAATATAATTACCAATTGCTTGCATTAAATGAGTTTTACCTACTCCACTATTACCATATAAATAAAATGGATTATATGAATCTCCTGGACTAAGAGATACTACTCTTGCACATTGAGCTGCTATTGCATTACTCTTACCTACTATAAAAGTATCGAAAGTTAAGTTTTTGTTTAAATTAGATTTATGAATAAAATTATTAATAATCAAATTATTTTGCTGAATTTTTGGTGTTTCAATCTCAGACTCTAAATCATCTTTAGTCAATAATATAATATCTAAATTGTTTTCAGTAACTTCTAAAAAATATTTTTTTAAAGCGTTGAAATAATACTTTTCGATAAATTCTTTTTGAATATTACCTGAATTACATATAATTTTAGCACTATTATAGGTTAAAGAATGAAGAACAGTTTGTTTAAAATAATTTTTAAAAGTTACATCAGTTACATCATTTTTAATTTTTTCTAAAACTAAATTCCAAACTTTCCCTTCTTCCATGATAATCCCCCAACATGTTATGAATTATTGTAGTATATTTTGTAGATAAATAAAAGAGTAAAATAAAATAAACACAATATATTCAAAGATATAAACAAACAATGTCTATATATAATAAAGATAAAAGTAATTTATGAACAAATGAACAAATTTTATAAAGTTTATATTTTAATAACTATAAAATTAACATGTTTATATGTTGAAAAGTTAAATATTTATATATTATAATTAAATAATCTATGTTCATATAAAATAAAACTTTTATTTTTATAGAAAATAAGATATAATCATTAATGTTTATTTAGAAGGAGGACTTATGAAAAGAACTTTTCAACCAAATAATAGAAATAGAAAAAAGAAATGTGGATTTTTTTCTAGACAAAAAAGTGGTATAGTTGCAAGAAGAAGACGTAAGGGTCGTAAAGTATTATCTGCTTAGGTAGTTTAATATATGAAAAAAATAAATACTATCAAGAAAAATGAAGATTTTTTGAAGGTAATAAAAAAAGGAAAATATGTAAAAGAAAGTTGCTTTACTATATATTATGTGGATAATCAAAATGATAACTATTATCGTTTTGGTTTATCTATAGGTAAAAAAGTAGGTAAAGCTTTTTTGCGTAACAAAATAAAAAGACAATTAAGAGAAATAATATATAAACATAAAAGTTTATATAAAAATGGAGAAGAATATATTATAATAATAAAGAAAGAGATTAATGATGTATCTTTTTCACAATTAGATGACTTATTTTTAAATACTTTAAATAAGTTGAAAGGAAATAATAATGTTCAATAATAAAAAAATTAAATTACTAGGATTTTTAGTACTATGTTTATTTTTGTTAACTGCATGTGTAAAACCATTAAAAGAAAATAAAAAAATTATTACAAATCCAGTTACAAAACAACAATTAACTGAAAATATAGTTTGTCAGCCAGAAGATGAAGAAAGTATAAAAGTTTATAATAAATATAAAGATAAAGTGGATATATCTAAATTACCAAAATGTAACGAATACATGTTATTTAAAGGTAAATACAGTGGATTATGGGATAGTTTTTTTATAAAACCTTTAGTTGTTTTATTGGTTCAACTTGGTATGTTGATTAAAAATTATGGTTTATCTATAATAATTGTAACTTTAATTTTAAAATTAGTAACATTACCAATTACGATTTCACAAATTAAACAAAATAAGATAATGAAGGAAATACAACCAGAATTAGCTAAGTTAGAAAAAAAATATACTGGTAAAACTGATCAAGTTTCTATAATGAATAAAACAAGAGAGCAAGCTTCTATATATAAAAAATATAATTTAAATCCTCTTAGTAGTATAGCTTCAGGAATATTAACAGCAGTTATATTTATAGCTTTTTATGAATCTATAATGAGAACTCCATCAGTTTTTGAAAGTGTATTTTTAGGATTTCAGCTAGGAACTTCTCCAATTACAGCTTTTAATACTGGAAAATATTTATATTTATTATTAGTAGTTTTAAATATAGTTATTACATATTTTAGTTTAAAAGTTACACAAATAAATTCTAACAATAATGAAGTAGCACAAAGTATGAATACATTATTTATAGTTATGCCTTTAATTATTGGATTTATGGCTTTAGTATCACCAGCAGCACTTAATATATATTGGATAGTTCAAAGTGGATTTGCTTTTTTACAAAGTTATATAATAAATAAAAAAGCTGAGGTAAAATAATGGAAAAAAGTATTTATATAGGTAAGAAAAAAGAAGATGTATTAAATTTAGCTTTATATGAAATGAATATTAATAATGAAGATATAATTTTTATAGAAAAAGAAATAAAAACAGGTTTATTCAAAACAAAAAAAATAGAATTATCAATTGTTAAAAAGACTGATATAGAAGAAGATTTAATAGAAAAAATAAAAAATATATTAAATGATATGTCTATTAAAGTAATAAATGTAGATACTTATTATAAAAATAATACCTTTTATATTAATTTAAAAACAGATAATGATAGTATTGTAATAGGAAAAAACTCGAAAAATTTAAAAGCTTTAACTAGTATACTTATTAAATATTTAAGAATAAATGAATTAGATGAATTTAAATTTATTTTAGATGTTTCAAATTATAAAAAACATAAAGAAAAAAAATTAATATTTTTAGCTAAAAATATTGCAAAAGAAGTATTAAAAACAGGTGTTGAAGTAAATTTAGATCCAATGAATTCTTACGAAAGACGTATAGTTCATAATGCATTATCAAATTTTAAAAATATAGTTACTGAAAGTTCTGGAGAAGAACCAAATAGATATGTTGTTATTAAAAAAAGAGAGTCTTAAAACTCTTTTCTTTTTATAGGAGGCAAGATGGATACAATAGTTGCAATATCAACTGCTATTGGAGTTGGTGCAATATCTATAGTTAGACTTAGTGGTAAAGATGCTATTGATATAGTTGATAGCATCTTTAGTCGTGATTTAAAAAATGTAGAAAGTCACAAAGTAGTATATGGATATATAAAAGATAATGAAGAAGTAATAGATGAAGTTTTAGTAACTGTTATGAAAAGTCCAAAAACATATACACTAGAAGATATAGTTGAAATATCGTGTCATGGTAGTATTGCTACAACTAAAAAAATTTTAGAATTAATAATGCTTAAAGGAGCAAGATTAGCAGAAAAAGGTGAATTTACTAAAAGAGCTTATTTAAATGGAAGAATAGATTTAATTGAAGCAGAAGGAATTAATGAATTATTAAACTCTGATAGTGAATTAAATAGAAAAATATCGATAAATAAAGTTAGTGGTAAATTAAGTCAGTTAATTAAAACTTTTAAAGATAATTTATTAAATATCATTTCTGATATAGCAGTTAATATAGATTATCCTGAATATACAGATATTTATGTAACTACTAATGAAAATATTAAAAAAGAAGTTGATTATATAGAAAATTCTTTAAAAAGTATCTTAAAAAACAGTGTAGATGGAGAAATAATAAAAGCAGGTATAAAAACTGCCATAATAGGAAGACCAAATGTAGGTAAAAGTTCAATATTAAATTCTTTACTTGATTATGATAAAGCTATAGTTACAAATATTCCTGGGACAACAAGAGATTTAGTAGAAGGTAGTGTTTTAATAGATGGAGTTACATTTAATTTAATAGATACAGCAGGTATAAGAGAAACAGAAGATATAGTAGAAAAGTATGGAGTAGATAAATCTTTAAAACAAATAGAAGAAGCAGATTTAGTTATTTTAGTACTTAATAACAATGAAGTTTTAACAAATTATGACAAAGATTTAATAGAAAAATCAAATGATAAAAAGAGAATAGTCGTAATTAATAAAACTGATTTAGAAAATAAATTAGATATAAGTAATTTAGATTTAGAAAATGTCATATATATCAATACTATAGAAAAAGAAAAAATAGATATATTAAAAGATAAAATAATAGAATTATTTAATTTAGGTAGTTTAAATTCTAGTGATTTAATGATTTTAACAAACGCAAGACAAATAAATTTAGTAAAAGAATCTCTAGCTATACTTCAAGATGTAAAACAAGCGCTTAATAATAATGATCCTATTGATTTAATAGAATTTGATTTAAAAAATATATATGAAAAATTATCAGAAATGTTAGGCGAAGGAAGTAAACTTGATGTTATTGATAGAATTTTCGAAAGATTTTGTGTAGGTAAATAATATGAAATATGATGTGATAGTAATAGGTGGAGGACATGCTGGTTGTGAAGCTGCTCTTTCATGTGCAAGAACAAATAATAAAACATTACTGATAACAAGTAATATAGATAATATAGCTGATATGCCATGTAATCCTTCAATTGGTGGACCAGCAAAAGGAATAGTTGTTAAAGAAATAGATGCTTTAGGTGGAGAAATGGCTAAAAACATAGATAAAAGCCAACTTCAAATGAAGATGTTAAATACTAAAAAAGGACCTGCTGTTAGATCTTTAAGAGCTCAAGCAGATAAAAAAATATATCATAAAGAAATGCTAAATACTTTAGTTAATCAAGAAAATTTAGATATAAAAGAAGATATGGTTGGTTCTATATTGGTAGAGGACAAAAAAGTAAAAGGTATATCTACCGAGTCTGGTGATAATATATATTCTGATATAGTAATAGTTACTACAGGAACATATATGAAAGCTAGTATATTAAGGGGAATGGAAAAAACTCAAGAAGGACCACATGGTGAAACTCCCTCTTTAACACTAAGTGATAATTTAAAAGAATTAGGTTTTAATATTAAAAGATTAAAAACGGGAACACCACCAAGAATAGCAAGAGATTCAATAGATTTTTCAAAAGGTGAAAAACAACCTGGAGATGATGAAATATGGCATTTTTCTTATTCAAATTACGATAAAGTTTATGATACAGAAAAACAACTTCCATGTTATTTAATCTATACCAATAAAGATACTCACGATATTATTAATGCCAATTTAGAAAAATCTAGTATGTATGGAGGAATAGTAGAAGGAGTTGGACCTAGATATTGTCCTTCTATCGAAGATAAAATAGTTAGATTTAAAGATAAAGAATCTCATCAAGTATTTTTGGAACCAGAAAGCAAATATACAGATGATATATATGTACAAGGATTTTCTAGTAGTATGCCAATAGATGTTCAAGATAAAATGATAAGAACATTACCAGGACTTGAAAATTGTGTAGTTAAAAAGTATGCTTATGCAATAGAATATGATGCAGTTGATTCATTACAAATAAAACCTAGTTTAGAAACAAAAATAATAGAAAACTTATACACAGCAGGTCAAATAAATGGAACTAGTGGATATGAAGAAGCAGCATGTCAAGGTCTAATAGCTGGAATAAATGCATCTTTAAAATTAAAAGGAGAAGAACCTTTAATCTTAAAAAGAGATGAAGCATATATTGGAGTATTAATAGATGATTTAGTAACAAAAGGTGTAATAGACCCATATAGATTATTAACTTCAAGAGCAGAATATAGACTTATTTTAAGAGATGATAATGCCGATTTTAGATTAAGAGAATATGGTAAAAAAGTAGGTTTGGTAACAAAAGAAGATTATCTTTTATTTGAGGAAAAGAAAAAAGAAGAAAAAAGTTTAATAGAAGAGTTACAAACAATAAAATTAGTACCAAATGAAGAAAATAACAATTTTTTAGAATCTTTATCATCAGTTAAAATATATGATGGAATAAAATTATATGATTTATTAAAAAGACCTGAGATAAAAATAGAAAATTTAACTAAATTTTTTAAAAATACTTATCAAAAAGTAGTAATGCAAGTAGTAGAAACAGATATTAAATATGCAGGTTATATTGCTAAAGAACAAAAAGAAATAGATAAAATGAATGTCTATGAAAATATAAAAATACCAGAAAATATTAATTACAAAAATATAAGTAATTTAAGTTCAGAAGCAACAGAAAAACTTAATAGTATAAATCCAGTTAATTTAGGGCAAGCTTTAAGAATTAGTGGAGTTAATCTTAATGATATTATGAAAGTTCAAATATATTTAAAAGGGATTAAAAATGAAAGAAAATAAATTTTTAAAAGAATTAGAAAAAAATAATATATTAGTTAGTAAAGCTCAATTAGAAATGTTAAACAAATATAAAAAATATTTACAAGAACAAAATAAATTATATAATTTAACAGCTCTTATAACAGATGAAGATATTTATTTAAAACATTTTTATGATTCAATAATTATTTCTAAATATTATAATTTTAATAATATTGAAAGTCTTGCTGATATAGGAACAGGAGCGGGATTTCCAGGAGTTGTTTTAAAAATATTTTTTCCTAATTTAAAAATATATTTAGTGGATTCAAATAATAAAAAAATAAAATTTTTAAATGATATTATAAAAATGTTAGATTTAAAAAATATTGTTGCAATACATTCTAGAATAGAAGATTTAGATATAAAAACTGATATCGTAATAGCAAGAGCAGTTGGTAATATTTCTTATTTAGCAGAACTTTCTTATAATATATATCAAAAAGAATTGGTATTAATGAGAGGAAGAAAAGAAGAAATTAGTAAAAATTTATTAGAGAATTTAAATTTAAATATAGAAAAACAAGAAGAATATCTTCTTCCTATAGCTAAAGATATAAGAAATATAATTGTATTTAAAAAAGAAAAACATAATAATAAATATCCAAGAAAATATATATTAATAAAGAAACAAGTATTGTAAAAGATTTAAATTTGATTTTAAATCTTTTTTAATATCAAAAAACTTTTATAAAAATTGAAAGTGTTATATAATGATTAATAGAATAAAATAAAAAGGGGTCATTTATGAATGAACAAGTAATTAATATTAGTATTGATGATATTATTCCTAATCGTTTTCAACCAAGAGAAGTATTTAAAGATCAAGCTCTTGATGAATTAGCTTTATCTATTAAAGAGCACGGTGTAATTCAACCAATAATTGTAAGACCAATAGTTAATAATAAATATGAAATAATAGCAGGAGAAAGAAGATATAAGGCATCTACAATAGCTGGTAAAACAACAATACCTGCAATAGTTAGAGTTTTAGATGATAAAGAAACTTCAAAACAAGCTTTACTTGAAAATATTCAAAGACAAGACTTAACACCTATTGAAGAAGCAAGAACATATCAAACTATTTTAAGTTTAGATAATATTACACAAGAAGAATTAGCAAAAACAATGGGAAAAAGTCAATCAGCGATATCTAATAAATTAAGGCTTTTAACATTACCAGAAGAAGTTCAAGAAGCTTTACTTAATTCTGAGATTTCAGAAAGACACGCTAGAAGTTTGTTAACTGTACAAGATATAGAAAAACAAAAATCTTTATTAAATGAAATAATAAGTAAAAAAATTCCAGTTAGAATATTAGATGAAATGATTAAAAAAGAAAATGAAGGTAATAATATGAATAATAATGATATGAATGTTAATAATATGAACATGCTTAACACAACTATGAATCCTGTAATAAATCCTGGATTTTTATATGATGGTAATATAAGTCAAAATGTAAATGTTCCTAATGATAATTTACAAACAATTCCAAATATGATTAATGAAAATGTTTCATCTAATATAACAAATGTAGATCAAAACGTTTTAAATACACAAAATCAAATAGCACAATTTGATGTTAATCAAGCAGTTGTTCAAAATACTACAGTTCCTAATAACAATCAATTTGGACCAATAGTAAATAATTCTAATTCATCAGAAGAAGTAACTGTTGTGCCTTCTAATGAACAAATTAATTCAGTTACAAACTTAGGACAAGCAGTCGAAAGTAGTGGTTTAGCAACATCATCTATTAATTCTAATTTAGAACCAACAGAAGCGACTAAAGAAACTGAAGTTAAAAATGAACTAGATAATACGAATTTATTAATAAATACAGACGAAATAAATAAAGAAATTAATAAAATTATTAATGAACCTAATACTCAAATGCAAGAAGTTAAGAATGAACAAACAAATATTTCACAGACATCTGAATTTGATTTTAACAGATTTAAAAAAGTTGATTTTAATAATGAAATTAAACAAACTATATCTGGAGAAGAAGTAATTGGAGAAGGACTTTTAGCTGGTAAGGCAGTAGCAGAAACATCAAAAGAAGTTCCGGAAAATGTTGTTGGTAAAATTGATACAATTAAAGTACCAGCTTACATATTAAATCAAAATTCAACAAATGAAGGACTAAATATAAATCTTCCAACAAATGAAGTTGTAGTTAATGAAAATCCAATTAATCAACCTCTAGTAGATTCTAATATAAATTCAATGAATAATGAAATTTTATTAGCAAACAATAATTCTAATGGGCAAGTCTTAATTAGTCAAACAGGTGGAATGATATTGCCAACTAACCAAGAAGTTTCGGCATCAAATAATTCTACAGAACCAAATGAAAATATAAAAAATTTAATTAATTCTCAAGATTTAAAATTAGCTCTTATTGGAATAGGAAATGTTATTAATAATTTGAAAGCTAGAGGAATAGAAGTAAAAGAAGTTAGAAAAACATATTCAGATCATTTAGAATTAACTTTAGAAATTAGAAAAAATTAAACACTTATTTAAAGTGTTTTTTCTTTAAGAACTATATTTATTATATTTTTTTTGATATTATATATATGTATAAATTTAACAATTTAAATTCTAGGAGGATTAATGGCAAAAGTAATATCTTTAGTAAATCAAAAAGGTGGAGTAGGTAAAACTACTACAAGTATTAATTTAGCAGCTTCTCTTGCTATACTAGGCAAAAGAGTTTTATTGATAGATTTTGATCCTCAAGGAAATGCAACTACGGGGCTTGGTATAGATAAATCAATTATTGAAAATAGTATATTTGAAGTAATGAATGAAGAAGTTAGCGTAGAACAAGCTATAGTTAAAACAGCTTATAGTAGACTGGATATAATACCTTCTTTGATAAATTTAGCTAAATTATCTATGGCACTTGATGAAAAGTCAAAAATTGATCAAACATTTAATAAAAATTTACAACTAAAAAAAGTATTATTTAAAATTTTGGAAAGGTACGACTATATAATTATTGATTGTCCACCATCATTAGATGTTTTTAGTAAAAATGCAATGGGAGCATCTAATTCTATAATAATTCCAGTACAGTGTGAATTTTATGCCCTTGAAGGAATAACACAAATTTTAAATACTATAAGTATTGCTAAAAAAACAATAAATCATGATTTATCAATTGAAGGTGTACTTCTTACAATGCTGGATTCTAGAACAATATTAGGCTTTGAAGTTGTAGAAGATATAAGAAAATATTTTAAAGAAAAAGTATATAACACTATAATACCTAGAATGGTAAAATTAAGTGAAGCACCTAGTCATGGTAAACCTATTATAGATTATGATCCTAAATGTAGAGGAACAGAAGCTTACTTAAATTTGGCAAAGGAAGTGATTGAAAGAAATGGAAACTAAAAGAAAAGCATTAGGTAAAGGTTTAGAAGATTTATTTGGTGATACTTTAGATTTTAATGCTGTTGAAAAAGAAATAACTGAAAAAACACCAAAAAACGAAATAAAAGAGATAGAACTTTCTGAATTAAGATCCAACCCTTATCAACCTAGGAAGACTTTTGACGAAGAAAAATTACAAGAATTAGCGTCTTCTATAAAAGAACATGGAGTTTTTCAACCTATAATTGTTAAAAAAAGTATAATTAAAGGTTATGAAATAGTAGCTGGAGAAAGAAGAGTTAGAGCTTCTATAATGGCAGGAAAGACTACTATACCGGCTATAATAAAAGAATTTTCAGATCAAGAAATGATGGAAATAGCATTGCTTGAAAATTTACAAAGAGAAAACTTAAATGCAATAGAAGAGGCTTCAGCTTATGATGGTCTTATTAAATCTTTATCTTTAACTCAAGAAGAACTTGCTAAAAAACTTGGAAAAAGTAGAAGTCATATTACTAATATGTTAGGTTTATTAAATTTAAATGAAAAAGTAAAGAAAGAAGTTAGATTAGGAAAAATTTCAGCAGGACATGCAAGAGTTTTATCTAAAATGTCTAATGAAGAACAAATATATAAATTAGCTGAAAAAATAATAAATGAAGGTTTAAGTGTAAGAGAAGTAGAAAAGTTATCTCAAGATAGTACGTTAGAAAAGAAACATCTGATTACAAAAAAAATAACATTACAAGATGAAATATTTAGAGATTTTGAAGAAAGTTTAGAAGATAAGTTAGGAACAAAAGTAAGTATAAAAAATAAAAAAATAGAAATTTATTTTAATAATAAAAATGATTTAGAAAGAATATTAGAAATCATAGGAGTAGAGTAATTAATGAAATTTATTATAAATGATATAGAAAAATTAGTATTACCTATAATAATATATATAGTAGTTTATTTTATTATAACAAAAGCATTAAAAATTATGCTTAGAACAAAAGATAAAAATTATAAAAAAAGAGAAACTATATATAGATTTATAAAAAATATATTAAAAATATTAGTGTTGATATTAATAATTTTAACTATATTAGCATTTCTTGGTTTTGATGTTGGAGGTTTCGTAGCTGGTCTTGGTCTTGCAGGAGCTGTTATGGGGCTTGCATTTCAAGATTTTATAAAAGATATAATAACTGGTATTACTATTATTACAGAAGATTATTTTTCTATAGGTGATGTGATAGAAGTAGATGATTTTAAAGGAACTGTTTTAAATATAACTCTTAGGACAACTAAAATAAAAAAATGGGATGGCTCAGTTCTTATAATCAATAATAAATTAATAACAAAAGTTATTAATAGTTCTATATACAATAGTGTAGCTGTTGTGGATGTTTTAATAGATATAGAAGAAAATATTCAAAGAGTAACGGATATATTAGAAAAAACATTAGATAAATTTGATAAAAAATATGATAAAAGTATTATAGAAAAACCTAAAATATTAGGTATTAATAAAATAGATCCTACTTATAAATCTATTAGAATAATCTGTGAAACAAAGTCAGAAGAACAATATAATATAGAAAGATTGTTAAGAAAAGATATAACAGATGTATTTTTTAAAGAAAAAATTAATATTCCTTATGAAAGAGTAAGTATTAAAGATGGAAGATAAAGAAAAAAAAATAAATTTAAACTCTAAAGTTATTATGAAAAAAGGCCATCCTTGTGGGACAAACTTGTGGGAAGTTGTAAGACTTGGAGCTGATATAAAATTAAAGTGTACTAATTGTAACAGAATTGTTTTACTAAGTAGAGTTGAATTTAATAAAAAATTAAAGAAAGTTGTAGAATAAAAATGGCTAAAAAAATTAAGTTTAAAAGATTTTATTTAAACCCTATATATTTATTTTTGATATTATCTGTTGTTTTAATTTTTATAACATCAGTATTATATTTTTTTAAAGTAAATACTAATTATAAAATTATAGATGCTATATCAAAAGAAACAAAAATAGTACCTGTTTATATTAATAATTTATTAACGAGAGAAACATTTAATGAAGTGTTTATAAATTCTATAAAAAATTTGTTATCTTATAGATATTTTTATTATATTTTGGTATCGTTCATATCTATTGCTTTTTTATCAGCTTCTGGATTTTTAGATGCATTATTTAAAAAAATGAGTTTTATGAAAAATTCTACTATAACGTATATTTTAGTACTAATATCTATGATAACTAAAATTTTTGGAGATTTTCCAATGGTGTTTTTAATACCTTTTGCAGCGTTAATTTATAAACACAATAAAAGAAATCCAATATTAGGTGTAATTACAGTATATGCTTCCGTAACATTTACATATGGAATAAATGCTTTTTTCGGTATTTACCAATATGATATTTCTGAAATAGCATATGCAACCATGAATTATATAGAAGAAGGTTCATATTTGCCATTCACTTCAATAATGTTTGTATCTATTGTAACTATTATAGCATTGTCTTTTATAATGACTTATATTCTAGAAAATTTAGTTAATAAAATTATTCCAAAATATAAAGAAAAAGAAGAAGAGCTAGAAATAGTATCAAAAGAAAATAATATAGATAAAAAGGCATATTTATTATCCATAATATCTGGTATTATATTGTTTTTAACTTTTATATATTGTTTAATTCCAAGGTTGCCATATTCAGGTTTATTGTTAGATCATAATATGCCTAAATATATAGATAAAATTTTTTCACCAAACAGTATGATTATTGATGGAATGATATTTTATGTAATTTTAATTTCTTTTATTATGTCTATTGTTTATGCTTTAAATTCTAAAATATATAAAAATATAAATGAATTTATGAACAAAGTTTTTTTACAATTTAAAAATTTTGGAACTGTATTAATAATGATGTATTTTTTTATAATGTTTATAAAATTATATGAAATAAGTAATATTGGTTTATTTTTAACAAGTTTTTTAAGTAATTTATTGGATAAAGAAGGATTTACTAGTATAGCGTTAATAGCGTTATCTATATTTATTATTTCTATTTCTGGTATATTTTTGCCTTCTTATAAAGAAAAATGGAAAATAATATCTGCTGTATTAATTCCAAAATTTAATTTATCTAGCATGACTGCTGGATATGCTACATTTCTTTATACGACAAGCGATGCTATGTTTAAAGCTATATCACCATTTTTTGGGGGATTTATAATATATTTAATATTTTTAAATATATACAATACAAACGAAAATCCAATTGGAATAAAAAAAGCAATATCTTTATTAAAACCAGTTGTTTTAATTGTAGTTATAACATTAATAGCAATTACAATATTTACATATATTTTAGGATTACCAATAGGTCCAAATATGAAACCAATTATTTAGGAGAAAAATATGAGTTTAAAAGCAGGAATCGTAGGATTACCAAATGTAGGAAAATCAACTTTATTTAATGCAATTACTAAACAAAATATATTATCAGCAAATTATCCTTTTGCAACAATTGAACCAAATCTTGGAACTGTTTTTGTAAATGATAAAAGATTGGAAAGACTAAATGAAATTTTTAATCCAAAGTCATTAGTACCAACTAGTTATGAATTTATAGATATTGCTGGTTTAGTAAAGGGGGCTTCAGATGGGGAAGGATTAGGTAATAAATTTCTATCTCATATTAGAGAAGTTGATGCAATTTGTGAAGTAGTAAGATGTTTTGAAGATGAAAATATAATCCATGTCAATTCAAAAGTAGATCCTATTTCAGATGTTGAAGTTATTAATTTAGAGTTAGCTTTAGCTGATTTAGCTATAATTACTAACAGAATATCTAAGATGGCAAAAAAAGTAAAAACAGAAAAAAATAAATCGGATTTAATTGAGTATGAAACCTTATTAAAATGTGAAGAAAATTTAAAAAAAAATATTTCAATAAGAAGAATGGAGTTAACTTTAGAAGAAAAATTATCGATAAAGTCTTATAATTTTTTGACCATGAAACCAATAATATATTTAGCAAACATAAAAGAAGAAGACATAAATAAAAATAATATTTATGTTGAAAAACTAAAAGAATATGCAAATGAAGAAGGTTCAAAAGTTATAGAGGTTTGCGTTAAATTAGAAGAAGAATTAAAAGATTTGGATGAAAATGAAAAAGAAGAGATGCTTTCAGCAGTTAATATGAAAAGTTCAGCATTAGATAATTTAATAATTTCAACTTATGAAATATTAAATTTATCAACTTTCTTTACAGTCGGAAAAGACGAAGTAAAAGCATGGACATATAAAAATGGAATGACTGCAAAAGAATGCGCAGGGTTAATCCATAGTGATATACAAAAAGGATTTATAAAAGCAGAAGTTTATAATTATAAAGATTTAATTGAATATCCCGATGAAAATCTTTTGAAAGAAAAAGGAAAAGTTAGGATAGAAGGTAAAGATTATTTAATTAAAGATGCTGATATATGTTTTTTTAGATTTAATGTATAATTATATTGAGAAAGGAGATAAAATTTATGTTTAAAAAAGTATTTATGTGGTTATTCTTAGGGTTTTTATTAACTTTTATATCATCTTATTTAGTTGTCGATAATATTGATATTGTAGCAGAGCTTTTAATAGCTTGGCCGTTTTTAAGATATGCAATATTTTTTGTACCTATAATTATAGCGATATTGTTATCTGGAATTATTAAAAAAATGCCAGTTATATTAACAATCATATTATATATAATATATTGTATAATAACAGGAATCAGTTTTGGGGCAATATTACTTTCATTTACTTTAGGATCTGTTATTAGTTGTTTAATCGCAGCTGGTATAATATTTTTGATATGTGCTTTTATATCATGGAATTCTGATTATGACTTTTCTAGTTGGGGAAAAATATTGTTGTTTTCTCTTATTGGGGCAGTAATAGTAAGTTTATTAAATTACTTTGTTTTTAAATCTGAAATATTTATGGTTTTAATAAATGCTATAATAACAGCTATTTTTATTGGATTAATGTTATACGATGTAAATAGAATAAAACAAGAACAAGATAATGAAGAAGATAAAAATTTACCTATTCAATTAGCTTTTCAATTATATTTAGATTTAATTAACTTATTTATAAAATTATTACGATTGTTTGGAAGAAGGAAATAATCATTATATTAGAGGAAAAATGGAAAAATCAAAAAGAGAAAAATATTTAAATGCTATAGATAATAATAACTTTAAAGAAATAAAAAAATTATTTTATATATTGTTAGTTATATTTGTTATATTAATACCTATATATATATTATTGCAATTATCATCAAACAAAAAAGATAATATAAAAATTGAAAATAAATATAATGAAAATAA
>CAUUHY010000012.1:0-21212 GCA_963545265.1 uncultured Eubacteriales bacterium | reverse complement strand
AGTGGAAAGTTTGCTATAGATATTATGAAATCTAGTAGATAAAGCGCAGTTTGTCGAGGTAATACCTTTTAACGATAACCTTATGCTATCGTTAAATAGTTTAGTGTATATGTTCCCACATACAAATGTAACTACTTGACATACTTGGTGTTCACTCGTTTCATCTCGAGACATTAGTGCTTTTATCTAAAAATTAACGTGAAGTTAACTTAATCTAATTTGGAGAAAAAATGGATACATTTGGTAAAAAATTATATTCACAGATTTATGAAGATAAAGATAATTTAAAATTTAATGAAGAGGGTCAACATCCTTTATTTGATATTGATAAAAGAAATCGTATTTTAATTATTGGACAAGCTCCTGGTATAAAAGCAATGGAAAAAGGACGTTGTTGGGATGATCAGAGTGGAAAAAGTTTAAGAGAGTGGCTAGGTGTTACAGAAGATATTTTTTATAATTCAGGACTTATCGGTATTGCACCAATGGATTTTTATTTTCCAGGTCATGGTAAGAGTGGGGATTTACCACCAAGAAAATCTTTTGCTGATAAGTGGCATTCTTTAATAATAAAACATTGTACAGATGTTAAATTAATTATTTTAATTGGTAAATATGCTCAAGAATATTATTTAAAGGATAGTAGAAAACTTAATTTGACAAGAACAGTTGAGTCTTATAAAGAATATTTACCAAAATATTTTCCAATTGTTCATCCATCACCTCGAAATCAAATATGGATGAAAAAAAATCCGTGGTATCAAGAAAAAGTATTACCAGATTTAAAAGAAGAAGTAGCAAAAGTTTTAAAATATAAGGAGAAATAATGATATTTGATTATAAGAAAGAATATAAAAATTTATATATAGCAAAAAATGTACCAGAAATTATAGAAATTCCGGAAATTAATTATCTTGCAGTAAGAGGTAATGGTGATCCTAATATTGAAGATGGTGAATATAAAAAAGCTATAGAGTTACTTTATACAGTTATGTATACAATTAAAATGAGTAAGAAAACAGATAAAAGAATAACTAATTATTTTGATTTTGTGGTACCACCACTTGAAGGATTTTGGTGGCAAGATGGTATAAAAGGAGTAGATTATTCACATAAAGAGAAATTTTCATGGATTTCTCTTATAAGATTACCTGAATTTGTTCAAGAAGAAGATATTAAATGGGCTATAAGCGAAGCTTCTAAAAAGAAGAAGTTAGATTACTCTAAAATAAAAATATTACATTATAAAGAAGGATTATCTGTACAATGTATGCATATTGGATCTTACAACAATGAAGTTGAAATAGTAGAAAAAATGGATAAATATATAGAAGAAAAAGGATATAGATTAGATATCAATGACTATAGATATCACCATGAAATATATTTAAGTGATGTTAGAAAAGTTGAAAGTGACAAATTAAAAACAGTTATTAGACATCCAATAAAAAAGATATAAAATTAATATAAAGGAGAAATGTTAATGAAAACATTTGAAAAATATCTTGTAATTATAAATATTATAGGTTTTCTTATGTATTTAATTAATATGTTGTTATATTCGCATACTAAAGAAGGACAAGCTGATAAGTTTTTAAGAATTATATCTTTAGCTGGTGCATCTCCTGGTATTTTAATTGCTATAGTATTATTTGATAAAAAAGCTCATAAAGAAACTATGATGTCTCGAGTTTTTGTAATATCAGTATTTATTATTCAAATAATTTTATTTTTAATGTGGAAAGGATATATGAATGATAAAATTACTTTAGAATTATGGAAACCATTTTTAAAGCATAGAATACTACTTATTTATTTTGGAATTATTAATTTTATAACATTTATAGTATTTGCAATTGATAAAGTTAATGCTCAAGAGCATAGATCAAGAATTAAAATAGTAACTCTTTTAGGATTAAGTTTTATTGGAGGATCAATAGGAGCATTATTAGCTATCTATTTATTGCACCATAAAACTAAAAAAGATTATTTTACTGTTGGTATACCAATAATTATGATTATGCAAGTAATAGTGTTATTTTATCTACTGAATACAAAAATTTTTTAATTGAAAAGAAAGGAGATGATTAAATGAAAAGTGATATTGAAATAGCTCAAAGTGCTAAAATAGTACCAATTTCAAAAATAGCAGAAAAATATGGTATATTAGAAGAAGAATTAGAATACTTTGGAAATTATAAAGCTAAAGTATCTTTAGATATATTTAAAAGATTAGAAGATAAAGCAAATGCTAAGCTTGTACTTGTAACTTCTATTAGTCCAACACCACTTGGAGAAGGTAAATCCACAACTGCTATAGGACTTGGACAAGCACTTAATAAACTTGGTAAAAAGACATACGTTACACTTAGAGAACCTTCATTAGGTCCTGTTTTTGGTATAAAAGGAGGAGCAACAGGTGGAGGATATTCTCAAGTTATACCAATGGAGGATATAAATTTACATTTTACAGGAGATTTCCATGCTATAACAGCTGCAAATAATTTGTTAGCTGCAGCTATTGATAATCATATTCATCAAGGTAACAATTTAAATATAGATGTGAGAGAAATTTGTTTTAAAAGAGTTTTAGATGTTAATGATAGAGCTCTTAGAAATATAATTGTTTCTTTAGGTGGAAAATCTAATGGTTTTCCAAGAGAAGAAGGCTTTATGATTACAGCAGCATCTGAAATAATGGCTATTTTATGTTTATCAGAAAACTTGATGGACTTAAAAGAAAAACTAGGTAAGATTATAGTTGCATATAGTTTAGAAGGTAAAGCTATAACAGCAAGAGACTTGAAAATTAATGGAGCTATGGCTGTACTTCTTAAAGATGCTATTAAACCTAATTTAGTGCAAACTTTAGAAAATACTCCAGTCTTTATTCATGGTGGACCTTTTGCAAATATAGCTCATGGATGTAATTCCATTATTGCTACTAAAATGGCTTTAAAACTTTCTGATATAGTAATTACAGAAGCAGGTTTTGGTTCTGATTTAGGAGCAGAAAAATTTTTTGATATTAAATGTCGTAAAGCAAATTTAAAACCAGATATGGTAGTTATTGTAGCTACAGTTAAAGCCTTAAAATATCATGGTGGAGTAAAGAAAGAAGATATAAATAAAGAAAATATAACTGCTATAGAAAATGGATTTCATAATCTTGAAAAACATATTGAAAATATGAAACAATTTAATTTGCCAATACTTATAGTTATTAATAAATATTTATCTGATAGCAAAGAAGAAATAGATTTCATTACTAATAAATGTCGTAATATGGATGTTGAAGTTTCTCTTAGTGAATGTTTTTTAAAAGGAACAGAAGGTGCAATTGAAATGGCAAAAAATGTAATTGATATATTAAAAAACGAAAAATCAGATTTTAAGCTATTATATGATGAAAAAGAAAGCATAGAAGAAAAGCTTAATATAATTGTAAAAAAAATATATGGTGCAAAAGGTATAAAACTAAATTCTAAAACAATAAAACAAATCAAAAAATTAGAAGAATTAAAATTAGATAAATTACCAATTTGTATTGCAAAAACTCAATATTCTTTTACTGATGATCCATCTATACTTGAAAAAACAAGTGATTTTTATATACATATAAATGATATAAAAATAGCAGCAGGAGCAGGGTTTATTGTTTGTTGTACTGATAATATTATGTTAATGCCAGGACTTCCGAAAATACCAGCAGCTAATAGTATTGATATAGATAGTAATGGAAAAATAATAGGTTTATTTTAAGGACAAAATATGAAATTTAATGGAGTAGAAGAAAATTTCCTAATTATTTTTTGGATACTAAATCTTTAGAATTAGAAAATTTAGAACAAATTAAAAATATTAATAAAGATACTAAAGAATATTTTACTTATTATAAAAACACATTGAAAATGTGTTTTTAATTTTTATCTATAATTTTTTCTTTAAACTCTAAAATTTTATCTACCGTTTCATTACATAAATTTTCTAATTCTTCCTTGGTATAAAAATTTAATTCTATATTATCAATTACATATTCATTATTATTTATGTAACTTAGAGTTTTTTCTAAATCTTTTGTATTTAAACTTATCCTATTTAAATTTTTAATTTTTGCTACAAATTTATTTAGATCTTTGATTTTAATGTTATTGTCAGAATAAAGATTGTTATAAAATCTAAAATCATTTTGTTTTAAAAATCTTAATTCATCTTTAGTGAATTTAGAAATATCAAAGTCTTTAATTTTTTTTGTATAAAAATTGCTATTCCATATATAATCACTAAAAAGATGTGAAAAATAACCAAAAGTAGTTATCTCATTCATATATTTTTTATTTTGAATGTAAAATTCTAAAAAATTATTATAATGAGTATATTTGTGATCAATAACTTTTGATACATCTTTAATTGCGTAAGCACAATTAATATCTGGAAGAAGATTTGCAAGTAAATATTCTTCTTTTTCTTCATTATTTAATTTTAAATGTTTTGCAACCCTTTTTGCAATTTCTATATGTGTTTCCCAAGTAGGCATTATTTGTCCCTTAAAAGACATGCAGCAATTAATTTATCAAATTTTCTTATATTTATATCTCTTTTTAAATTTATTTTAATTTTACCTGCAAGAGTCCATATTTCTATTTCTGAATTGATATCTAACATTCCAGCATTTTCAGAAGACCAAGCTAAGATTGATGAATATGGAAGAGAATATATTTCTATTTTTTTGCCAGTTAATCCTTGAACATCTTTAATAATTAATCTTTTAGTAGTAAAAAGTGCAACATCTCTAAATGTAGCAAATGCGGCTACAGCTTTTTCATCTTTTAATAATAATTCACTAGCATCTTCTGGTATATTAACTTCTCTAAAAAAAGTCCAAGTCCACATGTTTTCTAAAGAACTATCCTTTTGTTCATTCATAAATAACCTCCAATATTTTATGTTTTAATTATAACATTAAAATATTATTCAATATAGATTTTTAATAAAATATAGAGTATTATAAAAATATAAAATCCGGGGGGAGTATCATGAATGAACAACAAATTATTAATAGATATATAGAAATATTAAAAGAAAAAGAAGAATATTTTAAAAATATGGATATTATCTATAAATATATAAATTTAAAAGCTGAAATTTTAGTTAAAAAGATAAAGTATAGAAATGATAAAGATATATTAGATGAATTAATAAAAGAAGAAGAAATATTAAAAGAAAAAATATTAAAAATCAAAAATGAAAATAAAATAATAGAATCTAAGCACAATATAAATAATTTTATTAATATGCAATTTATGTCTTTGAAAGATAATAAGTTATTAATAGATGATACTACTATAGATATAATTGATGATTATATGTCAGAAGAAGAGAGAAATACCAAGGTTTTATTAAAATATACTTATAGTATTAATAAGAAAAAAGTTGCTTATTTAGATGTAGAAGATGAAGATATAAATTTAAAATTTTTGTTAGTAGAAGAAAATTTATACAATTCTCTTGATAAAGAAACTTTAAAAAAATATAATTATATTTTATATAAAGGAGATATTTCTAGATGTATAAATAATTTTTTGAAAATTATAACTTTAGATTTAAAAAAAGAAAAAGTAAAGATAAAAGAATATAGGAGAAAAAATGATACAAATTAATAATTTAGAAGTAAAATATGGTAAAAATATAGCTTTATATATTAAAAGTTTAGATATTAAAAAAGGTGAAAAAGTTGGTGTTATAGGATCAAATGGAGCTGGTAAATCAACTTTTATAAAAGCATTGTTAGAATTAGTTGATTATAGTGGTGAAATAAAAAAAGATATTGATACAAAAGATATAGCAGTTCATATGCAATTTAATAATTATGCTGAAACTGTTACAGTTAAAGATATTATAGAACTAATTATTAATGGTAAGATAGAAAAAAATCAGGTTGTAAAAGAATTAATTGAATTTTTTGATTTTTCTGATTGCTTAAATAAAATATATAAAAAATTATCTGGTGGACAAAAACAAAGACTTACTTTAATACTTGTAATGGCATCTAATTCATCTCTTACAATTTTTGATGAAGTTACATCTGGTCTTGATTTTGAAACTAGAGAAAAGCTTATGAAAAAGTTAAAAGAATGGTACAAATATAAAGATACTACGTTAATATTAGTCTCACATTATTATGAAGAATTAGAAAATTTAGTAGATAAATTATTAATATTAGATAATGGAAAAGTTGTAGATTTTGGTAACAAGAAAGATTTATTTAAAAAATATTGTGGTAATGTTGTTTTTATTATAAATAATAGTGAATTTAATAAAAAATTATTTGAAAAAGAAAAAACAGTAGAAATTAGTAAAGAAAAACTTGCGATTTTAATAGATGATAAAAAAGAAGAAAGAAAAATAGTAGATAAATTAATTGAGAAAGATATAGATTATACAAGAACTAAAAATGATATAGAATTAGTTGTTACACTTGCAAAAATGGAGGAAAGTAATGAAAAATAAAACATTAAGACAGTTGTTATCATATGAGTTTAAAAATACTGTTTTAGGGAATTTTTTAATAATATTTTTTGGTATAGTATTTCCAATATTTTTGTTTTCCATTATAAGTGGTACTTTATCAGATGTTCCAGAAAACTATAGGGAAGTCGTAAAGACAACTTTATTTATAAGCATGTCTTCGATAATACCACTTTCAGTTATGTTTATTGGTCATTCTGCAATATATGCTAATGAACTTGAAAAAGATGTACCTTTAAGATTAGAGTTATTTGGGTTTAATAAATTACAACTATTATTTTCAAAATGTGTTATATATTTTATATTTCTTATGATATCTTTAGTTTTATATACAATAACTGGAATATTAATTGGTATAAAAATACCTAGTTTAAACGTAATTTTAGTAAGTATTTTTATCTTTTATTTATTATCTGTGGTATTATTAGTTATATCTAATTCCATAGCATTAATATTTAAAAAGTTTGGAATAACTTATGGAATTACGATGATTTTATATTTTTTTATTATGTTTTCTAGTGGTATGATGGGAGTTACAACAAAAAAACTTCCAGAAGTAATGAGGGTTATTGGTAGATGTATTCCAACCTATCACTTATCAGATAATTATTATAAATTTTGGTATGGTAATTCATATGATTTTAAACAAATTATATTATCGTTTTTGATAATTATAAGTTTTTCATTAATACTTTTTGTAACTAGTATATACATTAATAAAAAAAGAGGAGTATAATTTAATAGAGGAGGAAATTATGAATTTAAAAGGAACAAAAACAGAAGAAAATTTAAAAAAGGCATATCAAGGGGAAAGTGGTGCATTTACTAAGTATTTATATTATGCATCTCGTGCTAAAAAAGATGGTTATGTAGAACTTTCATCAATATTTGAAGAAACAGCTAATAACGAAAAAGAACATGCTAAAATTTGGTTTAAACATTTACATGGTGGAAGTGTACCATCAACAGAAGAAAATCTAGATGACTGTATAAGTGGTGAAAACTACGAATGGACTAGTATGTATGATGAATTTGCTAAGACAGCAGAAGAAGAAGGATTTGATGAAATAGCTAAACAATTTAGAGGAGTAGCTGAAATCGAAAAACATCATGAAGAAAGATATAAAGAATTCTTAAGAAATATTAAGGATCAAACAATATTTAAAAGAAGTGAAAAGAAAATATGGATTTGTAGAAATTGTGGACATATTCATGTAGGTAATGAAGCTCCAGAAAAATGTCCAGTATGTGATCATCCACAAGGATATTTTGAAATCTACAAGGAAAATTATTAATTATGAAAAATAAAGCATTTACACTAGTAGAAATGATAGCAGTTGTTATAATTTTATCTATGTTACTATTAATAGCTGTTCCAGCAATAGGAGCAATACTTGCTAATTTTAGACTTACTTATTATAGTAATTTAGAAAAAGAATTAGAGACTGCATCAATAAATTATATCAATACACATAGGAGTAAAAGACCTAAAGAAAATGATAAAAAAGTTATCTGTATAAATGAATTAGAGAAAGAAAAAATGATAGATAAAGTATTATCTTATAGACATAAAAAATGTGATATTAAAGGTGACAACGATAAAAAAAGTTATGTTTTAATAGAAAAGAAAGATAATAAATATATTTATAAAATTTGTTTATATTGTGATGATGATTCTTATAGTAGTAAATGTATTTCTAGTGATTTACCTAAAGATATCGATCCAAATGAACTTTGTAAATAAAAAATATTGCAAAAATCAAATATTTTATGTAATATATTATTTAGAACAAAAAGAAATGGTGGGATCAAAATGACAAGAGTAACTGTAAAAGGTGATTTAGAAAAAGCGCTTCGTAAGTTCAAACAAAAAGTAGCTCGTGATGGAATTCCATCAGAATGCAAAAAAAGAGAATCTTACTCAAAACCTGGTGAATTAAGAAGAGAAGCTAAAAAAGCAGGTATTAAAAACGCTAGAAAAAGAAATAAAAATAGAGACTAAAAAAACAAATAAGTAAATTATTTGTTTTTTTATTTGTTATCTAAAAATTTAACAAAGTATTCTTCATAAGTTATATTGTTCTCATATATATAATTTGCAATATCAATTCCAACATAACGATAATGCCATGATTCAAACATATAACCTGTAATATCTTCTTTATTTTTAGGATATCTTAATATAAAACCATATTTATGAGCATTATCTTTCATCCATATATATTCTTTTGTATTTATAAATCCAGTGAATATATGATTATATTTAGCAACGTCAACTACAAGGCCAGTTTGGTGATCTGAAAATCCTGCTCTTGAAGAATATCTATCGGCATATTTTACACCATCTTTTTTAACATAATTATTGTAAAGTATTTGTTGATGATTATAACTTCTATAAGAAGATATTGCTACTATATGATAACCATTATTTATGGCATCAAAACATAATTTTTCAAAAGCTTCTTTAGCATCACTTACAAGAAATTGTTTTCCAGAAGAACATTTATAATTAAGTTGAGTTAAATTTTTTGGTATATAATCACTTCCTAAAAAGTTGTATTTATTAGCTAAGACAGTTATTTTGTGTTTATCTGGTGATTCTTTAGTGTTAGTATAAAAAGGATTGTCTAAACCGATATTTACTTTAACAATAATATCTTCATCTGTTAGATTGGGATTTTTTTCTTTATAATTTATATATCTATCTAAATTATCTTTTTTAAAAAAAGATATTTTTTTATCTATATTATTAAGAATATCGAGTTTCTTTTCATCTTCAGTTTTTTCTTTAGGTTTTTCGATTTTCTTTTTTTCTTCAGTAAATTGTTTTTCTTTTAAATGATTGTTATCTATTTTTAAAAAGTATAATTTATAAGCTAATATAGCTATTCCAGTTACTAGAATTATCATCATAACTAAATAAAAGTTATTCTTTTTCTTTTTCATAAATTCTCCATTATTAATATGATTATACTACTTAAAATTGTAAAAGTAATTAGTTAAATATACAAAAAAAATCTGAATATTATAATTTTTCATAATATAACTTATCTTTAATTTATGCTATAATTTATAAAGCAAGAAGGTATTTTATGATTGATTTAAGAACTACGGCTAAATCATTAATTAGTTTAACCTGGGCTTCTACTTTAGTAGCGGTTATTTTAATAGTTATAATTAGACTTGTTTTTTTGTTGAAAAATAGAGATACGAAAATATATTTTTATCAAGAAATTCTTAATTTAATATTTTTAATATACATATTACAATTATTTCAAATAGTTACTACTACAGATATAAATTTATATGTAGGAGGAATAAATTTAATACCTTTAAAAGAAATGATGAGATTTCCTGTAGGATCTTTAGGATTTATAAAAAACACTTTAGGAAATATAGTTTTATTTATTCCTTATGGCTTCTTTTGCTTTTATTATACTAAAGAAAAAAGAATTAGTTTTGGAATATTGGTGGCAATACTTGCTAGTTTTTGTATAGAATTTGTACAATTTTTAATAGGAAGAGCTTTTGATATAGATGATATTATTTTAAATGTAATAGGTGCTATAATAGGATTTTTAATATACAAATTATTATTTTTAATATCTAAAGTATTTAATATTAAAAAATATCATATAATAGTAGATATATTAACTTTTGTTATAATTATAACATTAATAGCTTTAGTAGGATGGTGGTTAAAATAGAAATTTTTAATAATAGTTCATTTGATTTAGAACTAAATGATTTTAAAAAATATTTTTTATCAGTTATGAAAGATTTAAAAGTAGAAGGTGCTTTAGTAAATATTATAATAGTTGATAATGAAGAAATAAAAAAAATAAATAAAGAATATAGAAATATCGATAATGTTACGGATGTTATATCTTTTGCTTTAGAAGATGTTGATTTTAAAATACCAATTAGAGTTTTAGGAGATATTTATATATCTTATGACAAGGTAATAGAACAAGCAGAAAAATATGGACATAGTAAGAAAAGAGAATTATATTTTTTAGCAACACATGGTTTACTTCATTTACTTGGATATGATCATATGAACGAAGAAGATGAAAAGATTATGTTTAGCTTACAAAGGGAGTTATTAGATAAATATGATATTAAAAGATAGAAATAAAAAGAATGTAAATTTTTTAAAAAGTTTAACATTTGCACTAAATGGTATTAAATATTGTTATAAAGTGGAAAAGCATTATAAATTTCATATATTTAGTTTTTTATTAATTATGATATTATCTTTTATTTTAAAATTAAGTAGATTTGAGTTTATTTTTGTTATCTTAGTATCGTTTTTAGTAATAATAACTGAAATGTTAAATACTTGTGTAGAAGTAATAGTAGATATGATTACAAATGAGGATAATATTTTAGCAATGCATGCTAAAGATATAGGAGCAGGAGCAGTACTTGTTTCTAGTATTCTTGCTTTAGTAGTAGGTTTAATAATATTTATACCTAAAATAATGAGGTTTTTCATATGAAGATAGAAGAATTATTAACTAAAAGTTATACACCGATATCACACTTTAATGTAGCAAGTATTATTAAAGGTAAAAATGGTGTAGCTTATGGGGTAAATGTAGAAAATCATTCTATGAAAGATGGAATATGTGCAGAAGGTGCTGCTTTATCTAATTATTTTGCAAACGGTTATAAAAAAGAAGATATAGAAGAAATAATAGTTATTAATAACAGCGATATAGTTGCAACTCCATGTTTTTTATGTCGTCAATATATTTCTGATTTAGTTGATGAAAACGTAGTTGTAAGATGTTTTGATAAAAATAAAAATGAAGAAAAGTATTTAGTTAAAGATCTTTGTGTACATCCATTTAAAGAAAGTAATTATGGTGGTGTCGATGCTTGATGAATTAAAAAATATATTAGAAAACGCTATATCTTATTCATATAAAGTAGCATGTATTATAGAAGATGAAGATAGTAAAATCTATAAAGGAGTAACTATTCAAAATGCATGTCTTAGAGATATGATATCTTCAGAACAAGGAGCAATAGCAAATTATTTAATAAATAGTAAAACTAAAGTAAAAAATATTTATTTTTTAACTGATAAAGATTTTGATATTTATAAATATTTAAGAATAAATTTTATAAAAGAAGTAATAAATTATAAAGTTAATGTTTATTTTTATGATAAAAATTATAATTTAAAGAAAGGAGAAGTATAATGTATAAAGTAGGTATGGTATCTATTACTGGAAGACCAAATGCAGGAAAATCAACACTACTTAATGCTATTATGAAAACTCATTTAGCTATAGTAAGTGATAAAGTAGGTACTACAAGAAATAATATTATTGGAATATATAACGATGATGAATCACAAATTTTATTCTTTGATACACCTGGTCTTAATAAAAGTTTTGATAGACTTGGTGCTAAAATGAATAGAAACATAAGAGAAGGAATAGCATCTTCAGAAGTTATTTTATTCTTAGTAGATATTAAAAAAGGTTTTACAGATAACGATAAGAAAATAGTAGATACATTTAAAGATTTAGATAAGAAAGTATTTTTAATAATTAATAAGATAGATGGATTATCTAGAGATAAAATATTAAATAAGATATTAGAATATCAAAAATATTATGATTTTGATGAAATAATACCTCTTTCTGCACAAAGGGGAGATAATGTCGATGAAGTAATTAAGACGATAAAAAAATATTTACCTGAAGCAGAAGAAAAAATTTATAGTGAAGAAGAAGTAACATTTAATACTTTAGAATTTCAAGTAGCAGAACTTGTAAGAGAAGAGATACTTAATTTAACATATCAAGAAATTCCTCATGAAATTACTTGTCATACAGAAGAAATAGAACAAACTAAAAATGGTTATGATATATTTGTAACTGTTGCGGTATCTAGAGATAATATTAAAGGAATTATCATAGGTCAAAAAGGTCAAATGTTAAAGAAAATTGGGACTTATGCAAGAAAAAAAATAGAAGAATTATTAGGTAAAAAAGTATATTTGGAACTTAAAGTTAAGACTTTTAAAGATTGGAAAAATAGTGATATTAAACTTAAAGATTTAGGATTTTAAATGAAGATAATTGAAGTAGAAGGTTTAATTATAAAATCGATGAAATTTAAAGAAAATTCAGAGATTTTAACTATACTTACTAAAGATAATATTTTAAGTGTCATAGCAAAGGGAAGTTTAAAAATAAAGTCTAGTTTAAGAATGATATCTCAAAGATTAACTTATGCTAAGTTTAATATTTATTATAAAGAAGATTCTTTATGTACATTAATAGATGGTGAGATAATAAATAACTTTAAAAATATTATTACTGATATAAAAAAGATTACTTATGCATCTTTTATAATAGATTTAATTTATCAAATTAAAAAAGATTCTAAAGAAGAAGTTTTATTTGATTTATTAATAAAAGGATTAACTAAAATAAACGATGGGTTTGACCCTTTAGTTATTGCTAATATATTAGAACTTAAATGTTTAAAATTTTTAGGTGTAGAACCTAATTTAGAATATAAATGTGGACTATGTGGTAAAAATGAAGTAATTACAATAAGTGTAGATAATGCTTGTTATGTTTGTAAAAACTGTTTAGAAAACGAATATAAATATAGTGAGAAAGCTTTAAAAATATTGAAATTATATAGCTTAGTAGATTTTGATAATCTTAAAACAATAAACGTCAGTAATTCAGTAAAAGAAGAAATAGATAAGTTTTTAGACATGTATTATGATGAATATACTGGTATATATTTAAAAACTAAAGATTTCATAAAAAAAATATCATAAATTATTTTTATGATATTTTTATTTATAAGTTTCTTTTTTTATTAACTCTATATTTTCATTCATTATTTGATAATAATTTTTCTTAACTTTTTCTTCTTCATCTGTAATAGTATCTAAAGTTCTAAGAGTAAGTTTTTTTACACCAGTAGTTCTTATTAAATTAGTTATAACTTCATCATCTTCTATATTTTCTAAACTGTATACATAACTTACAAGTTCATTTTTAACTAAAGTTTTAACATAATTTATATCATCGTTTGTTCTTGTTAACTTATCTAGTGATACTATTTTAAATCCATATTTTTCTAAAAAGTTTAATGAATTAGATGTTACTACTAACGTTTTATATTTAGCGTTAGTATAAGTTAATCTCAGTTCTGCATCTATTTCAGATATTTTTACATTTAAATCGTTTAAGTTCTTTTCAATATTTTTTGATATATAAGTATTATTTATATATTCTTCTAATCCATTTTGTATATTTTTGGCAATCATAAGTATATTAGATGGATTTAATAATAGTTCTTGTCTAGTACTTGTGTTAATTCCAACTCCTGCATCTATTAATAAGATGTTTGGATTTTTGTTTTTTAGTTCTAAAGCTATTTTACTTTGTTCTTTATCTTGACCTAAATAAATGTATAAATTATTAGTAGCAAAGTTATCTAATTGTTTAGAATTAAAAGTCAAATTATTAGGATTAGTTTCATTAGGATAAATAGATTTAACTTTAGCATGATCTCCATATAATGTATCTGTAATAAACATTAAAGGATAAGATGTAGTAAGTATATTAGAGTTTTCAAACTCATTTATTTTAACCTGTACACAAGATGTCATAAACATTGTAAAAACTATTATTAAACATAGTTTTATATAATTAATTTTCTTTTTCATATCATCACCTACAATAAATTATAACACAATAATTTTATATTTTTTTAAATTTATGGTATAATCTTTTTGTTTTATTACTTTGAGGTGAAAATGGATAATTTATTTAAAAAACTAGGGATTAATGTAGTTAATTCTAATCTTTATGATGTAGCTTTTTTACATTCATCATATACAAATGAAAAAAATAGTAAAGAAGATTATGAAAGATTAGAGTTTTTAGGAGACGCTGTTTTAGAGTTAGTAGTAAGTGATTACTTATATAATAATTATCATTTAGTCGAAGGAGAAATGACTAAGACTAGAGCTAATTACGTATGTGAAAAAGCATTATCAACATATGCTTTAGAATTTAATTTGCCAGAATATATAAAACTTGGAAATGGTGAATTAAAAGCAGGTGGACTTTTAAAACCTACTATTTTAGCAGATATATTTGAAGCATTAATGGGAGCAATATATTTAGATTTAGGATTTGAAACAGTAAAAAAAATAATAATAACTATAATAAAACCTTATATAGATAAGCAAAGTAATTTTTTAGAAGATTATAAATCTAAATTACAAGAATTAGTTCAAACAGAAAAAAGAACAGTTGAATATAAACTTGTAGATGAAAGTGGTCCAGCACATAATAAGAGTTTTACTTTTGAAGTAGTAATAAGTGGAATAAAATATGGAAGTGGAACAGGAGCTAGTAAAAAAATAGCAGAACAAAATGCTGCTAAAGAAGCTTTAGAAAAACTTGCATTATAAAAATAAGAAAAGGAGAAAAAATGAGTAAAATAAATATTTTTGCATTAGGAGGATTAAACGAAGTAGGTAAAAATATGTATGTTGTTAAAGTAGATGAAGAAATATACATATTTGATGCTGGTATGAAGTTTAATGTTGAAAATGCATATGGGGTAGATTATATATTACCTGATTATCATTATTTAAAAGAAAATGAAAAGAAAATAAATGGTATTTTTATATCTCATGCACATAAGACACATATGGGAGCAGTTGTTGATATATTAAAAGAATTACCTAAAATAAAAATATATGGTTCTAATTTAACAATAGAAATTTTAAAAGAAGAACTTCAACTTAATGATATGAATTATAAAAAATATTCATTAAATAAATTAGTAGCACATAAAAATGTAGAGTTTAAGAAAACGTCTATATTTCCAATATCTGTAACTCACTCTATACCAGATAGTTTTATGTATGTGCTTTATACAGAAGATGGAGCTATTGTATATAGTGGTGATTTAGTATTTGATATGTCTAAGAAAGGTAAATATAAAACTGATTTAGGAAAACTAGCATATGTTGGTAAAAAAGGTGTACTTTGTTTACTAAATGAATCTTATTATGCTAAAAATTCTGGTTATACAGCACCAAGAAATAATTCATATGATTATATAAATGAAGTGTTTAGTAAGACACATAATAGAATTATTACAACAATAAATATAGATCATATCTATAGATTACAAGAAATAATTGAAGCAGTAGAACAAAATCATAAAAAACTAATAATTATGGGATCTAAACTTCAAAGAAGAATAAATAAACTTATAGAACTTAAATATTTAGAAATTAATGTTGAAATAGGTAGTTTAAATAATTTAAATGATAAGAATATTGTAGTTTTAGTAAGTGATGATAACGAACAAGCATTTACTAATTTAGATAGAATAGTAAAAGGATTTGATAAATTTTTAAAACTTAATAGTGATGATTATGTCTTTATTTCAGAACCAGATACAGTAGGTCTTGAAAGAAAGAAAGCTGTAATAATGGATGAAATAGCAAAACAAGTAGATGAAGTTATATCTATGGATAAAAATCATTTATTGTTTCATTCATCAAAAGAAGATATTAGAATGTTAATAAATTTGATGAATCCTAAGTTTTATATGCCTATAAGAGGAGAATATAAAGATCAAGTTGCAAATGCAGATATAGCTTTAGCAGAAGGAATACCATCAAAAAACATTATTTTAAAAGAAAATGGTGATGTAGTAGAAATTAAAGATGGAAAACTACAAAAAACTAAAGAAAAAGTAAAAGTAGATGAAATTTTAATAGATGGTCATTTTTCTGATGATGTAGGAGAACTTGTATTAAAAGATAGAGAATCATTAAGTAATAATGGAATAGTGCTAATTACAGTTACACTTGATAGAATTAGTAAGAAAGTGTTAAGTGATGTAGAAATAGTTACTAGAGGATTTATATTTGTTAAAGATAATAAAGATTTAATAGAATATACAAAAGAAATAACTTTAAAAGCTATTAATAATAACATCAAAGAAAAAGAAAATAAAAAGCAAGTTGACTATAATGCTGTAAAGAATGAAATAAGAGAAACGCTAGGTAAATATTACTATAAAGAAACAGAACTTAGACCTTTAGTAATAACTGTTGTACAAGAAGTTTAGTTATATTGAAATTTATCTGTTTTAGGACTACAATAGTCTTAAAGGAGGCTTTATGAAAAAAAATCTAAAAACAATTGTAGTAATTGTTGTTTCACTAGTTATTTTAGCTTGTACTATATTTCTAATTTGGAGTTTTTTTAATGAAAAAACTAAGAAATTAAATAGTAAAACTGATAACACAACTAACAAGGAAGAAAAGAAAAACGAAAACAAAAATGAAAAGTTAGATGTGAATTCTGATTTAGTTAAAAAATTAGAGAGTAAATTAGCATTTGAAAATCGTGTTGGACAAGATGCAACAAGAGAATTTAATCTTGATACAACAAAAAACAAAAAAGAAGAACTAAGAATAATTACAGCAAGCTTAGATCTAAAAAAGGCTGTTAAAAATACTTGTTCTGAATTTAATGCTAAGTATAAAGTAGGACAATTGCCAGGTAAAAAATCTACTTATAAATTAGTTCATGATTGTGATGAAATTATCAAAGATCTAGGAATAAAAGAAACAGTTTCTTTTACTAAAGAATATGTTGAAGAAGTAGCTAAAAATTTATTTGGTAGCGATTATAAATTAAATACTTTATTACCACTTTCATTTTGTGCATGTTATCCATCATGTGATGGTGATACTAGTGAATTAGGATGGTATTATGACGATAATGCTAAGTTATATATTAGATATGAACATATTAGTGTTCCAGCAGGAATTGGATGTGCAACACCTATATATGATTTAAAAGTAGATAGTGCAGAAAAAATAAATGGTGAAATCATATTAAATGCAACTTTAACATTAAACGAAGATAATACAGTTGGAGATCCAAATACATTTACTAAGAAAACATTTAAATTTGAATATAAATTTAAACAAGATAAAAATAAAGATTATTATTTATATAGTAAAACTTACAAAGAATAATTTTCTTTGTTTTTCTTTAATATCCAAGTAAAAATTAGTAAAGAAATAACAGTAATTGTTTTATATTATGTTTATGTAATACAAAATAGAAAATCTACATCAACTAAATCAATAACTGCAAAATTATTTACATATTTGCTTACGACAGTAAGAATTGATAGAATAATAGATGTTGACTTACATACAAAACAAAAATTACTTTGTGAAATAAGATGAAAAATAGCAATACAGTAGTTTTATATCTAGATAATAGATTACAGTAAGAACTAGATTTTTATCTGAAAGTGACATACTCAAATAGCAATAATAGATAAACGAATGCTAAAGGCAAATGTAGTATAGTAAATAATGTTATAGGAGATGTAGAATGAAAAACTTGTATTGTAGTCGACGACATATGTGATACTAGAGGATTTTTGGTAGCGGAGTAAACTTATTAAAAGAACAGTATGAAAAAATATTTATATCTAATACTATTCCTCTAACAAAAGAAACATTAAATAAATATAAAAAATAAAAGTGTTATCTATTTGAAAGATATTATCTTCAATTATTTCCTCAATTGCAAGAGATAAATCTGTATCAGAAATAGTTGATATGTATAAAATAAAAAGAGGAAGAAAATAATTAAGGAGGTATTATGAAAAAAGTAGATAAGTCTACTGTAAGAGATTATTATTTTGTTGAAATTTTAGAAGAAAATAAAAAAGAAAAAGCAGAAAAAAACAAAGTAAAATCTTTAAAAAAGAAAACAAAACAAAAAGATAGATAATAAAAAAACAGATTGTTTAGATAAGGTACCACTTATAGTTGACACACATCATAAAAAATGTGCTAGAATAAGTCAATTATAAGAAGGTGCTTTTTTCTATGACTAAAAATGGTGAATCATTAAACAATATAAAAATAATTTTTTTAAAATTAGCATCGAGGAATTAAGAAAAAAATGAAATATTAAAAAAATCAATCATTCCTCAAGAAAGAGCGCGTCAAAAAATAATATTTACCAAAGAAAAGTTTTATTAAAAAATGATAAAATATTATTTTGTATAAGATACGAAGCAAATGGATAATAAATTAGTTATGAATACACTTAATGAAGCTATATAAAAAATATGTATATTGAATTTCCTCTATTCATATCAAGGATTCTAATATATATCTTATGAATATAAAAATATCTTCGAATCAAACAAAATACGCATTTTCGGAGTCCTAAATGATTACCACTGGATAATTCACCAATAGAGTTTTCGCATTAATCTTAAAAAGAAACTCTCGTAATTATAACAACAATCTTTGAATTATATGTAAATCTTTTAAAGAATGGATATTATTTTATAATACAAATATATTTATAATTAAATAAAAGACATGTACTATTTTTTGATAGGTGTCAACTATATAGATTTATCATCTTAATCTAAATTTTTTTAATTATTTGTGATATGCTTATTTTAGGTAGTATGATATGAAAAATATAAAAAAAATTAGTTCTATATTTTTAGCTTTTTTAATAATTCTTTCAATAATTTTTCTAAATAAAAAAGAAACTAACAATACAACTTATTACAAAAATTTAAAAGAATTAAATTATAATGTTACTTATAAGCAAGCATTTCCAGATCAAAACTTTAGATATATTGTATTAACTTGTATAGTTAATAATATTTGTAATGAAGTAGATGAAATATTAAAAGAATCTGATATGAGTAAATGGATTAATTCTACAAAAATAATTAATGAAGCTAAATTTACACCAGAAATAAAAACAAAAGAAAATGAACTTTTAAATAAGGAAGATTTAAATAAAATAAAAATGATTTATTTTTATAGTGAATCAATAATAAGAATAAATAAAATAACTTCTTTTAGAGGAATAGAATTTTTATCTAATTTAGTTATGTTTTACGTGAATAATTCTACACATCCAGAAATAAATTTAAGTTTTAATCCAAATATTGAATATTTAAAGATATATGGTGAAAATGAATATGGTAGAGCTTGTGATATAAATATAGATAATACTACAAAATTAAAGGAATTTGTTTTTGATTTTAAATTAAAATTACCACTAAATTCTAATTTAAAACCACTTAATTTTAACAGTAATCTTAGTTTGAAAAATCTTCAAATTAATAACTGTAAAATGCCTTATATTAATCTTTCAAACAATAATTTATTACAAGAAGTTAGTTTAAATAATAATGAAATGAATAATTTTATTTATGGTAATAAATTATCTTTAAAAAAACTATCTTTAGAAGATAATAAAATTAATACTTTATATTTATCTACTATGCCTAATTTAGAAGAATTAAATATTAAAAATAACAATATTGGTAATTTAGATTTTAGTATTATATCAAATTTAAAAAAATTAAATATAGAATCTAATAATTTTTCTTCTATAGATTTAAGTGTTTTACCATTATTAGAAGAATTATATATTCAAGGATATTTTTCAAAAAATAATATAACTAATTTAAATTTGAATAGCAATTTAAAACTTAAAAAATTATATGTGTCATCTACTAAAATATCAAATTTAAATTTACAAAATAATTTAGAGCTAGAAGAATTATATCTTTCTTCCAATTCTAATTTATTAACTTTAAATATTTCTAATAATACAAAATTAAAATCTTTAACATTATTGACTACTAAAATTCCAGAAATAAATTTAAATAATAATATTTTATTAGAAAGACTTAGACTAGTAGAAAATAATTTTTCTTCTATAGATTTATCTAAAAATATAAAATTAACATATTTAGAGATAATGTCTAATCATAATTTAAGTGAGTTAAATTTAAATAATAATACTATGCTAAAAGAACTTTATATACAAAATAATTCTCTTTCTAAATTGAATTTGAATTCTGAACATTTATTTAGAATATCTGCAGATAATAATAAATTAACTAGTTTAGATTTAACTAAAACTCCAAGATTAACCTCGATACAATTAACAAACAATAAATTGACAACATTAGATTTAAAAAATTTAAAATACTATGTTGGTCATCTAGATGTGAGTAATAATTTATTAACATCATTATATTTGCCAAATTCAGTTGATTTATCTAGGTTAAGAATTAATAATAATAAATTAAAAAATCTTATTCCAAATGGTTCACCATATTCAAGTTATTTTATAAATCCCAAAGAACAAAATATAGATATTGAAGTAATAAAAGGTAAAGATGTTGATATTGACATAAGATATGGTTTTAATTATTATCGTGGGATTTTAAAAGAAAATAATGAATTATTTGAAAAAGTAGGAGAACAAAAATATAATTTTAAAAAGATAGGTACATATACTATAGATTTTGATTTATATAACAAGATTGCTTCAGAAGGAAAAGGTGGAACAGTAACAGTAACAGTTAAAGAAGGAGAGGCTGAAAAATTTGAACCAATAGTAAATAAATTAAGTGCAAAAGAAGGATATTCTCCAAATTTTACTGTAGTAGATTATAAAAATGCAATAACTAATCTACCAACTAATATAAATAATTTTACAGTTGATTTAAATCAGATGGATGCTTCAACACCTGGAATTAAAAATATAGTAACAAAAATAACATTTAGTGATGATACAGAAAAAGAAGTTGTA
>CAUUHY010000011.1:0-25721 GCA_963545265.1 uncultured Eubacteriales bacterium | reverse complement strand
AATTTATTCTTCATATGATGGGGAAATGATGGAAAGTAATAAGTTTGAATTTGAAATATTAGAAAAAAAGGTTAATATTTATAACGATAGAGATTTTATAAGAAGATTCTTAGAATTTAAATAAAAAAGAAAAGTTTTAATTACTTTTCTTTTTCTTCTTCTTCTTTATTGTTTTCTTCGATAGATATTGCTTCAACAGGACACATTTGAATAGTGTTTTTAACTTCTTCAACTTCTTTTTCTGTTAATATTTCATCTTTAGCTTCTGCAAAGCCATCATCGTTAAATTTAAATACGTTTTCACACATTGCTATGCATGTACCACATCCAATACAATTTTCATTAACTTTAGCTTTCATATTTTCTCCTTGTGTCATAATAGTATAACATATAATAAATATTTTTAAAAAGAACAAGAAAAAAACAAATAAATAAATTAGACTTTAAATAACGATATATAAAAAAAAATAAAAGTATGTTAGAATAAGGTATAGGAGAAGCTATGAGAAGATCTGATAGATATATAGAAGAAGTAGAAGAAAATAAATATTCTAGAGTTAGTAAAAATGAACATCTATTAAAAGAACTTGAAGTTGGAATTGGAAGAGATAATGAAGAGGAAGAGATGTTTTCAAGAAGTGAAAAAACAGAAGACTCTGATACTATTGGTTTTTCTGATAATATAGATTTAGAAGGGTATAATTTAAAAAATTATATAAGGAAAGCTAAAGAAAATGTAAAAGAAAACGATGGATCTTTAGTTGCCAACCAGTTTTCATACTTAGAAGAATTAAATAAAAAATATTATGAAAATTACGAAAAAGAAAAAGCGAAAGAAATAGAAGAAAAAGATCTATTTTCTGATTTAATGATAGATGAAAAAGAAGAAAATGATACTGTAGCACATGATATAGAAGAAAAGAAAAAAGAAGTAACAGAAGAAGATGGTAAATTAATTAACTCTTTTTATACTAGAAGTATGGATTTATCAAAAGATGACTTTGTTTCAGCAGCTAATAAAGAGGTAGAAGAAAAACCTAAAAAAAATAACTTTTTAATATTTTTTATAATTTTATTAATAATTATTTTAATTATAGGAGTTCTTTATTATACTGGTTTGTTAAAAAATTTAGGTATCAAAATATGAAAAATATAAAACTTATATATGAAAATAAAGAATATAATTATATTTTAGAAAAAAATTATCGTGACGCTTTTAATTTAGAAGAATTTCAAAGAAAATATACTGATTATTTTTCTATATATGATTATATTTTAGGAGATTATGCTAGTGATAATTTAAGACTTAAAGGTTTTAATTTAACTACTAATAAGAAATTTAATAAGATAAATGATTATAATAAAATTGATGATTATATAGAAAAATATTGTAACTATGGATGCAAGTATTTTATATTAAAATCTTGCAAATAAGCTATATATATAGTATTATTTTAAGTAGGAATGAGAGGGTTTTGAGATGGAAGAAAAGAAAATAATATCTATTGTTGATGAAAATGGTGCAATAGATGAAGCAGAAGAACTTTTAAGATTAGAATTAAGTGAATTTAATAAAAAATATATAATATATACAAAAAACGAAACAGATGAAAATAATAATGTAACTATTTATATTTCTGAGTTATATAAAGAAAATGACAATAGTTCAGATGTTGAATTAAGAGCAATAGAAACTGATCAAGAATGGGATAAGTTAAAAGAAATATTAAAAGAAATATCAAAAAGTGAAGAACAAATATCTAAATAAAAATAAAATAGGAGACTAGATTATGGATGAATCAACAATAGAAAAATTATCACAAGTTAAGATAGTTGAACCTGATAATCAAACGAAATTCAGAAAAAAAGGTAGTAATGCTATAAAGATGACTGGGCCAACTTTTTTACAATTTTTATATAATAAAAAAGGTGGTTTCTTTAATCGTAGAATAAGTGGATATAATTCTGTTAGAGAAAAAATGAAAGAAGTAGCAGCTGAAGTAGAAGTAGATCCAGAAGAAGCTAATATTTCTAAATATTATGCTTTAGAAGAAAAATTAGCAAATATAGGTGCTAAAATTTTATGGGCTGAAGAAAAAGAAAATTTTGTTAAGAGAAGTGCAAAAAAATTAAAAGTTCCATCTATTTTAATAATGGCTATAGCTCCTGTTAGAAATTTCTTTAACAAAAAGAAATATATGAAAATTTATAAAAAGAAGATGGAGTTATTAGGGGATGATGCTTTAAAGAAAGTAAAAGAAGAAGGAATAAAATCTTTTAATATTCCAATGGGAGAAGAATTAAGTATATCTACATTAAGTGGTCAAAATAAACAAGTTGATTCTTCTAAACAAATACCTTCTAATGTAACTGAAGAAGATAATAATGATCAAAAAGCAGAAAAAAAACCATTATCTTTAAAAGATGTATTAGCAAATGCTAATCAAGAACCGACAGATAAACCATTATCTGATGATATGAAAACAGAAGATGATATAAAGAAACATTTAGAATTCTATTGCAAAAAAATAAGTTCATATAGTGATGAAGAATATAAAAAAATAATAGAAAATATTGAACAATCAGCGAAAGATATTAATTTTGAATTAAATGATTACATGAAACTTAATTTTAAAGATTATGTAAAAGATTTTATTTTAAATGTAGATGCTAAAAATCCAACAGAAGAAGATATTAAGACTTTTACTAGATATGATGAAATTGCAAATAGATATCATATAGATTTTGCTAAAACAAGAGAAGAAATATATAAAGATGAAGAAGCAAGACTTTTAAAATTAAAAGAAGAACAAGAAGCGCAATCAAAAGTTAAAGGTCAAATTAATCCATCAGAAGTGAAACCAGTTAATAAAGAAGGACAAACTATGAAATATCAACCTTTTGATTGGAGTAAGTATCAGAAAAAAGATGATGTTAAACAGGAAACAAAAGATACAGCACCAACAGATGATAACAAATCAGATAATGGTGTAGATCAACAAGATCAACAAAATGTTCCAAAATTTCAACCAGTGGATGATAGCAAATCAGATAATGATATAGATCAACAAGATCAACAAAATGTTCCAAAATTTTCACCAGTGGATGATAGCAAATTAGACAATTCTGGAAGTTATCAAAATCAACAAAATACTTCGTCTTCTAAAGATGCTTCAAGTTCAAATAATAATAATAATTCTAATATAAATGTTGATAATTTATATAAAGAATATAATCCTGATATAACATATGATTATAATTATGGTGTAATAAATGATGATTTAAGAAATCTTACAGAAGAAGAACTAAAAAGAGAAGAAAAAAGAATTAATGAAGCTTTCTTAAGTTATGTTTTAATTAAGCATGGAAAAGGTCCTAGAGAATTATTAAGTAATATTCAAGAATATATTGAAATAACTAATGATCAAAGAATGGAACATAATAGGGAACTAAATAAAAATGAATTACCTTTATTAGCAAACGTAGAAGAAATACCACAAGATTATTATTTGCATTCTATTTATTCTAATGAATTTTTTAAAGATAATCCTGATCAATTTGAAAGAACTCAAAAACTTGCAAATGAAGTGATGAGAAGAATAGAAGAAAAAGAAAAAGAAAAACAAGCAAGAATAGCAGCTTTAAAAGAACAAGAAAGAATTAAAACTGGTAGATTAGTACTTAAATATGGAATTGGTGGATATTATGCTGATCCAAATACTAATCTAACTGATAAAGAAGTTCTTGATATGGTTAAATTATTAGAAACTCAAAATTTATATAAAGATGCTAAAAAGAGAGCAGGAATAAAAGTTAGAGAAATAAAACAAGCTCGTATTCAAGAACAACAAGCACAAAATACAGCTCAAGGTTATTATTTTATAAATGAAGATAATATAAAAGTAAGATAAGATGATTAATATCATCTTTTCTTTAACTTTAAAATAATGATATACTAGTGTTGTAGAGGTTTTTATGGAAAATATTTGTGAAAGTTATTCTTTTTTATCTGTTATAGTTTTAGTTAAATATATTATTGGACTTATTCAACTTATAATACCTATATTACTTATTTTTTTCATTAGTTTTGATTTTATAAAAGCAATAGTAACTAACGATGAAAAATTAAGAGCTAAAGCAATAAGTACTAGTGGTAAAAGGATATTTTATGCTGTTTTATTCTTTGTTGTTCCAACTATATTAAGTTTATTAATAGGTGTACTTGATAATAGTACTGATTCCAAAAATGCATTTTTAAGTTGTTATAATAATGCTTCTATGGAAAAAGTAGAATCTTTAAAAGTTCAAGAAAAAAATTTAAAAGAAATAGAAAATCAAAAAATAGAAGCGGAAAGAGAAAAAAGAAGAGTAGAACGAGAAAACAATAATAAAATAAGAGAAGAAGCAGAAAAGAAAAATAAAGAAAATAATCAAACTTCTTCATCAAATACAAACGTTGATCCTAATTTGTGTAGTGGAGATAGTTGTACTGGTACAGCTACATTTGATCCAAATGATTTAACTAAACCAAGCAATTTAACAGTATCAGAACTTACTTTAACAATTACAAAATATGCTGAAGGAAGAGATTCTAGAGTAAAAAATTTTATACCATTAGCTCCTGCATTTATTAAAGCTGAAAAAGATCATGGAATAAATGCAATAGGTATTATGTCAATTGACGCTCATGAATCTGGTTGGGCTAGTGAAAGACTTGCAAGACTTTGTAATAATTTAGGAGGATATCGTGGTAAAGGTACTAGACCTTGTTCTGTCTCAAATCATGAAGGTGGTTTTAGTGGATATAATAGTAAAGAAGAGTTTATTGATAAACAAGCTTCTAAATTAAAAACTAATTATTTAACTCCAGGTGGTAAGTATTTTAATGGTAAGGGATTAAGTGGGATAGCTCAAAAATATTTAACTACAGGAAAAGATCACTGGATTAATAATATTAGTAAAATAGGAACTACGATGGCTAAAAAAGCAAAAGAAGTTACAGGAAGATAATATGAAGAATAAAAAGGTATTTATAGTAATAATATTGAGTTTAATAATGCTTTTACTTTTTGTAATAAAGCAAGAATATTTAGTAAATCATAAAGAAAAATTAGAAGAATATTTAAAATTAAATTCATATGTTCAAGAAGAAAATTTTTATGTAAAGACAAGTGGAGATGTAGAAAGTTTTTACAATAAAAAAATAGATAATTATAAATATGAATCTTTTAATATAGAAAATAAAACATATTCTTTTTTGTTTATTGAAAGAGAAGAAAACAACATTATTAAAAATTTATCTATAGTTTCTACTGGAGAAATTATCGAGTTTACATATACTTTAGATAAAGATAAAGGTGAAATTCAAGTATCAGGTACTTATGATTTGAAAACTATAAAATATAACTGTAAAGATGATGAATCTATTTGTAAAGAAGCTTATTTTAAAGTATTAGATTTTGCAAAAGATAACATAAAATTTTATAATCAAAAAGAAGTATATAATTACAAAATTAAATAGAAAAGAGGAAATATGGGAATTTTATTAATTACAAAATCAGTTCTTTTAATAATGTGCAGTTTTTTATTTTCAATTGCTTTGGGATTTATTTTAATACCAATATTAAAGAAGAAAAAATTCGGACAAAATATTAGCAGTTATTTATCAAAAGAACATTCTAAGAAACAAGGGATTCCTACAATGGGAGGATTAATATTTATAATACCTACACTAGTTATAACTTTACTACTTATATTAATAGGTAAAATAAAATTGACTAGCGATTTAATGATTATAATAATTACGTTTTTATCATATGCTTTAATAGGTGGAATAGATGATTATTTATCGTTAAAAAAGAAAAACAATGAAGGATTAACAACTATATCTAAATTTACATTACAATTTATTGTTGGTATTATACTGTTTTTCTTATATTTACAAGCAGGTGGATCAACGTTTTTTCAAGTATCAACTCTTGGTATAAAAGTTAATTTAGGTTGGTTATATGGACCTTTTATTTTACTTATTTTAGTTGGTTCATCTAATGCAGTTAATCTTACAGATGGTCTTGATGGTCTTGCAGCATCGTTATCAATTGTAGCTTTTATAGCATTTGGACTAATTTCTATGGTAGTAGGAAAAATAGAGTTAGCATTTTTTATTATGTTGTTATTTGGATCAATACTAGGGTTTTTAGTATTCAACGTATATCCTGCTAAAATATTTATGGGAGATATTGGAAGTTTAAGCATAGGTGCTGTTATGGGGATGATTGCTATTCTTACGCATAAAGAGTTAACTTTACTTGTAGTAGCAGGAGTCTTTGTTGTAGAAACAATAAGTGTTATTTTACAAAACTTTTGGATGTATTTTTTCCATAGAAAATTATTCTTAATGACACCACTTCATCACAATTTAGAAAAAAAAGGTTGGATGGAACCTGATATAGTAAAATTCTTTTTAGTAATAGGTTTTATTTTATCAATGGCTGGAATTTATTATGGAGTATGGTTATAATTAATAAGAAGGAGGAAGGTATGTTTAAAGAGTTCAAAACATTCGTTATGAGAGGTAACGTAATGGATTTAGCTGTAGGGGTTATAATTGGAGCAGCTTTTGGAAAAATAGTAACATCATTAGTAAATGACGTTTTAATGCCACTTTTAGGTATATTATTAGGAAAAGTTAACTTTACTGATTTGACAATTAAAATTGGATCAGCCACCGTTAAATACGGTATGTTTATTCAAAATATCGTTGATTTCTTAATCGTAGCATTTTGTATTTTCTTAATGGTTAAAGTAATTAATAAAATTATGAAAAAACAAGATGATGATAAGAAAGAAGAAAAACCAGAAAAATCTGATGAACTAAAAGCTTTAGAAGAAATCAGAGATTTACTAAAAAAGAAAAATAAATAATATGAAAATATGTTATGAAGATAATCATATAATTATAGTGTATAAACCAAGAAATATGTTAAGCCAAAAAGATTATACTAACGATGATTCTTTAGTAGAAGAAGTTAAAAGTTATTTAAAACTTAAGTATAATAAACCAGGTAATGTATATCTTGGTCTTTTACATAGATTAGATAGAGTAGTAGGTGGTATCATGTTACTTGCTAAGACATCTAAAGCTGCAGAAAGATTAAGTAAAGATATACAAAATAATAAAATAAATAAAACTTATTTAGCAGTAGTAAAAGATAATGGTTTAAAAGAAAGTGATACATTTATAGATTATATTTTAAAAAAAGATACTAATAGTGTAATAGATAAAAATGGTAAATATTCTAAACTTGATTATCAAATTTTAGAAAAGTATCAAAATTATGCTTTAGTTAAAATCAATTTATTAACAGGAAGACATCATCAAATAAGATTGCAATTTTCTTCTCGTAATCATCCACTTTATGGAGATTATAGATATGGTAATAAAGAAAAAGGTGGAATAGCATTAATGTGTTATAGTTTAGAGTTTATTCATCCTGTTACAAAAGAATATATGAAATTTTCATATATTGATAAAGAAGATATGAGTAGTATTTTTAATAATTTTAAGTTTATTCGAAAAGAACAATAATTATATTTAGGAGAAAAATAATGGATAAAGTAAATGCTAAAGATTATTTAGAAAAAGAAGTAGAAATAAAAATAGATAGACCACTTGGAACTAGACATCCTAAACATGGATTTATGTATATGATAAACTATGGATTCATCCCAAATACAATAAGCGGAGATGGTGAAGAATTAGATGCTTATTTACTAGGAGAATATGAACCAGTTGAAGAGTCTAAAGGGAAAGTAATAGCTATAATTCATAGAACAAATGATGATGATGATAAACTTATAGTGTCAAAAGAAGGAAAAGATTATTCAGATGATGCTATTAGAGCTTTAACAGAATTTCAAGAAAAATATTTTGATTCAGTTATTATTAGATGAATTTAAATTTTATTTTTACTTGATTTAGTTTCTAACGAATAATTGTTGAAAAATTATATAATATAATTAAGTTTGAGGATAACAAAATGGAAAAGCCAATATATTTAACTGGAAATAAAGGAAAATTTGATGAAGCTCAACATATTTTTAAAGATATGTATGGATTTGATATTGAAATTAAAAATCCTGATTTTGAGATTATTGAAATACAAGCAAAAAGTTGTGAAGAAGTAGTTAAATTTAGTGTAAAATATGCTTGTGAAAAATTAGGTAGGCCTTGTATTAAATCTGATTCAGGTTTATACATAGATGCACTAGGAGGTCTTCCTGGCCCATATAATGCGTATTTTGATAAACAAATTGGAGTAGATAAATTTTTAGAACTTTTTCAAAACGAAACTAATAGAAAAGCAAGATTAGAAGATTGTTTTGCATATTGTGAACCAGGTGAAGAACCAATTGTATTTACTGGAGGTGGATCTGGTACGATAGCTAAAACTGCAAGAGGTAATCTAGGAAGATGGCATGATAAATTTTATATTCCAGATGGTGAAACTGAAACATTAATTGAGTTAAGAGAAAAAGATAGAGATTATGAAGCAAAATTTTGGGGTACTGCTAAGTATGATTTTGCAGAATGGTTTAAAAATAATAAAATGTAAAAAATAAAAAGCAATGAAATTTTAATCATTGCTTTTTATTATTGGTTTATTTAAATAAGAATTAATATCTATATTATTAAAAAAACAATATAGTTTATCAGTTGATATTTCAAGTTCAAAATCTTTATTATTTTTAATATTAGTAATAATATTTACATCTTTTAAAGTCTTTAAATATTTTTGACCTTTTTTATTAAAACCTAATACTCTAATATAATTAGGTAATACTTTATTTTCTTTTTTTATAGATAGTAATATACATAATAAAGTTCTTTTAACTTTGTTTTTAGAATATCTTTTAGATATTAATTTATTAATAAATTCATCAAGTGAAGTTGACTTATCTATTTCTTTTAATATTTTATTTTCTATGCCTTCGTCTACTAATAAATAATCTTTAATTCTCTCTTTTTCACTTAGTATTTTATATTTTAGATAATTAAAGTAATTAACTTCTTTTTTGTTCTTTAATATATTTGCAGTATCAAGAGGTACTAAATCTAATAAGCTTTCACTACCTAAACTATTTCTTATATTAGATGCACTTTTTAAGTAGTTATTATCTCTTTTATATGTTTGATAATCAATATTAAAATTGTTTTCTTTAATAGTTTTAATATATGATATAGCAAGTGTATCATTAGGTAAAATATGTTCTTTAGTTAGTAGTTTGTTTATTATTTTTTTTGTATCAAAACCTCGTTTTAAATTCTTTTTAAAAAATTCATTATCTTCGTTAATTAATTTATCTGCCATATCTTCTAAATCTTTGATATTTTCAGTTTCACTACCAAAAGTTACAGTATCAATATTTAATTTGTTTAGTGTAGTAATAGCTGCGTAACTAAAATAATCAGAAGACATTATAGAAAATGGTAGGGGAAGTTCTATAACTATATCTATACCGTGATTTAGAGCAAGTAAAGTCTTTTCCCATTTGGAAATAATTGATAATTCTCCTCTTTGTGTATAGTTTCCACTTACAACTGCTATTAATAAAGTATCTTTATCTAATTTTTTAGCATTTTCTATATGTATTAAATGTCCATTATGTAATGGATTATATTCAACTATTAAACCTACTTTTTTCATAAACCCTCTTTCTAGATATTTTAATATGATAAAAAAAATTAAGCAAATATTAAATTGTTTGACATCAAGAGTATAAATGTGTAATATATTATTGTATTAAATTTTAAAAAATATTTTAAAACTGTAAGAAAGGAAGTGTATCATGGCTGTACCATTTAGAAAAGTATCAAAAACTAGAAAAAGAATGAGAAGATCTCATAACGCATTAGAAGCAGTTAATTTATTTGTGTGTCCAAATTGTAAGACTGCAATTAAAGCTCATAGAGTATGCCCAAAATGTGGAATGTATAAAGGTAAACAAGTAATTAAAAAAGAAGAAAACACTAAAGATGCTAAATAATTAAGTTAGCATTTTTTTATTAGGAGAAATATATGAAAATAAAAAGATTGATATTAGGTAGTTTAGAAACTAACTGTTATATATTAGAAAATAATAATGAAATATTAATAATAGATCCAGCTGATAATTATGAAGAAATAATTAAAAATACTGATAATAAGAAAATAGTTGGAATAATAATTACCCATCATCATTTTGATCATGTAGGAGCACTTCCTAATTTTAAATCTAAATATAATATATATGATTATAGTAATTTAGAAGATGATAACAAAATAGGAAGTTTTAATTTTAAAAGACTTATTACTAAAGGTCACACAGATGATTCTATAAGTATTTATTTTGAAAAAGAGAAAGTATTATTTAGTGGAGACTTTTTATTTAAACATGAAATAGGAAGGTGTGATTTAGGCGGAAATGTAGAAGATATGAAAAAATCTATTGAATATATAAAAACTTTTCCAAAAGATATAACTATATATCCAGGACATGATGAAAAAACTACTTTAGAAGATGAAATGAGTCATAATTATTATTTTAATAACGAATGGTAATTTACATGATTAAATTTTTATTTGTTGTTGTTAAATTATAAATAGTTAATATATTGTAAAATAAGAGTAAGAAAGTAGGGCTATTTATGGAAGAAAAACAAATAGATATAAGTCTTTATAATGAATTACAAGAAAAGCTAGAAGAAAAGAAAAATGAGAAAGCATTACTTGCAAGAAAAATTTTATATATAGCTCTTAATTATGATACTTCTGATTTATCTAACGAAGAAGTATTAAAAAAGCTTAGTATATTAAAGATAAAATATCCACAAAAATATAAAGAAGCATATTATAAAATTTTTCAAAAAATAAATCCAACAGAAGCATCTCTTACAAAAAATGATAAAGATATGATTAGTATATTTAAGATGAGTGATAAAAAGTATTTAGAGATAGAATATAAGAATCTTTATGAAAAAGTTGCTAGTTATAATGGGGGATTTGAAAGGTTTAAATTTGATAATCCAGAAGAAGCAAGAAGGCTAGAATTAATGAAATACACACTTGATAATTACAAGTAAAAAATATATAATAAAATAAATCTTCTTATAGAAAGAGTAGTAAATAAAGTCTTTTTAGAGATAATGTGGTTGGTGAAAACATTAATGAAATTATTTGTGAAGACATCTAGAAAAATAAGAAGCGTGATAAGCGATAATTATAAGAGAAAAAAGTAAGGTGGTACCGCGGCATTTCGCCCTTATAAGGTGCTATCTTTTTTGTTTAGGAGGGAAAATGATTACAAAAGCAAAAGGTTGTTACGATTTATATGGAGAAGAAGCTAAAAAATTTAAATTAGCAGAAAAAGTTATAGAAGAAGTAATGCAGTTATATAATATTAACTATATTAGAACTCCAGTATTTGAAAATAGTGAACTTTTTAGAAGAGGAGTTGGAGAAGAAACTGATATAGTTAGTAAAGAAATGTATGAATTTAAAGATAAATCTGATAGAAGTTTAACTTTAAGACCAGAAGGTACAGCAGGAGTTGTTAGAAGTTACATAGAAAATAAAATGACTAATAACTTAGTTAAACCAGTTAAGTTTTATTATATAGAACCAATGTATAGATATGAAAGACCTCAAAAGGGAAGATATAGAGAATTTACTCAGTTTGGTATAGAAGTTTTAGGAGAATCTAATCCTTTAGTAGATATGGAAGTAATATCTGCAGTAATAGAAATATTTAATAGATTAGGATTAGAAAATATAAAATTAAAAATCAATACTTTAGGAGATAAATCTAGCAGAGAAACATATAGAAATTTATTAGTAGAACACTTTAATAACTATAAAGAAAATCTATGTAGTGATTGTCAAAGAAGACTTAATACTAATCCTCTTAGAATACTTGATTGTAAGATAGATAGAGAAAAAGATTTCTTTAAAGATGCTCCAAAGATTAGAGATTATTTAAGTGATCAATCAAAAGCTTATTTTGAAAGAGTAGAAGAATATCTAAAAGAATTAAATATTAATTATGAAATAGATGATAATTTAGTAAGAGGACTTGATTATTATGATGAATTAGTATTCGAAATAGAAGTAGATAACTCTACTATATGTGGTGGTGGAAGATATAATAGATTAGTTAAAGAATTAGGAGGAGATGATACTTGTGCATTTGGTTTTGCTATAGGTATGGAAAGATTCTTAAGTTTAATTGATTTACCAGATGAAAAACAAGATTTAATATATGTTTTAGCATTATCTGAAACTGAAAGAAAAGAAGCTTTAAAACTAGTTAGATATTTAAGAATTAATAATAAGAAAGCTGATTTTGATACTGAAAATAAATCTTTAAAATCACAATTTAAAAAAGCTGATAATTTAAATAGTAGATATTTAATATTTATTAATGATGAAAAATTAAAAGAAGAAAAGATAGAAATTAAAGATAATTTAAAATCAACAAAAGAAGAAGTAGAAATAGATAAAATATTAGAATATTTAGCTTAAGGAGAAACGATGAAAAAAATTATGAATACTGACTTAAGTATAAAAAACTTAGGTGAAGAAGTAACACTATATGCATGGATTAATAAAGTAAGAGATCAAGGTTTTATAACATTTATTGACTTAAGAGATAGAAGTGGAATAATTCAAGTATCTATAAAAGAGAATAATCCTTGTTTAGATATAGTTAAAACTTTAAAAAAAGAATATGTTGTTAAAGTAAAAGGTATAGTAAAAGAAAGAGAAAGTAAAAATCCTAAATTAAAAACAGGAGATATAGAAATAGATTTAGAAGAAATAGAAATATTAAATAAATCTTTAACTCTTCCTTTTGAATTAAATGAAGAATTATCAAATGAAGATACGAGATTAAAATATAGATATTTAGATTTAAGAAGAGAAGAATTACAAAACAATCTAATAACTAGACATAAATTAGAATTAATTATTAGAAATTATTTAGATTCTTTAGGATTTATCGAAGTAGAAACTCCAATACTTTCTAAAGCAACACCAGAAGGTGCAAGAGATTATTTAGTACCATCTAGACTATATCACGGGACTTTCTTTGCTCTTCCTCAGTCACCTCAAGTATATAAACAATTACTGATGATAGGTGGAATCGAAAAATATTTTCAACTTGCAAGATGTTTTAGAGATGAAGATTTAAGAAGTGATAGACAACCAGAATTTACACAACTAGATCTTGAAATGAGTTTTGCTGAAGAAGAAGATATTTATGAAGTAGTATCTAATTTAATGAAAGAAATATTTAAAAAATTAAAAAACATAGAATTAAAAGAATTTCCTAGAATGAAATATGTAGATGCTATAAAAGATTATGGATCTGATAAACCTGATTTAAGATTCGATATGAAAATAATAGATTTAAAGAATGTTATAAATATAGAGATATTAAAAGATGAAGTTAACTGTTTAGTACTTAAAAATAATGCTGATAAATATTCTAGAAAAAACTTTGATAAGTTAAATGAAACTTTTAAAACATATACAGATAATAGACTTTTAAATATAAAAGTAGAAGATAATATAGTTAAGACTTCTTTTGATAAATTTATAACAGAAGAAGATAAAGAAAAATTAAGAAAATTCTTAAATCTTGAAAATAATGATATTGTCTTTATAACAAGTGGAAAATATGAAGAAGTGAAAACAAGTTTAGGTTTTTTAAGAAAACATTTAGCACATGAACATGATTTAATTAATAAAGATGATTATAAATTCTTATGGGTTACAGAGTTTCCAATGTATGAATTTAATAAAGAAGAAAATAGATATGTATCAGCACATCATCCATTTACTTCACCTAAAAAAGAAGATGTCGATAAACTTTTAACAGATAAAGAAAATTGTTATTCTAGAGCTTATGACTTAGTGTTAAATGGTTATGAATTACTTTCTGGATCAGTTAGAATTCATGATAGTGAACTTCAAGCTAAAGTATTTGAAGCTATTGGAATGACTATGTCAGATGCTAAAGAAAAATTTGGTTTCTTTATGGATGCATTTAATTATGGAGCACCACCTCATGCAGGAGTTGGTATAGGAATAGAAAGACTTTTAATGACTTTACAACAAACTGATAATATTCGTGATGTAGTAGCATTTCCTAAGACATTAAAAGCAACTGATTTAATGAGTTCTTCTCCAAGTAATGTTTATGATAATCAACTTGTTGAACTTGGAATAGAAGTGAGCGAAAAATAATATGAAAATACTTGTAACTGGTGGAATGGGATATATTGGTTCTAATACAGTAGTAGAACTATTAAAAAATAATTATGAAGTAGTTATAATAGATAATTTAGTTAATTCTAATATAGAAGTATTAGAAAAGATAAAAAAAATAACAAAAAAAGAAGTTAAGTTTTATGAAGAAGACTTAAGAAACAAACAAAATTTAAAAGAAATATTTAAAAAAGAAAAAATAGATTCTGTAATTCATTTTGCTGGTTTAAAAGCAGTAGGAGAATCAGTAGAAAAACCTCTTTTATATTATGATAATAATTTAATTTCAACACTCGTTTTATTAGAGGTAATGAAAGAAGAAAATGTTAAAAATATAGTATTTTCTTCAAGTGCTACAGTATATGGAGATCCTAAATATTTACCAATAGATGAAAAACATCCATTATCTACTACTAATCCTTATGGAACAACTAAACTTTTTATTGAACAAATACTTGAAGATGTTCATAAAGCAGATAGTGATATGAATATAGTAATACTTAGATATTTTAATCCAGTAGGTTCTGATAAAAATCATTTACTTGGTGAAAATCCTAATGGAACACCTAATAATTTAGTTCCTTATATAGTTAAAGTTGCTACTAGAAAACTAGATACTTTAAGTGTATTTGGAAATGATTACGATACAGTTGATGGTAGTGGTGTAAGAGATTATATACATGTTGTAGATTTAGCTATTGGACATGTAAAAGCTATTGAATACATGAAAAATAACAAAGGTATTTTAAAAGTAAACTTAGGAACTGGAAAAGGTAATAGTGTTATAGAATTAATTGAAAAGTTTGAAGAAGTTAATAATGTAAAAATCCCTTATAAAATAGTTGAGAGAAGATTAGGAGATATAGCAACTTGTTATGCTGATACTAAAAAAGCAAAAGAACTTTTGCATTTTTCTACTACTTATGATATAGAAGATATGTTAAAAGACGCTTACTTAGCTGAGTTAAATAATAAATAAATTACAAAAAAGACCAAAAAATTAGTTGGTTTTTTTTAGTTTTTATGATATAATTTTACAGTCGGAGGAAAAAATGTTAGAAGATAGCAAAACAAAATTAATATGTACTATAGGTCCATCTACATATAATTATGAAGTATTTAAAGAATTAGTAAAAGAAGGAATGAATGTTGCTAGAGTTAATGGTAGTCATGCAACTGATGAAGAAATAGCTACTGTAGTAAGTAATGTTACTAATGTAAATAAAGAATTAAATACAAATGTAGCATTATTATTTGATATAGCTGGTCCAAAAATTAGAACAGGAACTTTTGTTAATGGAGAAGTAATGTTAACAAAAGGTAACTATGTTAGTATAGTAAGAGAAAATATAGTAGGGGACGAAACTAAGTTTACTATTAATAATAAGAGTTTAATTGATAACTTAAAAGTAGGAGATACTGTATATTTAAATGATGGGTTATTAACATTAAAAGTAGTAGAAGTAAGTAGTGATGAAGTTAAATGTTTCATTGCAAACGATTGTAAAATTAAAGATAGAAGAGGAGTTAATGTACCAGGACTTTTCTATGATGTAGATTTTTTAGAAGATAAAGATAGAATAATGATCAAAAAAGCTTTAGAAAACAATACTACATTCTTAGCTTTATCATTTGTACAAACAAAAGATAATATTCTTGAAGTAAAAGAATATGTTAGATCTTTAGGATATAATGTTCCCAAAATTATTGCTAAAATAGAAAGTTATTCTGCTTTAACACATATTGATGAAATATTAGATGAAGTAGATGGTATTATGATAGCTAGAGGAGATTTAGCATTAGAAGTCGATGTAGAGCAAGTACCTATAATTCAAAAGAAATTTGTTAAGAAAGCTAAAATGAAAAATAAACTTGCTATTGTTGCAACTGAAATGATGGGAAGTATGATTGATTCACCAAGACCTACAAGAGCAGAGCTTACTGATGTATGTAATGCAGTATTTGATATGACTGATGCAGTTATGTTAAGTGGAGAAACTACAATAGGTCAATATCCAGTTGAAACAGTAAGATATATGAAGACTTTATGTAAAACTTCAGAAGCTAATCCAGAATTAATGAGAAAAGTATTACCTTACTATGGAGAAGACCAAATAGCATCAACAATAGCAAGACTTGCAAATTTAGCAACAGAAGAATTAGATGCTAAATGTATAATTGTACCAACAACTACAGGTAAAACAGCTGTTCTTCTAAGTACATTAAGACCAAACATAAAAATAGTAGCAACTTGTATAGATTCAAAAACTGCTAGTTTCTTATCACTTGCTTATGGTGTAAAAGCAATAGTAGTAAATAAGTTTGATACTATAGAAGAAATGATAAAAGAAAGTAAAACTAAAACTAAAGCAGCTTTAGAATTAGCAGATGGAGATTTAGTAATAGTTACTGGTGGAAGTAACAATAAAGATACAGATTTAATTAAGATTGAAAGAATATAATAAATTTGTTATTATAACTATATAGACGTTGAACAAGAGGTATTATAAATAGATTTTTAGAGATTAAACGGGTGGTGAAAGTTTAAAGGATATTTATAATATGTAGCTTGGGAGTTTCTTACTTGAAAGTAAGTAGAGTAAGACGGATGATACCGTTATATTAAATTAAGAAAACAGGAAGATGGTACCGTGTTAAGCACTCTTTTATTATAAGGAGTGCTTTTTTTTTAGGAGGAAACATGTTAGCTAAAAAATATTCATTTAAAGAAACAGAAGAAAAATGGATTAATTACTGGCAAGATAATAAAGTTTATGCTTTTAAAAGAGATGATAATAAAACAGTCTATTCAATAGATACACCACCACCAACAGTAAATGGGAAAATTCATATAGGACATATATTTTCTTATAATCAAGCAGATATGTTAGCTAGATATAAAAGACTAAGAGGATTTAATGTTTTTTATCCATTTGGTTTTGATGATAATGGTTTACCTAGTGAAAGATTAGTTGAAAAAGAGTTATCTTTAAGAGCTCATGAAATATCAAGAGAAGAGTTTAGAAAACATTGCTATGATATAACTGATAAATATGAAAAAGAATTTAAAACATTATTTACAAAATCTGGTATAAGTAGTGATTGGAATCACTCTTATAAAACAGTTAGTGAAGAATCTATTAAAATAAGTCAAAAATCATTCTTAGATTTATATAAGAAAAACTTAGCATATCATAAAGAAAGTCCAGCTTTATGGTGTAATGAATGTAGAACTTCTATTGCTCAAGCAGAATTAGAAACTAAAACTCTTAAAACACTATTTAACTATATAAATTTTACTACAGAAGAAGATGATGAAACTTTTACTATTGCAACGACAAGACCAGAATTATTACCTGCAATAGTTGCTGTATTTGTTAATCCAAATGATGAAAAAAATAAACATTTAATTGGTAAAACTGCAGTTGTTCCCGTAGTAAATAGAAAAGTTAAGATATTGGGGGACGAAAAAGTAGCAGTTGATAAAGGTACAGGTATAGTAATGTGTTGTACTTTTGGAGATCAAACAGATATCGAGTGGTGGAAAAAATATAATTTAGAACTAAAAAATATTTTTACAGAAGATGGAAAAATAAAAGATAGTATAGAAAAATATGGTGGTTTAAAGATAAAAGCAGCTAGAGAAGAGATACTTAAAGATTTAGAAGAAGCTAAGGTTTTAGTAAAACAAGAAGAAATAGAACACGAAGTTCAAGTTCATGAAAGATGTGGTAAAGAAGTTGAATATTCTGTTATGAATCAGTGGTTTATCGATATAATTAATCATAAAGATGAACTATTAGAACAAGGTAATAAAATTAATTGGAATCCAAGTTACATGCAAAAAAGATATGAAGAATGGGTAAAAAACATAGCATGGGACTGGTGTATTTCAAGACAAAGATATTTTGGTGTACCTTTTCCAGTTTGGTATAAAAAAGATACTTTAGAAGTAATAGTAGCAGATGAAGAAGATTTACCAGTTAATCCTTTAGTAGATTTACCAAAAGGTTATAAGAGAGAAGAAGTAATAGCAGAAACTGATGTATTAGATACATGGGCAACTAGTTCAGTAACACCATTAATAAATATGCGTTATGGTGAAAAAGAAAACTATGAAGACATATTAAGACCAATGTCTCTTAGAACTAATTCTAGTGATATTATTAGAACATGGGATTTTTATACGATAGTTAAGAGTTTTTATCATTTTAAAGAATTACCGTGGACAGATGTAATGATTACAGGATTTGTAATGGCATCTAAAGGTGAAAAAATATCTAAGAGTAAAGGTAATTCTAAGTTTGACCCAATAGAATTAATAGATAATTATTCTAGTGATGTAGTAAGATATTGGACAGCATCAGGTCGTCTTGGAACAGATATTACTTATTCTGAAGAAACTTTACTAAGAGCTAAGAAATTAATTAATAAAATATGGAATGTTTCTAAGTTTATTGAAATGCATTTAGAAGACTTTGAAGATAAAGAATTTGATGATTATGAATATTTTGATAAATATATTTTACAAAAGTATAAAGAATTAGAAACACAATTTATTTCATATTTAGATCACTATGAAGTAGGTCTTGCTTTAAATACTTTAGAAAAATTCTTCTGGAATTTTTGTGATAACTATATAGAAATAGTTAAACATAGACTTTATAGACCAGAAGAGTTTGGAGATTTGGCTAGATATTCAGGTCAAAAAACAGTATATACTTTACTTAAGAAACTTTTAATTACCTTTTCAATATATTTCCCTTTTATAACTGAAGAGATATATCAAGAAATATATCATGATAAAATATCAGTTCATAAAGAAGAATTAAAAGAAGTAGAATATAACTTTAATATAGAAGAATCTGATACTTTAATAGATATAATAAGTGAAGTTAGAGGATATAAGACAGTTAATAATGTTTCATTAAAAACAGTTATTAAGAATTTTGAAATATCTTGTAGTGATGATATTAAAGATTGTATAACAGGAGCATTAAAAGATTTTAAAGCAACACTTACTATTGAAAATATTAAATTTAATATAATAGATTCTTCATATAAGATAGAAAATATAGAATTAGAAAAAGAAGTAGAATAAAATATCAATCTAATTATATTTATGATATAATTAGATTGCTGCCATGATGGCGGAATTGGTAGACGCACACGACTCAAAATCGTGCGAAGAAATTCATGTGGGTTCGAGTCCCACTCGTGGCACCAAAAAAATAATAAAAATACACAGTTTAAGTGTATTTTCTTTTTAAATAAAGAGGTATTATAATGAAAATTAAAAATCTATCACTTTCTTTTGGAATTCATGAAATATTTAAAAATATTGATTTAAATATACCTGAAAATGAAAAAATAGGAATAGTTGGAGTTAATGGAGCAGGTAAATCAACTTTTTTTAAACTAATAATGAAAAGACTTGAACCAGATGAAGGTAAAATTATTTTAAAAGAAGATTACAATGTAGATTTAATACCTCAAGTACTAGAAGATGAGCAAAAAGACCTATCTATTGATGTATTTTCTTATTTAGAAAGTGGTAGACCAATAAGAGAATTAGAAACATATTTACAAAATATATATGAAGAAATTGCAAATGAAGACAATGAATTAAAACAAAAAAATTTATTTAAAAAAGTTGATAAAATAGAACAAAAACTAAATTATTATAGATATTATGAAGCAGAAGAAGATCTGCTTAAAATAATTTATGGTATGAAAATAGATGATAACTTATTAAAAAGTAAACTTAGTGATATTTCAGGAGGACAAAAATCTAAAATAACTTTTGCAAGACTTTTGTATGCTAATCCTGAAATAATGCTTTTAGATGAACCTACAAATCACTTGGATGATGATACAAAAAGTTTTGTAACTAACTATTTAAAAGAATATAGTGGAAGTATCTATGTAATATCTCATGATATTGACTTTTTAAATGAAATAACTACTAAGACTCTTTTTATTGATAAAAGAACTAAGAAGATGGAACTATTTGATGGGAATTATGAAAAATTTATAAAATTACATTTAGAAAGAGAAAAGACTTTAAATAGATTAATAGAAAAGGAAAGAGAAGAAGAAAAGAAATTAAAAGATTTTATTTATAAATATTCATCTTCTTCAGGTAAGAGAAAAAGAGTAGTTCAAGATAGAGAAAAGAAACTAGAAAAATTACAAAAAGATAAAATAGAGGTAATAAAAGAACAAAAACATGTAAAAATAAGTATGAATATTGAAGAAAAAAGTTCAGCAATTCCAATAAAAGCTAAAAATCTATATTTTAAATACGATAAAAATTATATAATTCATAATTTATCTTTTGAAATAGAAAGAGGAGAAAAATTTTTAATAGTAGGTAAAAACGGAGTTGGTAAATCTACTTTATTAAAATTAATTGTAAATAATTTATCACCTACTAAAGGGGAAATTTTACTAGGTACAAAAGTAAAACTTGCTTATTATGCTCAAGAACATGAAATTTTGGGAAAAGAAAAAACTATATTAGAAAATTTTGAAAATGAAAAGATAAATGATAAAAATTTAAGAAGTTTTTTAGGTAGATTTTTGTTTTTTAATGATGATATTCATAAAAAAATTTATACTTTATCTCCCGGAGAAAGAGCTAGAGTAGCTTTAGCAAAACTAGTTTTATCTAAAGCAAATGTACTTATATTAGATGAACCAACTAACCATTTAGATAAAGATACACAAAAAATAATAGCGGAAGCATTTAAAGATTATAAAGGGACTATGTTAGTTGTTTCTCATAATCCTGAATTTGTAGATAATTTAGGTGTTGAAAGAATTTTATTATTGCCAAGTGGAAAAATTCATTTTTATGATAGAAAAATAGTAGAAAAATATGAAGCTATGAATAAAGAAGAAACTAGAAAGTTGTAGTTTCTATACATGTCAAAAATATGTAAATAAGTTTTGTTATTAAAAATTATGATATAATTATATTGTATTATATTTTTGACTAATACCGATGTATAAATTATATATATTGAAGGAGATTTATGAATTCGATAAGAAAAAAGATATGCTTAATAATGATTATTTTATTAACTACGATAATTGTTAAAGCAGATAATATAACTAATAGCTTGATTGGTAAAAATCAAGTAAGTCCTGGTGAAACACTTTCTCTTGACTTTAATGTTACTACAACATCAAGTATTTATTCATATAAAGTAACAGTTACTTATGATTCTAACGATGTAAAATTAGTATCTATAAACAATAAAGATTCAGTTACGGGAAGTAATAATATAAATAGTAATACTTTTGTTTTTAATACAAATGGAACTAGTGGAAGTATTTCTCTTGCTAACTTTGTATTTAAAGCGAATAAAAATACTTCAAGTAAGAATACTACTATAAAAATATCTGGGTTAGCTTGTATGGGTAATCCAACTGAAACTAGTACAGAAAATAATTTTTGTAAAAATGCTGAAATTAGACAAGTAGGTGAGTTTACAAAAAATATAAGTTTAAAATCAAATAATAATTTTTTGTCAACAATTAAACTTGATAATGAAGAAATATCTAACTTTTCTAAGACAGAAACTGATTATGAAATAGCAGTAGAAAGTAATATTGATAAAATTAATATATCTGCTACATCAGAAGATTCAAAAGCTTCTGTAGAAGGTACAGGAAAGAAAAAATTAGAATATGGAGTAAATAACTTTAATATCTCAGTAATATCAGAAAGTGGTGATACCAAAACTTATAATTTGAAAATTACTAGAAAAGATGAAAGAAAAAGTGATAATTATTTAAAAAGTATAATAATTAATGGAAAAAATATAAAAAAATTTGAAACAAATACATTATCTTACAAGGTTTATTTATATAAATTAAATAATGCTGATGATGTTAAAATAGAGGCAATAACAAGTGATTCTCAAGCTACTTATAAAATAGAAAAACCAAAAACTATAGTTTTAGGTGAAAATATTTATAAAATAATAGTTAAAAGTGAAAATGGTGAAGAAAATACTTATACTTTAAAAGTGTATAATATAGATCAAGAAATATCTAAAAAATTAGAATTATTATCTTTATCTGGATATAAAATTAATTTTAATAAAAATACTAATAGATATGAGGTTTATTATAATAAAGATAAAATAGATAATTTAAAAATAATCTACAAAACTCAAGAAAAAAGTGAATATGTAGATGTAAATATGAGTATTGATATAGATAAGACTAAAAATTTATCTAGTTTACTTAAACCAAATCAAACTATTACGATTACAATCGAAGGAATTGACGGTCAAAAAGAAGAGTATGAAATATACTTTAAAAAAGATAATAGACTTAATTTTTTCGCAATTTTAATTATATTAATTATTATATTATTAGGAATAGTTTTATATAAAAAGATAAAAGACAAAAATATGCCAAGTAAAAATAATAAGGAAAAGGATAATACTAAGGAAACTAAAAAGGAAGTTAAAAAAGTAGAAGAAGATTTATTTCTTACAAAAGAGTTAACAAATGAAGATTTAAAAAGGATAAGAAGATGAAAATTTATAGACCAGATATTTATCAAAAAGATGTATTTTCTATAAATTATAAAAATTTAAAAAATAAGAAAATTAAAGTATTAATCTATGATATAGATGATACTTTAATTCCTTCTAATGAGATAAAATTAAAAAAAGAAACAATAAATTTAATTACTAAGTTAAAAAAAGATTTTAAAATTATTTTACTTACTAATTCACCAAGTTTTAGAAGTAATAAGATAAAAAATCAATTAGATGTAGATTGTTATTCTTTATCTATGAAACCATTAAAATATAATTTAAATAAAATAATGAAAAATTATGATAAAAAAGATGTAGTTTTAATTGGAGATAGACTTCTTACAGATATAAAACTTGCTAATAATTATAATATTATGTCAATATTAGTAGATCCTATAACAAATCATAATTTTATATTAGTAAAAATAATGAAAATATTAAAAGAAGAACCTTTATATAAAGAACTTGAAAAACAAAATATATTAATAAGAGGAAGGTATTATGGCTAAAAAATGTTTAGGATGTGGAATAGAGCTTCAAACATCTAATGTTAAATTACCAGGTTACATATTTGACATAAATACTGATTATTGTACCAGATGTTTTAGATTAAAACATTATGGAGAATATAAATCAGAAGTAACTGCTAATTTTGATATGAAAAATATTAAAAATAAAAAGGATTTAGTTATTTATGTAATAGATATAATTAATTTAACAGAAGAACTTTTAGATATTAAAAATCCTAAAATTCTGGTTATAAATAAAACTGATTTATTAAGTAATATTAATACAGAACATTTACTTCAAAAATTTAAAAAAATTTATCCTAATTTTTTAGATTATATACTAGTTAGTGCAAATACTAATTATAATTTAGATAGATTGGTATCGAAGATAAAAGAATATAAAACAAGTAAAAATGTATATATAGTAGGTAACTCTAATGTAGGTAAGAGCAGTTTAATTAATAAGTTGGTTTCTTGTTATTCAAAAAACATTAGTACTTTAACTATATCTCCACTTCCAGGAACAACGATAGGTAATATTAAAATTAATTTAGAAGATGATTTAATATTGATTGATACACCTGGATATATATCTAATGGTAATATTTTAAATTATGTTGATTTAAAAGATATGAAAAAACTTAATTCTAAAAAAGCATATAAACCTAAAAATTATCAACTTAAAGAAAATCAAACTATAATATTAGACGATTATATGAGACTTGATTATATATCTGGAGAAAAAAATAGTTTTACTATTTATACATCTTTAAATGTAAAAGTAGAAAGATTTAGCTTTTTAAAAAGTGATAGGTGTAAAAATTACTATTCATACGAAATAGAAATACCTGCTAACTCAGATTTTGTGATACCTGGATTAGGTTTTATAAAAATAAGAGATAATGCAAAAATAAAAGTTTATATAAATGTTAATGTTAAAGCTTTTGTAAGAGAATCTATAATATAGATTCTTTTTCTTTACTAAAACTTTTCTAAATATAATTATTTATAGATATAGAAAATCATTTATGTTATACTTTTTATTAGAATAAGGTAAGTTATATGAAGAAATATAGTATTTGGTATGTAGGTATATTTTTCTTATTTTTAAGTATTAGTATACTTTTTATTTATAACAATAATAGAAAAATCTTTTTAGCTAATGTAGATTTAGAGGAAAAAATAGAAAAAAACTATAATCAAAGCTACAAAGATGCTTTTAAGGACGATAATTTTAGAAAAGAAGTGTTAAATGTTATCTATGGAGTAGAAAAAGTAAATAAAGAGTTTGAACTATTATCTTTATATGATATAGAACCAGCTTTACTTGATAAAATAGAAGTGATTGATTTAAGTAATAAAGATATAAAAGAATTAAATGGAATAGAGTATCTTTCTAATTTAAAAGAATTAAACTTAGAAAATAATCAATTGAAAAAAATAAATTTAAGATACAATGAACTTTTAACTAATTTAAATATTGCTAATAATACTCTAGATAGAATAAATCTTAACTTTAATAAAAATTTAGAGTATCTTAATTTATCAAAAAATAACTTATCTAAGTTTGATACTTTACCAATATCAAAAATAAAAAAATTAGATCTTAGTAATAATAGTATAGAAGATATTAAACTTACTAATATGAAAGATATTTTAAGTTTAAGACTTAAAAATAATAAGCTTAAAGAAGTTAATTTGAAAAACAATTTAAAATTAGAAGAATTAGATATATCATTTAATGACATTAAAGAATTATCTTACTTTTCTAATTTGACAAGTTTAGATATAGAAAATACTAATATAGAAGACGTAATAGTAAATAAAGAGTTAAAAAGAGTAAATATAGCATCTACTAAATTTAAAAATATAGATTTTATTAAAGATTTAGAAAATTTAGAAGATTTAAATATAGCTAATACTAATATTTCTATTTTAGATTTATCTAAGTATACAAATTTAAAAACATTAAATATATCAGATACATATTTAGATAAATTAAATATTAAAGATAATTTGTTTTTACAAATTTTAAAAGCTAGTAAAGCACATATTAAAAATATAGATTTAAATAGTAATAAAGATTTAGAAATTATAGATTTATCAAATAATAAAATAGAAGAAATAGATTTAAAATCATTAATAAATTTAAAAAAATTAAATTTAAGTAACAATAAATTAAAAACAATAGATTTAAATAAAAATAAAAATTTAATTAGTTTATTTTTAAATTCTAATGAATTAATAGAATTAGATACATCTATCTTTAAAGACTTAGAGATCTTAGAAGTAGGGAATAATAATATAGAAAAAATAGATTTGAAAAACAATCCTAATTTAATAAAATT
>CAUUHY010000010.1:0-31189 GCA_963545265.1 uncultured Eubacteriales bacterium | reverse complement strand
CATAGACATAATGTTCCTAAACCATATTGTAATAATGAAACATTTGAATGTTTTGGATATAATCCAGATAGATATGATTATAGTGCTACTAATATAGATGGTGAGATTACTGGACCAAAAGGTGGAATTTGGTTTGAATATGATAAAGATCTATTTGTAGCAAATACTAAAAGATTTAATCCTGGAGCATCTAAAGAGGCAGATAGACCATGGGATGGAAGTTATAATAATCCAAGTTGGGGAAGAACAGAAGAAAAAAGAGTTGTAGAAATAACTGGAACTAGAGAAGGAAAAAATAAACTAGTTCAAACAGTAACGATTCTAAGAGATACAGATCATGATGGAATTCCAGATATAGATGATGAAGATGATGATAATGATGGAATAAGTGATGAACAAGAAGTACTTGATCAAACTGATCCAAAAGATAGTACAAGTTTTAAAGTAACAAAAATTTGTTATAAAGTTAAAGGATAGTTTATACTATTCTTTTTTTATTAATAAAAACTTTTATAAAATGTCAATTTATGATATAATCATAATGTTTTTTTGAGGGATAAAATATGAAAAAAAGAAATGTAGCAATTATAGCCCATGTTGATCATGGAAAAACAACTATAGTAAACGAAATATTAAAAGAAAGTATTAAAGATAAACATTTAGATTTATCAACAATTAGTATGGATAATAATAGTATCGAAAGAGAAAGAGGTATTACCATCCTTGCTAAACCAACATCTATTGAATATAAAGGATATAAAATTAATATTCTAGATACTCCAGGACATGCTGATTTTGGTGGAGAAGTAGAAAGAATTATGAATATGGTAGATGGTGTAATACTTGTTGTAGATTCTTATGAAGGTACTATGCCACAAACTAGATTTGTATTAAAGAAAGCTTTAGAAAGAGGAGCTAAACCTATAGTCGTTATTAATAAAGTAGATAAAGAAAGTGCAAGAATTAAAGAAGTAGTAGATGAAGTTTATGAATTATTCATGGATTTAGATGCTAATGAAGATCAACTTGATTTTAAAATTATTTATACATCTGCAATTAATGGAACAAGTAGTTTAAGTGATGATTTAACAAAACAAGAAAAAGGTTTTCATAACTTACTTGATACTATTATAGAAGAAATACCAGAACCTAAAGGAAGTGTAGAAGCTAATTTACAATTTCAACCAGCTTTACTAGATTATAGTGATTATACTGGAAGAATAGGTATTGGTATTGTAAAAAATGGAGTTATTAAATTAGGTCAAACTGTTGAAGTAGAAAGAATTGATGGAAGTAAAAAACAATTTAGAATTCAAAAATTATATGGATATGAATTTTTAAATAGAATAGAAGTAGAAGAAGCAGAAGCAGGAGATGTAATTGGTATATCAGGACTTCCAGATATTTATGTTGGAGAAACAATCGGAGAAGTAGGAAAGGTAGAAAAATTACCACTTCTTAGAGTAGATGATGCTACTATGCAAATGACTTTTGGAGTTAATACTTCACCAATGGCAGGTAAAGAAGGTAAAATATTAACTGCTAGAAAAATAAAAGAAAGACTAGATAAAGAAAGTCAAAGAGATGTTTCTTTAAAAGTAAGAGATTTAGATAGTGAAAACTTTATAGTTTCAGGTAGAGGAGAACTTCACTTAGGTATTTTAATTGAAAATATGAGAAGAGAAGGTTTTGAAATACAAGTATCTAAACCAGAAGTAATTTATAAAGAAGAAAATGGTAAGAAATTAGAACCATATGAAATATTAGAAATAGAAACACCTAATGAATATGCTGGTACTATAATTGAAAAATTAGGTAATAGAGGTGCTAATTTAGATTTTATGGAAACTAATGATAAGAATATTACTACTTTAAAATATACTATAGCATCTCGTGGTTTAATTGGATTTGTTCATAATTTTCCTACATATACTAAAGGTTATGGAATAATGGCTCATTCATTTAAAGAATATAATATAGCTTCAACTCTAGATTTAGGGGAAAGAACTAATGGTGTATTAGTTAGTATGGAAAGTGGAAAGACTACTAGTTATGCATTAGGTGGTCTTGAAGATAGAGGAGAAATGTTCGTTGAACCAGGTGTAATGGTTTATGAAGGACAAATAGTAGGTGAAAATAAAGGAGATAAAGATTTAGTAGTTAATGTTACTAAAGCTAAACAATTAACTAATATGCGTGCAGCAGGAAGTGATGCTACAGTAGTATTAAAGAAACCAAGAGCAATATCTTTAGAATATGCACTTGATTATATAAATAAAGATGAACTTGTAGAAGTAACACCTGAAAGTATTAGATTTAGAAAGAAAATATTAAATGCTAACGAAAGAAAAAGAGAAGGAAAGAATCTTTAATTTATTCCTTCTTTTTCTTTATCATGATAGAATATATATAGGAGGATTTAATGAAAAAGGTGAGCATAAAAAATTACATTTATTTAGTAATTGTATATTTGTTTTTTATAGGAGGATGTTTGTTATTTGTAAAAGTTTATAATTCATATAAGAATAATCGTTTTGAAATTCCAGTTATAAGAGGTAAAATGGATGAATTAAAATCTGTTGATGAATTAATAAATTTAAATTATGAATTTAATTTGAATAAAAAAGTGTTATATTTTTCTAATTCTAAAAATGAAGATGATAGAGAACTTGAAAGAAAAGTTTTAAGTTATATTAAAAATAAAAAATTATCACATAAACTACTATATTTTAATTTAAAAGATATGAGTAAAGAAGATTATTCTAAAATTAATGAACTTTTAAACATAGATTTAAAAAATAACTCACCAGCATTTGTTTATATTATCGATAATAAAGCAAAAGAAACATTATATAGTTCTAATAAAAAAACAGTTAATATTAAAAAAGTAGAAGAATTTTTAAAGGATAAGAACTTAAATGATTAATGTAGTATTATTTGAACCTGAAATCCCTGGAAATACTGGTAATATAATGAGAACTTGTGTTGCTACAAATGCTAGACTTCATTTAATAAAACCTTTAGGATTTAAATTAGATGAAGCTAGTATTAAAAGATCAGGAGTTAACTATATAGATAAATTAGAATACTTTGTTTATGAAAATTATGATGATTTTTTAGCAAAAAATAAAGATGGAGATTTTTTCTATTTTACAAGATATGGTAAGAAACCTCATGATTCTTTTAATTATAAAGAATATAAAAATATCTATTTAATATTTGGTAAAGAATCAACAGGTATACCAAAAAGTATTTTAAAAGATCATTTAGATAGATGTATGAGAATACCTATGTCAATAAATGTTAGAGCACTTAATTTATCTAATTCAGTAGCAATATGTGTTTATGAAGTATTAAGACAAAATAATTATTTTGATTTATTAAGAGAAGAACCTCATAAATCAAAAGATTATTTAATTGAAGAATAAAATATTAATAAAGTATTGAAAAATAAAGAAAAATTTTGTATACTTTAGAAGTATTGTGGTTCCTTAGCTCAGTTGGTAGAGCAACTGACTCTTAATCAGTGGGTCTAGGGTTCGAGCCCCTAAGGAACCACCATATATTGGAGACATACTCAAGAGGCTGAAGAGGCGCCCCTGCTAAGGGTGTAGATTGGGAAACTGATGCGAGAGTTCAAATCTCTCTGTCTCCGCCAATTTAAAATAAAAACCTTATTTTTATAAATAAGGATTTTTTATAGGGAATTAGTTTAATGGTAAAACTATGGTCTCCAAAACCATCGTCAAGTGTTCGATTCACTTATTCCCTGCCATTAAGTAATTTATTTTTAATTTGATAAAATCATAGTTTTCTATGATTTTTTTTAAATAAAATAATTATAGTGAATGTTAATATGATAGTAATAAATATGATGAGAAATTGGCAATAAAAGATAACTATAATAAGATTAAAGATTATTATTGGAATATAACAAGTAAACAAAATAAAAAGGAAATAGATGAATATATGAAAGTAACCCAAATAAGAAAAAGCATAAGCTTATATAAAAGATCATTTATTAATCTTGTTTAAAAGTATAAAGTCTCGTTCGCTAATGTTATTAGGTTTAATATCATCTATTGGTAAATCATATTTAGTTCTGCATAATAAATAGTCAATAGATGTATTATAATGGTCTGCTAATTTAATAAGCATATCTGAACTTGGGAAACCTCTACCAGTCTCATAAGATGAAATAGTCTCTTTGGTAATATTTAAGTCCATAGCAACCTTAGTTTGTAATAAATTTTTAGAGTTTTTAATTTGTTTTAAGTTATTTTTCATTGTATTGCCTCTTATATATAAAGTTAGAATTATTAAATTTGAGTGATAGAAATATTAGTTATATTAATATGTGTAATATTGTATATTTTAAATAAATAATATATAATAATTTTAGGAGGATGATAAAATGGCAAGTGCTAAAAATAAGGTTATTGCTGGGGATTATTTGAATTGTCCTATACTTTGTATGTTTAATGATTTATCAATTTCGGTTGGTTTTAAAAGTATTAATTTAGATAAAAATAATATTAAACATTATGAAGTAATTGATGAAGAAAAAAGCAAGTCAGCAAGTAGCACAATAATTAAGGCAGGTCTTGGTAGTGTTTTATTAGGGCCTATTGGTTTATTGGCTGGTGTTGCTGGTAAACAAAAAGGAATATATACTATAGCAATTAAATTTAAAGATGGAAAAGAAAGTTTAATTGAAGTTAATGAGAAAATATATAAACAATTAATAAAGAAAATGTTTTAAAGATTAAATGACATATTTATATTAAATTAATAATATGAATATGTCTTATTTTATATATTTTATGTTATAATGTTCTTAGTTAAAGGCTAAGGTATTATAAGATATAAGAGATAGATTGAAGATCAATGGACTATGAAAATATGTGATAAATTAGAATTAGATAATAATAAATATGAAGTATCTTGTTTTAATAAAATTCCATATTTGGTATATTTAGAAGATTATGAAAATGAAGAAGAAAAAGTAAAATATAGAAAATATGAAGTTGATTTAGTTATAAAAGAAAAAAGAGGTAAAAATTTAGTTACAAGAATTATTATTGAAAGTAAATATAAAACCTCCTCCACCCACGATGTGATCACTTATAGCAATAAAGCAAAAGCTCATAAAGAATTATATAATGGTTTAAAGTATGGTTTTATGGTTGGTAATAGTAATGAGAAAAGTATTAAGTCAAGGTTATTAAGCCATAGAAATAATTTTGATTTTATGTTTATATTTAGTGATGATATGTCAAATGATAATGAATGAAATTTATTTGTTAATGTTATTAAAAGAAATTTAGATAGTGCTGATAGATTTGAAAGTATAATAAGTGATAGAAATAGAAAAGATAAAAAGAATTATATATCTATTGAAAAAGAAATGTCTTTTTGTGAATAATTATTAATTTGAAGCGATTTAAAGGATTTTTTGATATTATATATGTAATTATATTAAATTGATTATTTGAATGTCTATTTGCTAAGTATGATAGGTTTAATGAGTTTATAGATAATAAAGAAAAATTAATAAATGGAATAATGGGCTTTATACCCATTTTTTCTCGTCTTCTTAGTTTTATTAAAATCATGGTGTATAATAGTAATTGGTGATTAAATGTGATGAATTTTAGTAATTATATATTTAAAGGACTGATTCATTATTTATATATTTTATTTAATTTAGTTGATTTTAAGGATTATGGTTTTTTGATTTTTATTTTAATTGGATTATTTATATCATTCATATTTTATAAAACAATTAGAGAATCTATTTTAAATTTAATTAAAACATTTTTAAACATTGTAAAAACAATTTCGGGTTTTTTATTCTTAGTATTGTTTTCATTTTATTACATTTATATTTTAATTTTATTTGAAGAAAAAATATCCATATTGATTTTAGTTATGTCAATCTATTTAACAATTAAATCTTTTGTGGAAACTAATTTAGCATTATTAGCAGATAGTAAAAAAACCATTAAAACTGTTATATGGGATTTTATTAAAGTAATATTATTGTTAATAATTCAACAATTAGTTTTTACATTAGAATTTGAAAATTTTAATAATATTAAATATATATTTATTCCATTAATATTAATTCCTATATATTCAATTTTATTTTTTGCATTAAAAAACTATGTGAATTATGATAATTTTTATAAGAAATATATAAGAAAAACTAATTTATCTCATTACGAATTATATAAATTATTTAATTATAGTTTATCAGTATGTGAAACATATAAAAATAATGAAATTCTTTTATCAAAATTATTAACAGAAAATAAATTTTTAACTTACAACGAATATATAGTAAAAATTGATGAAATATTTCCAAGCATAATAAATTATTTTAATAATACAAAAGAAACAAAAATTCATAAGAAAATTATTAGAAGTAAAATATATTTGCTTTTTCATTATATTTGGATATTTAATATATTAGTTGTTATTTACTATATAGTAAAAATAAGATTTTTTGAATTAAATCCATCATTTGAATATTATATAATTTTAGCTATTCTATATATTTATTTATGGTATGATATGATGAAAATTAAAGAGATAAAAAATCAATATGATTTTTGTATATATAGTTTTATATATATTTTAACAATTATATTTATTTTAAAGTATTCAATATCATTAGTTCAATTTAGACTGTCAGAAATAGGATTTGTTATTCCTTTATTTATATTTTTTAGGTATATAAGTTATAATAAAAATCCAATTAATTTTCTTTCATTACCATTTTTATCAGAAGAAAATTTTTTTGGATTAGATCCAAAAAATTATAAAAAATAAGAAAGAGGTTTGCTTATGTATAAGAAGAAAAAAGATTTATTAAGTTTAATATTTATTTTGTTATTATTTATTGTATTTGCTTTTTTATTTTATTTTGTAATTAAGTCTGATAGTAAATTCATTAATTATTCAAAAAAAATTGAGTTATGTATACAATTAGGGGGAATGCTTTTTACTTCTTTTGCATTAATTATTACTTATAATAGTTTAAGAAATGAGCGAGAGCAAAAACATTTATCTGTTAAACCATATTTAATAATTAATGATATAGACTTTGATATTGAAAAAATAGATAAAGATAAATCACAATTGGATTTTGATTTTAGCATTATTAATAAAGGAAATGGTATAGCTAATAGAATTTATGTTAAAATTTTCAATAATAGTAATGAATTATTATTTGAAAATAAATACACAAATTTAGATATTGCAAATAATGATACTGCTTTATTGTTATCTCAAATTAGAGATGAATTATGTAAAATAAATAAAGATAGTCATTTATCATATTCTCCTTATTTTAATGAAATAATTAGCGATGAATTTTATATTCAAAATTATAATGATATTATTAATTATCAAAAATTAAATGTAGAAATTTTATATTTTGACATATATGGGAAAAAATATAAGTCAATTTTTAAAATAGAGTTAGATGAAGATTATGATTTAAAGAGTTATGATGAAATAGATATAGAATATTAATTTAAAAAGGTACACATTTATAAAGATTTAATTTGATTATGAATTAAGTCTTTTTTATTTGAAAAAGTTATTATATGAGTTTTTAAATGTTTGAAAAGTATTTTGAGATTTTTAAATAAACAAGTTATCCCTTTGAAAAATGTAATATATAATAATTTTCATAGTAAGGAGGGTCGCCTATGAAGAATAAAATAATTAAATTATTGGTTGCTAATATATGTGATGATTTTTCAGATATTATTATAGTTGGATTAGATGAAGAAAAAGAAGAAAAAGAAAATGATACTTTGAAACTTGAAAAGAAAGAAAAAGAAGGATATGTTTTCAAAGGTTGAGAAGATGAAGATGGAAAATTATATACTGATGAAGTAAAAATTTCAAAAAATTTGAAATTAAAAAAGGATATACTTTAAGAGGAACAAATTGTATTAAAATTGAAAAAGTAAATGCAATATCTTCTGCAAGATGTCCAGCAGGATTTACAGAAGAAGTAGGAAAATGTATTAATATAATGAATGCAGGTCCAAATTGTGCAGGTTTAAGTCCAATTGGAGAATGGAAATTGCAAGGAGATGGTAGATGTCATTATCCAAATGGAGAAGATGATGATTCTCAATATAATGCTTGTCAAAATGGTTATAGTATTGTAAGAGTAGGTCCAGTTGAAAAATGTAAAAAAATAGTAAATAAGGTAGTTTCATACCATTGTCCATCAGGATATAGTTTAAGTGGAACAAGTTGTTTTAAAACAATAACAATAAAAGCTAAAGTAAAATAATATATTAAAAAGAACTATAAAAATAGTTCTTTTTTAATTTTAAAAATAAAAAAACTCTTATTTCTAAGAGTTTAAATTCTTATATGGTGGAGCATAGCGGGATCGAACCGCTGACCTCCACGGTGCAAGCGTGGCGCTCTCCCAGCTGAGCTAATGCCCCATAAGACAATTTAAATGATAAAAGAAAAAATGATTTTTGTCAATTGTTTTTAAGTAATTTATAAAAATTCTCAAAGAAAAATATAAATATACATGTTATAATCAAAATGGTGATTAAAAATGTATGAATATATAAAAGGTAAAATAACTGACGTAATGGCAGATAAAATAATTATAGAAAATAATAATATAGGATATGAAGTATATACATCTAATCCATATTATTTTGAAATAGATAAAGAATATAAAGTATATATTTATTTAAATATAAAAGAAGATGAACACAGTTTATTTGGTTTTAAAGATAAAGTAGAAAAACAAATGTTTTTAAAACTTATCTCGGTTAAAGGAGTTGGTCCTAAAACTGCACTTCCTATACTTGCAACTGGATCAATTAATGGAATAGTAGATGCTATTGAAAGAGAAAATATTTTATATTTAAAAAAATTTCCTAAAATTGGTGAAAAAGTAGCTAAACAAATAATACTAGATTTAAAAGGCAAATTTAAAAATGTTGATTTAGGAGTTAGTGAAGAATTTAATAGTAATGAAGAACTTTATGAAACACTTAAAAGTCTTGGTTATAAAGATAAAGAAATTAAAACTATTTTACCTAAAATAAGTGGAGATTTAACATTAGAAGAAAAAGTAAAAGAAGGATTAAAACTTTTACTTAAGTAGGTGAAGAATGGATAGTATAGTAAGAGATGAAAATATAAAAGAAGAATATGAAGAAAGCTTACGTCCTTTAAGAATAAAAGATTATATTGGTCAAGCTGATGTTAAAAATAATATAGATGTATTTATAAAAGCAGCTAAGATAAGAGATGAATCTTTAGATCATGTATTGCTTTATGGTCCTCCTGGGCTTGGTAAAACAACACTTGCTCACATTATAGCTAATGAAATGGGAACAAATATTAAAACTATAACAGGTCCTTCTATAGAAAAGACTGGAGATCTTGCAGCAGTATTATCTTCACTTGAACCAGGAGATGTTTTATTTATTGATGAAATACATCGACTTCCTTCTTTTGTGGAAGAAATACTTTATCCAGCTATGGAAGATTTTACTTTAGATATACTAGTAGGAGGTGAGGGGAGTAGTAAAACAGTTAGAATTTCACTTCCTCCATTTACTTTAGTAGGTGCAACTACAAGAGCTGGAGATTTAACAGCACCTTTAAGAGATAGATTTGGTATTATTGCTAAATTAAAATATTATACTGATGAAGAACTTTTTGAGATAGTTAAGAGAACTTCTAAAGTATTAAAAATAGATATAGATGATGAAGCAGCATATGAACTTGCTAAAAGAAGTAGAGGAACACCTAGAATTGCTAATAGACTTTTTAAAAGAGTAAGTGATTTTGCAATAGTAGAAGATAATGATTATATAGATATAGAAGTTACTAAGAATGCACTTGATCGACTTAAAGTAGATAAAGTAGGTCTTGATGAGACTGACCATCAATTGCTTGCTGCAATAATTAAAAAATTTAATGGTGGACCAGTAGGTATAGAATCTATTGCAAGTGTGATAGGAGAAGAACCTTCAACAATTGAAGATGTTTATGAACCTTATTTATTACAAAAAGGATTTTTAAAAAGAACTCCAAGAGGAAGAGTTGTTACAGATTTAGGATATAAGCAAGTAGGTTTAAAATATCAAAATTCATTATTTGATTTAGATAACTTCGAAGATGAATAAAAGTAAATTTTTTTCAAAAATATGAAAAATAAGCAGTTTAATTGACAAATTATCTCTAATGTTATAATATAAAATCAGTTTATTTGGAAGAGGAGAGAAGATTATGTTTTTAGATGGATGTACACCAGAATTAGTGACTTTAATTAAAATAGTTAAATTGGCTTTAGGATTAATTCAAATAGTGGTTCCTATATTATTAATTATTATGGGGTCATTAGATTTAGCTAAAGCAGTTGCAACTCAAGATGAAAAAGTAATGAAGTCAACAATGTCTACATTAGGAAAACGTGTAGTATTTGCAATAGCAGTATTTTTAGTAGTAGTTATCGTTCAATTGGTAATGAATATGGTATCAACTAATGTACAAAATAGTGGATCTGATACAGGTCTAGGTACATTTACTAGTTGCTGGAATGCTCAATAATAAAAAATATTAAAAGAAGATTTAAAAATCTTCTTTTTTTTTTCGAAAAAAATTAAATTTTCTTGAATAACTAGATGAGGGAAGAGAAATGATTAATAATTTTGAAGTAGTTAGACAAGAAGACTTAACTGATTGTGGAGCGTGTTGTTTGAAAATGATTATTAAGTATTATGGAGGTGATTATCCACTTTTTCATTTAAAACAATTAACTCATACTGATCAGTTTGGAACAAATGCTTTTTTAATTAAAGAAGCAGCTTTAAAATTAGGATTGAATGCAAAAGTAGTAAATGGAAATTTAGAAGATATAAAAGAAGAAGATTTACCAATTATCGCTCATGTTATACCAAATAAATCATATGAACATTTTATAGTAATTTACAAATTGGATAAAAAGCATGCTTTAGTTACTATAGCAGATCCTGCACTTGGAAAAAGAGTTATAACATATGGAGATTTTTTTGAAATATCAAGTAGTAATTTTATATTTTTTGATGCTAATAAAAAGTTAGCTAAAATAACTAGTTCTAAAAGAATAAATAATCTTGTTATTGAAACATTTACTAATAATAAAAAAATATTTGTTTATATCATATTATTTTCTGTAATTTTTATATTTTTAAATATCTGCAGTTCCTATGCATTTAAATTTTTGATAGATAATGTTTATTTATATAGTAATATAGATAATTTAGTATTTTTCTTTATTGTTTTTAATTTTATTAATGTTTTTAAAAATATTTTTCAATACATAAGAATTAATATGATAAATTATTTTAATTTTAAGTTAGATAAAATATTAATTACTAAACTATTTAATCATTTAATTTATCTTCCCTTTTTATATTATAAAAATAAATCTAGTTCAGATGTAATAAATAGGATTAATGACTTAATTGATGTTAAAAATAATTTAACCAAAATATTTTTATCTATAGTAATTGATGGTTTATTAGCATTTTCTATATTGATAGTTTTATTTAAAATAAATTTTTTGCTTACAATATTGTCTTTATTTTTAGTTTTAATATATTTATTTATAATTGTTATAACTAGTCCAATTTATAATTATTATATAGAAGAGGAAAAAGTAAAAGGAAGTGAAGTTAATAGTTTTTTACATTCAAATTTAAGGAATATGGATAGCATTAAAAATTTAAATATAGAAGACTATGTTTCTAATAAATTTGTAAATTTATATGAAAAATTTTATTTTGTTAATAAGAAAAATACTAAATTTTCAAATAAAGTTATGTTTATAAAAAATATGGTGCATGATATCTATTTTATATTTTTATATTATATTGCTAGTAAACTTATTATTTCTGATAAATTTAATTTAGCACTTTTTATTACATATATTAGTTTGCTTAGTTATTTTATAGATCCAATCAAAAATATTATAGATTTAAATTTTGATATAAAAAAAGAAAAATTTTTAGTAGATGAAAAATATCAAAAAAATGTTGTAAAAGGAGATATAGAATTTAAAAATATAACTTATTCTTATAATGGATATCAAAATATATTAAAAGAATTTTCGTTAAAAATAAAAGAAAATTCTAGAGTATTGATAAGTGGAGAAACTGGAAGTGGCAAAAGTACAATAGCGAGAATACTTATGAATTATTTTGCTCCAGATAAAGGAGAAGTATTAATTAATAATAAATCTATTTCATCATATAATTTAATAAATATTAGAAAAGATATTACTTATATTTCACAAAATGAAACAATATATAAAGATTCTTTATATAATAATATCGTTTTGAATGAAAGCACTAGTTATGATGAGTTTTTAAATATATGTAAAATTTGTAAAGTTGATGAAATAGTTAATAAGCATAAATTTAAGTATGATATGAATTTAGAAGAAGATGGATTTGGTCTTAGTGGAGGAGAAAAATCTAGAATATTTTTAGCAAGAGCATTAATAAAAAAATCATCTATTTATATATTTGATGAAACTTTGTCAAATATAGATGTTGAAAAAGAAAAAGAAATATTAAAAAATGTTTTTGATAATTTTAAAACTTCAACTTTTATTGTTATTACACATAGATTAGTTAATAAAAAGTTATTTAATAAGGTTTATGATTTAAATGAGGTAAACTATGTATAAGAAATTATTAATACTTATAATTTTCCTTCTAACTTTATTGTTTATAAATTTTAATTTTAAAATAAGTAATTATCAAAAATTAAATATATTATCAAAAGAAAATAATTTTTATTTAGTTATAAATGAAGAAATTTTAGATAATATAATTAATAAAACAGAGTTTTATTATAAAGATAAAAAGTATAGATTGGAAATTTTAAATATAGATAAGAATCTTTTTAATAATCAAGTTATATTAACATTGAAATTAAAAACTAATCTTAAATATATAGAAAATAATATTTATAAAGTTAATATAAAAATAAATGAACTAACATTACTAGATTATATTTTTATGTATCTAAGAGGTAAAAAATGAAAAATTTAACAAAAGAAGAAGAAATAAAAATTAAAGGAGGTAGTGGTATTGGAATAGGTGCTATTATAGGACTTGTAGTATTTGGTTTAGCAGGTCTAATTTTTGGAGTAATAGATTGATATTCAAGACCACTTGTTTGTAGAAAATGAAAGAAGTTAGTAAAGAACAATCAATAAATATAAAAGGTGGAGCGGTAACTATAACTTTGATAAACGCATTTATAAGTTTAGGAAAATTAACTTTCGAAATAGGAAAATCTTTAGGTACCGCTATTAGAAGAGGATTTAAAAATGTTTGCAAAGTTTAAAAATATAATATTAATAATTGGAGGAAGTATTTTAAGCTTTTGTTTATTTTATATAATAGGATTTTTAATAACTCAAATTATTTTAAGATAGATTTTAACTCAATTCACAATAGAATTGAGTTTTTAATTATTTAATTTAAAATTGTGCTATTATAAAAAAGTGTGAGGTTAATATGAAAGAAATAATATATAATCCTAATCATTTAGAAGAAAAAGATGTTACAGATTATGTAACTAGAATAAAAGCACTTATTATAAATGATAATAATATATTAATAGCAGATCAAGGTGGAGCATTCCAGTTTCCTGGAGGACATTTAGAAGATAATGAAAGTTATGAAGAATGTTTAAAAAGAGAAGTTCTCGAAGAAACAGGTATTGAATTAGAAGAAAAAGAAATAAATGAAGCATTTATGAAAGTTAAATTTATGAACAAAGATTATCCTGAAAAAGGTAAAAATAGAAAATCAGAAATATATTATTATATTGTAGAAACAACAAAAAATCCTGATTTATCAAAAACAAATTATACTGAAATGGAGATAAAAAATCATTATGTTATTTATAGTTTTAAGCTTGATGAAGTTATTGATAAAATAAAAGCAAATATGCCTAATAATGAAATGAACAAAATAATTTCTCCAGATATGATTACTGCAATAGAAGAATATTTTAAAATTAAAAATTATAATAAATAATAAAAGCTCAGTTCTTAGAATTGAGTTTTTATTAATATTTTTTTATTTCACATACATTTCATAAAACATATATAAAATAAAATTTGTTGAATAAATTATTTTAGTTAACAACTATATTAAGAAAGGAGTTTAGTTTGCAGGTAGTAAAGAATTCAATAGCATATGTTTTAAGAAAAAGAAGAAGAACATTTATAATTTTTGTTATTTTAACTTTAGTTTTATCTTGTTTATATTCTTGTTTAAATATAACGAAATCTAGTAATAACATGGAAAAATCTTTATATGAATCATCTAATTCTTCTGTATCATTAATGAAAAAAGATGTTCAAGGATATTTTGAAAAAGATGAATTTAAAAATATAAATAAAATAAAATCAATAAAAGAAATTATTTCAGAATATGAAGGATTAGCAAGATTAATAAATGGTAATGTAATTGAAAGTAAACAAAAAATTAAAAGAGATTATTTATCTAAAGATTTAAAAAATCTTGTAGCAATAGAATCTACAAGTAATACTAAAAAAAATATCTTATTTAATAGTGGAGTTTTTTCTTTAAAAGAAGGAAGACATATTAATAAAGATGATGTAGATAAAATACTTGTACATAGTGATTTTGCTAAAAAAAATAATTTAAAATTAAAAGATAAAGTAAGTTTACAACTTATAAATATGACTAAAAACAAAACAACTATTAAAGAACATAAGTTTGAAATAGTTGGAATATTTACTGGAAAAAAACAAGAAAAATATACAGGTTTATCTTCTGATTTTAGTGAAAACATGATATTTACAGATTATAAATCTAGTCAAAAAGCGTTAAATACACAAAAAGATATTGTAAATAAGTTAACAATTTTTGTATCATCACCAAAAGAAATGAAGACAACTATTACAAAAATAAAAAAGATACAAGTAGATTGGTCAAAATATACAATTAGTAAAAATAATAATGCTTATAAAGAAGCACTTGATGCTTTAAATGGAGTTAAAGATATAATTAAAATAATGACTTATTCAATCATGATAGGTGGATCAGTTATTTTATCATTAATATTAATTTTATGGTTAAGAGAAAGAATTTATGAAATAGGAATTTTATTATCTATAGGAATAAGTAAATTAGAAATTATAGCACAATTTATATTAGAGTTACTATTAGTATCACTTCCATCAATTTTAATGTCTTTAATATTTGGTAATTTAATATTAAGGCAAATAGCTAGTGGATTTATATCATCAGATGATACAGTTTCCATTACATCAAAATTCTTAAATGATGGATATAATATCAATAATTTAATAATATTTATAGAAAGTTATATTATTCTAGTTTTAATAATTGTTATATCTGTAGTAATTACGTCAGGAATTATATTAATGAAAAAACCAAAGAAAATATTATCACAAATTAGTTAGGAGGAAATATGAGTATATTAGAAATAAAAAATGTAACATATGGTTATAAAGATGCAGAAACTAAAGTATTATCATCTGTAAATTACAGTTTTGAAATAGGTAAGTTTTATGCAATTATTGGAAAATCAGGAACAGGTAAATCAACATTACTTTCATTATTAGCAGGACTTGATAAACCGGAAGAAGGAGAAATATTATTTAAAGATGAAAATATAGAAAAGACAGGTTATACAAATCATAGAAAAAATAACATTTCTCTAGTATTTCAAAATTATAATCTTATTGATTATTTAACACCACTTGAAAATATCAGATTGGTAAATAATAAAGCTTCTGGAGATATATTAAATGAACTTGGACTTGATAATCAACAAATTAGAAGAAATGTAATGAAATTATCAGGAGGTCAACAACAACGTGTTGCTATTGGTAGAGCTTTAGTATCTGAAGCACCAATTATACTTGCGGATGAACCAACAGGAAACTTAGATGAACATACAGCAAGTGAAATAATAGCTATATTAAAAAAATTAGCAAAAGAAAGAAATAAATGTGTTATTGTTGTAACTCATAGTAAAGAAGTCGCTAGAGCAGCAGATACAGTATTAGAACTTAACAATAAAAAATTAAAAAAAGTTAATAAATAAATTAGGAGGTAAAAAATGATAAGAAATTCTTTTAGATATGTAACAAGAAAATTTTTAAAATCTTTTATAATATTATTGGTTGTTTTATTTATGTCAGCACTTAGTTTAATTAGTTTATCTATTAAAGATGCTACAGATAAAGCATCTGAAAAAACATTTAGTAATATAACTAATAGTTTTTCTATGGAGATAAATAGACAGACAAATCCAGGAACGCCTAGAGGTGGGGGAAATGTTAAAGGTCAAGATATAAAGAAAATAACTGATTCTAAGAATATAGAGGGATATGTTAAAAGAATTAATAGTGTAGCTGATTTAGATGGTTATGACATTATTGAAACTCAAGAAACATTAGAAAATCAATCTGCTGAAAGAGCAAAAAATTTCAAAAGAACAGTTATGTTAACTGGAGTTAATGATTCGAAAAAAGAAAATAAATTTATTTCAGGAGTATATAAATTAATTCAAGGTAGACATTTAAAAAGTAATGATAAAAATAAAATTTTAATGCATAAAGATCTTGTAGAAAAAAACAAATTAAAAATTGGAGATAAAATAAGATTAAAATCTAATTTATTTGATGCAGATAATGAAAAAGGTGCTAATGAAACTGTTGAAGTAGAAATAGTAGGTATATTTGATGGACATAACAATGGTGGAGTTAGTTATGCACAAGAATTATATGAAAATACTTTAATTACAGATGTACATACAGCTGCTAAAATTTATGGAAATACAGAAGATACTGCTGTATATCAAGATGTTACATTTTTCGTAAAAGGTAATAAAAAGTTAGATCACGTAATAAGAGAACTTTTAAAATTAGATATAAATTGGGAAGAATATAATTTAATTAAGAGTTCATCTAATTATCCAGCATTGCAAAAATCAATATCTGTAATATATTCAGTAGCAAATCAATTATTCTATGGATCTTTAATATTTGCAGGTTTAGTAGTTTCATTGTTGTTATTCTTATGGATGAATGCTAGAAGAAAAGAAATTGCAGTGTTATTATCTCTTGGAATTTCAAAAGCACAAATTTTGGGACAATTTGCTATAGAGTTAGTAATTATTACAATACCAGCATTTATAGTTTCATATTTCTTAGCATCATCAACAGGAAAATTAATAGCTAATAATGTATTACAAAAAGTAACTGGAGATATAGCTAAGCAAATAGCAAAAGAAGCAGGTTCTAGAAGTTTAGGTGGAGGAGCAGAAGTAGATGGCTTTAATAAAACTATTACAAGCTTAGATGTTAATGTTACAATACAAGCTTTAATTTATGTAATAATATTTATGTCAATAGTACTTATAATATCTTTATTAATATCTTCTTCAAGTATTTTAAGAAAAGAACCAAAAGAATTATTAAATGATTCTAAATAACAATTATCGGTGTTTTTACACCGATAATTTTATGTTGTTTAAAAATAAGATATAATTTAAAAAGGAGAAATTGATGAAGATACTTGTTGTAGAAGATGATAAAATTATAAGAGAAGGAATATGTGAATATTTATCAGAATTTGGATATGAAATGTATGAAGCTGAAGATGGAAGAAAAGCATTAAACATATTTAAAGATAAAGATATTAATTTAATAATATTAGATATTCAAATCCCCTTATTAAACGGTTTAGAAGTATTAAAAGAGGTTAGAAAGGAAAGTAAAATTCCTATTCTTATGTTAACTGCTTTTAGTGATGAAGAATATAAAATAAGTGCTTTTTCAAGTTTAGCTGATGGTTATATAGAAAAACCTTTTTCATTACCAGTTTTAAAGGTTAGAATAGATTCTTTAATTAAAAGATATTATAAAGAAGTAGAAAAATTCATATATAAAGATCTAGAAGTTAACTTTTCTAGCTATACTGCCAAAGTAAAAGATGAATTTATTGATGTTAATGCAAAAGAATTAGAAATTTTAAAATATTTACTGGAAAATGAAGGGCATGTATTAACTAGAAATCAAATAATAGATAATGTTTGGAAAGAAACAGAAGATATACCTTTTGATAGAGTTATTGATGTATATATAAAAGAATTAAGAAAAAAATTAAGATTAGATTGTATTATCACAATTAGAAATGTTGGATATAAGTTGGAGAGAAAATGAAAAATTTGAAAATATTTCCTAAGATGTTTTTACATACATTTGTAATATTAGGAATTTTAATTGTTTTTATACATTTATTAGTTTATTTAATATTTCCTAAAACATATTTAGAAACTAGAAAACAAGAAATTTATATGAAAGCAAATGAATTATCTAATAATTTACAAGGAAAAGATTTAAAATTTATTCAAGAAACTTTAGAGTTTTATTCTAAAAGTAGTGAAATAAAAGCTTTTATACAAGGTCAAAAAAATTTTAACAAGTTACAACTTGATAATAATATAAATGCTAATTTAAAAAGCAATAATAATTCTTTAATAATTGAAGAAAGAGAAATAAAATTAAAATCAGGTGAAAAAACATCTATAAAATTTGTATCTACAACTGATATGCAAAAAGATGCTAAAGAATTAAGTTTTAAATTTTTACCATATTCTTTATCTATATCAGTATTATTTTCTATAGTTATTTCTTTAATGTATGCTAAAGTTATAACTAATAATATTAAAGAAATAAAAAAAGTAACTGAAAAAATGATGAAATTAGATAGAAAAGCTAAATTGAAAGTTGATTCTACTAATGAAATAGGAGAGTTGAAAAGTCAAATTAATGATTTATATTCAATATTATTAAATATAATAGATGATCTAGAAATTAAAAATAAAGAAATAAAAAAATTTGAAAAATTAAAATATGACTTTTTTAGAGGAGCATCACATGAATTAAAAACACCTCTATCAAGTCTTAAAATTATATTAGAAAATATGAAATATAATATTGGAAAATACAAAGACAAAGAAAAATATATAGAAAATTGTATAGATATAGTAAATGAGTTAAATCAAAGTATCTCTCAAATATTATCAATATCATCTTTAGAACACTTAAAAAACGATGAAGAAAATGTAGTAATTAATGAAATTTTAACAAAAGTTATAGATAAATATATCTTATTAGCTAAAGAAAAAAATATAGCTATTAATAATAATCTAAAAGCAGAAAAAATATATATTGGTAAACCCGCTTTGAAATTATTGCTATCTAATTTAATAAGTAATGCAGTAAAGTATTCTGATAGAGGAGGAATAATTAATATAGGAATTAAAGATAATTTTCTTTATATAGAAAATTCTTATGAAAAAGTAAAAGACTTAGATATAAATAGTATGTTTGAAGTTAACTTTGATTTAAATAAAGAAAATAGTAATGGATTAGGTTTATATATAGTTAAAAATATTTTAAAAAACTATAATATTGAATATAAAGTTAAGAAAAATAAAATAGGAATTGTGTTTTTTATAAAAATAAAATAGATAGTTTAAAAGCTATTTATTTTTCTTTTCTTCTATTAACAATTATTTTTTGTTATAATTAAATAGGTGATAATATGGGAAAAAAAGCACAAAAAAATGTAATAACTGAAAATAAAATTAGAATAACAGGATTTATATTAACTTTATTTGCAATATGTGGAAGCGTTTTCAAAGAAGGAAGCTTTGCAGCAATATCTAAAGCTGGTGCAATATATTTATTTGGTATATATTACATAGTGTTTTTAATAGCTTTATTAGCTTTTTCAGGATATATGCTTATAAAAAATGAATTGCCAAAAGCAACTATTCTTTTCAATAAAAAAATGCTAGGTGCTTATCTAATAATTATTGCTTTGCTTAGTCTTGCAAGTTTAAATTTTTACAATAAAGAAACATTTGAAGTATTTATGAAAAATCATTTAGAAACAATTAATAATTCAATTACTTTAATGTTTAGTAATAAAGTTTATGTTATAAAAACAGGTGGAATTATAGGAGGAGTATTTTCTTTTCTTTTTGGAATGCTGTTATCTTTAAATGGAGCTAAAATTTTTTGTTATATATTAATATTTTTTGCCATTTGTGTAATAACAGGATTTTCAATTTTAGATTTTGTTAAAAATAATTATAACAAAGTAAAGGAAAGTGATTTATTTGTAAAAAAAGAAGTTAAAGAAGAAAAAATAGTTGAAGAATCAAAAGAAGAAAAAAATGTTAAACCATTTATCTCTTCAATATCAAATTTATTCTTAAAAGAAGAGGAAAATATAGAAGAAAAGAAAGAAGATCAATATATTGTTGATTTAAAAGAATTAGAACCATATAAAATTAAAAATGATTCTAAACTTATTTTAGATGATTTACAGAAAACTATGGAAATAGAACAAATAAAAGAAGAAGCGTTAAATCCTAGTTTAAATTCTACTCCAAATATAAATAAAGAATATGTTTTACCAACTTTAGATATTTTAAAACCAATAAAAAATAAACTTAAAGATAGAAATAAAATGGTTCAAAAAGTTAGTGCTATTTTAGTTCAGACACTTTCTGAATATCAAGTTGAGGCTCATGTAGTAGATGCTCATATAGGGCCATCGTTTACTCAATATGAATTAACAATTAAGACGGGGACAAAATTATCAAAAATATTATCTTTAGATAAAGAACTTAGTTTGAGCTTAGGAGTAAAAGATGTAAAAATTGAAGCTCCGATACCTGGTAAAAAGACTGTAGGTATAGAAGTTGCAAATGATGAAACAGATATGGTTGGACTAAGAGAAATATTAGAAAGAGAACCACTTAATAAAAAAGACAATAAACTTTTAGTAGCACTTGGTAAAAACGTTATGGGACTTGCTAAATTTTGTGAGATTAATAAAACTCCCCATTTACTTGTAGCTGGATCTACTGGTAGTGGTAAGTCTGTTTGTATTAATGGTATTATTATTTCAATTTTAATGCGTGCAAAACCAGATGAAGTAAAACTTATGTTAATAGATCCTAAAAAAGTAGAACTTGGTATATATAATGGTATTCCTCATTTAATGAGACCAGTTGTAACTGATCCCAGACAAGCTAGTGTAGCTCTTCAAAAATTAGTAGAAGAAATGGAAAGAAGATTCTCTACTTTTGAAAGAAATAAAGTAAAAAATATAGAAGGATATAATTCTCTAGGTATTGAAAAAATGCCATATATTGTTTGTATAATTGATGAGCTTGCAGATCTTATGATGGTAGCTAGTAAAGAAGTTCAAGCATCTATTATGAGAATTACTCAAATGGCTAGAGCTGCTGGAATTCACTTAATAGTAGCAACTCAAAGACCATCTACTGATATTATTACAGGGGTAGTTAAATCAAATATTCCATCTCGTATATCTTTTGCAGTATCTTCAGGTATTGACTCTAGAACAATTTTAGACCAAACTGGTGCAGAAAAGTTACTTGGTAAAGGGGATATGTTATTTAAACCAATAGATGATAATAATCCAGAAAGAATTCAAGGAGCTTTTGTATCAGATGAAGAAATAGCAGCAGTAGTTGATTATGCAGTAGCACAACAAATAGAAACTCATGTTGATAATTTATTTATGGATTTAGAAACACCTGATACTAAAAATGAAGTAAAAATAGAATCTTCAAAAGAAGAAGACACGAGTGATGATGAAGAAGCTTTTTATAATGATGTATTAGACTTTGCAATAAATGCTGGAAAGATAAGTGCATCTTTAATTCAAAGACATTTTAGAGTAGGATATAATAAAGCAGCAAGAACAATAGATACTTTAGAAGAAAGAGGTGTTATAGGACCAAGTAACGGTTCTAAACCAAGAGAAGTTTTAATACCAAAAGAAGAAATATAAAAGGGAGTAAATATGATAGGGAATATAATTGAAGTACTTGGAAGTAGAGTAAAAGTTAACTTAGCTATTGATATTACAAGTCAAAATAACTTTATAGGTGTTCATGTAATATTTGAAGATAATGATAAATTGATAGTAGGAGAAATAGTTTTTTTAGATAAAAAAGAATGTCATATAAATATCGTTGGAGAAATAGTTAATAATAAATTTGTCTCAGGAATAAACGATAGACCATCTTTTAAATCAAAGGTTAGAATTATTACTATGCCTGAATTAGAATTAATTTTAGGTAAGCAAGAAAAAACACCAGATAAGACTTTCTTTGGTTTATCTACGGTTTATAAAAATTATAAAATTAACGTTGATACAAATAGTTTCTTTTCTAATCATTTTGCAATATTTGGAAATAGTGGAAGTGGTAAAAGTTGTACTTTTGCTAAAATACTTCAAAGTGTATTTGATAATAGTGAAAATCCACCGGTTAAATCAAGATTTATTATATTTGATGCGTATGGAGAATACATAAAAGCATTTTCACATATCAATACTATTAATTCAAAATTATCTACAAAAGTAATTACTACTGATATTAAAGATACGAATAATGAACTTTTACAAATACCAGTATGGTTACTAGATATAGATGATATAGCTCTTTTATTAAATGCTGATAGAGCAGAACAACTTCCTATAATTGAAAAAGCTTTAAAATTAGCACCTATTTTTAAAAGTGAAAATGAAGAGATAATTAAACTTAAAAATGATATTATAGCAAGAGCTTTAATAGATATAGTTAGAAGTGGTAAAGAATCTACAATTATTAGAGATCAACTAGTTGCGGTTTTATCTACATATTTTACAAAAGATTTAAATTTAAATAGCGAAATACATCAACCTGGATATGTAAGAACATTTAAACAATGTTTACAAGTTGATTCTATGGGTAAAATGTCTGACATAGAAATAGTTGTTAGCTTTTTAAATAGTTTTATAGATAATAATTTTAAAATACCAGATCCAGATGGAAGTGTAGTATATAATCTAGTCGATTTAAAGAGTGCACTTGATTTTGCTCTTATATCAGAAGGTATATTAAAGAGTGAAAAAATATTTGATTATGCTAATGTACTTAGTGTAAGACTTAATTCTTTAGCTAATTCAGAATATGGTAAATATTTTTCTATAAATGAAAAAATGACAAAAGAAGAATATATTTCATATTTATTCTTAAATAAAGAAAATCGTTTATCACAAATTTTAGATGTAAATATTAATTATGTAGATGATAGACTTGGTAAAGTAATAGCAAAAATAATATCTAGAATGGTATTTACTGTTTTAGTTAAAAGTCCTATAAGAGGAGCAAATCCTATACATATAGTTATCGAAGAAGCACATAGATATGTTCAAGAAGATAATGATTTAAAATTACTTGGATATAATATTTTTGATAGAATTACTAAAGAAGGAAGAAAATATGGTACTATTTTAGGGCTTATTACTCAAAGACCAAGTGAACTTACAGATACATCAGTATCACAATGTGCTAACTTTATAATATTAAAGATTCAACATCCTAAAGACTTAGAATATGTTGCTAATATGGTTCCAAATATAAGTCAAGAAGGAATAAATCAAGTTAAAAATTTACCAGCTGGAACATGTTTAGCATTTGGAAGTGCATTTCCATTATCTATAAATATTAAATTTCCACTTGCAAGTCCAGAACCTCTATCAAATAATAGTGATATAGTTAAAATTTGGTATAGTAATTAAATTTGATGACAAATATAAAAAATTTTGTTATTATTTTAGTGTATGATATAAAGGAGTTTAATAATTATGGCATTTAATTTGAAAACTATATTTTCTAATAAAGATGAAAATGATGGAATTGAAGAATATGTAAGTGATGATAGAGGAGAATCTGAAGTAACAGATAAAATGATTATTTTAGAACCTCGTGCTTTTTCAGAAGCAAAACAAATTGCAGATTATTTAAAAAAGAGAAATGGGGTTATAGTTAATTTAAAAAGAGTTACACCTGATCAAGGTAAAAGAATAGTAGACTTTTTAAATGGAACTTTATATGCTCTTGGAGGAATAATCCAAAAACTTGGTAGTGGAATATTTTTATGTACACCTAAAAATATAGGTGTAGAAGGTGAAATATCTCACGAAACAGAAGTAAAGAATAAAAAAGAAGAAAATGAATTAGATTTTTAAGTATTTAATTTATAGGGTGTAAATATGAACAATTTTTCTTATGAAGCAAATGGATACAATAAAAAAGAAGTAAATGATTTTATTGATAATGTAATAGTTAATACAGAAAAGTTAGTTAAAAAGTGTAACGATTATGAAAAAAATATAAATCTTTTGACTAAAGAACTTAACAGTTATAAAAGTAAAGAAAAAGAACTTGGAGAGTCTTTAATTAGAGCTACTGAAATTTCTCATACTATTAGAGAAAATGCTTTAAGAGAAAGGGATTCTATGCTTTCTTCAATTAATGAAGAAAAAGATAAAATCTTAAAAGATGCTTATCAAAAATTACAAGATGTAGAATTAAAAAGGTTAACTATTATTCAAAATATTCAAATATATAAAGAAAAATTAAGTTTTATATTAAAAGAACAAGAAAAATATTTAAGAGAAATAGATATTATTACAAGAGAAAGCGAGTAGAAATGAAAAAAGAAAATAAAAAACAAGAATCAAAAAAGAATTTTAAAGAAATAAAACCAGTTAATAAAGAAGAAAAGAAAGAAGTAGTAGAAATAAAAAAAGAAGTTAGTGTTAAAAAAGAAAATAAAACAATAAATGTGTTTAAAAATATTATGAGTGTATTAAAAAAATATTCATTATATATTACACTTGTATCAACAATAATTACTATAATTTTATTAATTATAGTATTAATTGATAAACCTAAGATAAATTTATTATATTCATTTTTAGGACCACAAATTAAAGAATTAAAAGAACAACAAAATTTATCAACTAAATATAATGAAGTAGTTTCTTCATTTAAAAATATAACAGCAGAAGAAATAGTAAAAAAATATAATGATGACAAACTAACTTTGGTATATTATGGAAGAAGTGGATGTCAATATTGCGTTAAATATGCACCAATTATAAAAGAAGTAGCAAAAGAAAAAAATATTGATGTATATTACTTTAATGCAGATCAATTAACTCAAGAAGGTGCTGAAAAAATAATAGCTTTAAATGATACATTTAATCAAGGATTAAGAGGAACACCATTTACATTTGCGTTTAAAAATGGAAAATTAGTTGGTTCTTTAACTGGATATGTTGAAAAAGAAGAATTATCTAAGTTTATTGATACAATTAAAAAGAAATAAAAAAAACAGGTTAAAACCTGTTTTTTTATACTTCTATAACTCCTTTAACTTCTGGTATATGTTCTATTAAGAAGCTTTCAATACCATCTTTTATTGTATAATCTTTCATGATACAACCTTCACAGGCTCCTAATAATTTTATATAAACAATACCATCTTCAAATTTTATTAATTTAATATCACCACCATCATTTTGAATGTATGGTTTTACTATTTCTAAACATTCGTTTATTAATTTTAAAATATTTTCATTATCTTTTCTCATAAAATTTATTATACAGTAAATATAAATATTTTCAAAGATTTATAGTAGTGTTATAATTATGCTATGTATAAAGAAAAACAAGTAGTAAAAGGTTTAGTTACTGGAATAACGGATTATGGTATATTTTTAAAATTTGATAATGAATATACAGGATTGTTGCATATATCTGAAATGTCTAATAAGTATGTGACTGATATAAATTCTTATGCAAAAGTAGGAAATTATATCTTTTTAAAAGTACTAGAAGTTGATGAAAAAACTAGACACTTAAAATTGACAATAAAGTATAAAGAAAATAAAAAATATGTAGAAATTGAAGAAAGTAAAGAAGGTTTTAATAAGTTAAAACAAGAGTTAGATAATTTTATCAAAATTAAGTTAGAAGAAATGAATAATAGAGATATTGCATAATAAATTAATTTTTGATACTATTATATATAGTAAAGTGAGAATAGGAAATAATAGTATGAGAATAATGGATTTTATGAGTTTTGATTTATCTTGGTTTAAATCTTTACCAGGTATATTACTTATTTTAGGGTGTTTTTGCTTAATAATAGCAATTATCTTAATACCAACTTTAACGAGAAAAAAAGATGAATTTGAAGTAGATTTGGATCCTAAAGAAGGAGAAGAATTATTAAATAGACCAGAAGATTTAGGGATGCTTAGTACTAATCAGTCAATTCCAGTCAATACACCAATGCAAGAAGAAATTAAACAAGAAATTCCAGCTGCTCCTAGTCCTATAATGGAAGAAATAAAAGTAGAACAACCAGTGGTTAATACAACACCTATTGAAGTAGAAAAACCTAAAGTTGTAGAAGAAGTTGTAATGTCTGAACCTTTGGTTGAAGCACCAATTATGCAAGAACCACTAATAGAAGAAAAGGTTGAATTAAATAACAAAAATACTAATAATCCTGTAGTGATGCCTAGTACTTTAAATGTTGATCAAAATATATCACCGCTTGAAGTAAAAGAAGAACCAAAAGTAGAAGTAGTTTTAGCACCAGAAACGATACCTATGGTAACAAATAATAATGTTAATCTAACTAACGTTAACGATATGATTCAAACTGAAGTAATACCTTCAGTAGTAGAAAATGTAGAACCAATAAAAGAAGAAATATCAGTTAAAAACGATTCTTTTGGAGGAGAAAAATTATTACCAGATGATTTTAAGATTGAAATAAATGAAAGAAAAGAAGCTTTTGGAGGAGAAAAATTATTACCAGATGATTTTAAACCAGAATTAGAAAAACCACATTTATCTAATACCCAAAGCTTTAGTTTAAGGGATATCGCTATTCAAAAAGAACAACCGGCAAAATCAGTACTGCCTGTACAACATGTACAGCCAGTAGTTAATCAAACTATGCCTTTAACTGAAGATGTAAAACAACCATCTTTACCAGTTGTAGAAAATGTTCCAGTAAGAGAAGAAACTCAAAAAGAAGATATAGAACTTTTAGAATTATAAGACATGTTACATGTCTTTTTTGTTTGAATTATTTTATTTAATAAAATGTATAACGATGAAAAAAATTATAAAATATGTTATAATTAAATTGCCTGTTAATAGGAGGATATTTGAAAGAATTATTTGCAATATCCTTGATAAGTTTGGCATCTTTATTTACAACTAATACAAAGAGTATTAAAGATATAAATGAATTTATGAGTATTGCTAAGACTAAAGTTAACAGAAAAGTAGTTTATGAAAATATGACTATGGAAGAGTTAGGAGCGAAGCTTGAAAAATCTCTTAATTCTAATTTAACAGGTAAAGGTTTAGTTTTTGCACAATACTCAATTCAATATAATGTTGATCCGTATATGGCTGTTGCTATATCATTACATGAAACAGGATGTAAATGGAACTGTAGTACTTTAGTAAAACGTTGTAATAATATTGGAGGTCAAAAAGGGAATCCAGGTTGTATGGGTTCTTATCAAGGATTTAGTACTTTGGAGGCAGGAATAGAAGGTTTCTTTAAAAATTTAAAGAATAACTATATAGATTATGGTTTAACTACTCCTGAAGCAATTAATCCTAAGTATGCTGAAAATAAAGAGTGGCATGTAAATATAAGAAAATATATGAATGCTATTAAAAACTCTTAAAATATGATTTTCAAAAAAACAAAAAAAATCAAAAAAATCAAAAATTAGTTTTTTTGATTTTTTATTTTTTATAAAAAAATATTTTTGTCAAAACATAGTAATTCATTGTGAAATAAAGGAATTAGCACAATAAATTAAAGTACAAAAATTTAAAAATGTCAATTTTGTAAATTTACAAAATTTGAAAAAATTAATTTTTTGCATTTTTGTTGTTAAATCAAGCTTTTATAAATTTGTCTAAAAAAACTTATCTTTTTGTTATTGACTATAATAATTAAAAATACGAAAATGAAAATAGAAAGGAGAGGTTATATGAGCGAAGAGAGCAATTTAAAAGATATTATTGTAATTAAAAGAAATGGTAAAAAAGTTCCTTTTGATGAAACAAAAATAGCTTTAGCAATACAAAAGGGGTTTGATAGTGTTGATGATGAAGATAATAGAAAATACGATACTAAAGATACACAAAAAGTACTAGATAGAGTTATAAAAAATATAGAAGAACAAAAACCGGAAAAATTAAAAATTGAAGAAGTTCAAGATTTAATTGAAAGTTCTTTAAAACATTATAACTATAATGAAGTTTATGAATCTTTTTCAAATTATAGAGAAAAAAGAAGAGAATCAAGAGAATTTTTCTTTGATGATAAAAAGAAACATAAATTTTTAAAGACAATTGAATCTTTAGGATTAAAAAGTTCTTTTGAAGATAATTCAAAAAGAGAAAATGCTAATGTAAATGGTGATACTGCAATGGGAACTATGCTTCAATATGGTTCGACAATATCAAAAGAATTTTCAAAAGCATATTTAATGAAGAAAAAATATTCAGAATTACATGATGAAGGTTACATTCACATACATGATTTAGATTTCTACGCAATGGGAACTACAACATGTAATCAATTAGATTTAGAAAAACTATTTAAAACAGGTTTTTCAACAGGTCATGGACACATTAGACCACCAAAAGATATTATGAGTTATGCAGCACTTGCAGCTATCGTAATACAAGCTAATCAAAATGATCAACATGGAGGACAAGCAATACCAGCGTTTGATTATTATTTAGCACCAGGTGTCTTAATGACATTTAAAAAGCAATTAAAACAAACGATTAGTGAATTTATAGATTTAATGGGATTTTCAAATTATTTAAATATGAATACTATCGTTAAAGAAATAGATAAAATAACAACTATTACAATAGATAAAAATACATTTGAAAAATTTATCAAAGAAAATGAAGTATTAGAAAGATTATTTTCTATGGCGATAGAAAAAGCTTATATGAAAACAAATAGAATTACATATCAAGCTATGGAAGGATTTATTCATAATCTAAATACAATGCACTCTAGAGCAGGAGCACAAGTACCATTTTCATCAATTAATTTTGGAACTGATACAACTGCAGAAGGTAGAATGGTTATTAAAAACTACTTATATGCTTTAGATAGTGGACTTGGAAGAGGAGAAACACCAATATTTCCAATATCTATATTTAAAGTAAAAGAAGGTGTTAACTTCAATAAAGAAGATCCTAACTATGATTTATTTAGGTTATCATGTGAAGTATCATCTAAGAGATTATTTCCAAACTTCTCATTTATAGATTCTAAATTTAATAAAGAATACTATAAAGAAGGAGATTATAGAACAGAAGTAGGTTATATGGGATGTAGAACTAGAGTTATGGCTAATGTAGCAGATCCTAGTAAAGCAATTACACCAGGAAGAGGTAATTTATCATTTACTTCAATTAACTTAGTAAGACTTGGTATTAAACATGGAATAGTAAATGGGGAAACTGATTTAGATGGATTCTATCAAGAATTAAAAGAACTACTTGAAGATGTAAAAGATCAATTACTAGAAAGATATCAATATCAATGTGAAAAAAGAGTATACAATTTTCCATTCTTAATGGGACAAGGTATTTGGTTAGATTCTGAAAAATTAAAGCCAACAGATAAAGTTAGAAGAGTACTTAAACACGGTACATTATCAATTGGGTTTATTGGACTTGCTGAATGTTTAAAAGCATTAATTGGTAAACATCACGGTGAAAGTGAAGAAGCTGAAAAACTAGGTCGTGAAATAATTAGTTTTATGAGAAAACAAATTGACGAATACGCAAATAGTTATACTTTAAATTTTAGTTTAATAGCAACACCAGCAGAAGGACTTTCTGGTAGATTTACTAAGATAGATAGAGCGATATATGGAAAATTAAAAGGAATTACTGATAGAGAATATTATACTAATTCATTCCATGTTCCAGTTTATTACAATACAAGTATCAAACATAAAATAGAAGTTGAAGCACCATATCATGCTTTAACTAATGGAGGACATATTTCATACATAGAATTAGATGGTGATACTAGTGCCAATGTAGATGCTTTTGAAAAAGTAGTAAGACTTATGAAAGAATACGAAATTGGATATGGAGCAATAAACCATCCAGTTGATAGAGATCCAGTTTGTGGATATGTAGGAGTGATAAATGATACATGTCCAAGATGTGGAAGAAAAGATGAAGAAGCAATAAGCTTTGAAAGATTACAAAATTTAGATTGTTGTTCATTAATAAGGAGGAGTTAATTATGAAAAACGAAAAAATGGTAGGAGATAAAGTTAAATTCGAAAGAATCAGAAGAATTACTGGTTATTTAGTAGGTACTGTAGATAGATTTAATGACGGAAAGAAAAACGAAGAAAAAGATAGAGTTAAACATTCAGGAATAAAAGACATATATCTATAATATGAAAATTAAATTAGCTTCATCTATCATGAGAGATAGTATAGTTGATGGAGAAGGACTTAGAACAGTTATTTGGACTCAAGGATGTCCAAGACATTGTCCAGGATGTCATAATCCTGAAACTATACCTTGTGAAGGTGGAAAAGAGTTCGATGTAAAAGAAGTTATTGAAGCTTTAAAAGACTCAAATGATGGTATAACTTTTTCTGGAGGAGATCCTTTTTTACAAGCAAAAGCTTGTAGTATTATAGCAAAAGATTTAAAAAATAAAGGAAAAAGCGTTTGGTGTTATACTGGATATCTTTATGAAGAACTTCTAAAATTAAAAAATTCTAAACCGGAAATTATGGAATTTTTAAAATATATAGATGTTCTAATAGATGGGCCATTTATAATGGCTAAAAAAAGTATGGATTGTCTTTTTAGAGGTTCAACAAATCAAAGAATTATAGATGTTCCTAAAAGTTTAAAAAGTAGTAAAACTATAGAAGTAGCCAAATATAAAAACAAGAAGCTTTCAGAACAAAAACAAGATAATATTTTTATATAGAAGATTTATTATTAAATCTTCTTTTTTTTAATTAAAGTGTTATTATATATAATAGTATGGTGATATGGTATGAAAAAATATAAAAAATTAAGTGTTTTCTTTTTGATAGTTATGTTAATTGGATTATCTATAGTTTTGTTATTACCTAA
>CAUUHY010000009.1:0-31593 GCA_963545265.1 uncultured Eubacteriales bacterium | reverse complement strand
AAATATTAATAACATCTATTTTTGATAAAAACGGAGAATATTATGTTATTGTTTATGATTATTCTGATAAAAAGTTAAATACAATTATAAATAATTTTAGAAATAAACAAAATAAAATATATGAAGTTAATACCAATGAAGGTTTAAATAAACGTTATTTTGTAGATAATAAAGAGGATGTTGTTCTTGAAAAAGAAAATATTAAATTAAAAGAGAACATGTTATTAAAAATAAAAGACGGAAAAGTAGAAGAAGTTGTTTACGATAGTGATATACAGACAAGATTAAAATAATCTTGTTTTTTTCTTAAAAACTATTGATTTTATATAGGTTTTTGGTATAATTTAAGTCGTATGTGACAGCGATGATGTGAGAGATTGCTGAACCACCTGGTAAAGTTGTTTAATGTTTACAAGGGTTTCAGGTAACTTTTACGGAGTATGTTTATACTAGATATAAGCGAAAGGAGGATTTTTATGTCAATAGTTCGTATAAAGCTAAAAGCTTATGATCACAGAATTCTTGATAAAGCAGCTGAAAAAATTGTTGAAACTGTTAAAAGATCTGGTGGAGAAATTAGTGGACCAGTACCACTTCCAACAGAAGTTGAAAAGTTTACAGTTATTAAAGCGACACACAAATATAAAGATTCACGTGAACAATTTGAAAGAAGAACACACAAAAGAATAATTGATATTAAAAACCCTGGTAAAGATACAATGGATGCTTTAATGCATTTAGATTTACCAAGTGGAGTTGGTATATTAATAAAACAATAATAGGAGGAAAAAATGAAAGGAATCTTAGGAAAAAAAGTTGGAATGACTCAAGTTTTTACTGAAGAAGGTAAATTGATTCCAGTTACAGTAATTTCAGTAGAACCAAATGTAGTTACTCAAATAAAAACAAAAGATAATGATGGGTATGAAGCAATCCAATTAGGTTTTGAAACAATTAAAGAAAAAAGTTCTAATAAACCAAAAATTGGACATACTAAAAAAGCAAACACAGAACCTAAGCGCTTCTTAAGAGAAATTAGAGGAGTTAATGTAGAAGATTACAAATTAGGAGATACTTTAACAGCAAGTGTTTTTGAAGTTGGTGAAGTAATAGATATTACGGGAATTAGTAAAGGTAAAGGATTCCAAGGATCTATAAAAAGACATAACTTCTCAAGAGGACCAATGTCTCATGGTTCACAATATCATAGAGGTGTAGGATCTTTAGGAACTTTAAGACCAATGCGTGTATTTAAGGGAACTGAACTTCCAGGACACATGGGAGCAGAACTTACTACAGTACAAAATTCAATTGTAGTAGATGTACTTGAAAACGAAAATGTAATTTTAGTTAAAGGTAATGTTCCAGGACCTAAAAAAGGTTTAGTGATATTAAAGACAGCTATTAAAAATAAAGATAAAAAATTAGAAATGGCTAGTCTTGTAGATTATACAAAAGAAATAAAAAATGAAGAAATAGTAGAAGAAGCTTCTACAGAAAGTCAAGAATAGGAGGATTTAATGAAAAAGTCAGTTGATGTATTTAACGTTAAAGGTGAAAAAATCGAAGCTTTAAATCTAAATCCAGAAGTATTCGAAAATGAAATAAACGAAAAAGCTATTAACGATGCTGTTATTTTAACTTTAGCTTGTCAAAGACAAGGCACTAAAAAAGTTAAAACAAGAGCAGAAGTTAGTGGTGGTGGTGTAAAACCATGGAGACAAAAAGGTACAGGTAGAGCTAGAGCAGGATCTATTAGATCTAACATATTTAGACATGGGGGAGTTGCTTTAGGACCAGTACCACAAGATTTTAGCAAAAAAATGAATAAGAAAGTTGCTAAAACAGCATTAAAGAGTGCTATTTTATCTAAATTAGAAGATTTTGTAGTAGTTGAAGATATTAAATTAGCAACACCAAAAACAAAAGAAGTTTTAAATATTTTAAATAATTTAAAATTACAAAACGACAAGGTATTGATAGTTGTTCCGGAACTTGATGAAAATATAATTTTAGCAAGTAGAAACATTACTAATGTAATACTTTTAGAAGTTAGCGAGTTAAATGTTTTAGATTTAATAAATAATTCTAAGATATTAATTACAAAAGAAGCATTAAAGGAAGTAGAGGAGGTGTTAAATTATGCATACTAAATATTTAGAAATAATTAAAGCACCAATAATTACTGAAAAATCTAGTAATGATCAAAGTAATTACAATAAATATACATTTAAAGTTGATACAAAAAGTAATAAAACTGAAATAAAAGAAGCAGTTCAAAAAATATTTGGAGTTAAAGTTTTAGAAGTACAAACTATAAATGTAAAACCTAAAAAGAAAAGGGTAGGACGTTATTCAGGATTCACAAAAAAATATAAAAAAGCAATTATAACTTTAGAACCTGGACAAACTCTTGAAACTAAGTAGGAGGTTTTAAATGGCAATAAAATTATATAAACCAACAAATAACGCAGAACGTGGTAAAAGTACTTTAAAAAATGAAGTGCTAACAAAAAAAGCAAAACCAGAAAAAAGTTTACTTGAATCAGTAAGTAAAACAGGTGGAAGAAACCATAGCGGGAAAATAACTGTAAGACATATTGGTGGAGGAGCAAAAAGAAAATATCGTAAAATTGATTTTAAAAGAAATAAATTAGATATTTTCGGAAGAGTGGCTTCTATAGAATATGATCCAAATAGAACTGCAAACATCGCTTTAATTAATTATAGAGATGGTGAAAAGAGATATATCTTAGCTCCAGAAGGATTAATGGTAGGACAAGATATAGTAGCTGGAGAAACAGCTGATATTAAAGTTGGTAACGCATTACCACTTGGAAACATTCCAGTTGGTACAGTTGTTCACAACGTAGAATTAAGACCTGGAAAAGGTGGAGAACTAGCAAGAAGTGCAGGAAGTAAAGCACAAATTATTGGTAGAGAAGATAAATATGTAATGGTTAGATTAACAAGCGGAGAACAAAGATTAATATTAAAAACTTGTTATGCAACTATTGGAGAAGTAGGAAATTCAGATTACGAACTTGTTTCTTTAGGAAAAGCTGGAAGAACAAGACATATGGGAATTAGACCTACAGTTAGAGGTTCTGTTATGAACCCTAATGATCACCCACATGGTGGAGGAGAAGGTAGAGCTCCAATCGGACGTAGTGGTCCAATGACACCTTGGGGAAAACCAGCGCTTGGATTTAAGACAAGAAAGAAAAAAGCTTCTGATAAGTTAATTGTTAGAAGAAGAAGCAAGTAGGAGGAAACATGGCAAGAAGTGTAAAAAAAGGACCTTATGTTTTTGAAAGATTATTTGCAAAAGTGCAAAAAATGAATCAAGAAGGTAAAAAAGAAGTTGTTAAGACTTGGTCAAGAAGATCTACTATATTTCCAGATTTTATAGGACATACATTCGCTGTATATAATGGTAAAGAATTTATACCAGTATATGTTACAGAAAATATGGTTGGACATAAATTGGGAGAATTTTCACCTACTAGAAAATTTGGTGGACATGCTGGTTCTAAGAAAGAAGGTAAGAGATAATGGATAAAAAAGAAACTAGAGCATTAACTAGAAATCTTAGAATTTCACCTTTTAGAGCTAGATTAGTTATAGATTTAATTAGAGGAAAAGATGCATTACAAGCACAAACTATTTTAAGTAATACAAATAAAAAAGCAGCTAGATTAATATTAAAAACATTAAATTCTGCAATTGCTAATGCAAAAGAAAATTTAAATATAGAAGCAAATAACTTATATGTAAAAGAAGCAAGAATAGATATGGGAGCTACTTTAAAAAGACATAAGTTTGATTCAAGAGGACGTATAGGACACAAGGATCACCAATTTAGTCATATTTTAGTAGTTGTAAGAGAAAAATAAGGAGGAAATATGGGACAAAAAGTTAATCCAATTGGTTTAAGATTAGGAATAAATAAAGATTGGCAATCTAACTGGTATGCTGATTCAAAAGATGTACCAAGACTTCTTAATGCAGATCTTAAACTACGTAAATTTTTAAAAACTAGATTAAAAGATGCGAGTGTTGGAAATGTTACTATTGAAAGAACTGAAAAATATACTGAAGTTACTATATTTACATCAAAACCAGGTGTAATAATAGGTCAAGCAGGTTCAGAAATGAAAAAACTTACTTCAGAAGTTGAAAAAATCATTGAAGGAAAAGTTAAAATATCTATAGTAGAAATTAAACAACCAGAATTAAATGCATCTATAGTTGCACAAGATATAGCTAAACAAATCGAAAATAGAGTATCTTTTAGAACAGCACAAAAAAGGGCTATTAGAAACGCTAGAAAAGCAGGAGCAAAAGGAATTAAAACTTTAGCATCAGGAAGACTTGGTGGTGTTGAAATGGCAAGAAATGAAGGTTATTCTGAAGGAACTGTATCATTACACACTTTAAGAGCTGATATTGATTATGCTACAGCAGAAGCTGATACAACATATGGAAAAATCGGTATTAAAGTTTGGATTTATAGAGGTGAAACTCTAGGTAAAAGTGATAAACACGAAAACAAAAAATTCTTTAAAAAAGATAATAATAAAAGAAACAAGGAGGTAGTATCAAATGCTAATTCCATCAAGAACTAAATTTAGAAAAGTACATAGATTAACTCATGAAGGAAGAGCAAAAGGAAATACTACATTAACTAAAGGTGAATTTGGTATTCAAGCTTTAACTGGAGCATGGATTACATCTAATCAAATTGAGGCAGCTCGTGTTGCTATGAATCGTTACATGAGTAGAGGTGGTAAGGTATATATTAATATATTCCCACATATGCCACTTACTAAAAAAGCTATCGGTACTAGACAAGGTTCTGGTAAAGGGGCAGTAGACTCTTGGGTAGCTGTAGTAAAATCAGGAAAAATTATGTTTGAAGTTTCAGGTGTATCTGAAGAAGTAGCACGTGAAGCTATCAGACTAGCAGGTCACAAATTACCTGTAAAAACTAAGTTTGTAAAAAGGGAAGGAGATAAATAATGAAAGCTGAAGAAATCAAAAAATTATCAAATGAAGAAATAAGTTCAAAAATAAAAGCTGATAAAGAAGAATTATTTAATTTACGTTTTCAATTGGCTAATGGTCAACTTGAAAAACCTTCTCGTTTAAAAGACTTAAGAAGAGAAGTTGCAAGACTTAAAACTGAATTAAGAGAAAGAGAACTTAACAAGTAGGGAGGGAATATGGAAAAGACAAGAAAAGAATTTATTGGTAAAGTTGTAAGTAATGTTAACGATAAAACTATCACAGTTTTAGTAGAAACTTACAAAAAACACCCTCTTTATGGGAAAAGAGTTAAATATTCTAAAAAATATGCAGTTCACGACGAACAAAATATTGCTAAAGTAGGAGATAAAGTTAAGATAGTTGAAACAAGACCATTATCAAAAACTAAATATTTTGCTTTAGTAGAAGTAGTTGAAAAAGCGATAATATTATAGTTAGGTAAAGGAGGAATAAGATGATTCAACAAGAAACACGTCTAAAAGTTGCTGATAACTCTGGAGCAAGAGAATTATTAGTTATAAGAGTATTAGGCGGAAGCAAAGTTAAAAGTGGAAACATTGGTGACATTGTTGTTGGGACAGTTAAGAAAGCTATACCTAACGGGAATGTTAAACAAGGAGCAGTTGTAAAAGCTGTAATAGTTAGAACAAAAAGTGGTCTTAGAAGAGAAGATGGTTCTTATATAAAATTTAATGATAATGCTTGTGTTATTATTAATGCTGATAAAAACCCTATAGGAACTCGTATTTTTGGACCAGTAGCAAGAGAATTAAGAAAAGGATTTATGAAAATTATTTCTCTAGCTAAGGAAGTATTATAAGGAGGAAATATGAACTTTAAAGTAAATGATAAAGTAATAGTAATTACTGGTAAAGATAAAGGTAAAGTAGGAAAAATCCTAAAAGTACTTCGTGAAAAGAACAAAGTAATAGTAGAAGGTATCAACATCATCAAAAAAAGTCAAAAGCCAAACGGTGTATCAACTGGAGGTATAGTTGAAAAAGAAGCTCCTATACATATTTCAAACGTTATGCATATAGATCCAAAAACAAACAAGAGAACAAGAATTGGTAAAGCTTTTGATAAAGATGGAAATAAATATAGAGTTAGTAAAAAAACTAATGAAAAGATAGCTTAAGAAAGGATAAATTATGAATATTTTAAAAGAAAAGTATATTAAAGAAATAGTACCAACTTTAAAAGAAAAACATAACTATAAATCAGTTATGGAAGTTCCTAAGTTGGAAAAAATAGTTATCAACATTGGTGTTGGTGAAGCAAATAGTGATCATAAATTATTAGATGCAGCAGTTCGTGATTTATCTTTAATATCAGGTCAAAAACCTGTTATTACAAAAGCTAAAAAATCTATAGCAGCATTTAAATTAAGAGAAGGTCAATCAATTGGATGTAAAGTAACATTAAGAGGAGAAAATATGTATAACTTCTTATATAAGTTAGTTAATATATCATTACCTGATGTTATGGACTTTAGAGGTGTAAATCCTAAAGCATTTGATGGAAAAGGTAATTACACACTTGGAATTAAAGAACAATTAGTTTTTAAAGAAATCAAATTCGATGATGTAGTAAAAGTAAGAGGAATGGACATAGTTTTTGTTACAACAGCAAAAACAGACGCTGAAGCATATGAATTATTAGCAGCTTTAGGTGTTCCTTTTAGAAAGTAGGTAAATATGGCAAAGAAGAGTATGTTAGTAAAAGCTAATCGTAAAAAGAAATTTAAGGTTAGGGAATATACAAGATGTCAAGTTTGTGGAAGACCACATTCAGTAATTTCAAAATTTGGAATATGCCGTATTTGTTTAAGAGAATTAGCTAATCAAGGACAAATACCTGGTGTTAAAAAATCAAGCTGGTAATAATAAAATGAAGGAGGTTATATTATGGCTATAGTAACTGATACAATTGCAGATATGTTAACTAGAATTAGAAATGCAAATGCTATGCGTTATGAAGAAGTAATAATTCCATCTTCTAAGCTAAAATTAGAAATAGCAAATATATTTAAAAATGAAGGATATATTTCTAATTTTGAGCTTGTTGATGAAGATAAAGTAGAAAAAAACATAAAAATCACCCTAAAATACAATAATAAAGAAAGAGTTATAACAGGACTTAAGAGAATTTCTAAGCCAGGTCTTAGAGTTTACGCTAAAGTTGAAGATGTACCAAGAGTATTAAATGGTTTAGGTACAGCAGTTATTTCTACTTCTCAAGGTTTAATGACTGATAAGGAAGCAAGAAGTAAAAACTTAGGTGGAGAAGTTCTATTATATATTTGGTAGGAGTTTAATATGAGTAGAATAGGAAATAGAGTATTAACTGTACCAGCTAATGTAGAAATAAAACAAGAAAATGGGGTTATTTCTATAAAAGGTCAAAAGGGTGAATTAAGACACGTTATTCCTGAAGGAATAGAAATAAGTGTTGAAGGTAGCGAACTTAAGGTAACTAGAAAATCAGATTTATATAAACCTTTTCATGGAACTACAAATGCTTTAATATCAAATATGCTTGTAGGTGTTACAGAAGGATATGTAAAAGGATTAGAAATAGTTGGAGTTGGTTACAAATTTCAATTACAAGGAAACAAATTAATTGTTCAAGCAGGATATTCAAAACCTGTTGAAGTAGAAGTACCTGAAGGAATAGAAGTAGAAGTATTAAACAACACTGAAATAAATATTAAAGGTATTAACAAAGAGTTAGTTGGAGAATTTGCAGCTAATGTTAGAAAAATAAGAAAACCAGAACCATACAAAGGTAAAGGTATTAAATATAAAGATGAAAAAATAAGAAGAAAAGAAGGAAAGAAGGCAGCTTAAGGAGGTAAAAAATGATAATAAAAACTAGTAGAAATGATCTTCGTAAGAAAAGACATTTGAAAATAAGAAAAAATATTCATGGTACACTTGAAATGCCAAGATTAAATGTATTCCGTTCTAATTCTAATATTTTTGCAAGTCTTATAGATGATGTAAATGGAAATACTATAGTTTCATCTTCATCATTAACTTTAAATATTAAAAATGGTAGCAACATTGAAGCTGCAAAAGTAGTAGGAAAGGATCTTGCTGAAAAAGCACAAGCTAAGAAGATTAAAAAAGTAGTGTTCGATCGTGGAGGATATTTATATCATGGTAGAGTACAAGCTTTAGCTGATGCTTGTAGAGAAGCGGGATTAGAATTTTAAGGAGGCCTTATGGAAGAAAAAGAAACTAAAAAAGTTGTAAGAAAGCCAAGAAAAATCCAAAAAGATAAAATGGTTAAGGCTAAATTATATGAAGAACAAGTTGTTGAAGTAAAAAGTGTAACAAAAGTAAACAAAGGTGGAAGACAAAGAAGATTTTCTGCACTTGTAGTTGTTGGAGATAGAAAAGGTAAAGTTGGAATAGGTATGGGGAAAGCAGCTGAAGTACCAGATGCTATTCAAAAAGCTTCTCAACAAGCAACTAAAAATGTAACAAAAGTATATATTGCAGAAGGTGATACTGTATCTCATGAAGCAATTGGAAAAGTTGGAAGTACAAGAGTTATTTTAAAACCAGCTAAAGAAGGTACAGGACTTGTAGCTGGAGGAGCGGTAAGAAATATTCTTGAACTTGCAGGATTTAAAAATATCGTTTCTAAATCTTTAGGAGCAAGAACTAAAAAGAATATGGCTGAATCTACAATAAAAGCTTTAAAAGAACAAAAATCTCCAGAATATATTGCTAAGTTGCGTGGAAAAACTAAAGAGGAGATATTAGGATAATGAAATTACATGAATTAAAGAGATATGCTGGATCTGTTCAAGAAAGAAAAAGAGTAGGTAGAGGTCCAGGATCAGGACTTGGTAAAACAAGTGGTAGAGGTCAAAAAGGTCAAAAAGCAAGAAGTGGTTCAAGTATTCCAGCAACTTTTGAAGGTGGACAATTACCTTTATATAGAAGAATACCAAAAAGAGGATTCAACAATAAATTTAGAACAGAATACGCTACTATAAATTTAACAGATCTTAATAGATTTGAAGATAACACAAATGTTACACCAGAATTATTAAAAGAAACAGGAATAATAAAAAAACAATTAAGTGGTATCAAAATATTAGCAAATGGAGATTTAGAAAAGAAATTAAAAATTTCAGCTCATAAATTTTCAAAAAAAGCTATTGAAAAAATAGAAAAATCAGGAAGCTCATACGAGGTAATTTAATATGTTTTCGATATTAAAGCAATTAAAGAGTAGTAAAAATAAAGATATAAGAAAGAGAATATATTTTACATTATTTGCTTTGTTTATATTCTTTATTGGTACTACAATTAAAGTTCCAGGAACAAAAGATTATACATCATCTTTAGGTTTTGTAGAATTGCTTAATGTAATGGGAGGGGGTGCTTTAAAGAGATTTTCTCTTCTAGCGCTAGGAGTAATGCCTTATATTACATCTGAAATTATAATGGAACTATTACAAATGGATATTATTCCATACTTTAGTGAATTAAAAAAACAAGGTCCTGTAGGACGTCAAAAAATTACTAAAATAGGAAGATATTTGGGAATCTTTGTTGCTTTTATACAAGGTATAGTATTTTCATTTTTAATAAATGGTTCAAACTTAGCACCAACTAAAGTTATTTATATAGCTACAGTTTTAACTGCTGGTACTGCATTTTTAATGTGGTTAGGTGATCAAATTACTAAAAAAGGTTTAGGTAATGGATTATCTTTAATAATAATGGCTGGTATTGTATTTTCCTTACCAGAAATGTTTAAACAAGCATTTAATATATTAATAACTAGTGGAAAATATCAATTTTGGTTAGGCTTAATATTATTTATTGCGTTTGTAATTGTGTATGCATTAATAATAGTTGGAGTTGTTTTTGTACAAGAAGCTGAAAGAAGAGTTCCTATAAAATATGTTAATAAGACAACAACTTTTGAAAGCAACGATAAGTCATTTATGCCATTTAAGATAAATTCTGCTGGGGTAATACCAGTAATATTTGCATCTAGTTTGATGGCTATAATTTCAACAGTTGCTCAATTTACAAAAAATCAAAGCTTTATAAATTTTACTCACAATTATTTAGATTATACTAAATTAATTGGAATGATAATATTTGCAGTATTAATTTATGTTTTTTCATATTTTTATACATATATTCAAATTAAACCGGAAGAACTAGCTAAAAATTTAAATGAAAATGGTGGATTTATACCAGGAATTAGACCAGGTAAAGAAACTGAAAATTATGTTACTAACTTATTAATGAGTGTTACTTTTTTAGGAGGAGCATTCATAGTGATAATTGCAATTTTACCGATTTTATTTAACAAAATAACTAATTTACCTCAAATTGTAACTTTAGGTGGAACAGGATTGTTAATAGTAGTTGGAGTTGCACTTGAAACATATAAGCAATTAGAAGGTAGTTTAGTTGCTAGAAATTATAAAAGGGAATATAGAAGAAAGTGAAAAATATAGTTTTGATTGCTCCTCCAGGAGCAGGAAAAGGTACTTTATCAGAAAAACTAGTAGAAACATACAATTATGTTCATATTTCAACAGGAGATTTAATAAGAAATCACAAAGAATATCAAAAAACTATAGAATCTGGTAGTTTAATATCAGATCAAGAAATCATTAATATTTTAAAAGATAAGTTAAATGAAATAAGTTTAACAAAATCATTTATATTAGATGGATTTCCTAGAACATATGAACAAGTTGTTCATATGATAAATTTATTTAAAGAATTAAACATAAATGATTATATCGTAATTAATTTTGATGTAGAAAAAGAAATATTAATAGATAGAATTTTAAATAGAGTAATTTGCAATAACTGTAAACATATTTATAATCTTAAATATTTAAATAAAGATAACATATGTCCAAAATGTGGTAATCTTATTACAAAAAGAAATGATGATAAATTATCTACATTTAATAAAAGATATGATATTTATGAAAAAAATATAAACTCTATATTAGAATATTTAAAAAAAGAAAATAAATTATTTAGAATAGATGATTCTATGAGTAAAAATATTAAAGATTTAGATATCAAAAAAATCTTAGGAGATATAATTGATAACAGTTAAAACAAAAGAAGAAATAGAATATATGAAAAAAGCTGGTGATATAGTCTATAAAACACATATGTATTTAAAAGACTTTATAAAACCAGGTGTTACTACAAAACAATTAAATGATTTAGCAGATGATTTTATAATTAATAAATGCAAATCATATCCTTCATTTAAAGGGCTATATGGATTTCCAGGTACTATTTGTATAAGTGTGAACGAAGAAGTAGTTCATGGAATTCCATCAGCTCGTAAATTGAAAGAAGGAGATTTAGTAAAATTAGATATAGGTGCTAGCTATAATGGTTATCATGGAGATTCAGCGTATACTTATCCTGTTGGCAAAATAACAGAAGAAGAACAAATGTTGCTAAGGGAAACTAAAAATGCTTTGTTTAAAGGTATAGAACAAGTAAAACCAGGAAATAGAATAGGCGATATTAGTAATGCAATAGAAGAACATGCTAAAAAATATAATTTAGCAGTAGTGGAAGAACTTTGTGGACATGGTATAGGAAAAAAAGTACATGAAGACCCTAATGTATTAAATTATGGAAAACCTCATGAAGGACCTGTTTTAAAAGAAGGAATGGTTATAGCAATTGAACCAATGCTTAATCTAGGAACAAAAAAAATATACATGCTCGAAGATGATTGGACTATTATAACTGCAGATAACAAAAAATCTGCTCATTTTGAACATACTGTAGCAGTAACAAAAGATGGTTATGAAATATTGACAGGAGATTGGAGATAAATGGCTCAAGGAAATATTGAGGTAGAAGGAATTGTAAAAGAAATACTACCTGGTGGAAATTTTAAAGTAGAATTAGAAAATGGATATTTAGTAGAAGCTCATGTTTCTGGTAAAATCCGAATGAATTACATTCGCATTTTACCAGGTGATAAAGTGATATTAGAATTATCGCCATACGATTTAACACATGGACGTATTAAATATAGAAAATAGGAGGAAATATGAAAGTAAGAGCATCAGTGAAACCAATTTGTGATAAATGCAAAGTGGTAAAAAGAAAAGGAAGAATTGAAATTATTTGTGAAAATCCAAAACACAAACAAAGACAAGGTTAGGAGGAATTAAAATATGGCTCGTATAAAAGGTGTAGATATACCAAATAATAAACAAGTTGTAATATCATTAACATATATCTATGGTATTGGAGATACAAGAGCTGCAGAAATATTAAAAGCAGTAAATATAGAACCAAGAACTAAAGTATCTGATTTAACTAATGATCAATTAGATTTAATAAGAGAAGAATTAAATAAATACTTATTAGAAGGTGATCTTAGAAGAGAAGTTAATATGAATATTAAAACTAAGATGGAAATTAAAAGTTATCAAGGTATTAGACATAAAAAAGGTTTACCTGTAAGAGGACAAAACACTAGAAGCAACGCTAGAACTCGTAAAGGTAAAGGAAAAACAGTTGCAAATAAGAAGAAATAGTTAGGAGGAAAATATGGCTTACAAACCTAGAAAAAGAAAAGTTAAAAAGAATATTCCAGAAGGATGCGCACATATCACTTCAACTTTTAATAATACTATAACAACATTTTCTGATGTTGAAGGAAATGCTTTAGCTTGGTCATCAAGTGGAGCTATTGGATATAAAGGTAGCAAAAAATCTACTCCTTTTGCAGCAGGTAATGCAGCAGAAGCAGCAGCAAAAAAAGCTTACGATTTAGGAATGAGAAAAGTAGAAGTATTTGTTAGAGGTTTAGGACCAGGTAGAGAAGCAGCTATCAGATCTATTGCAGGAGCAGGAATAGAAATTACAGCAATCAATGATGTTACACCAATCCCTCACAATGGATGTCGTCCACCAAAAAGACCACGTGGTTAATGAAAAGGGAGGTATATTTCATGATTCAATTTGAAAAACCAAATTATAAAATTACAGATTATGTAGAAAACGACTTTTATGGAAGATTCGAATTAGATCCATTAGAAAGAGGGTTTGGTTTAACTATTGGTAACGTTCTTAGAAGAGTAATGTTATCATCGTTACCAGGATCTGCTATAAGCAGTGTTAAAATAGAAGGAGTTCTTCATGAATTTCAAACTATTCCTGGAGTAGTAGAAGATGTAACTACTATAATTTTGAATTTAAAAAGTATTGTAATTAAAAATCACTCAAAAGATTTAAAAGTTATTAGATTAAAAAGTGATAAAAAAGGACCAGTAAAAGCTTCTGATATAGAAACAGATTCAGATGTTGAAATAATTAACAAAGATCTAGTTATTTGTAACCTTGAAGAAGGTGGAAAAATCGACATGAAAATGACTGTATCTAACGGTAGAGGTTACTTAAGAAACGAAGAAAACAAACAAATATTAGATATTAAAGAAGTAGGAGTTATAGCAACAGATTCTAATTTTACTCCTATTGAAAGAGTATCTTATGAAGTTGAAAAAACAAGAGTTGGTAGAGATGAAAGCTACGATAAGTTAATACTTAATGTATGGACTAATGGTTCTATGAAACCAGAAGAAGCAGTAGCTTTAGCTTCACAGATTGTGATAGAACATTTTCAAATATTAACAAATTTAAGCAATATTTCTAATGTTACAGGTATGATGAAAGAAAAAGAAGTAGATCCTAAAAAAACTACTTTAGCAACAGCTATAGAAGATTTAGATTTATCTGTAAGAAGTTACAATTGTTTAAAGAAAGAAGGAATTTTATCAGTAGAAGAGTTAACTGATAAAACAGAATTAGAAATTCAAAGAATTAAAAATTTAGGTAAAAAGTCTTATAAAGAAATAATTCAAAAAATAAAAGATTTAGGACTTGAATTTAAAGAAGAAGACTAGGAGGCAAAATGGCATATAGAAAATTAGGCGTAGATAATAAACATAGAAAAAGTATGCTTTCAAATTTAACTCGTGAGATTCTTATGAAAGAAGAAATCAAAACAACAGAAGCAAGAGCAAAAGAAGCTCGTAAGTTTGTTGATAAGATGATTACTTATGGAAAAAGAGGAGATCTTACTTCAAGAAGAAAAGCATTAGCATTTTTAAGAAATGATAAAGAAGTAGTTAATAAAATTTTCAACGATTTAGCTAAGAGATATGAAACTAGAAATGGTGGTTATACAAGAATAGTTAAATTACAAGAAAGAATTGGAGATAATACTTTAATCGTTTCAATTAGTTTAGTATAAAATGAGTTTATTTAACTCATTTTTTATTATATAATGACCTTAGTAGAGGAGATATATTATGAAAAATAATAAAAAAATAATGATATCAGTACTAGTTATATCAATTTTAGTTTTAATATTTTCTTTAACTTACATATTTTTAATAAATAAAACTAGTGATAAAACATTACTTATGAAAAGTTTTGAAGAAATTTCAAATGTTATAGAAAGTAATTTACCAAGCAAAGAAATAAATAATTTTGTATTAAAAGCTGAAATAAATTCTAATTTTTTTAATAAAATAAACTTTGAAATAAAAAACAAAAATACAGATTTTGAAATTTTAGTTAATAATACAATATTAACTTATCAAAATAAAGAAGCTTATATTTATAATTCGAATTTTAAAAATTTAGGTTTTTTAAAGAATAAAGATTTAGTTAATTCTTCATTAATTAATAATCAAAATTATAAAGAAAATTATATGATTATTAAAAATTCGATGTTAAAAGCATTAGAAAAAATATTAAAGCCATCTAATTTTAAAAAAACTAAAGAAAAAAATATTGATAAATATATTTTGAAAATAAATAGTGATGATATGGCCTCATTTTTCCAAGAATTATCTCAAGATAAAAACTTTACAGAATTATATAAAAAGCTTACTAATAAAGAGTTTAATGATAAAGGAAATAGTGATTTTTCAAATAAAGAATCTTTTGAATATGTAGTATATGCAAAAGATAATAAAATACAAAAAGTATTGATTGATAAAGAAATATCTATAGTTTTTAACAATGAATATAAAACAGTTTATTATAAAAATAAAAATATTGATTTAAAACTTAAAATTAAAAATAATACTATTTTTGAAAATGTTAATTTAAAATATAATAATATTAATTTTGATATGACTTTAATATCATCAAAATCTAATCAATATAATTATGATATAAAATATAATTATTTATCTAATACATATACATGGAAATTAATATATATAAAAGAAAAATATATAGAATTAACAGGAAACGATATTAACTTAATAGTTAATATTGATATGAATAAAAATGTAACTTTAACAAAAGTTGATTCTACAGTAAGAGAAGCAACTAATGAAGAACTAGAAGGGATAGTAATTAACTTATTACAAACTATTATAAAAGCATGAATTTAAAAAAAGAAAAAATAAATAGTTCTTTAAATTTATTAAAAATTATAGCTATTTTTATGATAGTGATTTTTCATTGTGTATATAAAGGTATAGAATTTGCAAAATTACCAGAATATAATAAGTTTTTATATTATTTTTTCTTTCATTTTGGAGAAATTGGAGTAAATATTTTTATGATAATTTCTGGATATTTTTTAATAAATAAAAATCAAATAGAAAAGAAAAAAATTTTTAAATTGATTTTCGAAATTTATTTATATTCATTTTTAGCAATAGCTATACTGTTTTTATTTAATAAATACACTTTTGATATAAAAGATATTTTTCTTATAAATTTTTCATATTATTGGTATATAACAGATTACTTGATAATATATATTTTTAGCACATATATAAATAAATTAGCTAATAATATTAATCAAAATGAATATAAAAAACTTTTAATTTTATTTATAGTATTATTTTCTTTATTTCCAACATTTTTAGGAATTTTTGATGGAAATGTTGAAGGTTTTGAATATTATAATAGAATCCTATGGCTATTGTTTTTATATTTATTAGGTGGATATTTTAGATTGTATTCATCAAAAATGAGTATATTAAATTATTCTTTTAAAAAATTGTTCTTAATTTTAACATTATGTATAGGTTTTTTAGTATCTTTTATATTGTTTTCTTACTTGTCAAACTTCTATACAATTAATTTAAAAATATTACCAGTATACTTTTGGCAACCTAATTCATTATTACTACTAGTGTTAAGTACAATTATATTTATAATATTTTTAAAACTAAATATAAAAAGTAATTCGTTTATAAATATAGTTTCAAAATCTGTTTTTGATATATATTTATTGCATGAATATCCAAAATTAGTTAATGTTTTGTGGTATATTATTTTCCCGGTTTCAAAACATATTAATTCTAAAAAATTATATGCTTATGTAATTTTTTATAGTTTGCTTATTTGTATTTTGGGGATTGTTATTAGTATTATTAAAAATTATATGTTTAAATTAATAAATCATAGAAAAGGAGAAATATATGAAAAAAATCTTAACTAATTTAATTTTTTTTCTATTATCTATAATGCTTTTTGTTTTTTTTCTATATATTTTAGGGAAAGGAATAAATTATTCTTTTACTTATGATTATAGTTTGAAATATAAAGATATATTTATATATTTAATAGTATTTTTAATTCTGCTGATATCAAGTTTCTCTTTTTTTAAATCTAAAAATATTATTAGATTTAACCTAAGTAAAAAAACAATTTTTTATTTATTCTTTTTTGTTATATTTATACTTAATGTTTTTTTTGCTATAAAAATATCTAATATTATAAAACCTGTATCTGACTTTGCTATTGCTTATGAAAAAGCTGTTTCTTTTATAGTAGATAAAAATTATGATACTTATTATTATTGGTGGACTTTTTTCTCGATAATTTTACGTTTAATTTTAAAAATTTTTAATTATAATATATTAATTTTTGTAATAATCAATGCAATATTTTCAACTTTATCTTCAATAGTAATCTATTTTATTTTAACTAGACATTTTAAAATTAAGAATATTTTTGCACTTCTTTCTATAATTTTATTTGCTTTTTATCCAAATAGAATACTATTTTTAGGTTTTGTAACTCCTGACTTTTTTGTAGAGTTTGGTTTAATTTTAATAAGTTATTTATTTTTTGAATATCTTGATGTTTTGGACCAAAACTATAGTTATAAAAATTATCTCTATCCAATTTTTATAGTTTTAATATTAAGTTTTACATCTTTATTAAAACCAATTCAAAGTATATTTTTGGTACTATTTATTTTTATATTTATTATTAATTTTATTAAAAATGGTATATCAAAGAAAATAGTATTTAATTTTATTTATTTCTTTTTAATATATTTTGTTTTTTCTAGTCTTATTTTTATGATATCTGAAAAAATTTTTTATAAATATACTAATATAAAATTAAATAAAAACTTTGTTATAACTAATAAATTATATGTAGGTTTAAATAGCGAAGGGAAAGGTTATTGGGACGAAAGAAATATAAAATATTTAGAATCGTTAGGAAAAAAATATAATTATGATACTGATAAAATGAATAAAGAGATGAAAAATAAATTATTAGAAAATATAAAAGGAAATTCAAATATTATAAATATGTTAGTTAAAAAAGTTGAATATGCTTTATTAACAGATTATTATTCTATAGAGTGGTTTAATAAAAGTAATAAATATACTGAATTAGATTTAAAATATTTTTTAAGATATATTAATAAATTTAATTTATTTTACTATATTATTTTATTTTTCTTATTAATATCATTAATGTTTACCCCAATATCTCAAAATATCAAAAGATTATATTTAATAGTTTTTATATTTGGATTTATATTTACGATTGTTTTAGGTGAATCACAACCGAGATATAAATTTTCGTTTACATTTTTAATAGTAATATTAAGTTTATTGGGGATAAATGATTTTTATAATTTTAATATTATTGGAAAAACAAAAAAATTTTTAGGAGATAATTAATGATAAAGTATTTAAAATTATTTAGAGTTAAGCATTATATTAAAAACATTTTAATATTTTTACCTCTTTTATTTAGTCATCAATTTAAAAATATTAATTTAATTTTAAGTGTATTTATAGCTTTTATATCATTCTCGTTATTGTGCTCTGCTATTTATATTTTTAATGATATTAAAGATAAAGATTTAGATTCTAAACACCCTAAAAAAAAGTTTAGACCTATAGCGAGTGGAGAAGTTTCTGTAAAAAAAGCATATATATTTCATTTTTTGTTGTATTTTTTATCAAATATGATCATTTTATTAAATAACAATAATAACTTGTATCAATTGATAATATTAAATATCTATTATTTTATAAATATAATATATTCAATTAAATTAAAAAATATTCCAATAATTGATATAACATGTATAATGGTTGGTTTTTTATTAAGAGTAATATTAGGATGTTTAGTTGTTAATGTACTAATTTCATCTTGGCTTTATTTAACGATAATATCTTTTTCGTATTATTTAGCCTTATCAAAAAGAAGAAATGAAATGTTAAAAATTGGAAAAACTACAAGAAGTGTATTAATTGCATATAATAAAAATTTTTTAGATAAAATGATGTATGTTTTTTTAACTGCTACAATAGTTTTTTATTCATTGTGGTGTGCAAATGTAAGTTCTGTTTTAATTAATTTATATCTAATATCTATTCCAATTTTGCTATTAATAATTATGCAATATTCTTTAATAATAGAAAATAATTCATATGGTAATCCAGTAGATGTCATTTTTGAAAACAAATTGTTGTTATTAACGATTATTTTATATAGTTTATATATGTTTTTGATTTTGATATTTACATAGTTTATTTAAAAAAAATTAATAAGGAGAAAAAATGAAATTAAATTTAAAGTTTAAAATTATAAAAAATAAGTTAAAATTTTCTAATGATAAAAATGGTTATTTAATTGAAAATATTACTTCCAAACCTAGTTATGTAGTATTTTTACAACCAATATACGTTAAAAATAAATTTATAACAATTAAAAATTATATAGATAATTATAATAATACGGATATTAAAATTAAGGTTTTAAATCGTAATAAAACTATTTTAGCTGAAACTATTCCTAATTCTGAATTAGAATTAATAAATAAATATAAACTAGTTTTTGTAGGTATAACAGTACCAGCTAATTCAAAATTTTTATTAAAAAATATAGAAGTCGAATTTTCTGATAATAATGATTATATAATAAGTGAAGTAGAAAAAGAAAAAAGAGACATGTTATTAATCCTTCCTACATATCCATATAATGAAAATAAATATAATTGTGCTTATTTTCATAATAGATATAAAGAATATATAGCTAATAAAATATCAATTAAACTTTTAGTAGTTACGAATAAAAATTATAATTATAAATATATATATGATGGAATTGAAGTTAATTGCATTAGTTATTATTTTTTAAGAAAACATTTAGAGACAACTATTTATAAAAAGATATTGATTCATTTCTTTAATGAATCTTATGCTCAGGTATTAGAAGCTTCAAAAATTTTAAATACTAAAATATATTTATATTGTCACGGAGCAGAAATTTTATATAGAGATAGAAATAAAATTTGTAAACAATATTTTTCTCCAGATTATAAAATAAACTTGCTAGAAGAAGAAAATTTTAAAGTAAAAGATGATTTATTTAGAAAATGGAATAACAAAGAAAACGTTGAGTTTGTTTTTGTAAGTAAATTTTTAAAAGATAGAAGTGAAGAATTATTAAATATTAAATTTAATAAATTTCATATTATACCAAATCAGATAAACGAAGATATTTTTAAATATAAGAAGAAGGATATTGAACAACGTAAAAAAATATGTATGATTAGAAGTTTTCATAATTTAGATTCTTATTCTATTGATACTAATGTAAAAGTTATTTTAGAATTATCAAAAAAAGATTATTTTAAAGAGTTAGAATTCTGCATATATGGAAAAGGTGAAATGCATGATATTTTACTAAAACCAATAGAAAAATTTACTAATGTAAAAATAATAAATGAATTTTTATCTTTTGAAGATATGAATAAAATGTATCAAGAAAACGGAATTTCTTTGTTTGCAAGTAGATATGATACTCAAGGTGTTTCAACATTAGAATCTGCAATGGTTGGGACTATTCCATTAGTTTCTAAAAATACAGGACTTAGTAATTTTTTGCAAGAAAATAATATTAATTATTTTGAAGTTGATGATTATATAAGCATGGCCAATATAATAGAATATTTTTATTTAAATCCTTTAGAATTTTTAAGAGTATCTGAAGAGTGTCACAATGAAGTTTTAAAAAATTGTGGAACAAAAGAAACTTTAAATAGAGATTTAAAATTAATTACTCAAGATCAAAATTATACTTATACAAGCATAAATAAAAAACAAGATAAAGATATATTACTATCTATAATAGTACCAGCATATAATTGTGAAAAATGGATTTCTAATGGAATATATTCTTTGTTAAATCATAAATTATCAAATAGAATAGAAGTTATAGTTGTAAATGATGGATCAAAAGATAATACATATAAGATAGCTTATGACTTAACCAAAATTTTTAAATCATTGAAGGTTATAGATAAAGAAAATGGAGGTCATGGATCTACTATAAATGTTGGTTTAAAATCAGCAAGAGGAAAATATGTTAGATTAATGGATGGAGATGATTATTTTATAACCGATAATTTTACAAAATTTTTAGAGCATCTAGAACAAGAAGATTCTGATATTGTTCTTACAGATTACGTTGAGGATTTTTCTATTGACAATATAAAAGTAGAAGTAAAAAATTATGATAATTTTATTCCTTTTCAAAAAAATTATTTAAATCTAATGTCATATGAAGGATATGGTTTTAAAAAATGGGGGCCATTGCTTTCTACAGCAACTTATAAATTAGATAATATAAAAAAATATAATTTTTTAATAGATGAGAAATGTTTTTATGTAGATATGGAATATAATTTTATTACTTATATAGCATCATCTACAATCGTTTATTATCCAATAACAATTTATAATTATTATCTTGGTCGTCAAGGACAAAGTGTAAGTCCTGAATCATGGAAAAAAAATTATAAAAATCACGAGAAAGTTATATTTAGATTGATAGATGAATTATACACTAATTATAAAGATATAGAAAAATATAAAAGAGATTATATTATGAATAATCTTATTGTTCCTTTAGTGGAAGGTCAATATAGAATTGTTATATCTTTATTTAAAAATAATAAAGAATTTAAAAACTTTGATTTTAAATTAAAAAAATATCCGGAAGTTTATAATCAAAAGTATAGTGGTAAATCAATATATTTTCATAGAAAATTATTTAATGGTTTGTTTATTCCGATGGTAAATCTAGCTAAAAAGTTATTAAAAAAATAAAAAATATGTTATTATATTTTTTGATAAAGGAGAATTAAATTTATGAAAATTAAAAATCTGATCATAGGAGCAGGAATATCTGGTTTAAGCTTTGCATATTTTTTAAAAAATGATGATTATCTAATTTTAGAAAAAGATAATACATATGGTGGATATTGTAGAACTATAAAAAAAGATGGATTCACTTGGGATTATGCAGGACATTTTTATCATTTTAAAACTGAAGAGTTAAAAAAATTATTTTTAGATTTAGTAGAAAGAGAAGAATTAATTGAAAAAGAAAAATGTACTAAAATTTTTTATAAAGATAAATTAATTGATTTCCCATTTCAAACTCATATTCATCAATTAGAAAAAGAAGAGTTTATTGATTGTTTATATGATTTGTTTACTAAAGAAGAGATAATTGAAAAAGATTTTTTAGATATGCTTTATAATAAGTTTGGTAAAAGTATTACTGAAAAATTTTTAAAACCTTATAACGAAAAGTTATATGCTACAGATTTAGCAAAATTAGATATTAATGCAATGGGAAGATTTTTTCCTTATGCTGATAAAGATGAAATAATCAAAAATATGAAAAAATCAAAAGTTAAAAGTTATAATGCTAATTTTTGGTATTTGAGAAAAGGGACTCAATATTTTATTGATAAAATTTATTCAAAACTTAATAAAGATAAAATCCTTTTTAATAAAGAGGTACAACATATTAACATGAAAGAAAAATATGTTGAACTAAGTGATGGAGAAAAAATTTATTATGATAGATTAATAAATACAATTCCTTTAAATAATGCTTTATCTATGATAAATGGAAACGAAAATATAGTTAAAGAAATGTCATATAATAAAGTATTGGTTTTAAATTTAGGTTTTAAATTTAAATCTAAAAATTTTCACGATGAACATTGGCTATATTTTCCAGACAAAAATTTAAATTTTTATAGAGTAGGATTTTATAACAATATTCTAGGTAGCGATAAATTAAGTTTATATGTTGAAATAGGATTTGATAAAAATGCTAATATTAATATTCCAGAAGAAATGGAAAATACTTTAAAAAATTTAGAAAAAGTTGGAATAAAAGACTCTAATAATGAATTAGAATCTTATGAAGCTATAATTATGAATCCTGCATATGTTCATATAAATAAATATACTCAAGAAAAACTTGATCAAATATTATTAGAAAATGAAAGTTTAGGATTTTACACTTTAGGTAGATATGGTAAGTGGACTTATAATTCTATGGAAGATTCAATGTTATGGGCTAAAGAATTAGCTGATAAATTAAATAGTAAGGAGAAATAATGATACAATCTTCAAAATTAATTTTTAATAATTTAAAAAAATATAGCTTTTTATTAAAACAATTAATAAATAGAGACTTTAAAGTAAAATATAAGAGAAGTGTATTGGGGATTGTATGGAGTTTATTATATCCAATACTTATGATGACTGTAATGTCTATTGTTTTCTCTAATATGTTTAGATTTGCTGTTGAAGGAGTTAATTATCTAGTATATTTAATGATTGGTATTGTTGTATGGAACTATTTCACTGATGCTACAGGAGTATCTTTAGGTAGCATTATAGATAATTTTTCTTTAATTAGTAAAGTATATATACCTAAATATATTTTTCCGTTATCTAAGGTTTTGTTTTCTACTATAAATTTTTTGTTAACTTTAATACCTTTGATGGGAATAATAATATTGTCTAAAGTAGGGTTAGGTAAATATCCAGTTTATATAGGTATAAATTATATATATATTTATTTGTTTATTTATGTTTATTTTGGGCATGAGTTTTATATTTTCCGCATTTTCAGTATTCTTTAGAGATTTGATATATATATATGGAATATTAATTTTAATATGGAATTATTTAACTCCAGTTTTTTATAGCATAGAGATAATTCCGCAACAACTTAGATTTTTCTTTAATTTAAATCCTATGTATCAGTTTTTAAATTCATTTAGAAAAATTATATTATATGGACAAGGTTTAGATTTTAAACATATTTTAATATTATTTTTAATAGGCTTTGTTACTTTAGCTGTTGGTTCTTTTGTATTTAAAAAGAATCAAGATAAGTTTATATATTATATATAAAATGATAGGAGAAAAAATGATAGTAGTTAAAAATGTTTCTATGCTATTTAATTTAGGTATAGAAAAAAACATTTCTTTAAAAGAAACGATAATAAGTTTTTTTAAAAATAAAGTAAAGAAAAAACCAAGAATAGATAATAATTTTTGGGCATTAAAAAATATAAATTTTGAAATTGAAAAAGGTGAAGTTGTAGGGTTAATTGGTAGTAATGGAGCAGGAAAATCAACACTATTAAAAGTGATTAGTGGTGTTATGAAACCAACAAAAGGGTCCATTAAAGTAGAAGGAAATATTTCTCCTATGATAGAATTAGGAGCTGGTTTTGATATGAATCTAACAGCTAGAGAAAACATATATCTTAATGGAGCGATACTTGGATATTCTAAGGAATTAATAGAAGAAAAATTTGAAGAAATAGTAGAATTTTCAGAATTAAGAGACTTTTTAGATGTACAAGTTAAAAAATTTTCATCTGGTATGATATCAAAATTAGCATTTTCTATTTCAACGATTGTAAAACCAGAAATTTTAATTGTAGATGAAATTTTATCAGTTGGTGATGTTAAATTTCAAGAAAAAAGTAAGAATAAGATGCTTGAATTAATAAAAGGTGGAACTACTGTATTATATGTTTCACATTCAATAGATTCAATTAATGAAATATGCAAAAAAGTAATATGGCTTGAAAAAGGTCAAGTTGTAAAAATTGGTTCTGCTAAAAAAATATGTAATGAGTATTATAATAATATAATGGGGATTGAAAAATAATAGTTAATTATTTAGAAAGGTAAATATGAATTTAATAAATAGTAAGTGGCTTAAATATAAAAATGTGAATTTAAAGGTGGAAAAATGTAATGAGTCTATCATTATAGATAATGATAAAAACAAACATGCATTTTTAATATGTAGAAAAATTTTTAAGAAAAAAGAAAAAGATATAGTTATGGATTTTTCTTATAAATTAATTCACGGTGATAAAGCTTCAGTTGTATTGATGAATAGAAAAAAAGAAATTATATCTGAAATATATAATCATTCTAAAATAATATTAGAAAATCCTCAAATAAATTATTATTTTTTAGCAATAAAAATTGAAGCAAATACAAAAATAGAACTAAAAAATTTTGCAATAGAAAATAAGTTATATAATGAAAAAGAAATTCTTGAAAACTTTTCAAATGATATTTTAGTTATTACACCAAGTTATCCATCAGAAGCAAATAAATATTTATCAGGATTTGTTCATTCTAGAATTAAAGCATATAAAAAGTCAGGTATTGATGTTGATGTTGCAGTTGTATATAATGAATATTCTGATAATTTATTTTACACTTTTGAAGATATAATAGTTAATAGAATAAGTTATTATGATTTAAGAAATGTTCTTCAAATAAAAAAATATAAAAAAATATTAATTCATTTTTTTGATGAAAAATATTTTAACATTCTAGAAGGATGTGATTTATCAAATTCAGAAGTATTTTTATGGGTTCATGGGCCAGAAACATTATATTGGGATTATCCTTTAATGGTAAATAGATATTTTGAAAAATCCTTTAAAATAACTGAAGAACAAAAAGAACATTTTAAAGTTAATGATGAAATAATTAAAAAATATAATAATTTATCAAATGTAAAATGGATTTTTGTCTCAGAATGGATAAAAAAACGTAGTGAAGAATTAATAGGGATAAAATTCAAAAATTATGAAATAATACCTAATATTATAGATTTAGATAATTTTAAATTTGAAAATAAAGATAAATCTAAAATGAAAAAAATATTTTTATTAAGACGATATGATAATATTTCTAAGTATGCTGTTGACGTTTCAGTTAGAACTATATTAGAACTTAGTAGGCGGAATATTTTTAATGAATTAGAGTTTAATATATATGGAATGGGAAACTTTCAAGAAGAGTTATTTGGACCAATCAAACAATTTTCAAACGTTAAATTTTATAATAAGTTTTTAACACATAAAGAAATTTCAAATGTACATAAAGAAAATGGTATAGCATTATTCCCAACAAGATATGATGCTCAAGGAGTTTCTATGTGCGAAGCTGGTGCTTCTGGATTATTGGTTGTTTCATCGGATAATGAAGCAATAAAAGAATTTATTCCATTTAAAGATGGAAATATAATAGATACAGAAGATTATATAAAATATGCTGACTTTATTGAAAAAATAGTTAATGATGAAAAGAAATTTAATACTATAACTAATGATACTAGAAATAAACTTATAGAAAAAACTTCATATGATGCAACAGTTAAAAGAGAAATTGAACTTATAAAATCTGGTAAAAATAAAATAAATGAAAATATAATTATACCAGAACTCGATAAAAATCCTGTTTTAACAGTAATAATACCAGCATATAATGTAGAACAATACATAATAAAACTTTTAAAAACTTTAATAACAAATAATAAAAATTCTAAATATATGGAAATATTAGTTGTTAATGATGGATCAAAAGACTCTACATTAAATTTGGTAACAGAATTTAAAAATAAATATTCTAATTCTTCTAATTCAATATTAAAAATAATTGATAAGGAAAATGGAGGACATGGTTCTACAATAAATGTGGGTATATCAAAAGCAAATGGGAAATATGTTAGAGTTATTGATGGAGATGATTGGGTTAATACTGAAGATTTAGAAAAATTACTAGAAATATTAAAAAATGAAGATAGCGATATAGTAGTTACAAATTATTCTGAAGATAGGTATAATTCTAGAAATAGTAAAAAAATAAAGAAGACATTGTATGAAACAATGAATGTTGGTCAAAAATATAATTTTGATGATTTGTGTCTTCCTTATTATGGATTTAAAACATGGGGTCCTATCTTAGCAACATCTAATATAAAATTATCAAAATTAAGAGAAGCAAATTTTAAATTAAGCGAAAAAACTTTTTATGTAGATATGGAATTCAATTCATATTATTTGCCTGTAATCGACAATATTGTTTATTATGATTTAGATATATATAGATATTTTATAGGTAGAATAGGACAATCTATTAATATTGAATCATTAATTAGAAATGTAAATGATCATGAAAAAGTAATAGAAAATATTTTGAAATTTTTAAATAAAACAAAGATATCTGAAAATAAAAAAGAATACTTATATGCTAATATATTGAAGCCTATGATAGAATTACATTATAATTTGACAATATCTTATATGAAAAATTTTAAAAAATATAGTCATTTTGAAAATATGTTAAAGAGTAATTTATCTGAAGAAGAATATAACAAAATTAAAAAACTTAATAAAAATAATAAGTTTAGAAAATTTATTTTTGGAGGTAAAAAATGAAAAAAATAAAAGTAATGAGTATATTTGGTACTAGACCTGAAGCAATTAAAATGGCTCCTTTAATAAAAGAATTAGAGACAAGAGAAGAAATAGAGTCTATTGTTTGTGTAACTGCACAACATAGAGAAATGTTGGACCAAGTGTTGAATACATTTTCAATTAAACCAGATTATGATTTGAATATAATGAAGAAAGGTCAAACTTTATCTGAAATAACTGCTAGAGTTTTAAGAGGAATAGAAGAAGTTTTAGAAAAAGAAAAACCAAACATTGTTCTTGTACATGGAGATACAACAACAACTTTTGCTTCAGCGTTAGCTGCTTTTTATCAACAAATTAGTATAGGACATGTAGAAGCTGGATTAAGAACATATAACAAATATTCACCTTTTCCTGAAGAAATGAATAGACAAATGGTAGATTGTCTAACAGATATGTATTTTGCTCCAACAAATTTATCAAAAAAAAATTTAGTAAAAGAAGGAATTTCACCAGAAAAAATATATATTACTGGTAATACAGTAATAGATGCTATGTCTAAAACAGTTGATTCAAATTATAAAAATGAAATATTAGATTGGGTTGGAAATGACAGATTGATTTTATTAACAGCACATAGAAGAGAAAATTTGGGTGAAAATATGTATAGCATTTTTAATGCAGTTAATAAAATAGTAAACGAATTTGATGATGTAAAAGTTATTTATCCTATGCATTTAAATTCTAAAGTAAGAGAGATAGCGCAGGAAGTACTTGGTAATAATGCTAAAGTTAAATTAATAGAACCTCTAGAAGTATTCGATTTTCATAATTTTCAAAATAAAGCTTATTTAATATTAAGTGATAGTGGAGGAGTCCAAGAAGAAGCTCCGTCTTTAGGTAAACCAGTTATAGTATTAAGAGATACAACTGAAAGACCAGAAGGAATAGAAGCTGGTACTTTGGTATTAGCTGGTACAGAAGAAGCAAATATATATAAAATTACTAAAAACTTATTAGAAGATGAAAATAAATATAAAGCAATGAGTAAAGCTGTTAATCCTTATGGTGATGGAAAAGCCAGTGAAAGAATTGTTGATGCAATTATAGAGAAATTTAAATAACACAATAATAAATTCTTTTATTGACATAAATAAAAAATATGATATCATTTAAAGTGGTACATTTTATTTAATTTTATTAATTTGTGGGAAGAATTAATAAAAAATAATAAGAAAGGTTATTATGAAAAGTTATCAAGAAAAGAAAGAAAATGTAAAAAGAAATTGGTATATTATTGATGCTGAAGGTTTAGTTTTAGGTAGACTTTCAACTGAAGTAGCGAATATATTAAGAGGTAAAAATAAACCTACTTATACTCCAAATCAAGATTGTGGAGACTTTGTTATTATTATAAATGCTGAAAAAATCAAACTAACTGGTGATAAATTAAATAAGAAAATTTATTATAACCATTCAGGATATGTTGGTGGACTTAGAGAAAGAACAGCAAAAGTTATGAAAGAAAATTATCCAGAAGAAATGTTAGAAAGATCTATTAAAGGTATGATTCCTCATACAAGACTTGGAAGAAAAGTAGCTAAAAAGTTATTTGTATATAGAGGATCTGAACATCCACATATGGCTCAACAACCAAAAGAGTTAAAATTAAAAGGAGATAAATAATGGCAGATAAAATATATAGAGGAACTGGTCATCGTAAAACATCTATAGCAAAAGTTATATTAAAACCTGGAAAAGGAAAAATAACTGTTAATGGAAAAGACGTATATGATTATATGCCATATAAAACATTAGTAATTGATTTAAAACAACCTTTAGAATTAACAAATACTGCTGATATATTTGATATAGAAGTAGTAGTAAAAGGTGGAGGATTTTCAGGACAAACTGGAGCAATTAGACATGGTATCACTAAAGCCTTATTAGAATACGATATTAATACTCCAATTGAATCAGAAAATAGTTTTAGAAGATTACTTAAAAAAGCAGGTTTTATAACTAGAGATTCTAGAATTAAAGAAAGAAAGAAACCAGGACTTAAGAAAGCTAGAAAAGCACCACAATTTAGTAAGAGATAGAATATATATTAATAACCTTTGGAAACTAAACGTTTTCAAGGGTTTTCTTTTTTCGATGTAGTTGATTTTTGTTCTAATGAAAATATTCTTAATATTATAGTTCGAATTTTAAAAAGTAAATTTACAAAACATAATAAAGAAGAAGAAATGAAAGTTTTAATGAAAGCAGGCAATATAATTAGAAAAAATAAAGATTCTACACCAGAAGAGATCGTTAACGATATTATTGATGACTGTGCTACTAATTAAATCAAATTATTCAAACGTCTTACGTTCCTGGAATTGTATCTAGTATTCAAGTTGATAATATAAATATTAATTTATATGGTGGAACAATGGACCTAATGGTGAAGCTTTAAGAAAAGAAGTACTTTTTGATGTAGCGTCTATTTCAAAATTTTATACTGAGATAATTGCATATAAATTAATTAATGAAGGAGCATTTAAATTATCTAATAAAATACAGAAATTAGATTCAAGATTTGAAAATGTTAAAAATCTTAACGTTTCCGACGTATTAAAATTTCTTACTACTTTTAAAACAAATGGTATAATTGAAGATGTTAATATAAAATCAGAAGCAGAAGAGAGATTGTTTACTATGGAAGTTGTACAAAAAGGTGAAGAATATAATTACAATGACATGGGATTAATGCTTATGAAAGAAGTAATGGAAAAAGTTACTGGAAAAAAATATAATGAATTATTTGAAGAATATATAATAAAACCTTATGGACTTTATGAAACTCACTTAATAGTACCTGAGGAAAAAATTCATTTAGTAATAGGAACTCCTAATATGGATGGATCAGTTAATGATTTAAAAGCTAATGTTTTGGGAGGTTATTCAGGACATGCTGGGGTTAGAGTTACTAGTGATGATTTAATAAAATTAGGGCAAGCAATTAATAGAGATTATGAATTGAAAAATGGTTTATATGTTCCAAATGATAAAATGAAAATAAGATCTGAAAAAATTGGTAATGCTTATCTAAATCCAGAAATTCATATTAAAAAAGATGGTACAGTAATAAGTGGAAAAGAAGCATCTTATTTTGGAGCTTTATCTCCATCTGAATCAGTAGCTCTTTAAGGAAGTACAAGAGTTCTAACTTTAATGATATAGATATTAATAGTACTGCATTATCAAATATTTTCTCTCTTACTGATGAACAAATGATAAAAAATATTGAAGAAGAAAATGCTAGAAGATTAGAAAAAAATTCAGATGCTAGATTGTTGAATATATCAGATTTAGTAAAAGAGCGTGAATATGATGGAAAAAATTATAAAATGCATGATGCAAGACTATAAAATTATTGTTTAAGTATGATAATGAAGTTAATTTAAAACTTTTATTATTAAATAAGATTTTAAAAGAATATGAACATTACTATAATGACATTAATGTTGATAGAGAAATAAAAAAAAGATAAAGCAAAATAATAAAAAAACTCATAAATTTTGAATTTATGAGTTTTTTGTGTAAATAACAATTAATATTTTTAATAGCAATTTTATAAATTTTGTTTTTTTGATATAATTTAATATAGGAGAATAGAAAGAATGGGTTCAAAAACTTTTAAAGATTTAACTGAACAAATTAGTATATTGAAATCTAGAGGTTTAATAATAAATGATATAGATATGACAAAAGATATTCTATTAAGAGAAAATTATTTTTTTGTTAATGGGTATAGACATCCTTTTTTAGAAAATGAACATAAATATAAAAAGGGAACAACTTTTGAAGAAGTATATAGTTTGTTTTTATTTGATAGAAGTTTAAGAAATATAATTTTTAAATATTTATTAATAGTGGAAAATAATATTAAATCTATTTTATCTTATCAATTATCTAAAAAATATGGTTATAAAGAATCAGATTATTTAAAAGCAAAGACATTTGATAATAAACCTAATAAATATAGACAAATAGAAGATTTAATTAATAAGATGAAAAGACAAGTTAGAATAAATGGATTTCAACATTCTGCTACTCGTCACTATATGTATAATTATGGTTATGTTCCATTATGGATATTAGTAAAAGTTTTATCTTTTGGTATTGTAAGTGAAATGTATTCAATTTTAAAAATTGAAGATAGAATAGAAATAGCAAAAACATTTAATGTTTCTGCAGAAGATTTAACTATTTATTTACCGCTTTTATCAAACTATAGAAATTTATGTGCTCATGAAGATATACTTTATGAAAATAAAACTCAAAGAATGATAAATGATACTTATTATCACGAGATGCTTGGTATTGATCAAGTTGATTCTGAATATGTTTTGGGAAAAAATGATATTTTTTCGTTAATTATTATTTTAAAAAGAGTTTTAAGATCTGAAGATTTTAAAAATATGATAAGTGAACTTGAAAACAAAATAAATACTTTAGCTTATAATTTAAAAACAATAGATATTTCGGTTATTAGAGATATATTGGGATTCCCTAATAATTGGTTAGATTTAATGAAACTTGAAGAAGGAGAAGAATATGAATAATGGATATGAAACTACCCCTTATCAACAAATGTACATAAATAATCAAAATCCAAATATATTACCT
>CAUUHY010000008.1:0-33405 GCA_963545265.1 uncultured Eubacteriales bacterium | reverse complement strand
AGTGATTTAGCTAAAATAGGACGTTGCCAATGTTTTTTTTGTGCAAAAAATATTGTATAATTATAGTTGTAATAGAGGTATATATGAATAAAAAAATAGTTCTTAATAACGAAAATGATACAATATTATTAGCTCAAAATATTGAGTCTGAAAAGTTTCCTAACATGGTAATAGTACTTAATGGAGAGCTTGGAAGTGGAAAAACGCTATTTACGAAAGCTTTTGCTAAAGCTATGAGAATAGATGAAAATGTGACATCTCCTACTTTTACTATAGTTAAGGAATATTATAATGGTGAGTTACCACTTTTTCATATGGATGTATATAGATTAGAAGGTGAAGCTGACTCTATTGATTTTGAATATTATTATAAAAATAATGGAGTAACAATTATCGAATGGGGAGATACTATAAAAGATTATTTACCTGATGAATATTTAGAATTAAATTTTAAAATATTAACAGAAAATAAAAGAGTAGTATATCTTAATCCAATAGGTGAAAAATATGAAAACATTTGCGGAGAAATTTAATGGTATTATATATTGATACATGTTATAAAATACTTAATGTTGCGTTATATGAAAATGATAAAGTGTTATTATCTTATAGTGAAAAACTAGAAAATAATATGACTGATAAAACATTAAAATATATAAATAAACTTTTTGAAGAATCTAAAAGAGATATTTCTTTTTTAACTAAGGTTATAGTTGTTAATGGTCCGGGTTCATTTACAGGTATAAGAATAGGTTTAACTATTGCTAAAATTATAGCTTTCTCATTAAATATTCCAATAATAACTGTTTCAAAATTAACTTCTATGGCACTTAGTTCCAATCATAAATATAAAGTGCCTTTAATATCTGCAAGACGCTCAGCTTTTTTTGCAGCTATATTTAAAGATCAAGAAGTTATATTAAAAGAAACATATATAAAAATAGATGATTTAAAAGATAAATTAAAAGATATAAACGATTATGTTTATATCTCATATGATGAAGAAAATTTTGATAATATAGAAAAATCAAAAGTTAATTTTGAAAAGGTTATTCATTATGTTTTAAATTTAGAACCAACTAGAGTAGAGTTAGTAGATGCAAATTATTTAAAAAGAACTGAAGCGGAAGAGAGAAATAACTTATGAGCAAAGATGTATATATATTAGCTATTGAATCTAGTTGTGATGAAACAAGTTTTAGTATAATAAAAAATGGAAAAATAGATATAGCAACATCTATTTCTTCTCAAATAGATGTTCATAAAAATTATGGTGGTGTAGTACCTGAAATTGCATCAAGAGAACATTTAAAAAATTTTATATTTGTTTTAAAAGAAGTTTTAGATAAATCAAATTTAGAAATAAAAGATATGGATGCTATAGCAGTTACTTATGGTCCAGGTTTAATAGGTTCTTTATTGATTGGTGTAGAAATAGCTAAAACATTAAGTTTGATATATAAAAAACCTTTAATAGCTGTTAATCATATGATAGGACACATTTATTCAAATAATTTAAATACAGATTTTCATTTTCCTGCCTTAGTGCTAATAGTTTCAGGAGGACATACTGATTTAGTTTTAATGGAAGATCATATGAAGTTTAAATTAATAGGATCTACATTAGATGATGCAGTAGGAGAATGTTATGACAAAGTAGCAAGACTTATGAATTTAGAATATCCAGGTGGACCTAAAGTTGATAAATTATCAAAACTTGGGGAAAGAACTTATGATTTACCAAAACCTTTAAATGATCATAGCTGTAATTTTAGTTTTAGTGGATTAAAAAGTGCAGTTTTAAATTTAGTGAATAAAGAAAATATGAATGGAAATCCTATTATAAAAGAAAATTTAGCTTGTAGTTTTCAAGAAACTGTAAAAGAAACATTTTATAATAAAATAATGCTAGCACTTAATAAATATAATCCAAAAGCTATATATTTAGCTGGAGGAGTATCAGCCAATAGTGGAATAAGAGAAATTGTTGAAAAAATAGCAAAAGAAAATAATTTAATATATTCATATCCAGAACTAAAATATTGTACAGATAATGCGGCAATGATTGGAGCAGCAGCATATTATTATTATATTAATAACAAATTTGTTGATATAAATTTAAAAGCAGAATCACAAATAAATAACGAATATTTATTTTAAGATAATAAAAGATAGTATTTTTAATACTATTTTTTATTTTTTTAGGAAAAAAGTAAAATAATTTGAATAACTTAATGTAATAGTAGGAGGAAATGATGAAAAAACTATTAATTATTTTATTCACTATTATAGGGTTATTTGGGTTTAAATTTGTTAAAGCAGAGGAGATAAAAAAGAATGAATTTGTAATAAACGATTGGGTTGATTTGTATTATTCGAGAAATAACAATGGGAATGTTAAAAAAGGAAGATTTGTAATTATTAGAAATAAAGCTGATAATAATTTTGCTTATTGTATAGAACCTCTTAAACAGGCTAAAGAACATTATTTATATAGCGGTTATAGTTTGAATGATATAAATCAAATAGATTCAAAAACACTTGATAAAATCAGTTTATTATCTTATTACGGATATATGTATAAAGGACATGAAGATAAAATTTGGTATGCAGTTACTCAATTTTTAATATGGAAAACAGTAGCACCTAATTTAAAATTTGAACTTTTAGATAAAACAAAAGAAAATATTATAACAAATAATTATTTAAATTATATAAAAGAGTTAGAAACATTAGTTAATGAGCACTATCAAAAACCAATTTTTAAAGAAAATTTGTTAAATTTAACTATAAAAAAAGAATATAAAATTAAAGATATTAACAATCTATTAAACAAATATGATGTATTTGGAGAAAATGTTAAAGTTATAAATAATGAGTTTGTTGTAAAAAGTAATCAAGAAAAAGAAATAAAAGTAACATTTAAAAAGAAAATACAAAATATTAATCCGATATTTGTATATTATGATCAAAATTATCAAAGTTTAATGACTTATGGAAAAGTAAAAGATTTTTCTTTTGATGTTTTTTTAAAATTTAACAAAGGTAAAATAGTTATAAATAAAATTGATAAAGATACAAAAAAGTTTGAAAATAACAAAAATTATAGTTTAAAAGGAACAGTTTTTAAATTATATGATGAAAATGACAACTTTATTAATAAGTATATTGTCGAAGATGATAATTTAATTATCGATAATTTAGAAATAAAAAAATATTATTTAGTAGAAGAAACTGCAGGAAAAGGGTATAAGAAAAGTGATGTTAGATATATATTTGATCTAACTAAAGAAAAAGAAATAACAAAACAAATAGAAAATGAAAAAATATTAAAAGAAATAACAATTCTTAAATATATGGGAGATAAAAATAATAAAACTAAAGAAAGTGGTATAAAGTTTCAAATATTTTTAGATAATATATTGTTTAAAGAAATAGTAACTGATGAAGAAGGTAGAGCAACTTTTTATCTACCATATGGTAATTATGAAATAAAACAAGTTAATTCAACAGTTGGATATAAATTTATAAATGATTTTAATATAGAAATAAATGATAATATAAGTCAAACATATGAATTGTTAGATTTAAAAATTCCAGATGCTGGTATTAATAAAAAAAATAATCTTCTTTTCTTAATAATAGTTTTTAGTATTTTAATAGGTTTAAATATTTATGATAAAATTCATAATAAAAATATTTGATATTATCTTTTTATATTTAATTATAAATTCGCTGTTTAATTTTAATAATTTAAAATATAAAACAAATAATCAAAGCAAAATAAAAGAACAAACTATTATAAAAAAAGATATAAACAAAAAGGAAACAAAAGAAATAAAAAAAGTAAAAATAACTAATAAATATTGGGGATTTATTGAGATTCCCAAATTAAATCTTTACTATGGTTTTTATAATTTGAGTGATAAAAATAATGAAATTAAAAACGGTATAGAAGTTATGTCTGGAAGTGAAATTCCTTCAGAAACTGGTTCTAATATAGTGTTAGTAGCTCATTCTGGAATCGGATATAACATATTATTTGATAGGTTAGATGTTTTAAATCTAGAAGATGAGGTTAATTTATATTTTAATCAAATTAAATATAGATACAAAGTGAAAAAAATTTTAAAGAAAGATAAAAAAGATGTTTTATCTCTTATTAAATCTAAGAATAATACATTAATGTTAATAACTTGTGATAAACAAGAAAAAGAAAAAAATTTAATCGTTTATTTAGAATTGATAAAACTGTAATTTGTTGTTACAGTTTTTTAATTTTTGAAGATAAAATGTTATAATGAATATATGAAATTAGAAGCATTAAACGAAAGACAAAAAGAAGCCGTAATAACTACTGAAGGACCAGTTTTAGTTATTGCAGGAGCAGGAAGTGGAAAAACTAAAGTATTAACTACTAGAATAGCATATTTAATAAAAAATAAAAATATTAGCAGTGACAACATACTTGCTATTACTTTTACAAATAAAGCTGCAAAGGAAATGAAAGATAGGGTATCTAATATATTAAATCAAAATGTTAGAAGAATGCATATATCAACATTTCATTCTTTTGGTGTAGAAATATTAAAAAAATATGGTTATTTAATAAATGTAGATAAAAATTTTACTATATTAGATTCAGATGATTCTTTAAAAGTTATAAAGATTATAGTAGAAGATATGAATTTAACTAAAACTTTATCACCAAAACATATTAAAGATGTAATATCTTCTTATAAAAACAAACTTATATTACCAGAAGAAGCAGAAAAAAATACATTTACTTTTGAAGAAAAACAAATAGTTGATATATATAATAAATATCAAAGAAAATTAGCAAATTCTAATAGTGTAGATTTTGATGATTTATTATTAATGCCGTATTTAATTTTAGATAAAAATATAAATGTATTAGAAGCTTTACAAGAAGAATATAAATATATATTAATAGATGAATATCAAGATACTAATGATGCTCAATATTTTTTAGTTAAAATGTTATCTAAAAAATATCAAAATTTATTTGTAGTTGGAGATTCGGATCAATCTATTTATTCTTTTAGAGGAGCTAATTATAAAAACATTTTAAATTTTACAAAAGATTTTCCTGATGCAAAAGTAATTAAATTAGAACAAAATTATAGGTCTACAAACAATATTTTAAATATTGCTAATAATGTAATTAAAAATAATATTGAAAGATCTCATAAAGACTTATGGTCTTCACTTGGAGATGGAGAAGATGTTAAGTTTTTTCATGTTAATACAGAAGAAGACGAAGTCAATTATGTAATATCTGAAATAAAAAAACTATCTAGTAAATATAATTATGATGAAATAGCAGTTATATATCGTACTAATTCTCAATCTAGATTATTTGAACAGTTATTTATTAATAATGCAATCCCATTTAAATTAGTTGGTTCATTTGGTTTCTTTAATAAAAAAGAAATAAAAGATTTAATAGCATATTTAAAGTTAATTAATAATCCAAAAGACGATATAAGTTTTCTTAGAATAGTAAATTATCCAACTAGAGGAATAGGAAATAAAACAATTGAAAATCTTCAAAAGGAAGCAAATAATTTAAATTTAAGTTTATATGATTCTATAAAAGAAGAAGATAAAAAATTGATTATTTTCAAAAATTTAATAGAAGAACTTAAAAAAGGTTCTAAGACTATGTCTTTAAAAAATTTAGTGGAAGAAATATGTGATAAGACAAAAATTATAGAAGATATAAAAAAAGATAACGATTTAGAATCTTCTATAAGAGAAGAAAATATTAAAGAATTTATTACTTATGTAGATAATTTTGAAAAAGATAACGAATCTAACTTAGGAGAGTTCTTAGAAAATTTAATATTATTTTCGGATAAAGAAAATTCTGATGAGGCGGATGATAAAAAAGTAAACTTAATGACTGTTCATGCTGTAAAAGGACTTGAATTTAAAGTTGTTTTTGTAGTAGGACTTGAAGAAAGTTTGTTTCCATATCAATTAAGTTTAGAAAATGTAAAAGATGTAGAAGAAGAAAGAAGACTTTATTATGTTGCAGTTACTAGAGCAAAAGAAAAATTATATTTATTAGCAGCAAAAAGAAGATATGCGTTTGCAAAAGTTTCATATAATCCATTAAGTAGATTTGTTTATGAAAGTAATATTAATTTAATAAAAGAAAAATCTTCGTGGAATACAAATTTTAAAGTAGAAAAAGATAATTTTTATTCAAATAGTAATAATAGTATTGATTATAAAGTTGATGATATGGTTTACCATGAAATATTTGGTAAAGGTAAAGTAATAGAAATTCATGATGATTTGTTAGTTATAGCATTTTCATATAAATATGGAATAAAAAAACTATTAAAAAATCATAAAAAATTAATGAAATATGAGGTGGAATAGTGAAGAAAACATTAGTTATTTTAGCTGGTGGTTTGGGTTCTAGATTTGGTGGTTTAAAACAAGTTGAACCTATTGGTGAGAATAATGAATTTATTATTGATTATTCAATTTATGATGCTATAAAAGCAGGTTTTTCTGAAGTTATTTTTATAATAAAAAAAGAAAATTATAAAGTGTTTAAAGATACAATTGGAGAAAGAATAAAAAAGCATATAAATGTTAAATATGCTTTTCAACCTCTTTATATAAAAGGAGTATCTAAAAAAAGAATGAAACCTTTAGGTACAGCACATGCTTTAGTTTCTATTAACAAATATATAAAAGATAAATTTTTGCTTATAACAGCAGATGATTTTTATGGATTTAATTCATTTAAAATAGCAAGTGAATTATTAGAAAAAGATGATAATATAAATATTATTTCGTATAAATTAAAAGACACTTTAACAGAAAGTGGATCGGTTAAAAGAGGATTATGTTATAAAGATGATAAAGATAATATAACAGAAATTATAGAAAGTATTTGCGAAAAACGAAATAGTAAAATATATGTTAGTAACCTTGATGGAACTAATGAAAGATTTATAAAAGAAGATATTGATGTTTCTATGCTTATTATGACTATGAATAAGAAAGTGTTGTGTTTGATAGAAGAAAAAGTTAAATTTTTTATAAAAGAATTAAATGGAGATTTAACAAAAGAAACATTAATACCGATTGTTTTAAATGAACTTTTAAAAGAGAAGAAAATAAAAGTAAAGAATAAAAGAACAGATGAAAAATGGTATGGTATTACTTATAGAGAAGATTTAGACAAAATAAAAAGAGTTATAAAAGAAAAACAATTAAAAGGAGAATATCCAAAAGAATTATGGAAATAAAAGAACGTTATTTAGAGTTAGTAAAAAAAATACAAGATGCAGATTACAAATATCATACGTTAGATAATCCCGATATATCTGATAGAGAATATGATTCTTTACTTAGAGAGTTATTTAAAATAGAAGAAGAATATCCGGAATTAAAATCTATTGATTCTCCATCTAATAGAGTTGGTGGAAAAATATTATCTAGTTTTAATAAAGTAACTCATTCTAGACCTATGTTATCTTTAGCAAATGTTTATAACGAGGAAGAAATAAACAATTTTGTTCAATCAATAAACGAAGAAGAGTTTATATGTGAAATGAAAATAGATGGACTTAGTGTTAGTGTAATATATGAAGATGGTTATTTAAAACAAGCTCTCACTAGAGGAAATGGTATAGAAGGTGAAGATATAACAGAAAACGTTAAAACTATAAAAACTATACCTTTAAAATTAACAGAAGATGTTTCTCTTGAAGTAAGAGGAGAAATATTTATGGATAAAGATACTTTAAATAAGTTAAATCTTGAAATAGAAGAAAAAAATAAATTAATCGAAAAAGAAAATAAAGAAAAAATATCTTTAGGTAAAAAGCCAAGAAAATTGCTTGAATTATTTAAAAACGAAAGAAATGCAGCAGCAGGATCTATAAGACAACTTGATTCTAAAATAACAGCTAAAAGAAATTTAAAAAATATTATGTATCAATTAGTAAATCCTCTATCTTATAATTTACATACTCAATTAGATGTATTAAATTATTTATCTAAATTAGGTTTTAAAGTTAATGATAAAGTTAATTCTTTAGTAAAAGGATCTAAAGGAATAAACGATTATATAAATAACATATTTAATTTAAGAAAAGAATTAACTTATCCTACTGATGGAGTAGTAATAAAATTAAATAATATTGATAAGTGGGAAGATCTTGGTACTACAGCTAAATATCCTAGATGGGCGGTAGCTTATAAATTTCCAGAAGATAAAGTTATAACTAAATTAGAAAAATTTATTTTTACCGTAGGAAGAACTGGTAAAATTACACCAAACGCTATACTTTCTCCAGCTCTTATAGCTGGTACAACAGTAAAAAGAGCAACACTTCATAATGAAGATTATGTTGTTTTAAGAGATTTAAGAGAAAATGATTATGTATATATTAAAAAAGCAGCAGAAATTATTCCTGAAGTAATAGAACCTCTTGTTGAAAGAAGAACTGGTGAAGAGAAAAAATTCGAAATGATTAAAAATTGTCCTATTTGTTCTAGCACTTTAGAAAGAAAAGAAAACCAAGCTGATTGGTATTGTGTAAATATAACTTGTCCTGCTAAAACAATTGAATCTTTAATACATTTTGTCAGTAGAAATGCTATGTATATAGAAGGTTTAGGAGATGAAATAATAGAAGACTTTTATAATTTAGGATATATAAAAAATTATGCAGATATTTTTAATTTAAAAAATCATAAAGAAGATTTGATAGAATTAGAAGGATTTGGAAATAAGAGTGTAGAAAAAATATTATCTAATATTGAAAAAGCAAAAACTGTTTCTTTAGAAAAATTATTATTTGCTATAGGTATACCAAATATAGGTGAAAAAACAGCTAAAGTATTAGCTAAGAATTATAAAACATTAGATAATATAATCGATGCATCAAAAGAAGATTTAATTAAATTAAAAGATATTGGTGAAATTATAGCAGATTCTATTATTAATTATTTTAAGATAGAAAAAAATATGAAAATAATAGAAGAATTAAGAAAATTAAATGTTAATTTTGAATATAACGGAAAAGAAAAAATAAATGACTTTATAAATAATAAGAAAGTAGTAGTTACAGGAAGTTTAACTAAATATTCTAGAAAAGAAATAGAAGATTTAATAGAAACAAATGGAGGTATGACATCGTCTTCAGTTTCAAAATTAACTGATTTTGTAATAGTGGGAGAAAATGCAGGAAGTAAAAGAACTAAAGCAGAAGAACTTAATATACCTATTCTTACAGAAGAAGAATTTATAGAAAAATTAAATAATAATTAAAATTTTATTTTTATATTTTTCTATATTTGTTAAAATATAAAACGAGGTTTTTATGGATAAAATAATTGTAAAAGGTGCAAGAGAAAATAATTTAAAAAATATAGATATTGAAATACCAAAAAATAAATTGACTGTTATTACTGGTGTATCTGGAAGTGGTAAATCGTCCCTTGCTTTTGATACTATATATGCAGAAGGAGAAAGAAGATATGTTGAAAGTTTATCTTCTTATGCTAGACAATTTTTAGGTGGAAGTGAAAAACCTGATGTAGATTCTATAGATGGCTTATCACCTTCTATTAGTATCGATCAAAAGACAACTAGTAAAAATCCTAGATCAACAGTTGGAACGGTAACAGAAATTTATGATTACCTAAGACTTTTATATGCAAGGGTAGGTAGTGTTTATTGCCCAAATCATAATATAGAAATTTCTTCTCAATCTGTAGAAGAAATGACAGAAAGAATTATGAAACTTGAAGAAAATACAAAAGTAATTATTCTTTCTCCAGTTGTCGATAATGAAAAAGGTGAACATAAAGATTTAATAGCTAATTTTATTAAAGATGGTTTTGTAAGAGCTAGAATTGATAAAGAAATGATTGATTTGTCTAGTGATATAAAACTAGAAAAAAATAAGAAACACAAAATAGATTTAGTAATAGATAGATTAGTAATTAAAGAAGAAATTAGATCTAGACTTTTTGAAGCTTTAGAACTTGCAGTAAAATTAGGAAACGGAAAAGTAATAGTAGATATTTTAAATGATAAAGAATTAATACTATCTTCTAAGTTTGCATGTCCACATTGTGATTTTTCACTACCTGAACTTGAACCAATTATGTTTTCTTTTAATTCTCCTTATGGAGCGTGTGAGGCATGTAATGGTATAGGTGTAAAATTAAAAATTGATCCGGATTTATTACTACCTAATCCAAGTCTTTCAATAAGAGAAGGAGTTTTTTCTAAGCTTTATGGAGATGAAGATAGTATTTTTTATAAGCAACTTGAATGTTTTTGTAATCATTATAAAATTTCTTTATCTAAACCATTTGAAAAATTAACAAAAAAAGAAAAAGATTTAATTTTTTATGGAAGTGATGAGGCCATTCATTTTAAATATTCTAGTAGAAGTGGAAATTCATATAATAAAGTAGAGCCATTTGAAGGAGTAATAAATAGTTTAGAAAGAAGATATCTTGAAACTAAAAGTGAATGGTTAAGAGAATGGTTAGAAGGTTTCATGATTGAAACTAAATGTGAAGTATGTAACGGTAAACGTTTAAATGAAAAAGTTTTATCAGTTAAAATAAATAATTTAAATATAGCAGAACTTTGTAATTTATCTATAAAGGATGCACTTATATTTTTTGAAAATTTAAAACTGGATAAAGAAAAAATCCAAATTGCTAAATTATTACTTGAAGAAATAAAAAATAGATTAGTATTTTTAAAAAATGTAGGTCTAGATTATTTAACATTATCAAGAACTGCTACTAGTTTAAGTGGTGGAGAATCTCAAAGAATTAGACTTGCAACTCAAGTGGGTTCAAAATTAACTGGAGTTTTATATGTTTTAGATGAACCTTCTATTGGTCTACATCAAAGAGATAACGATAGACTTATAAATACTCTTATGACTATGAGAGATATAGGTAATACTTTAATAGTTGTAGAACATGATGAAGATATGATGTTAAAAAGTGATTATTTAATAGATATTGGTCCTTTTGCCGGTGATCAAGGTGGAGAAGTAATTGCTTATGGAACACCTGAAGAAGTAATGAAAAATAAAAATAGTTTAACTGGTAACTTTTTATCAGGAAGAGAAAAAATAGAAGTTCCAAAAACTAGAAAGAAACCTAAGAAGTTTATTGAAATAAAAGGTGCTAAACAAAATAACTTAAAAAATATAGATGTGAAAATTCCTCTTGGAGTATTCACTTGTGTAACCGGAGTATCGGGAAGTGGTAAATCATCTTTAATTATGGAAATACTTAGTAAAAAAGTTCAATCTACTTTATATAAATCTAAAGTAAAACCAGGAGAATTTAAATCTATAAAAGGATTAGAACATATAGATAAACTAGTGGAAATAACACAAGACCCAATAGGTAGAACTCCAAGAAGTAATCCTGTTACATATACGGGAATATTTGATGATATTAGAAACTTGTTTGCTGAAACCAAAGAAGCTAAAATAAAAGGATTTGGAAAAGATAGATTTTCATTTAATGTTAAAGGTGGAAGATGTGAAGCTTGTAGAGGAGATGGAGTTAAAAAGATAGAAATGAACTTTTTACCTGATGTCTATGTTACTTGTGAAGTTTGTAAAGGTAAAAGATATAATAGTGAAACATTAAATATTAAATATAAGAATAAAACAATAACAGATGTTTTAGAAATGAGAGTTAGTGAAGCTATAGAATTTTTTGAAAATATACCAAAGATACATAATAAGTTAAAAGTTTTAGAAGATGTTGGATTATCATATATAAAATTAGGTCAAATAGCACCAACTCTTAGTGGAGGAGAAGCTAGTAGAGTAAAACTTGCTAAAGAATTACAAAAGAAACCTACTGGTAAAACTTTATATATTATGGATGAACCAACTACTGGACTTCATTCTTATGATATAAAACGACTTCTTGCAATTATTAAAAAAATCGTTGATAATGATGATAGTGTAATAGTAATTGAACATAATTTAGATGTTATAAAATCTGCAGATTATATAATAGATATTGGACTAGAAGGTGGAGATAAAGGTGGAGAAGTTGTAGCTTATGGAACACCTGAAGAAATAATTAAAAATAAAGATTCTATTACTGCAAAATATTTGAAAGAAAAATTAGAGGTATAAAATGAAATATTTAAAAGAAATCTTGCATGTTTTAGTATATATTGTTCTTTATTCTTTAACTTTTTATATAGCTGGATGTTTGTTGAAGTTATTTTATATTAATAGTAGGTATGTTTATGTTATTTCTATTTTAGCTGGTATATTAATATATTTATTCAATAGAACTATAAGACCTTTACTAAATCATTTTACTTTACCGCTTACTGGTTTAACTTTTGGATTATTTTATTTTGTTAATAATGCTATTATTTTAAAATTAGTAGAATTAATATTAAATCAAAATGTTAAATTTAATAATATTGTAAGTTTATTAATAATTTCTTTTGTCATGACTATAATTAGTTTTGTTATAGAAGAGGTGTTTGTAAAACCATTTTTAAAGGTGATTAATTATGAATAGAGTTTTATTTGATTTTGGATTTATTCAAATTTATTGGTATTCATTATGTATATTTATAGGAATGTTTATAGGTTTATTTTATGTTTTTAAAGAATCTAAGAGATTAGAAATAGATCAAGATTTTATTATAAATATGATTTTTTATACGATGATATTTGGAATACTAGGTGCAAGGCTTTATTATGTTTTATTTAATTTATCTTATTATATGATTAGACCAATAGAAATATTAGAAATATGGAATGGTGGATTAGCTATACATGGTGGTATGATAGGTGGTTTGATTTTTGTTAGATATTATACACACAAACACGGAATGTCTCTATATAGAATTTTAGATCTTATTATACCAGCTTTACTTTTGGGGCAAATCGTTGGAAGATGGGGAAACTTCTTTAATCAAGAAGCGTATGGTCCAATAGTAACTGCCAATAGTTTAAGTTACTTACCATCTTTTATAAAAGATAATATGCTAATAAATGGAAGCTATAGAATGCCTTTATTTTTATATGAAAGTATACTTAATTTAATTGTATTAATAACAGTATTAATAATTAGAAAAATGCCTTTATTAAAAAATGGTTATATTACATCTTTATATTTAGTATGGTATGGAGTAGTTAGATTAATAATAGAGCAATTTAGAACGGATTCATTATATTTTGGAACCCTTAGAGTAGCACAATTTATATCTATTATTATGATTATAAGCGGTATTGTAGTGTTTGTTTTAAATAGAAGAGGAAGAAGATTAGAAAACTTATATAATGGAGAAGTTATTATTGTAAGTGAGTAAATAAGTCTTATTTATGGCTTATTTGCTTTTTTCTTTAAAAAATGTTATAATATGGCAATATTTAGGGGTGAGTATGAAAAATTTAAAATTAAAAAAGAGATTTTTAGAAAAAGATAACTTTAAATTATCTAAAAAGAAGTTTAATTTTTTAAAAGTAAGAAAAAATATTTTTATACCAGTAAAAATTAATATAGAAAGATATATCTTAAAAGGATATTCCATATATAAAAAGAGAAATAGTAAAAATAAAATAAACAAATCTCAAACATTTAGTGAATTACGAGATATAGAAAAAAATTATCATAAAACTTCTTTATTAAGTGATTCATATATAAAGAAGGAAGGGAACATTGAAACAGTAGAAATATTGTTTAAATAAATGTTATAATTTTAACAGGAGTATATATGTTTAATTGGTTATTAAGTGATTGGTTTGGAATAATATATTTAATAATTTTTATTATTAATTTTATATTTTCTATTTATTTAATGTTTAATTATTTGAGGAGAACAGGAATTTTTCAATTTGTATCATCTGTTTTAATACTTTTAATATTATCTTTTAATATATCTAAAGTATCAGGTGGTTCTAATTTAGATAAAATTATAAGCTTATTTAATTTAGATTTTTACTTAAAAATAGTAGTTTTATTAAATTTAGTATTATATATTTTCTTTATACTAAATTTATTAAGAATAGTTAATTTAAAATTGAAAAAATCAGGGGATTTTAATGAAAAGATTAAAAGAAATAAATAATTTATATAATTATGTAGATTATGTAGAGTTTTATGAAGAATTTACTAAAAGTAAAGTCTATAATTTTGTTGACTCAAAATTAGATGATATTATTACGAATAATTATAAAGGTTTGGGAGTTCGTTTGTTAAAGGACGATACTGTTTTCTACCTTGCTACAAATAAAAAATATGATTTTAATGATTTAAAATCGTTTTTTTATACCAAAACAGAAAAAAAACAATTAAATTTTAAAGATATAAAAACATACGAAGATAAAATAGAAGTAAAATTTACTGATATAAGTAATATAGAAAAGAAAAATTTTTTTATAATGATTGATAAAATAATTAGAGAATATTCTAATTTGATTAAGCAAGTATCGATTAAATTAAGTGAAACAACTAGAGAAATAAAAATTTTAAATAGCAAATCTGATAATATAAAATATTTAAAATATTTTACAAGGTTAGTTATAACTGTTATAGCTGAAGAAAAGAATAAAATGGTAGAACATAGTATGACTTTTTCTAATAAAGGAGGCCTTGAGTTATTGAGCAATGAAGATTTTCCATCAAAAGCATTAGAAATAGCTAAAACTGTTATAGAAAAATTATCAGCAAAAAAAATAATAGGTGGAAAAATGCCAGTTATATTAAACAATGGTTTTGGCGCAGTTATTTTTCATGAAGCTTGTGGACATGGTTTGGAAGCTGAAGCTTTAAAAAATAATTTGACTGTTTTTAAAGATGATTTAGGGAAAAAAATAGCAACTGATAAAGTGACTTTAATTGATGATCCTACTATAGAAAATTATTATGGATCTAATTTAATAGATGATGAAGGTAATTTAACAAAAGAAGTAAAATTAATAGAAAAAGGAATTTTAAAAAGTTATTTAGTTGATAACTTTAATGGAAAAAAATTATCTATTGAATCAACATCATCTTCTAGAAGAGAAAATTATTTATATAAACCAACTTCTAGAATGTCTAATACTTATTTATTATCTGGAAATGATAAAATAGAAGATATGATAAAGTCTATAAATTATGGAATATATGCAAAAGAAATGGGGGGAGGATCTGTAGATCCATCTACTGGTAATTTTAACTTTTATATAACTTTACCCTATTTAATAGAAAATGGAGAAATAAAAGATTTATTAGAACCTATGACTTTAGTAGGAAATAGTAAAGAAATATTGCAAAATGTAGAAATGGTATCAGATGATTTAAAATTAGAAGCTGGAATTTGTGGAGCATCTAGTGGAAATATACCAGTTACTATAGGACAACCTACAATTAAAATAAAAGAAATATTAGTGGGGGGAAGCAATGAATAATAATGAATTTTTTGAATTATGTATTAATAGAGGTTTTTCCAATATAGAAATAACAATTTATGATAATAAAGAATATGTATCAGAAGTAGAAAACGAAAAAATAAATTTTATTGATATTAAAAATAATATATTTTATAAAGTAAAAGCTAGAAAAGAGAATAAAACTGTAATTTTAGATAGTAATTATCTAAATGAAGATTTAATAGATTTGTTAGAAGAAAAAATTGAATATATTGATTCTAATGTAGAAGATAAATTTTTAGATTTATTAGATAATAACAATATAATTCAAATTAAAGAAAATAAAGATTTTTCAAAATATGTTGATAAAATAATAAATTTAACAAAATTAGAAGAAGATATTTTTAATTTAACAGCTACTCTATCTTATAATATATCGAAAATCCAAATTATCAATGATAAAGGAGTAAATATTGAAAATGTAAATAGTTATTATGATTTTGCTATTATTTCATATGGAAGGAAAGAAGATAAAGTTGTAAATGCATATAGAACAGTTATGCAAAAAGACTTTAACTTAAATGAATTAGTGATTTTAAGAAAAGAAGTGATAGAAGAAGTAAAAAATAAATTTAACAAAAATAAAATAAACTCTAAAAAATATAAATGTTTATTTAAACAAGAAGTAATAGAAGAATTATTAAGTGAAATAATAGAAGCGATAAGTTTGAAATCTGTAAATCTTAATTTATCTTTGTTCAAAGATAGAATAGGAGAAAAGATATTTTCTGAAAAAATATCTTTAGTTGAAGATCCTTGTGGAGAAAGTAATATTACTAGATATTTATTTGATGAAGAAGGTAATAAGACTTATAAGAAATCAATTATAGAAAATGGAATTTTAAAATTATTTATTTCAAATAATAAAGAATCATCTAAAAATAATATGATTTCAACTTCAAATGCTTTTGATGAAATAGGTGTTAGAAATTTAATGCTTTTACCTGGTGAAAAATCAGAAAAAGAAATTATAAAAAATATAAAAGAAGGTTTAATTATAACTGATATAGCAGGAGCAGGTGGTCAAGCTATTGATATAGTAAGTGGAAGTATTTCTTTATTAGTAAATGGATTTTATATTGTAAATGGAAAAGTAGATTATTATTTTGAACAAGCTATAATGACATCTACAATAAAAGAAATATTTAATAATGTTTTAGAAATATCAAATACAGTTCAATATTCAAATGAAATAGTAAGGTCACCATCTTTATTAATTGATGATATAATAATAAATAGTTAGGAGTATATATGGAAGAATTACAAAAGTTAAAAGAAGAATTAGAAACTTTAGAAAGTCAATGTAGATTTTTTTCTAATGAATTTGAAAAATATAAAAATAATGAAAAAATAAATAAAGCAAAAGAATTGGAATATAGATTTAATATTCTATTAGATCGTTTTCAAATGTTACCTCTTAGAAAATTAGAAAATGAAAAAATAGAATATAAGCATATAAAAAATACAATGATTTATATGCAAAAAAATATTTTTGAATTAAGAGATAAAGCTGAAGAAGATAAAAAAATATATAAAGAAAAACAAGCTAAAGAAAGAGCTGTAAAAAATCTAAAAACAAGGAAGAATCATCAAAAACTAGCTAAAAAATGGCTTTTAGTTGGGGCTATAACTGCAGCTCTAACAGGAGGGTCAATATTAGCTTTTCTTGGGGCAGCAAACAAAAAGAAGAACGATCAAAATAATAAAGACCGTGCATTTATGAGTAGCGTACTTTATGAGGGAGATAACTTTAATAATGATGTAGCTTTAAAATATTTTGAAGAAATAGGAATAAATGAAGAAAATGTTGTTAAAGATCAAGCATGTTATCATATTATTTGTCAAAAAGGAAATGAAATTGGAGAAGAGATATCAGAAGAATATATAAAAAAAGCTAAAGCAGCTGGAATTAAAAATGTTGATTCGTTTTCTATAGACCAAGTTCAAGCTAAAATTGATGAATGGAGTAATTTTAACTATGATATACAAATGCAACTTCATCCTGAATTAGAAAATGCAGATGATTTACCTGTTGATTATTATGGTGTTTATCATGACATTATTAAAACATATGATACAGATATTGATAAAGAACATATTTTTATATATTTAGCAAAATCATATGATGGACAAGATCATATTGTAGAAGAATATAACTTCTTTTCACCTGTAACAAAAAAAGCTTTAGCAACAAGAGGAATGAAATTTACAAAATCAGACAAAGAATTTATATATAATAGTGATTTAATTGATACTGACGATAAATTAATATTTGGTTTAAAAACTGATAATGTTAAATATACTGAATATAGTATAATACCACCAGTAGATATTCAAGAATGTATTTTAGAGACAAGAAAAGATTTAACGGAAGAAGAAATTGAAAATATAGCAAATTCTTTATTTGAAGCAACAGTTTTAAATAACCTAAAAGGTCAAAATTATTCTTCTTCAAACAAATTATTAGAAAACTATGATAAGATTAACTTTGATTTTAAAAATAATAAAAATAATAAAAGATAAAAACTAAGTTTTTATCTTTTTTGTTAAATATGATAGAATATTAACATGGAGAAGTTATGGGTATATTTGGAAAAATAAAAAATTTATTCAAAAAAGAAGAACAAGAAGAATTAACTAAAAAATATGATGAAGGTCTTAGTAAAACAAGAAAAAATTTTGTAGAAAAGATATTAAATATTAATAATAAATATGAAAAAATAAATGAAGAATATTTAGAATCATTAGAAGAAATTTTAATTAATGCTGATATTGGGGTATCTACAGTTTTAAAATTAATGGATTCAATTAGAACAAGAATAAGAGAAGAAAAAATTGAAGATTTTAATATTTTGAAAGAAGTAATAGTAGATGAAATTTTTATTACTTATGTAAATAATGATATTATTGTTAACAATGTAAATATCTCTTCTAATATAAATGTTATTTTATTTGTTGGAGTAAATGGTGTAGGAAAAACAACAACTATAGCAAAGTTAGCTCATAAATTTGTAACAGAAGGTAAAAAAGTAAAAATGATAGCAGGAGATACTTTTAGAGCTGGAGCATATCTTCAATTAAAAGAATGGGCCAGTAGAACTTCTTCAAGTTTTTATGGAGTAGAAGGACAAAGCGATCCTTCAAGTGTTATATTTGATGGTTTAACAGAAGCAAAAAATGATAATACTGATATAGTTTTAATAGATACAGCAGGACGTTTACAAAACAAAGAATATTTGATGAAAGAATTAGATAAGATAAATAAAACAATTAAAAAAGTATTACCAGATGTTAATCAAGAAACTTTATTAGTAATAGATGCTAATACTGGACAAAATGGTATAAGCCAAGCTAAGGAATTTAAAAAAGTAACAGATATAACTGGGGTTGTTCTTACAAAACTTGATTCAACAGCAAAAGGTGGTATAGTTCTTGCTATTAAAGAAGAAGTTGGAATACCAGTAAAATATATAGGTTTTGGAGAAAAAGACACTGATTTAGAAGTTTTTGACTTAGATAAATATATCTATGGTCTTTTTAAAGGGTTAATTTAATGGAAAATTATATATATTATAATTCTTTATATGATTTTTATTCGCCTTTATTGACTAACTTACAAAAAGAATATTTCGAACTTTATTATATTAATAATTTATCATTTAATGAAATATCTGAAATAAAATTAGTAAGTAAAGCAGCTGTATCTCAACAACTATCTACTATAGAAAAAAAGTTAAATGAATATGAAAGTTTATTACATTTAAAAAAGAAACAAGATGAAATTTATAAGATACTAAAAGATAAAGTATCAAAAGAAATTTTAGAGAAAATAGAAAATTTATAAGGAGTAATTAATGTTTGAAAATTTACAAGAAACTTTAACTAAAGCACTAGATAAAGTAAGGGGATATGGTAAGATTACTGAAGATAATATAAAGGATGTTTTAAGAGATATAAAAATATCCTTATTAGAAGCTGATGTTAATTATCAAATAGTTAAAGAGTTTATTGAAACAATTAAGGAAAAATCTTTAGGAAAAGAAGTTCAATCAAGTATTAAACCATCTGAAATGTTTGTAAAAATAGTTCATGATGAAATAGTTAATTTATTAGGAAAAGAACAAGAAACAGTTGTTATTAATAAAACTCCTACAATACTTATGTTAATTGGTCTTCAAGGAACAGGGAAAACTACAACAGCTGGAAAATTAGCGACATTTTTAAGAAAAAAACATAATAAAAAACCACTTTTAGTAGCATGTGATATTTATAGACCTGCAGCTATAGATCAGTTAGAACAATTAGCAAAACAAATAAATATTCCTATATATAAAGGTGATAGTAAAAATCCAGTATCTATAGCTAAAGAATCTATAAATTATGCTAAAGAAAATAATTTAGATTATATTATTATTGATACAGCAGGACGTTTACAAATAGATGAAAAATTAGTAGAAGAATTAAAAAATATCAATCAAGAAATTAATCCTAATGAAATACTATTAGTATTAGATTCTATGATGGGACAAGACGGAGTTAATGTAATAAAAGGTTTTAAAGAAGAACTTCCAATAACTGGTGTTATACTTACTAAATTAGATGGAGATACAAGGGGTGGTATAGCATTATCTTTAAGAAAATTAACAAATGTCCCTATTAAATTTATTGGTGTATCTGAAAAAATGGATGGTCTTAGTTACTTTGATCCTGAAAGAATGGCTAATAGAATACTTGGTATGGGAGATATAGTCTCTTTAGTAGAAAAAGCAGAAGAACTTATCTCTGAAAAAGAAGCAAACGAATTAGCTAAAAAAATGGAAAAAGGTAAGTTTGATTTAGATGACTTTTTAAAACAAATGAAAACGATGAAAAAACTAGGCTCTATAGAAGGGATATTGAAACTAATTCCTGGAGCTAGCAAATTAGGCTTAAATAATATAAAGATTGATCCAAAAGATATACTTCATGTAGAAGCTATAATTTTGTCTATGACAAAAGAAGAAAGAAGAAATCCAGACATAATAAAAGCAAGTAGAAAACAAAGAATAGCTAAAGGTTCTGGAAGATCTGTTCAAGAAGTCAATCGTTTATTAACTAACTTTGAACAGACACAAAAAATGATGAAACAGTTTAAAAGTGGAAATTTTAAACTACCATTTTAAAAAGTATGTTAAAATAATATATAAAATAAAGAGGCGAAATGGATAATACAATAGAAATAAAATTAGAAAGAGTTAATCAAAAAAAATCTGTTCAAAAACAAGAAATAAATAAAACAAATAATAAAAATGGTAAAAGTAAAAAGAAATTTTATTTTTTACTTATAATATTTACTATATTGTTTTTCTTTTTTTCATTATATATGTTAATAATATCTGGACATACGACATATTTAATTAGAAAACCTTTCAAGATGTTGTTGTTATTATTATTTACTTTAAATGTAGCTTTAAATGTATATTCTATTTATCAATTTTTTACAATAAAAGAAGAACAAAAAGTAAAAAACAAAACATTAAGTATAATTTTTAAAATATTCATTACTATTTTTCTTATAGGATATATTGGTGGATCTACATATGTGATGAATATGTTCTATGGAAAAAACGATAAATTTAGAGTATGGTGGATTACTAACGCTATGACTAGTTTATCTCATCAAAAATATGCTAGATTTATATATAGTGAAGAAGAAATACAATATGTTATGTCATCTAATGTAGTGAATGAAATACAAGAAAATACTAATGGAAATTTAGTTGATTTTCAAAATAAAGAAACATATGAAAACGAATATGAAAAAGCTATTTTAGAAAGAAAAAAAGGTCAAAGTTATAAAATAATTGATATAAGTTACAACACTTCTCCAAACAGAAAAGTGGAAGGTAAATTAGCAGTAGTTTACGATCCATCTAAAGTATCTTTGGTTAGTGCTTTAGGAGCTGGGAACACTTTAGCAGCTAAAGGTGAAATGGTTGTTAATATGACTAGAAGAACAGATTCTGTAATAGGAATAAATGCTGGAGGATTTTATGATCCTGACTGGAATAGTATGGGAGGATATCCTCACGGTATAGTAATTAGTAAAGGAAAATTATTGTTTGATAATAAAAAAGCTGGAGTTGGTGGAGGAATAGTTGGTTTTGATAAAACTAATAAACTAATTCTAGGTAGATATACTGCACAAGAAGCAATAAATATGGGAATAAGAGATGCAGTAGAATTTGGTCCATATTTAATAGTTAACGGAAAACTTTCTGATATGAAAGGTAATGGTGGTTGGGGAGAAGCTAACCGTACAGCTATAGGTCAAAGAAAAGATGGAATAGTTTTACTTTTAGTCCTTGATGGAAGAAGACCACTTGATAAAGTTCCAGGGGCTAGTATAGTTGAAGTAAGAGATATAATGGCAAAATATGGAGCAGTTAATGCAGTAGCAATGGATGGAGGAACTTCAAGTTCAATGGTACTTAATGGAAAAATTATAACAAATCCAAGAAATGGAAGTTTACAGCCATTTACAAGACCAGTTCCTAACGCTTGGGTAGTACAAGAATAAAAGTGCAAATATAGCACTTTTTTATTTACTTATGATAAAATTTAAATGAGGTATTATGAAAAAGATAATTGATGGTAACTATGCATGTAGTTATGTGGCGTATAATTTTATAGAAGCTTGTGGAATATATCCAATTACTCCATCTTCTCCAATGAGTGAGAATATAGATGTTTTTTCTAATGTAGATAAAAGATTAAATTATTTTAAAGATAGAGTTAAGTTATATCAAATGCAAAGTGAAGCAGGTGCAGTAGCACTATGTCATGGACTATTACAAAACGGTGTTTTTTCTTCAACTTTTACAGCAAGTCAAGGATTGCTTTTGATGCTTCCTAATATGTATAAAATAGCAGGAGAAATGTTACCTTTTGTAATAAATGTAGCAAGTAGATCTATTGCAACTCACGCTTTATCAATATTTGGAGATCATCAAGATATATATGCTGCAAGAACAACAGGTTTTGCAATATTTTTATCTTCTTCTGTTCAACAAGTTATGGATTTAACATCAGCTGTTTATTTATCTACAATAGACACGAATATTCCATTTATTAACTCTTTTGATGGTTTTAGAACAAGTCACGAATATCAAAAAGTAGATTTAATAGATTTAGAAGAAGTGAACAAATATGTTGATAAAGAAAAAATAAAAGACTTTAGAAAAAGAGCTTTATACAAAAACAATGTTACTAGAGGAACTCATTTAAACGATGATTTATATTTTCAATTAAGTGAAGCTCATAATGTTTATTACAATAATTTACCTTATGTAGTAGAAAAAAATTTATCTATCATAAATAAAATAACTAATAAAAATTATCATATTATGGATTACTATGGTAGTAAGAATGCTAAAAAAGTGATAGTAGCTATGGGGTCTATTTGTGAAACTATTAGAGAAGTTATAGATAATTTAGATGAAGAATTAGGACTTATAGAAGTTCATTTGTTTAGACCTTTTTCTATAGAATATTTAAATAAAATATTACCACCAACTGTAGAAAATATAGCAGTACTAGATAGAACAAAAGATGGTGGTGAAGTTCCACCTTTATATTTAGATGTTTTAAATGCATTAAAAAATAAAAATATTAAAGTGTTAAGTGGAAGATATGGTTTATCAAGTAGAGATACAAATATTTATGATATAAAAGCAGTATATGACTTTTTAGACAAAGAAGATACATTTGATAACTTTACTATAGGAATAATAGATGATTTAAATAACAAGTCATTAAAACCTGTAAAATTTAATAAAAAGAACAATGAACAAGAAGAAATCTTAATCTATGGTTATGGATCAGATGGTATGGTTAGTGCATCTAAAAATATTATTTCTATTATTGGAGAAGAAAGAGATAACTATGTTCAAGGTTATTTTGAATATGATTCTAAAAAACAAGGTGGACTTACAAAAAGTCATTTAAGAATATCAAAAGAAGAAATCAAATCATCATATTATGTAAATGAACCTAAAATAGTAGTATGTACAAAAACTAGTTATTTAGAAAAATATAAGATGTTAGATAACATAAGAGAAAATGGTATATTTATTCTTAATACATTTTTAAGTGATGAAGAGTTAAATAATTATTTTACAGATAATGATAAAAAAATAATAAAAGAAAGAAATATAAAAGTATATAAAATAAATGCTTCTAAAATAGCAATTGATAATAAAATAAATGGTAAAATAAATAATATTATATCAACAGTAATTTTTAAATTTATTAAACAAATTAATTTTGATAATGTTTTAATATCTTTAAAAGAAATGATTAAAACGAAGTTTAAAAACAAAGAAAAATCTATTACAGAAAGTAATATTAAAGGAATAGATGATGCTATTAATTCATTAACTTTAGTAGATACATCTAAATTTAGTTTAACTGGTTTAAATTTAAAAGATGACTTATACTCAAAACTTCTTTCAAAAAGAGGTTATGAAGTAAGTGTAAAAGAAGTAATGCATCATGTAGATGGAACATTTTGGGGAGGAATGAATACTAAAGAACAAAGAGCAGTAGCTGATTTTCTACCTATATATAATTCAGCTAACTGTATTACTTGTAATAAATGTAGTTATGTATGTCCTCATGGAGTAATAAGACCGTTTTTATTAACAGAAGAAGAAAAAGAAAATGCTCCTAGTTTTATAAAAGAAAAATTAATTAAAGCAAATATTCCCGGAAAAGATTATTATTATATTATAGGAATAAGTTATAAGAACTGTACTGGATGTGGTTTATGTTTTAATACATGTCCTGGAAAAATGTTACAAAAAGCATTAGAAATGAAATCTAGTCAAGATGCTTTAACAGAAGATTTTATTAAAACAAATGATTATTTATTTAATAATATAAAAGAAAAAGAAAATGCTTTTAATAAATATACTGTTAAAGGAAGTCAGTTTATAACCCCAGCATTTAAATTTAGTGGAGCATGTGCTGGATGTGGAGAAACTCCTTATTTAAAACTTTTGTCACAATTATTTAAAGAAGAACTTGTCATTGCAAATGCTACTGGATGTTCTTCAATTTATGGAGGAGAAGTCCCAGCTACAGCTTACTCAGTTCCTTGGGCTAACTCTTTATTTGAAGATGCAGCAGAATTTGGACTAGGTTTAAAACTTGCTGAAGTAAACAAAAAAAGAAAAATAAAAGAATTGATATCTTCAAATATAGATAAATTAAAAGAAGAAGAAAAAGAAATATATTTAGATTATCTAAATAATGAAAATATAGAAACATCTAAAAAATTACTTTCTATAATCGATAATACTAATATTTTAGAATTATTAAATTATAAAGATGACATTTTATCTAAATCAGTTTGGATAGTAGGAGGAGATGGTTGGGCATATGATATAGGTTTTGGAGGACTTGATCATGTACTTGCAACTGGAAGTAATGTTAATATATTAGTGTTAGATACAGAAGTTTATTCAAATACTGGAGGGCAAGTATCTAAATCAACTAATATAGGTAGTGTTAATAAATTTGCAATTACTGGTTGTAAACAATCTAAAAAGAATCTAGCTAAGTATGCATTAAATTATGAAAATGTATATGTAGCACAAGTATCTCTTGGAGCAAATCCTACTCAAGTAATAAATGCATTTAAAGAAGCAAAAGAATATAATGGACCATCTATTATAATTGCATATGCACCTTGTATTGAACATGGTATAAAAGGTGGTATGATAAAGACAGAAGAAGAAAGTAAAAATGCTACTTTGTCTGGATATTTTCCAATATTTAGATATAATCCAGCAAATAAAAAATTCACTTTAGATTCTAGTGCTAATTTTGAAAAATATGAAGAATTTTTAATGAATGAATCTAGATATAAAGTATTAGAAAAAACAAACCCCCTAGAAAAAGATATGCTAATAGAAAAAAATAAAGAAGAAGCTATTAATAGATATGAATTTTATAAGAATAAAATGGAGAAAAATAATGGATAATAAAAGAACTTTTTATAAAATATCTTACGAAAATAATTATGTAACTATAGAATTTTTAGAAGATGAAATACATGAAATATATGGTAGGTTATGTAATATTTATATCGCTAAAAACGATTATATTATTAGAAAACTATCTAATGTATTTATAAAATTAGATGAAGAAATCTTATTAAAATATAGTCCTGATTATGAAATATATTTACAAAATGTTGCTAGAATATTACTTGATAAAGATAGAACAGATAGAATTATGTTAAAAAGAAATGGTAATTTTGGGGAGTTACGATATGATTCTGTTAATAAAGAAGTAAATAAATTTTCATATGATGGAGATGGAGAAGATACTAAAGAATATAGAATAGAAAAAACAATAGAATTAAAAGATGAACAAATAGATTTAATTAAGAATAAAAAAGTATTTAAAATATTAGATAAAGTTATAAAATCTTCTATAGATATAATTGATAATAAAAAAGGAAGTCTTTTGATTGAATATCTTAATTTAGAAAGTATTGAACTTCAAAAAACTTTAGAAAGTTATGGAGATTTGTGTAATATATCTATTATTACCGAAGATAATAAGGTTTTTTTATATAAAAATGTTTTTTCAAATTTCGAAAAAGAACTTTTAATTGCTGAAAATAAAGATGGATTAATATATAGAAATGAATTAGCTAATATACTTCTAGATTTAAATAGAAATAATAAGATAATAAACGAAAGAGAAGGAAATTTTGGAATTATTATATATAATGCTATATATAGAAAATGTGAAAAATATGTAAATTCAAAGCAATTAGAAAATATCAAAGCAATTAGAGAAATGTATAATTGCAATATGGAAGTGCAAGTATTAGATATAAATTAAAAAATATCACTTATTAAGTGATATTTTTTTATATTTTATAACATTTATCTTCTTTTAATTTAAATCCGTTAGGACATGAATATATATAATCTTTTGTTTGAGTTTTTATACATTGATTGTCTTTATACTCATAGTTTTTTGGACACTTGTTACTATCATCTGTTATTTTTTCAGCTTTTACACGTGATTTTTTTTCACATGAATCTTCAATTTTTTCATATCCAACTGGACATGTTAATTGAGTTTCTATATATTTTGTACATTTATTATTTTCTAAAGTATAACCCGTAGAACAAACTTTATTGCTACTTGATTTTTTAACACATAAATTTAATGCATTATTATAAGCAAATCCAGATGTATCACATGTTTTTGTAGGATTAGTTCCTGTATTTTTCTTTATAAATTTATTAGTTTCTATTTCTTCATAATCACTGGGATTAGAAGTTAAGTCAGGATCAGTAGAATTTATAATATTGTAACATTTGTTATTATGTAATATTTGTGGAGTACTACATGTTAAATTAGCGTTTTCAGTATTATAACAATCGTTATTAATAAGTTTTTCACCAGTAGGACAAGTACTATTTTGTTCTATAATACACTTATTATTTTTTAATTTACTTCCTGAAGGGCAAGACTTAACAAGATTTTTAGTATCAGTAATTATACATGTATTTCCTGCAAGAGTACCATTTTTACATTCATAACCAACTTCACTAATAGTTGTTTTTGTACATTTACCATCTTTTTCTTCATAAGAATATGGACACTCTTTAGTAGCTTTTATATAATCAGATTTTTTAATTTTTCTTTCTTTAAACATATTTGTTGCTATTAATGTAAAACATATCATTATAGTTACAGAAATTACTCCCAAAATTATAGCATTTAATTTTTTCTTATCCATCTTTCACCTCTTTTACTATAAATTATAACATAATTATTTTTTCCATAAGAAAATTAATTGAAAAAAGATGAAAAAAATGTGATAATGTTTATAAAGTAAATAGGAGGTATTATGTTATATCCATCAATAGATAAATTATTAAAAGTAGTAGATTCAAAATATTCTTTAGCTATAGTAGCAGCAAAAAGAAGTAAAGAAATGTCTATAAATGAATCTTATCAATTACCATTAACAAAGTATAAAAATCAAAAAAATATTGGAAAAGCTTTAGAAGAAATATATCAAGGATTGATTATAATTAACAATAATTAACGGAGTAAAAATGAGTACAGATATAGTAGCAACAAGTCAAAATATTGAAAATATAATGTCAATGTTGACAAAATTAGAAAATATTAAAGATGATTCATCAAAATTAAGAGAAATATCATTAGACAATACAGGATGGGAAGGAATGGATGCAAGTTCATTTAATACTGCATTATCTAATTTTACACAAAAATTAGATAAGACAACCAATGATATAGCAGATGCATTAAATGTTTATCTAAAAAAACAAGAAGAACAACTAGCAAAGGGAAATGAAGCAGAAAAAACAGCAAATAATTTAGATATCTCTAGTATTGCAGTAGGAGCAGCGGTAGGATTTGGTGTTGCAGGACTTCCTGGAGCTATAGTAGGAGGAGCTATTGGTAGTCATAGAAAAGAAATAGGAGAATTTTTGACTAATACAGCAAAGGAATCATTAGATAAAAAGCTTGATAATTCTCCTAAAAATATTGAAGAAGAAGTTAAAGAAACAAGCTACATTAGATCAAGTATAGATAATCAAACAAGAATTAATGCTAATAATGCGATGCTGCCACCTAGAAGAAATTTTAAAATAAAATAAGTTATTTAATTAATAATAAAAACTATTTTATAGGAGATAAAAATGAGCGCAGAAATAGTAGCAACAAGTCAAAATATTAAAAATATATCAACAATGTTGACGAAATTAGAAACTGTTAAAGATGATGCATCAAAATTAAGAGAAATATCATTAGACAGTACAGGATGGGAAGGAATGGATGCAAGTTCATTTAATACTGCATTAAATAATTTTACCCAAAAATTAGATAAGACAACTAATGATATAGCAGATGCATTAAATGTTTATCTAAAAAAACAAGAAGAACAACTAGAAAATGGCGATGAAGCAGCAAAAACAGCAGCTAATTTAATTGAGAATTTTATAGAAGCAGGACAAGAAAAGATAAGACAACAAAAACAGAAAAAAGAAGAAAAGCAAAAAGAACAAAAAGTTGAAAAGTATGAAAAAAATCAAAAAAATGAATTGTATTCTGCGTTAAATGAATATTATGATTTTACTAAAGCTTTAGGATTAAATTCATATATTATTGGTACGGATAAATATATGAAAGAGAAATTACAGCAGATGATTAATAAATATCCTGGTAATGATATAACACCTAAACAATTAAACGAAATTATTAAGGAATATGGACCAGATGGATTTACAAGAGATGAAGTTGAACAGATATGGAATGACAATTATAAAGGTTAAAGTATAATAATTAAATGAAAGTAAAAAATATAAACCAATTAAATAACAATTTTTATGAAATATTTTTTGATAATGGTAATAAATATAAGATTCATGAAGAATTAGTTTTAAAATATAAATTATTAGTAAATAATTCTATTTTAGAAGAAGATCTTGCAAATATTGAAAAAGAAAATGCTTTTTATATAATTTTAGATGATATTTATAAAAATTTATCGAAGTATTCAAAAACTGAATATGAAATAAAACAGTATATATCAACCAAAACAAAAGATACAGATAAAATATATGAAAAAATTAAACATTTAATAGATGATAAAACTTATTCTAAAAATTATTGTTTAGATAAAATTTCTTTTTCTAACGATGGACCTAATAAAATAAAACAAAGTTTAAAATATAAACATGTTGATTCAAATTATATAGAAGAAGCCTTAGATAATTTTTCTGAAAAAATAGAATTAGAAAAAATAGAAAAGATAGTTAATTATAGGATGAAATTAAATAAAAAGTCTTTATTAGCATTTAAAAAGGATTCTTTAGCATATCTATATAATTTAGGATATAACATAAATAAAATTAACAAAGTTTTAAATAATATTGTCTTTGATGATAGTGAATTAAGAAGAAAATATAATGATGAATATCTAATTAAAAGAAAATTATATGAAAAAGGATTTAGATAATGAAAAATATATTTGAAAAAATAATTGATAATGAAATACCTGCTTATAAAATATATGAGGATGAAAAAGTTATTGCAATACTGGATATTAATCCTATAAGTTATGGACATACTCTTGTACTTCCAAAAAAGAGAATAGAAAATATTATAAGTACAAATGAAGATATTTCATATTTAATAAAAAAAGTTCAAGAAATATCTAATCTATTAATAGAAAAATTAGAAGCTGATGGAATAACAATTATTACAAATAATTATTATGGGCAAGAAGTAAAACATTTACATTTCCATATAATACCAAGATATAAAAATGATAATTTTGAAGAATTATTTAAACATAAAAAAATAGATTTAGAAAAAGTTTACAAACAAATAATGTAAACTTTTTATTTTTGATATATAATTTTAATAAGGAGGACTTTATTATGATTAAAGAAAATAAAAGAAGTGGATGGGCTTTAGCTGGAGTTATATTAACAGGACTTTTAGTTTTTACTCTTTTTAGTAGTATATTTAGAGCAATAATAATTGAAGATATTGATACTATTTTTGCAACTATGTTTTTAACTTTATTTATGGGAATGTCATTTGTTTTTGCACTTATAGGATATATAAAAAGAAATCCAGCATTTTTATTGGTATCATCAATACTTAATTCTATATATTCATTTTTATGTTTAATTGGATTTATATTTATTATTTATGGAATGATATATCTTCGTGGATCAGTAGCAGTAACTTATAGTGCATATGTAGGAATTTTTGTATTGTTAATGTTTTTAGTTTTATTAGCTTTAATATATATAGTGTTTTTAGTTTTATCTTCATATCTAGGGTATTTTAACCAAAGAAAGTTAAATTTAGACATAAAAGAAGATAAGAAACAAAAAGATGAAAAATAAAAAAGAGTATAGAATTTTAACAAAACTAGAAGAAAAATTAAAAATAGTAATAGAATTAGAAGAAAACAAACAACTTTAGTAATATAAAGTTGTTTTTATTATATAATTTATTTAGGAGATATATTATGTATAGTGATGAAGAATATACTTCAAAATCTTTAAAAGAAGAATTAAAAGAAATTATAATTAGTAATATTCAGTATAATTTTGGAGAAAAAATACCTACCATTATATTGAAAAAATTAATGTTAAAAGATCATACATATTTAAATTATGCCAATAGAGATAATATAAATTTTTTTGAAGTGCTTAATTTTGCTTATAAAGAAGAGTTAGAAAAATTAGGAAAATCATCATTTACTGAAAATGAAGCTAATTTATTAAAAAAATATTTAGATCATAATGCAACACTATTTAATACTTTAAATATAGAAATATTAAATCAAGATATAATAAATTCTATTGGTGAGGATAATTTAGAATTAATAGTTAGATATCCTAAATTAGAAAAATTAATAGTTGATTTATCTAAACATAAAGAAGTTTTAAGTGTTTTTAATTTAACATTTAATCATTTGAAAGAACATTATAAATTTCAAGTATCTTTAATCGAAGAAATTATCCGAAAATTAAATTATCGTTTGAAAAGTAATGGATATAAACAAGAGAGTGATATGTTTATAAAGTTAGTAGATGAAAAAATAAACGATAAAAATTATGAATTTACAGAAGAAGAAAAAAATATTATTTCTTATATTATTTTAAGTAAAATAAGGAATAAAGAGGATATTTTTAGTAATTATGATGAAATAAAAAATTATTTAAATAAATATATAAAAGAAAATGATGAAATATTTTTTAAAAATCCAATATATGATAACTTCATTCAAAGATTTTTTGGTAGTATAGTGTATTTAAAATTTAAAGAATTTAACGATTTAGAAAAAATAAAGGAAAAGTATAAAGAAGTAGATGAAAACTGTAGTATAGAATTACAATTAGAAAAAAAATCTATACAAATATTAGAAAATTTAAATAAAATTAAAGATGTATCTATTAAATATAACGAAAATAAAGATTATTATATTGATTTATATAAAAAATATAAAAAATTAGGACTAGAAATAACAACTGATGATTTGTTTTCTAATTTAATTTTAGAAAAATATTTAAGAAGTATATATACTAAAGCATTAATATCAAAGATAACTGAAGATAAAAAAGAAATGAAAGAATATAAAACGTTATCTGGTAAAAAATATTATATAAAAGAACTAGATGAAGATTTCGGACGTGTTGTTACAGTAATGGAAGCATATAGCAAAGGTAGCAACGAAAAAAATTTTTATAATAAGTGGAACACTAGAAAACTTTCTGATAATCATGCTCTTTGTTATAGTTACATAAATCAATCAAACCCAGGTGTTGCAAATTATAAAAAAAGTAAAATTATAGTAGCAGTTAATGATTTTGATAATGAAAGTTTGATTGAAATGTCTTCAGAAGATATGAAATCTACAACTTTTGTACCTGGATCAATTTCTTTTGGAGCTAAATATTATCTTCCCGACAATTTAGCTAATAATACTAGAAATGCTTATTCTGAATTAATTATCGAATTACAAGATATAAAAAAAGAAACTTATCAAAAAATTCAGCCAAGTAGTGTTATTTGTTTTGAAAACGTTGATGAAGCCAGTATAAAAGCTTCAATAGAGTTAAGTGAAAAATTAGGTAAAATAGTACCAATAGAACTTATTGATAGAAGAAAACTTGCTATAAAGGAAATGGCTAAAATAAAAAAAGATTATGATGCTTTTATAAATGAAGGTAAAAAAGATATATCTTTAGTTAAAGATATAATAATTAGGTTTCATAATGTAAGAAATGCACATCAAACTTCTACATTAAAAGAATATATTTTAGGAGAGGATGCAAAAAATAAAGTTATTGATTCAAATGCATTGTTTTCAAAAGATAAAATTAATTTTATTTTAAAAGATATTTATAGGTTTATGGAGCAAGAAAACTTTAGTAAATCAGAAGTAAAAGATATTAATAATCTTATAAAAAAAGAAAAATTTTATGAAACAAATGCAATAAATGAAGATATAGAAAAGTTATTTATAAATTTAGAAGAAAGTAAAGAAAATAATTTAGAAAAAACAATAAGATAATTTGTTAAAATTTTAAAAATTTATTATAATAGTATTTATAAATGGAGAGAAAATGAAGAAGAAAATAGTATGTTTAACAATGTTGCTTTTTGGAGTTATTACTTTAACTTCATGTAATAATAAAAATAATGTAAGCGATAAAGAATTAGTTGTAAAATATAAAGATAGTCAAATATCAACAAAACAATTATATGAAAAATTAAAAGAAAAAAATGGATTAGATATAGTTTTAAATGAAGTTGATAAAAATATATTAAATAAGTTATATAAAACTGATAGTAAAGAAGATGATTATTATAAGAAAGAATTAAATACTCTTACGATAAATTATCAAGTTAGTTATGCTTCTACCTATCCAAGTTTTAGTGAATTTATTACAAAAGTTTTAGGCTTGAAAAACGAAACTGAATTAGAAGAAGTTATTAGACTTAATTATAAGAAAAGACAAGCTACACAAGAATATATAAAAAAATCTATTACAGAACAAGAAATAAATGATGAATATCAAAAAGAAAAAGGTGAAGTAAAAGCTAGTCATATTCTTATAGCTCCAGAAAATAGTTCTGAAGATGCAAAGAAAAAAGCAAAATCTTTTGCTGAAGAATTGATTAAAAGAATTGAAAATGGTGAAAGTTTTGAAAAATTAGCAAAAGAATATTCTAAAGATTCAAAAGATAAAGGTGGAGATTTAGGATTTGTTAATTTGGATAGTTTAACTAAAAACTTTAAAGAAGCATTAGAAAAATTAAATATAAATGAAATGACAAAAGAACCTGTTGAAAC
>CAUUHY010000007.1:0-43236 GCA_963545265.1 uncultured Eubacteriales bacterium | reverse complement strand
TTAGATATACCTAAAGAATTTATTAATAGATATGTAAATGAAAAAGCTAGTGGTGGAGAAAAAAAGAAGTCTGAAATACTTCAAATGAAAATCTTAGAACCTAAACTTATAATTTTAGATGAAGTGGATTCTGGACTTGATATAGATTCATTAAAATTAGTTACGAAAAATATTAATGATTATTTACAATTTCATAAAGATACTTCCGTTTTAATAATTACTCATTATCCTAGAATTTTAGAATATATTAAACCAGATTATGTGCACGTATTCAAGAATGGTAAAATAGTTAAATCTTCAGATTCTTCTTTAGCGTGGGAAATAGAGAAAAAAGGTTATAAAGATGAAAATAATTGATAATTATAAAAATTCTTTAGTAATAGATAATGAAGAATATTTTATTAAATTAACTAAGAAAATAAAACTAATTATAAATTCAAAAAAAGATGTTAAATTAATATTTTTTAGTGAAAATTATAATGAAGATGTAGAAATTTTTGTAAATAGTTCTATAACTTTAGATATTTATGAACTTAGTATAAATTCTAATTCTAAAAAATATATTTATCAAAATGAAGAAAATTCTATAGTTAATTATTATCATGGTAATATAAATAAAAATAATAGTAATATTTTTTACAAAGTATTTGTTAATAAAGATAATACAGAAAATAATTTATTTATTCATTCTTTAAGTTTATCAAAAGATAAATGTGAAATTGAAGTTATAAATGATTTTAAGGATGAAATAAAATCTATTACTACTCAAGATACTATAATTTATGATTTAAATAATGGTATTAATAAAATAAAACCCATATTATTAGTGGGAAGTAATAACATAACTGCTAATCATTCATCTTTTATTGGTAAATTTAACAAAGATAAAATTCACTATATAATGAGTAGAGGAATAAATAAAAAAGATGCATATAAATTACTTATAAATAATTTTTTGATTTCTAAAATGAAATTAGACGAAGAAACGTATAATTTGTTTCAAAAAATAATAGGAGAAAATTGTGAATAAAGAAGACTTTCCAATACTTTTAAATAATAAAAATTTAGTTTATTTAGATAGTTCTGCAACTAGTTTAAAACCTAAAAAAGTAATAGATGAAATGAATAATTATTATAATTTTTACACTGCTAATCTTCATAGAGGAGATTATGATAATGCTATTACTGTTAATAAAAAAGTAGAAGAAACTAGGGTATTATTAAAAGAATTTTTAAATGCTAAAAAAGAAGAAGAAATAATATTCACTAGTGGTACAACAGAATCTTTAAATATGATAGTATTTTCATTTATGAAATATAACTTAAATAAAGATGATGAAGTATTACTTACTAAAACAGAACATGCATCTAATATTTTACCGTGGCTTGTTTTAGAAAAAGAAATTGGAATTAAAATTAAATATATTCCATTAAAAGAAAATTTAACTATAGATTATGAAAAGTTAGAAAAAATAATTAATATTAATACTAAAGTTATTAGTATTGCTCATATAACTAATACTGTTGGAGATGTTAGAGAAATAAACAAAATAAGAGATATAATAAATAATAAAAATATTTATTTTGTAGTAGATGGAGCACAAAGTGCTGGTCATATAAAAGTAGATGTAGAAGAATCTAATATAGATTTTTATACTTTTTCAGGACATAAGATGTATGCAGATACTGGTGTTGGAGTTTTATATGCTAAAAAAGAATTGTTAGAAAAAATGAGACCATTTAAATATGGTGGTGGAATGAACGATACTTACACTATAGAAGAATATTCATTAAAACAAGTGCCATATAAATTTGATGCTGGAACTGTTAATATATCTGGTATTTTATCTTTAAAAGCAGCTATTGAATATATAAATAATATTGGTATATATAATATTACAAATTATATTAGTGAATTAAGTGATTTTTTATATGAAAATATAAAAAATGTAAAAAATATAAAAATATATAATGATAATTTTCATACAGGTATAATGATTTTTAATATAGATAAAGTTTTTTCACAAGATTTATCAGTATTTTTAAATAAATATAATATTTGTGTTAGAAGCGGAAATCATTGTTCAAAACTTTTAAAAGATTTTATATTAATATCTAATACTTGTAGAGTTTCTTTAAATATTTATAATACAAAAGAAGATATTTTAAAATTAGTTGAAGTGTTAAATAAACAAGAAGAAATATATGAAAATATAATATAGGTGAAGTAAATGGATGAAATGACAAAAAGAAATATTATTATGGATAATTATCAAAATCCATATAAAAAAGAAGAACATAAAGAATACGATTATAAAAGAGCTAATAATCCTAGTTGTATAGATGATTTGAATTTATATATTAAGATGAATAAAAATATAATTGAAGATATTACTTTTACTGGTGAAGCTTGTGTTATATCTACTAGTGCTACTAGTATAATGATTAGAAATTTAATAGGAAAAACTAAAGAAGAAGCAATTAAACTAATAGATAACTTTATGAATATGGTTTATGAAAAAGAATATGATGAAGAATTATTAAGTGAACTTATCGTCTATGATAAAATTTATCTTCAACCTAATAGAATAACTTGTGTTTTATTACCTTTTAAAAATATAAAAGAATATTTGATGGAGAAATAATTTTGAAAATAGTTGGTTTAAATAAAGAAAATATAATTAAAATATCTAAATTAAAAGGTGAAGAAGATTGGGTTTTAAATTATAGATTAGAAAGTTATAATGAGTTTTTAAAATTAAAAGAACCTAGTTTTGGACCTAAAGTTCAAGTTGATTTAGAAAATATGACTTTATATAAATATGAAGAAGAAAAAAAATCTGTTAGTAACTGGGAAAATGTTAGAAAAAATATTAAATGTCAGATGGATGAACTAGGTGTTACATCTAGTGAAAAAAGTCTAGGTGGAATGGGTATACAATATGAAAGTGAAATGGTATATCAAAGTTTAAGAAAAGATTTAGAAGAAAAAAAAGTTATTTTTTGTTCAATCGAAGATGCTATTAAGAATCATTCTGAACTAGTACAAAAATATCTTGGTAAATTAATAAAAAATTCTGAACATAGATATTCTGCATTAAATTCAACACTTTTTAGTGGAGGATCTTTTATTTATGTACCTAAAAATACTGTTTTAGATAGACCTCTTCAAAGTTATTTTAGAATAGATACTGAAAATTTAGGTCAATTTGAAAGAACACTTATTATAATTGATGATAATTCATCTGCTAGTTATATAGAGGGTTGTACTGCTCCTATTTCATCAAGTGATTCATTACATGCGGCTAATGTAGAAGTATATGTTGGTAAAAATTCTTATTTTAGATTTACTACCGTTCAAAACTGGTCAACTAATGTAATTAATATGGTTACAGAAAGAGCATTAATAGAAGAAAATGGAGAAATGGTTTGGATAGATGGTAATATAGGATCTAAAATTACTATGAAATATCCTTCTTGTATTTTAAAAGGTGATAATTCTATCGGTACTTGTGTATCTGTTTCTTTAGCAAATGAAAATCAAATTCAAGAAGGTGGAAGTAACATGATACATATTGGTAAAAATACTAAGAGTAAGATGATTTCTAAAAGTATTTCTAAAGGAAACGGTATAGCTAATTATAGAGGTAATACTATTATAAAAGAAAATGCAGATAATTCTTTAGCAATGATAAAATGCGATAGTTTACTAATGGATAAAAATTCTAGAAGTGATGCATATCCCAACAATGTTTCAATGAATTCTAATTCTTCTATCGAACATGAAGCAACTATTTCAAAAATAGATAATAATAAACTATTTTATTTAATGAGTAGAGGAATATCAAAAAACACAGCAGAAAACTTAATAATACTTGGATTTCTAAGTGAATTTAAAGAAGAATTACCACTTGAATATGCTGTTGAATTAAATCATTTATTAAAAGAAGTTTTATAACAGATTAATTTAATCTGTTTTTTCTTTTCTTCTAACTACTTGAAAAATATGGTAAAACTTTCTATAATTAAAAAGAATAGATAGAATAGGGGATTATAAATGAGAGTTTCATATATTACAAAAGACAATATTATAAATTTTGATTTACCAAAAAAGAAAGCTGGTAACTACTGGATTACAGATACTAATGATGAAGAATCAAGAAATGTAATCAATATCAAGGCTTTAGATGATAAATGGGAAATGACTAGTAATTCTGAAACTACTATTATTTTTAATGCTCAAGCTTTAAAAAGTGTATTCTTAGAAAATAATACTTTTTATTCTTTAAAAGAATATGGAAAAGATAGTTTGTCTTTTATTTATACATCAGATGTTTTTGATAAAAGTTTTAGAGTTTATGAAGCAACTGGAGATGTAAGACTTAAAATAGGTAAAGCAACTGATGCTTCAATTATCTATAGTAATTTAAATATAAAAGATACTAACAATGAACTTGTATATCAAGGTGGTAACTGGATAATAAATGATTTGTCTTCTCAATTTGGAACTTATGTTAATAGTAAGAGAGTAACATCTAAAGTTATAAAAAACGGTGATGTAGTATTTATAATGGGACTTAGAATCATTGTTTTAGGTAAACTACTTATTATTAATAACCCTAAAAATCAAGTTAGAATAAATACTAATTATTTAATAGCAAAAAACTTAGAAAAAGAAGCGGAAAATAAACCACAAGTAAAAGATGTTGATCCAGCTTTAGTTGAACTTTATACAGAAGATGAATATTTTTCAAGAAGCCCTAGATTTAAATCAAATATATTAACCACAAAAATTAAAGTTAATAATCCACCAAGTTTTCCACAAAGTAAAGAAAGACCTGCAATACTTGTTATTGGACCTATGATTACTATGGGTATGGCTTCGGTTGGAACTTTATTTAATGTCGTATCTCGGCTTGCTCAAGGAGCAGAACTGATGACTGTTCTACCTCAACTTGTAATGTCTTCAACTATGATGGCTGGGACTTTCTTATGGCCATATTTAACTAGTAAATACGAAAAGAAAATGATTGCTCAAAATATAAAAGATATGACAGCAAAATATAAAGAATATATCGAAACTAAAAGAAGACAAATAGCATTGATTGGTCAAGGACAAAGAGATTCTTTACTTGATAATAATGTTAGTTTAAACGAATGTGAAAGTATAATTAAAAGTAGAAATAGAAGACTTTGGGAAAGAGATTTATCGCATAATGATTTTTTAAATTTAAGACTTGGACTTGGTAATAAAAATATCGAACTTGAAATAGATTCTAGTGGAGGAGACTCTAATAGTGATGGAGATTTAGCTAACTATATGAACGATATGATAAGTACATCAAAAATACTTTATGATGTACCAATAACAGAATCTTTAATTAGAAAAAATGTTATTGCTATCGAAGGTAAAAAACTTCAATCTAGAGAATTTATTAATAATTTAATATTACAAATGATAACTTTTCATAGTTATAGAGATCTTAAAATAATAATATTTAGTAGTGAAGAAAATAAAGAAAATTGGGATTTTACAAAGAGTTTACCTCATTGTTGGAATGATTCTCACGATAAACGTTATGTAGCTTTTTCTCTTGATGAAATGAAAGAAATATCTTTTGTTTTAGAACAAGATTTAAAAAAGAGATCTACAAATCCTGAAACAGGAGAAGCTTTAAAATTTAATGGAGATGATGCTCTGGGAGTTTATAGAAGACATTTACCATATTATGTAATTATTACAGATAACTTTAAATATGCAAAAGACTTACAAATTATAAGCGATATTGTAAATAATCCAGTTAATATGGGATTTAGTATTTTAATATCGGGAGAAAACTTAAAAAATGTGCCATCTAAAACAAGAGCGTTTATTTCTCTTGGAGATAAATCATCTACTTTATTTGGTTCAGAAATGCTTACAAATAGACAAAAGAACTTTATTCAAGATAAAGCTGATTATAATATTGAACTTGCTAGCAAAAAGTTAGCTAATATTCCAATAGCAGCAGCAAGTGGAGAATTTTCTTTACCAGATATGATAAGTTTCTTAGGTTTATATAAAGCTGGAATGATCGATCAATTAAATCCACTTAATAGATGGAAGAAAAATAATCCGGTTGTATCTTTAGGAGTACCAGTTGGAGTTGGTACAAATGGGGAACTATTTAAATTAGATTTACACGAAAAATATCATGGACCTCATGGTCTTATAGCTGGTATGACAGGGAGTGGTAAATCAGAATTTATAATTACTTATATACTTTCACTTGCTATTAACTTCTCACCGGAAGAAGTACAGTTCGTTCTTATTGACTATAAAGGGGGAGGACTTGCTGGAGCTTTTGAAAATAGAGAAACAGGAGTTAGACTTCCACACTTAATTGGGACAATAACTAACCTTGATGTAACAGAAATAAATAGATCACTTTTATCAATACAAAGTGAACTTAAAAGAAGACAAGCGGCATTTAATAAAGCTAGAGATAAACTTAATGAAAGTACAATGGATATTTATAAATATCAAAAATATTATAGAGCTGGTGCACTTGATGAACCTATATCACATTTACTTTTAATCTCCGATGAGTTTGCCGAACTTAAGAGTCAACAACCAGACTTTATGGATGAGTTAATTTCAACTGCTCGTATTGGACGTTCACTTGGAGTTCACTTAATTCTAGCTACTCAAAAACCAGGTGGGGTAGTAAATGATCAAATTTGGTCAAACTCTAAATTTAGGGTTTGTTTAAAAGTTCAAGATGCTGGAGATTCTAAAGAAATGATTAGAAGACCAGATGCAGCTGGACTTAAACAAGCAGGACGTTTTTATCTACAAGTTGGTTATGATGAATTCTTCGCTATGGGGCAATCAGCTTGGGCTGGAGCTCAATATATTCCTAGCGAAAAAGTAGTTAAACAAATAGATGATTCATTAGAATTTCTTGATGAAACAGGAAATGTTATTAAAACTATAAATAATGATTTAGTTGAAGAGCGTAAAGCTCAAGGTGAAGAATTACCTAATATTATGAAATTCTTACATAACTTAGCTATTAGTGAAAAACTTGAATCAAAAAGATTATGGCTTGAAAGAATACCAAATGATATTTATTTAGATAAACTAAAAGAAAAATATTCTTATCAAAAAGTTAATAATTATATAAATCCAGTTATAGGAGAATTTGATTTACCAGCATTCCAAAAACAAGATATTTTAACTATTCCTTTAAGTGAAAAAGGAAATGTTTATGTAGTTGGAGTTAGTGGTAAAGATATGTTCTTTAGAAGTTTAATATATTCAATAGCTGAAACTTATACACCAGAAGAAGTGAATATGTATGTCCTTGACTTTGATACTGAATCTTTAAAAATGTATAGTGATAATATCATGGTTGGTGATGTTATGGTAGCTGCTGAAGCAGAAAAAATTCAAAACTTCTTTAAGATGATTGATAGAATTAAAGAAGAAAGAAAGAGGATCTTAAAAAATTATAATGGGGATTATCAATTCTATTTAAAACATGGGGATAAACCTATGCCAATGATAGTAATAATGATTATAGGAATTGAAACTTTCTTAGAAAGTTTTGCAAGTTATGAAGATTATTTAAAAATATTAAGTCGTGATTCTCAAAAATATGGTATTTCTTTGATAGTTGGAGCATCTGCAGAAAATGGGTTAAGAAGTACAATATCTAGAAACTTTAATGTTAGATATTCGCTTGAAATGAACAATCCTGATGATTATAGAAGTTTTCTTGGTATTAGATCTAAACTTTTACCATCTAAAGGAACAGCCAGAGGTTTACTTGCAATAGATGGAGAAGCTTATGAATATCAAACAGCTAGATTTGCACCAGATGAATTAATAAACGAAAAAGTGCAAGAATTAGCTAAGATATTAAAAGAAAAATATAAAACAGGAGCTAAGAAAGTACCTACACTTCCAGATATTGTTAGACTTGAAGATGTTAGCGAATCTTTCACATCGTTATCAGATGTAGCATTTGGACTTACTACAGAAGAACTTGAATACGCAAGATTTGATTTACATCAACCACTATTTACAACTATCACAAGTGAATTTAGTGAAAATATGATAGATTTAGTTAAGACATTAATAGAAGGTGTTAAGAAAATACCAAATACATCATTACAATTCTGGGATGGTAATAGAGAATTTAAAGACTATATAAGTAGTGAATATTATGTATCACAAGATTTTATTAATACATTAAACCAATTAAAACCATATCTTGAATCTCAAGCTCAAAAACTAAAAGATGCTAATATGGATTATTCAGTATTAAAAGATCAACCAAATATACTTATAATTTCTAATGATTTTGGTTCAATTTATGCAACTTGTAAGGGGGACGATAAGACTTTAATGAATCAAGTTTTAGCACTTGCAAATCTTACAAAAACACTTAATTTCTTAATTATAGATTCAGCAACAAATATTAAGAAATATAGATATGATGAATGGTATAGTAACTTTATAGACGCTAAAGAAGGTATTTATGTAGGTAATAATATAGGAACAGGTAATTATCAGTTCTCTTATGAACCAAGAAGTTTAAGAGAAACATTAACTAATGATTATGGATATATTATTAAAAAAGGTATACCAACAAGAGTTAAATTTATTTCAAGTAAGAAAAAAGAAGGTGAAGAATAATGAATAATAAAGTTTTAGTAGAAGTCTTCTTACCGTCTCTTCAACAAAGTTATAACGTTTTAATTCCTATAAACAAAAGAATTATAAATGTTGTAGCTTTGCTTGAAAAAGCAATAGTAGATCTTAGTAATGGATACTTTGAAGAAATGGGTGTATGTAAATTGTTTAATGAAGAAACAGGTAATCCATATGATGAAAGTTTAACTGTAAAGGAAACTGACATTAGAAATGGAACTAAACTAATAATGTTTTAAAAAATAATAGCAAAAAAAAAAAATATATGATATATTTAAAAATAGATAGTAAACTAGGTAATAGTTATTGGAGGTAAATAATTATGGCTATAAATGGTAACGCAGTTAGCGGTAACGGAAATAGTGTTATATCATTACAAGAAATAAATACTAAAAGAATTCAGTTTAAAGAAGGATTAGAAACAGTAGTAGATTCTTATAAGGAAATTTTAAAACAATTACAAGAATTTCAACAAATGAAGGGTGATGCAGCAGTTGGTAAAGCATCTGAAGAATTAATTGGTAAGATTAATGAAATATTAGTTGGTTTACAAGATATTTGTAACAAACATTACGCTTACTTACTTACAATTTTATCTGGAAGAGAAGAAATGGATACTATGCAAAATGCTGAGTTGTTCAATAAGTTACAAGAAGTTGGACTAGTAACAGGAGCAGGGGATGGACAAAATTCTACAACTGTTAATGGTGATAACAATAATACTCAAACAGCAGGAAGAGATATGATTAATAACTATTACCAAAGAGCAGGAAGAGATGTTAATGGACATGCTGGTGTAGGAAATACAGGTAATGCTGGTTACGGAAATACTGGACATGCTGGTATTGGAAATACAGGTCATGCAGGTAATGGAAATTCAGGAAATATAGCTGCACAAGGTAATGGTGTAGGAAATGAAGTTACTAGAAGTAATAATGATGCTGGAAATTATAATGGAAATGGAAGCCAAAAAACAACAACTCCATCATATGTAGTTCCAGGAGATACTGGAAGAGGAAATACTTCAACTTCTTCAACTTCAACTACACATACAGATAGATATTGGAAATCAACAATTACAACAACAACTCCAGAAACTCAACAAACTCCATCACTTGATCAAAAATTTCAAATAGCAGGAGGAGCTAGTCAATCAAAAATTAACTTAGTTAATAATGTTCCAGCTTCTTCAGGATTTTCTGGAGGATCTGGCGGGGGAGGAAGTGTAACATATAATACATATAATTATCCTCAAGCACCGGCTGCACCAGAAGTTAAAGCAGAACCAGTTTCAACTCCAGCTCCAGCTGTAGAACAAAATGCAGGAGTAGTTGGAAAAGGAAATGCAAGTAATGTTGTTGGAGATGCTAACGTAGTTGGGAATAATATGAATGCTCAATCATTAAATGGAGATGCTGTAAATCAAGCAGGATTATTAAATGATAATTCACATGATTTTGTAGGAACAGTATTTGGAGATTTTGATGATAGTAACACTAGTGTTGGAAACAATAATTTAGGACAAGACTTTACAAAAGCAGGTTTAGGATTACTTGGACTTGGAGGAGCAGGTCTTGCATATGGGGCATACAAATATAATCAAGATAAAAAGAATGAAAACGAAGACGAAATGTATTTCGATAATCAAATGTAAATAAAAGAAAGCAAGTAAGTTGCTTTCTTTTTTTCATAATATTATAATTATATTAGAAAGGATAGAAAAATGTTGAGAAATAAAAAAGGTTTTACTTTAATAGAACTTATAGCTGTTGTAATTATATTGGCAATTTTAATGATGATAGCTATACCTAGTATTACATCAGTTATTGAAGATTCAAGAAAGAAAGGTACAATTAGTACTTTACAAGAATTCGTTAATAAAGCAAGAACAGATATAAGTTTAGGACTTGATGAAATTGAAAAATATTCATTCTTTAATGGAGATAATAAACCTGTTATAGAACAAAATCCTAATAATTTATATTTTATACCATGGGCATGTTTAGAAATGCAAAAAGGTGAAAAATCAGGATATGGAACATGGACAGAAGAAACAGGTATATTTGTAAAATTTAGAGAAGATAGAGATCCATTATATTTAGTTCAATTTAAAGATGTTACATTACACTCTTTACCTTTAGTAACTGATTCAGAATTAGATAGAAATACAGCTCAATTAAGACAAAAAATTAAAACTAATAACCAAATAGCAAATCCATTTAAGGGTGTTGTTACTTATGATGGTAAAAACTATAGTTTAGCAGCTAGAAATTTATTAATAGCTAAAAATCCAGATGGAACAGCTTGTGTTAGAAAATAAAAAATAAAAAAGTATTGATAATTAAAAGTTATTAATACTTTTTTTCTTGTGTTATAATCTAATATAGGTGAAGTTATGTATTTAAAAGAAATTAAGATAGCAGGTTTTAAATCATTTAGAGATAATGTTACAATGACCTTTGATAAAGGTATTGCTTGTTTAGTTGGACCTAATGGAAGTGGTAAAAGTAATATAATAGATGCTGTAAGGTTTGTACTTGGAGAACAATCAAGCAAGTCATTAAGAGGAGATCAAGGTATGACTGATCTTATTTTTTCTGGTTCACAAAATAGTAAAGCGTTAAATGTAGCAAGTGTATCTTTAACTTTTGATAATAGTGATAATTATTTGAAAATTCCTTTTAAAGAAATATCTATTAAAAGAAGAATATATAGAACTGGTGAAAATGATTATTTTATAAATGGTGAGAAAGTAAGACTTAAAGATATAATAGATTTGTTTTTAGATTCAGGAATAGGAAAGAATGCTTTTTCTATAGTAGGTCAAGGTGAAATAGCTAAAATATTATCAAATTCATCACTTGATAGAAGAAGTATTATAGAACAAGCTGCAGGAATAGCAAAATACAAAGAAAGAAAGATTGAAACTACAAGAAAATTAATCAAAGTAGATGATAATTTAAATAGAGTAAAAGATATACTTGATGAATTAAAGTTACAACTAGATCCGTTAAAAGAACAAAGTATAAATGCTAGAAAATATACTGATTTAAAAGAAGAATTAGAAAACTTAGAAATATCATTAATTACTGAAAATATTTATAAAGATAATAATTTATTAAAAGAAGAAGAAAAAGAATTAGAAAAAGAAAACGATAAGAAACTTATTTTTGAAAAAGAAGATGAAGAAACTTTTTTAAATATAGAAAAACATAAAAAATCTATTAGAGAAAAAGAAATAATCATAGATGATTATAATGAAAAAATCGTTAAATTATCTGATATAGTTAATAAGTTATCTTTAAAAAAAGAAATGCTATTAAAAGATGAAAAATATAATTTATCTGAAGATAAGCTAAGTTTAGAATTAGTAAATTTAAAAGAAGAAATTTTAAAAGAAACTAAGAATAAAGAAATTTTATTAAAAGAAATAGAATTTAGTAAAGAAGAAAAAATAAAAGAAGAAAAACATTTAACTTCATTATATGAAAAATTAGAATCTTTAGAAAATAAAATAACTTCTATAAATAAAGAAACATCAGAACTTTTAAGAAATATTGATTATTCTAATTCGAGACTTAACTATTTAGAAAACTTTATAGATAATAAAAATTCTTATAATAAAGCACTTTCTTCAATATTAAATAATCCAAGATTAACCGGTATAGAAAAAACTGTTGAAGAAGTAATAACATGTGATGAAAAATATGAAATTATCAAAGAAATTTCTGTTGGACCTATTAGAAATAATTTAATTGTAAAAGATGAAAATAGTGCAAAACAAGCAGTAGAGTATTTAAAAAACAATAAGATAGGAAGACTTACTTTTTATCCTTTAACTAGCATAAAAAAAAGAGAAATTTATGATATAGAGCATTTAAAATCTAATAAAGCTTATTTAGGTGTTTTATCTGATATTTTAGAAGTAGATATTAAATATAAAAATATAATATCCAGTTTATTTGGGACTACTTTGGTTGCTAAAACAATAGATGATGCATTTTTAATAAGTAATTTGGTTAACAAAAAATATAAAGTAATAGCGCTAGATGGTTCAGTTGTTAATCCATATGGGTCTTTAACTGGAGGTTTTTCAAAAATTAACGATAACCTAGTATCTAGTAAAAGAGAAATATCTGAATTAAAAGAAAAAATAAAAATTAATGCTAAGTTAAAAGATGAATTAGACTTAGATAATCAAAAAAATATTAATCAAAGAGATTTAGTAAATAAAGAAATATTTGATTTAACATCAAAAATAAATTTTTTAAAACAAAATATTGAAAATAAAGAGAATTTATTAGAAGAAAAGATAAAACTAATTGAAAATTTAGAATTTAATACTAAAGTATTAGATAAATCTAAAAATAATCAAGCACTTGATGAAATATCTAATGATTTTTATGAAAAAGAAAAAGAATTAAATTTACTTAATTTAGAAAAAGAAAAAGAAGTAAAAGAAATCAAAAAAATTAGAGAAAGTTTAGAAGTTTTAGAATCTACTAAAAGATCTATAGAACTTGAAATAAATAAAGTAAATTTATATATAAAAAATTTAGAATTAGCAATAAATACTAAAAATATTAAGATAGATAATAATTTAAAATTATTAGGTGAAGAGTATTCTTTAACTTATGAAAATGCAAGAAATAAATATATTTTAGAAATAGAAGAAAAAGAAGCGGAAGAAAAAATTTCTAAGATAAAAGAAGAAATAAAATCTTTAGGTTTTGTAAATTTACTTGCCATAGAAGAATATAAAAAAGTAAATGAAAGATATACTTTCTTGACTTCTCAAGAAACTGAATTATTAAATGCTAAAGATACACTTAATCAAATGATTAATGAAATAGATAGTTATGTAGAAACAGAATTTAAAAAGACTTTTAATGAAGTTAATATTCACTTTAAAGAGATATTCAAAAAATTCTTTAGAGGAGGAGATGCAGAATTAATTTTAACTGATCCAGATAATTTACTTGAAACAGGAATCGAGATTAATGCTACTCCTCCTGGTAAGAAACTTTCTAGTATATCTTTACTTTCAGGTGGAGAAAAAACATTAACTGCTATATCTTTAATATTTGCAATATTAGAAATAAAAGATACTCCGTTTTGTATATTTGATGAAGTTGAAGCAGCACTTGATGAAGATAACGTTTTAAAATTTGGTGAATACATAAAAGAATATAGTGCTAAAACAGACTTTTTAATAGTTACCCATAAAAAAGAAACTATGGAATATGCTAAGAGTTTATATGGAATAACTATGGAAGAAGAGGGAATAAGTAAGGTTGTAAGTATACAACTGGTAAAAGGAGAATAAAATGATACATTTTACAAGTGATAATCTTAATAGATATATTGCTTTTAAACTTGGGGTTGAGAGATTAAGTTTTGATTTATTTGAATTATCAAAATTAAAAGAATTAGAGATAGATCCTTGTGCAGATAATTTATATTTTGAAGTATCTAGTGATATATTAAAATATTTTGTATCTCTTGAGTCTTTAACTATTAAAAATATGCCTTGTAGTGAAGAATTATTAAATGAAATAATTAAATTACAAAATTTAAAATCATTAAGACTTGTTAATTCATCTGTTTTTAATATAGAAAAATTAAGTAATAAAAAATTAACCACTTTAATATTGAATAATACTTATGTTAATAATATGGATAGGTTAAATAATTTTAAATTTCTAAATAAACTTTCTTTAATAGATATGAAGAAAGTTGATATCTTATTTTTAAAAGATTTACCTAATTTATCATCTTTAACTTTAACTAATTCTAAAGTAGAAAGAGAAAATATGTTAAGTATCTTTAATTTAATAGAATGTCTTGCTATTGATAATACTGATATTAAAGATGTATCTTTTTTAAATGAAATGAACAAATTAAAAGTTCTTATAATTGATTCTAATCTGTATGAAAATAATAAGAAGTTAATAAATTCTTTGATAAAAAGGAATGTATGTGTCCTTGAAAATGGAATACATAATTTGAGTTATGGAGAGTTAAGATAATGAAATACGATTATATGTTAGAAATAGAAAAATTAACTTTAAAAGATATAGAAGATATAAAAAAATTTAAAAGTATTAATTCTACTACAAGTTTACTTGTATCAATTAATAGTACAAATGCTTTAACTAGTGATATGTTAAATGAATTAAAAGATATAAAAAATATAAATATCCAAGTAAAAGGGCCATATGATAAAGAATATATAAATAAATATAACAATTTAACCTATGTTAGAGAACAAAATATATATAGTGTATTTGAATTAAGAGAAATAATAAAACAATTAGAAGCAATTGATGAAGTAATCTTAACTAATTTAAAACCACTTCCTAAAGTATTTATGATTTATGATTATTTAAGAACTAATTATGATGTAGATTACTTTTCTAAAACTAATGATTTAAAAGGTTTAATCTTAGGAGATTTAAATCCATTATCTCTTAGTATTATCTTTAAAGAAATGCTTGATAGATATAAAATACCAAATGAAATAGTATTTGCAGAAGATAATAATATTCCATATAACAAAGTAACAATATCAAAATATAGTTATTTGTTTGATTTAGCAACAGATACATATAGTTATCAAAATAATATGTATTCTAAAATAAGATACTTTTCAAATATGGATATTAATAATCTTTTAAGAAAATATCCAATAAATAAAAAAGAAAATTTATCAAAGTTAACTTCAGTTGTTAAACTAGATGATGACACTATGAAAATATTAAATAAATTAACTAAAAGAGTGTCTAGTAATGTAAACTTCAGAATTTATAAAAGAAATGATGGAAGTAGAATTATAGTAGGTGAAATGAACAAAGACTACTATATGCCAAAGAATTTAAATAGATATTTTATAGCTGATATTTATAATAATGAAGAAATAAATAATCCAAAGATATTTTATACAAAAGAAAAATTGCTAGAAAAAGATGAAAATATTGCTAATACAATATTAGCTAGAGAGAAATTAGATTCTTTATTTAAAGAAAGTAAATATAGTTTAGATGAAGAAAGTAATGAGTATGTTGATAATTTAAAAGTTAAAACATATAAAAAAGCTAATTTTGATCTTTTATTATTAGAAAAAACATATAATAGTAATGTATATTTCTATAATTATTATGAGTTATATAAAAATAAAAAAGATGATATAACATTTTATCAAACAGAAATTATAACTTCTAATGACTTGTTTAAAATAAAGGGTGAAAAATTAGTTAATGAATTTTTAAAAACTGCCAAAGTATCATTTAGAAGTTGTTATTTAGATGGTTTTATGGGATATTGTCCAGATATATCAAAAGAAGAACAAACTATGTAAATTATAATATAAATATATTGAATTATATTTTTAATTATTATATACTTTAATCATAAGGTAGGAAGGAGATTAGATACGATGTCAAATGTAGATAGAGTAGTAATTAAATATCAAGAAGCAGCTAGTGAATTCGATAGAATGGCACAAGCAGCTAATGAAATGGCTCAACAAACAAATCAAGTTAAGAATGTAACATCAAGTGTAGTAGGATCAGGTTGGGTAGGACGTGATGCTCAAGCATATTCTCAAACAGTTGAAAGATATACAACAAAATTAAATCAACAAGCAGAAGGAATGTTACAAGTAGTTGATAAGTTAAGAAAACAAGCAGAAGATAGTTTCCAAAAAGAACTAGCAGATGCTAAAAGAGCTGATAGCGAATTAGGAATATAAGGAAAGGAGAATTTGAACAATGAACGAAAGAAGAATTTCGATAACAGATTTAAACAATTATACATCTCAATTAGGTAATTTAAGACAAGATATTGTTGATTCAATGAACAAATTTTCTCAAGGATTAAATAACTTATATGCTGCAGGTATAATTGAAGGTGCAAGAGTAAACCCTCTAGAAGAAGCACACGGAATGGTTAAACAAACAGCTGCTCAAGTTAGTGAAACATTAACAAGATTTGAAAATTTCGTTAAAAATGATGTAGGTGTTGAAGGTCAAAACTTAGAATCATCTCAAGCAAACGAATTAGGAAACATGATAGCTGGAATGACTGCATTCAAAAACTAATTAAATTAGAAAAAAAAGCACTTCTTTTTAGAAGTGTTTTTCATTTTACATAAAATTGACAAAAATACTTTGATATTTTAAGATATATATTATACAATAATAACAGAATAGGAGAACTACTATGAGTGATGGATTTAAATTTAATTATAATGAAACAGAACAAGCTATAACAAATGTTGCTAGAGAAACTAGCAATTTACTTCAAGAAGTAGAAGAAATATCAAAAATTATTAATGTAAATCAACAAGATTGGCAAGGAACTACAAAAGATGCTTATGTTAATAAATTAACAGAAACTAAAAAAGAATTATCTGAATTTATTGATACTACTTTTACTGAATATATGAATAAAGAAAAAACAAGATTATCTGCACATGCAGATGATGAAGGCGCAAATGCAGGTAAAGCAGATGTGTTAGATAGACAGTAATTTTGTGAGGTATAAAGATTATGAATAATAAAATAGTAAATTTAGCACTTTTAGCAGAAAATGTCGGTAAATTAGATAAATCTAAATTAAATATTAATAATTTATTTAATGAAATAAAAAAGATATTAGAATATTTAAATGCTGAAGATGAAGGTGACTTTAAAGAAAAAAGACAAGAATTTATTGATAAATTAACTCCAATAGTAAATAAAATAGATGATATATTATTAAAATATATAGATTTCTTAAAGAGTTTAATTTCTTCAGAACAAGAATTTGAAGGTTCTCAAGCTTCTGAATTAGCAGCATCTACTGAAGAAATGAAGAGAAGATCTGGTGGATCAGGAGGATCATCTGGTGGAGGATCTGGTTCTGGTGGTGGAAGCAATGGAGGAGGTTCAGCTCCTATAACTTCAGGAGGAACTACTCCATCAAATACATCTAATCAAGGAACTGGTTCTGATCAAACTTCTGGAACTACTTCTGGTAACCAAGAATCAGCATTTAAACAAAATAATAATGCCTCAGAAGGAAGAAACCCTTTAATAGAAGATATTTTAAATAGATTAAGAGGTAATAATTCAAATACATCTAATCAAAACGGAACAAATTCAGGAAATAATAATGGTGGAGGATCAACAGGATATACACCATCAACAACAGCAACAGGGAATAACAATGGTGGAGGATCAACAGGATATACACCATCAACAACAGGTACAGGAGATTCTGGTGCTGGAACTAGTCCATCTGGTAGTGGAAGCTTACCAACATCTGATACAAATAAAGATAATTTAGGTAAACTTTCAACAGGTGGAGAAGAAGCTTCAAATAAATTATTAGATGATTTATTAAAAACAAATGTATCACCAGATGAACAAGTTTTACCAGAAGGAGAAACAACTTTAGAAGAAAATTTACCTTTATTAACTGAAGGTGAAAATAATCCAGTTACAGATAATTTACCAACTGAAGATTCATCTTTAACAGATTTATCAACATCGACAATAGATGATTCACTTCCAGCAGATAATGGATCAAATTCAGATTGGATTAAATATGCAGGACTTGGAACTTTAGGACTTGGAGCAGTAGGTCTTGGAACAGCAGCACTAATGTCTAAAAACAAAAATGATGAAGATGAATTAGCTTCTGAAGAAACAGAAGAAACAACAAATAGTGATTGGTCAACAGTAGATACTACTGGATATAATGATGGATCATTTAATACAACTTCATCAAGTTGGTAAGATAAAAAAACAATTAGTAACTAATTGTTTTTTTGTAAATTTAATGTAAAGTTACAAAATTTAAGTATAATAATTTTAATTTTATTGGTATTATATAATTGGAGGTAGAATAGTATGGCTATAAGATTAGTAGATGTACAAAATGTTCGTTCATATTCTAGTGATGTAAAAACTTATGGATCTTATTTAATGGATTCGTTACATCGTGTTATTGGAAATATTGAAGGACTAAAAACAAGAAACATAATTGAAGGAGAAGTAGCAGATGTTTTAGAACAAATTTCAGCAGATGCATATAAAGAAGCTCAAAATTTCAATGTTTTTTTAGAAAATTTTGCTACAATTGTTAATAAAACTGCTGATGAAGTTGAAAAAATCGATGAAGAATCATCTAAGAAATTAACTTCAGAAAATCTTTTAAAGGGTGTAAATTATAAAAGTGATGGAATGAGCAAGAATTCAATTAGTTATGATCCAACAACTGGTGTACCTAAAGTTACAACAAAAGTTAATTTTGGCTTTGGAGAGTTTGAAGTTTAAGGAGGATATATAATGGCAAATAGAATAAGTATAAATTATACAGAAGCAGAAGCAATAGTAAGTGAATTAAATAAAGGTATTACAGATATGGAAACTAATGTTGAAACATTAGTTTCCAAAACAAATTCTGTTATTGGTATAGAATGGATTGGGAAAGATGCAGATGCTACAAAGGGAAAAATGGATGATGCAAAAAAACGTTTTGACCAACAAATAGAAGCATTAAAAACGATTACTAATAATATAAAAGAATATATCGAAAAGATGTATCGTGCAGAAGAAGAGACTGCTATGGCACAAGGAAATTACCCTGAAAATTAAAGTTTTTAACAAAAAAAGAAATTATTTATAATTTCTTTTTTTATAGTAGTTATATTTATTAAATAAATAATAAATATACTTATTTAAGATATTTATAAAAATAGTGTAAATATATATGGTTAGTTATAAAAAAACAATTAATTCATTTTGTTTCTTTACTATAAAAATATTAATTAAATAAAAAAATATCGAATTAATTTTAAATTTATTATAATTATAATAAGGATATAGATTATGCAAAGAATGTTAAATTTAATAGAAATCAATTTATATTATGAAACTTTAAAAGATTTAAGAGAAGAAATAAACTTGAGTTTTATTAAATATAAAGATGCTTTATATGATTTAATTAATACTGGTGCTATAGCTGGTCTTGTAGCAAATCAATTAGAGGAATTAAGAGATTTTATGGATTATACATCTAGAAACAATGATGAAGCACTTGATGAATTTATAAGATATATTAAAAAAGAAGTTATAGATAAAAGTGAAGAAACAGAAAGATTAACTAGTAATAATCTTAAATTAATGATAGAAAGGATGAAAAAATAATGTCAACACATATAGAAGCTAAAAAAGAAGATATAGCAAAAATCGTTATAATGCCAGGAGATCCTAATAGAGCTAGATTTATGGCTAATAAATTTTTAACAGATATAAAAGAAATTAATACTGTTAGAGCAATGTATGGATATACAGGTAATTATAAGGGGAAAAAAGTTACTATTATGGCTCATGGTATGGGAATGCCATCTATTGGAATATATAGTTATGAGCTATATAAAGATTATGATGTTGATTTAATTATTAGAGTAGGAAGTGTGGGAGCTTATGCTGATGAGTTAGAAGCTTTAGATATTGTTTTAGTAACAGAAAGTTATAGTGATTCAAGTTATGCTAAAGTTCAAAACAATACTCTTAGTAATTTAAATTATCCAAGTTTAGAGGTTAATAAAAAATTAAAAGAGATAGCTAATAAATTAAATATTAATATTCACGAAGGAAGAGTATATTCTTCAGATGTATTTTATAGTGATTCTATAGATCATTTAAAAATGTATAAACAAAATAATTGTTTAGGTACAGAAATGGAGTCTTTTGCGTTATTTCATAATGCTAGAGTATTAAATAAAAAAGCTAGTTGTTTACTTACAGTATCTAATCACTTTTTTAAAGATATAGATATTAGTTCTAAAGAAAGAGAAGAAGCAATGGATAAGATGTTTATTATTGCTTTAGAAAGTTTATGATAGATTTAAAGAAAATGCCTAAAATAGAACTTCATGTTCATTTAGACGGATCACTAAATATAAATACAGTTAGTGAAATAACAAAAGAAAATAAAAAAATATTAAAAGAAAGAATGACTTCTGGAGAAAAATTATCTAGTTTAAAAGAATATTTAGATAAATTTATTTATGCTGTATCTCTTCTTCAAAGTCCATCTTTAATTAGAAAATTAGCATCATCTTTAAGAGAAGATTTGATAGAAGATAATGTAATATACGCAGAGGTAAGATATGCACCTTTAAAACATATAAAAAATATATCTATGGATGAATTTATTGATATAGTATATGAAGAATTAAATAAAGACAAAAGACTTAAAGTAAAATTAATATTATGTATGATGAGAAATGATTCTAAAATAGATAATTTAAAAGTTATTGCTTTAGCTAAGAAACATTTGAAAAAAGAAGTTGTGGGAGTAGATTTAGCAGGGGATGAAAATGCTTATCCTACTAAAGAATTTAAAGATTTATTTGATTATGCTAATGAACTTAAAATACCTATAACAATTCATTCAGGAGAATCAACTAATTATATAGAAGTAGAAGAAGCACTTAATATGCATGCTAAAAGAATAGGACATGGTATTAGATCAATAGATAATTTTGATTTAATTACTAAGTTAAAAAATAATAATATTTTGTTAGAAATTTGTCCTACTTCTAATGTTCAAACCAATAGTGTAGATATATATCAAAATCATCCAATAAAATTGTTTTCTCTTCTTGGAGTATTATATTCAATAAATACCGATAATAGACTTGTTTCTAATATTAACTTATCTAGTGAATATAAAAAACTTATAGATTATAATTTAATAACAATAGAAGCTATTATTAAATCGAATTTAAATGCAATTAAGCACAGTTTTTTAACAGAAGAAGAAAAAGTTTTATTATTTAAAAAATATAATGATTTATTAAGAGATATGTAGTTTTACATTTCTCTTTTTTATATAAAGTAATGGTATGTTATAATTTAAATGGTGATTATATGAAAAAGAAAGTATTATTTATTTCTTCAACTGGTGGACATTTGAATGAACTTTTACAGTTAAAAAGTTTATTTTCAAATTATCCTTATTTATTAGTGACAGAAAAAGATAAATCAACTATAGCATTAAAAGAAAAGTATAATGTTAAATATTTAGTTTATGGTACTAGAAAAAATATATTTATTTACCTTTTTAAATTTATATTTAATTTCTTTAAATCATTAATTATATTTTTAAAGTTTAAACCAGATGTAATTATTACAACAGGAGCTCATACTTGTGTTCCAATGTTATTTATTGCTAAGCTTTTTAAAAAGAAAAGCATTTATATAGAAACTATGGCAAATAGAAAGACTAAAACTTTAACTGGGAAAATAGTTGAAAAATGGGTTACACATTTTGTTGTTCAGTGGGAAGATATGAAAAATTTATATATAGATAGTATCTATGGAGGACTTATATACTGATGATATTTGTAAGTTTAGGAACACAAGATAAATCTTTTACTAGGTTAGTAGAAAAAATAGAAGAATTAAAGAAATCAGGTAAAATAAAAGAAGAGGTAGTGGTTCAACTTGGAAACACTAAATATAAAAGTGAATTTATAAAATGTATAGATTTTATGCCTATGGAAGACTTTGATAAATATTTAAAAAACTGTAGATATTTAATAACACATGGAGGAGTAGGTACAATACTTACGGCTTTAAAATATAATAAAAAAGTTATAGCAGTGCCTAGGCTTTCTAAATATAATGAACATGTAAATGATCATCAATTAGAGCTTATTGAAGCATTTAGTTTAGATAATTACATTTTAGGATGTAAAACGTTAGATGATTTAGAAAAAAATATAAATAAAATATCAAAGTTTATTCCTAGAAAATATAAATCAAATCAAGATAATTTTATAGAATTAATTAAGAGGTTAATAGAAAATGAATAATAGTATACTAGAAGAATATGGAACTAATTATACAACTAAAGAATATGTAACTAATCCTGCAATTGGAAGAGAAAGAGAAATAAAAGAACTTATCTTACTACTTTTAACTGTAGAAAAATCTGCTATTTTAGTTGGTAAACCAGGTGTTGGTAAAACTGCTATTATTGAAGGTTTAGCTTATAAAATGAAGATTGGTGAAGTTCCAGATTTTTTAAAAGACTTTCAAATAATAAATATTCAAACAGCAGCTATGTTAGGTACTACAGAAAAAGGTGAATCAAAAGTTCAAATATTAATAGAAGAATTAAAAAAACAACCTAAGACCATTCTTTTTATAGATGAAATACACATGCTTATGAATTCAAATTCTGATACAGCACTTGATTTTGCAAATATATTTAAAGAAGGACTTGGAAGAGGTAGTATAAAGATAGTAGGTGCTACGACAACTGAAGAATATGAAAGATATATTTTAAGAGATAAAGCTTTTACAAGAAGATTTCAAAGAATTGATGTAAGAGAAGTAACAGCAGATGAAACAGTAGAGATTATGGTTGGTACACTTCCTAAAATAGAAAAAGAAACTGGAATAAAGATGAAGTACAGTTCATATATACAACAACTTATATTTAAATTTATTACTGAAATAACCAGTGAATTTAAAAGAGTGTACGAACTTGGAAGTAGATATCCAGATTGTAGTTTAACTCTTTTAAAAAGTGCCTTTTCTTATGCAGTGTTTGATAACAGAAAAGAAGTTGATATAACTGATTTTGAAAAAGCTATAAGAGAAACTAAGTTAATATATAGTGATGTAATAATTAAAGCTTTACCAGAATTTAGAGAAAGATTTAAAAATATATATCAAGAAGAAGGTTTAGTATATAATACTCAAACTTTAAGTTATGATAGGGTAGAAAAACAAGAAGTAGAAGAAGAAAAAGAAATAGAACCAATATTTTTTGATAGAGAAATATTACATAAACCAAATGATATAAAAGTATCTAATAGTTATTTAGTTGGTAATGAAGTAGTAAAAGAAGAGCATAATTCTGTTAATAGACGAATGGGAGTTATAGAAGATGGAAAATAAAAAAATTAAAATTAATATGTTAGCAGGACTTGTTGACAAAGTAGAAGGACAAGGAGTAGGAAGTGTATATTTAGAATTAGTAGATCTTTTAAAAGATAAAAAATTTAATAATTTTGAAATATTAATAGATTCTAATAAGAAATGTGATATAAATCATTTTCATACTATAGAGTTAAAAAATTATTTTAAAATGATGGATAAAAGTAAAAACTGTAATGTTATGTATGTTCATTTTTTACCAGAAACATTAGATGGTAGTATTAAACTTCCATGGCCTGCTTTTGATATATTTAAGCAATATGTTATAAGTTTTTATAAACAAGCTGATTACTTGATAGTAGTAAATCCTATATTTATAAATTCACTTGTAAATATTGGTATAAAAAGAGAAAAAATATTTTATATACCAAACTATGTATCAGGAGATAAATTTTATAAAAAAGAAAAAGATGAAATTATAAAAATAAAAGAAAAATATAATATTCCTAAAGATAAATTTACTGTTCTTGGAGTAGGTCAAGTACAAACAAGAAAAGGTGTTTTAGATTTTGTAGAAGTAGCAAAAATGTTACCTGATATTGAATTTGTTTGGGCTGGAGGATTTTCTTTTGGAGCTATAACAGATGGTTATAAAGATTTAGAAAAACTTGTTAAAAATCCACCTAAAAACGTTAAATTTTTAGGAATAGTACCAAGAGAAGAAATGAACGATGTTTATAACATGGCAGATATATTATTTGTACCTTCATATCATGAACTTTTCCCTATGGCTATACTTGAGGCAATAAATTTAGATAAACCACTTTTAGTAAGAGATTTAGAACTTTATAAAGATATACTTTTTGAAAAATATTATAAGGCTAATTTTAATGATAAATTTAAAGAATTAATTTTAAAATTAAAAGATGATAAAAAATTCTATAAACAAGGTGAAGAAAATTCTAAATACTTAAATGAATTTTATTCAAAAGATCATATATCTGATATGTGGTTAGACTTTTATACTATGGTTTATACAAATCGTAAAATGAAAAAAGAAAAGAAAACAAAAGATGATAAAAAATAAAATAAATATAGAGATGGTTATAAAACTTTTAGTAATCATAATATTGTTAACTATTTTTACTATATTGATAATTAATAAAACTTTTATTAAAGATAATTATAAAAACATAAAAATACCTAGATTTTCTTACTTTATAAATGATAAAAAAGAAGAGCTAGAATTAATAACTATTAAAAGTTATAAAGCACTTAAAAATTACTATGATATAGAAAATGTTAAAGAATTTACACTATATACATGTAATAATCATCAACTATATTTCAATATGAAATATAAATACTTTATTTATGATATAAATATATATGATAGGGGGATTTATAGAAGAATAAAATTTAAATATTCATTTGAAGATTATAATAAATTTTGTGATAATTTAAACTAGAAAGGGGTTTATTTATGAAATATGTATATGCCTTTAAAGAAGGTAATAAAGACATGAGAGAATTACTTGGAGGAAAAGGTGCTAATATAGCAGAAATGAGAAGATTAAATCTTCCTGTACCTAATGGATTTACTGTTACAACAGAAGCATGTAATAAGTATTATCAAGATAATGAAAGACTAAGTAATGAAATATTAGACGAGATAAAAGAACACATTAAAGAATTAGAAATAGAAACAGGTAAAATATTAGGGGACCCATCTAATCCACTTTTATTATCAGTAAGAAGTGGTTCTAGAGCATCTATGCCCGGTATGATGGATACTATATTAAACTTAGGAATTAATGATGAAGTAGCAAAAGGTTTTAGTATAAAAACAGGTAATGAAAGATTTGTTTACGATTCATATAGAAGATTTATTCAAATGTTTTCAGATGTAGCTATGTCACTTCCTAAAGGTTCTTTTGAAAAGATATTTTCAGATATAAAAAAATATAAAGGAGTTACTTTAGATACAGAACTTACAAGTAACGATTTAAGACAAGTTGTAGAAATATATAAAGAAGAATATAGAAGACTTGCTAATGAAGAATTTCCAACTGATCCTTTAGTTCAATTAGAAAGGGCTGTAAAAGCTGTATTTAGAAGTTGGAATAACGAAAGAGCAATAACTTATAGAAAATTAAATAATATACCAAATTCTTGGGGTACAGCAGTAAATGTACAAGAAATGGTATATGGAAATAGTGGTGAAAAATCAGGTACTGGAGTAGCGTTTACTAGAAATCCTGCTAATGGTAAAAAAGAATTATTTGGAGAATTTTTACTTAATGCACAAGGTGAAGATGTAGTAGCAGGTATTAGAACTCCACAAACTATGGATAAGTTAAAAGAGTTATTTCCTGATTGTTATGAAGAATTTGTAAGAATTTCTGATACTTTAGAACATCATTATAAAGATATGCAGGATATGGAATTTACTATTGATAATTCTAAGTTCTATATATTACAAACAAGAAATGGTAAGAGAACAGGAGAAGCAGCAATAAATATAGCAGTTGATTTAGTAAACGAAGGTATGATTACTAAAGAAGAAGCTATAATGAAAGTTGATGCATCTTTACTTGATCAATTACTTCATCCAGTATTTAAAGAAGAAAGTTTGAAAAAAGCACAAGTAGTAGCAAGAGGTTTAACAGCATCTCCTGGAGCAGCAACTGGTAAAATTTATTTTGATTCTAAAGATTTAAAAAAAGCTAAAGAAAACGGAGAAAAAGAACTTATTTTAGTAAGACTTGATACATCTCCAGAAGATATAGAAGCTATGCTTATAGCAGAAGGAATACTTACAATCCATGGAGGTATGACATCTCATGCTGCTGTAGTAGCAAGAGGAATAGGTGTTTGTTGTGTTTCAGGATGTAGTGAAATATTAATTGATGAAGAAAATAAAACTTTAACTTTAAAAGATGGAAGAGTCTTAAAAGAAGGAGATTATTTATCACTTAATGGAAGTACTGGAGAAGTTTACGCTGAACATATAGAAAAAACTGAAAAAGAAATAACAGGTAATTTTTCGACATTTATGTCTTGGGTAGATATGTTTAGAAGACTTAAAGTAAAAGCAAATGCTGATACTAAAAAAGATGCTTTAATTGCAAATAGATTTAATGCAGAAGGAATAGGTCTTTGTAGAACTGAACACATGTTTTTTAATGAAGAAAGAATATTTAATTTTAGAAAGATGATTTTATCTTCAAGTCTAGAAGAAAGAGAAGAACATATAAAAGAATTATTAAAATATCAAAGAGATGATTTTAAAGAACTATTTAATTCTATGCCAGGTAAGTCAGTTGTAATAAGACTTTTAGACCCACCTATACACGAATTTTTACCAAAACAAAAAGAAGAAATAGAAGTTTTAGCAAAAGCTTTAAATGTTAGTTATGAAACTTTAATGGAAAAGATTGCTAGTTTAAAAGAATTTAATCCTATGATGGGACATAGAGGTTCTAGACTTTTAGTATCTTATCCTGAAATAGCAAGAATGCAAGCAAGAGCAATACTTGAAGCATTAAGTGAAGTAGAAGTACCAGTAGATGTTCAAATTATGATCCCACTTATTTTAGAAGTAAAAGAATATAGTTTTATAAAAAACATAATAGATCAAGAAGCTAAGAAAGTAATGGAAGAAAGAAGAAAAGAACTTAAATATAAAGTTGGTACTATGATTGAAGTACCAAGAGCTGTAGTATTATCAAGAGAAATTGGAGAAAAAGCAGAATTCTTCTCTTATGGAACTAATGATTTAACACAAATGACTTTTGGTATGTCTAGGGATGATTCTTCTAAATTCTTAGATGATTATTTAAATAACAATATTTTAAGTGAAGATCCATTTAAACATATCGATGAAAAAGGAGTAGGTCAATTAATTATTCTTTCTAAAGAATTAGGAAGAAGAGCAAATCCTAATCTAGAACTTGGTATATGCGGAGAACATGGAGGAGATCCACAAAGTATAGAGTTCTTTAATAAAATAGGACTAGACTATGTATCTTGTAGTCCATATAGAATTCCTATAGCAAAACTTGCAGCAGCACAAGCTGAAATTAAAGTAAAGAAAGAAAATAAATAATAAAAAAAGATTAGCTAAAATGAAGTGATATAAAGAATGTAGACACAAAAAAGTGTTTATATTCTTTTTTTGTATATAATTAAATAAGGAGGTTTAAAAGTATTGAAAGTAAAAAGCTGGTTAAATATATAATAAAATTAAAATAAAGAGTAATAAATATTAATATTTATTAATATTTTTGTATCTTAGTCTTTTTTATGAATATGATAAAAAATTGAAGGTAAAATTATGCAATTATTATATATAAAGATAGAATTAAAAAATTTCTCAAAAAAATAAAAATTAGATTTTTAAATCAAGATGAATTATTAGGTTTAACTGGAAAATTCAAGAGGAGGACTATGACAAAATATGAAAAAGGAAATAGGCATCCTAAAAAAGTAGATTAAAAGAACTATAAAAAATTTTAAATATAGGTGTTAATACAATAATTAAAAAAATATGATTATAAAAAATGAAATTGTTTATAAAAATGATAATAAAAACAATAAGCAATCTAGATTTGAAATCTTAAAGAGTTATTTATCTAGTATTAAAAGTAATAAATATGTTAATAGATATTAACAGTAAAGAATATGAAGTATGAACTTGAGGAAACTAAAAAAGATTTTTTAAAAATATTTAAACAATACTAACACTATTATCAATATAAATAATTTTAATATATCATAAAAACTATTTATTTAAGTATATTAATTATAGTTTGATTTTTTTTGAAAAAGTAGTAAAATAACAATCAAATTAAGGAGGAATATAGATATGAATATAGTACTTAGTGGACCAAGTGGTGCTGGAAAAGGAACTATAACTGAAATTTTAATGAAAAATAATGGATATAAAAAATTTATAACTTGTACAACAAGAAAACCTCGTATAAATGAAAAGGATGGTTTTGATTATTATTTTTTAACTAAAGAAAAGTTCTTGGAATATTGTAATAACAATATGATGTTTAATGTGAGAGAGTATGGTGGAAATTATTATGGTAGTTTTGAGAAAAATATGGATAATATTGAATCAAATAATCCAATTATTTTTCAATTGACTCCTGATAGAGCAATTAAAATGAAAAAAGAAAATCCCAATACTTTATTGATTCTAGTATTGCCTCCAAACGTTGAGGAATTAAATAATAGAAGAGGAGATAGATCTCAAAAAAGAATAAAAGATGATATTAAGAATTTAAAGGATGCAAGAAATTATGATTTTGTTTTAATAAATGATAATATAAATATTGCTATTAATTCTTTATTAGAAATAATTAATAACTTTAAAAGTGGAAGTTTTACAAAAAATGATGAGTATAATAATGAAGTAATAGATGATTTTTTAAAACAATTTAAAGAAATAGAATTACCATCTAGGGTTGAAAGTGTATTTAATAAAACAGTAGCTGATTCGTGGGATGATAAATCCAGATTTGTTACTTATCATGGAATTAAAAATCCAATAACAAATGAAGTATTAATAAATATTCATAATGGTATGACAATAGCTGATATTGGTTGTGGAACGGGAAAATTGATATCAAAAATAGACAAAAATATTGATAATAGTTCATTAATTGGTTTAGATATTAGTGATGATATGATTTTAAATGCACAGAAAAAAAATTATACTGGAAACAATGAAACTTTATTTATAAATGCCGATTTCATGAAATATAATTTTAGTAATCAATTTGATATGATTATTTTTAGTTACGTTCTTCATCATTTGAAAAATCCAGTTGATGCTTTACAAAAGGCAAAGGAATTGCTCTCTCAAGATGGTAATATTTTGTTTTCTGTTCCAGGGAAAAATTATTTAAAAGAAACTTTTTATTCAAGTGATTTATTGGGAAGATTTAATATTGAAGAAATGGATGAAATATTAAATGATGCAGGTCTATATCCTTTATCAGCTTGTAGAAATAATTTTTTAATGACATTTAATTCGTATGAATTGTATTTAAAATATTTGAAAAGTATAGGAACTTATCAAAAAATAAATGGTTACACAAATGAAGATTGGGATGATGATTTTAATCAAAATATTATGGAAAGATTTAATAATAGTTCATATATAACTGGAGAATATTTAACATATAATTGTAAAGATAAAACTAAAATATTAAGAAGGAAATAGGTATGATTGTATATAGTAATAGTATTAAAAATTTTTGTAATGAAATTAATGATATTTCAACAATTTTAAATAAAAGGTTAAAAAGTACTATACATAAATTTAGTAACAAATCAGAAATTGATTCTTGGAGTAAATCTTTAAAGTACTTTTCTGAAATATTAATTGGTAACACACTAGATGATACTATTACTATAACATTAGAATATAATATTCCATTAACTTCTAATAGAATAGATTTGATTTTATCTGGTTACAATGAATTTAGAGAACCAATATTATTGATATTTGAATTAAAACAATGGAGTAAGGTGAATATTTTATGTGATAGTGAATATTTGGTTGAAACTTTTTTGAATTCAAATGTTCAAAAAGTTGTTCATCCTGGATATCAGGTTTGGTCTTACTCTGAAATATTAAAAGATTATAATAAATATATTCAAGATAATAAAATAAAAATATATCCATGCTTACTTATGCATAATTACAAAATTTCTAAAGATGAAATGTTACTTGACAAAAAATTTTCTTATTTTATGAAAAATGTTCATTTTTTTGATAGTAAAAAAGAAAAATTGGTTGAATATTTAAAAAATACAATTTTTTTTGGAGATAATGGTTTAATAATAAAAAATATTGATAATTCATTGATTCAACCATCTTTTAAATTGCAAAATGATATTGATAAATTGATAAAAGAAAATAGTTTTTTTAATTTGATTGATCAACAGGTATTAGTTTTTGATAAAATATTATCTATATTAGAGCATAAAAAAAATAATGTAATTATAGTTGAAGGTAAACCTGGTACTGGTAAGTCAATATTAGCAATAAATCTACTTAATAGACTTATAAATAAAGGAAAAACTTGCAATTATGTAACTAGAAATACATCACCAAGAGTTGTTTATTCATATAAGCTAAAGGGTACAATGAAAAAAACAAATATTGATTTTTTATTTAAATCTTCGAGTAGTTATACAGATATTATTGAAAAAAATATTGATACATTGATTATAGATGAAGCACAATGTTTAACTGAAAAATCCGGTTTATTTAATAATTATGGAGAAAATCAAATTATAGAATTAATTAAAAGTTCAAATAATTCAGTTTTCTTTATTGATGAACTTCAAAAGGTCCATTTAAATGATATTGGAACTATAGATAACATAAAAAAAATTGCAAATAGCTTAAATTACAATGTTATAAGTTTAAGATTAGATTGTCAATTTAGATGTAATGGTTCAAATGCATACTTATCATTCGTTGATTATTTATTAGGATATGACATAGAATTAAAAGAAAAATATGTTGATTATGATTTTAAAATTATAGACAATCCAAATCAGTTATTTAATATTATAAAAGAGAAAAACGATATTAATTCTTCAAGATTATTAGCAGGATATTGTTGGAATTGGAATAAAAAAGAAGCAAATAATACAAATTATCATGATATAATAATCGATAATTTTGAGATAAGCTGGAATTTAGGACAAAATCAAACATATGCAATAGATGATTCTATAAATGAAGCTGGATGCATTCATTCTGTACAAGGTTTAGAATTTGATTATGTAGGTGTAATAATTGGAAAAGATTTAATATATAGAAATGGAAAAGTTTTAGCAGATTATGAATCACATGGTTCTGCAGATCCATCATTTAAAGGAATCAAAAAAATGTTTAAGAAAGATTTCTGCTTAGCTCAACAAGAAGCAGAAATATTAATTAAAAATGCATATAGAGTTCTTTTAACAAGAGGTTCAAAAGGATGTTATATTTATGTTCAAGACATAGAATTAAGAAATTATGTAAAAAGTATTCTTAATGATTTAAAGTTTAATTCATAATATGATAGAATATATTTGAGGTAAGAGAATGAAAAAATATAATGTAATAGTAGTGTTTGATAAAAATATGCAAAATACTTTGATGTGTAAAAGAGCAAAAGAACCATATTTAGGAATGTATAATTTAGTTGGTGGAAAAATAGAAAAAGAAAATGATGGATTAAATGAGGCTTATAGAGAATTATTTGAAGAAACAAATATTAGAAAAGATGATATAAATTTAATGCATTTTATGAATATCGAATATAAAACACTAAATAAATTATTGGAAGTTTATTATGGGACTTTAAATAAGGAAGTAAAATTAATTGAAGAGGTAAATGAATTAGAATGGGTATTAATTGATGATGATTTCTTTAATATGAATAAATATGCAGGGGAAGGAATTATAGGTCATATTATTAAAGAAATAAAAATTTTTATGGATAAATAAAAAGAGCTATTATTAATGAAAGATAAAATTGTTTATACTTCAAAAATTTATATATCATATCTTTAAATTGAAAGTGAATAATTATGAAGGGTATAATGTTTATACTATGAATGAATTAGAAAAGACTAGATAAAACTAGTCTTTTAATTTTAAGAATATAGTGTATTTGTGATAAAATTTATTTAGAAAGAAAGTGATAATTATGAAGTATGAAATAGTGGAAGTAACGTTAGATGATAAAGATAAATTATATAAATTGTTACAGTTTGCTTTATATGATGGATCTCAATATATTGATAATGATATTAATGATGATTTAGTATTTGAATATAATTGGTTTGATAATTATTTTACTGATAGTGATAGAAGTGCTTACTTTATTAAATTTGGTAATAAATATTTAGGTATGGTTATGGTCAATGAAAACTTTAAATTTAATGAAAAAGGAAAAACTATAGCAGAGTTTTTAATAATGCCAAAATATAGAAGACATCATATTGGTAAGAAGGTTGCTTATGATATATTTGAAAAATTTAAAGGGGATTGGGAAGTTCAACCAATGGAAAATAATCCAATAGCTTATTCTTTTTGGAAAAATATAATAAATGAATATACAAAAGGTAAATATATAATTAAAAATGATGGTATTGAAGATATATTTATTTTTAATAATCAATATAATTAACATGAAAATAGGAAGTTATTAGAATTAAAATGTATAAGCGAAAATTTTTCTTTAGATGATTATTATGAATTGTATATATACAAAAAATAATGTGGAGTATTCCAAGTCTTGGATTAATAGAAAGATAAGAATTAGAAAAACTGTTTAAAAATAAAGATAAAATATTCCTGTTTACTCAATTCTTTATTTATCAACAGATAATACTTTGTTAAGAAAACACAATATTAATACTGATAAAAAAGAAACATGAACTTTAGGACAATAATTGTTAGATGTTAAAAGTGTTTAATAAATATAGGAAATAAATATATTTTTTGTAAGGCATCAAAAGAAAATATATATAGTGTTAATAATCTTTTAAAAACTGGTTATAATTTAACAGAAGAATATTTTGATGAAAGAGTGTAAATTTAGTGTTTCTAAAAAAAAGTAAATTAAAACTAAGATTTAAAATATCTTAGTTTTTTTGTTAAAATATATTTAGGAAGTGATAATTATGTCAAAGTTATCTAATATACTTGTTTTGCTTCAAATTCTTCAAAACAAGAGAAAATATAGTATAAAAGAATTGTCAGAAAAACTAGAAGTAACACCAAGAATGGTAAGAAAATATAAAGAGGAATTGGAATATGCAGGTATTTATATAGATACAATATATGGACCATATGGTGGATATGTTTTACGTAATGAAATAAAGATAGCTGAAAAATTTATAAAAACTGAAAATATAAAACTCTATAATAAAAAGTATTATAACTTACTAAGTAAAGCTATTAATGACAAGTCTAAATGCTATATTGAATATTATTCTAAGGAACATGATACTATAACTAAAAGAGTAATTAGACCTTATAATTTAATTATATTAGATAATGAATGGGGAGTAGCCGCTTATTGTGAAACAAAAGAAGAAATAAGACATTTTTATTTAAGTAGAATAAAATTTATAAAAAATATAATCTGACATAAATAGTTCCTATTAAAGTTGTATATTTATTTTGAAAGAAGGTAAATATATGATTAAATTAAAACAATATAGAGATATTTGGATGTCAGAAAAATTTGATGAAGTTATAGGATTTTATCCAAGAGAGTTTTATCCTTTAGATAATTTTTCATCATTTAAAGTAAAAGTAAATGGTTATTTATATTCATCATTAGAAGAGGCTTTTCAAAGTATGTTATTTTTACCTGATCATAAAGAAATATCAGAACAAATAAAAAATAGTTATTCAGCTCATGAAGCTCAAAAAATCATGCATGAAAATATTAATAAAGTAAAATATAGTAATAAAGAAAAACTAGTGTTAATGGAAAAGTTGTTAAGATTAAAAATAGAACAAAATCCATATGTATTAAAAAAGTTATTAGAGACAAAAAATTATACTATAATGGAAGACTCACCAAAAGATAATTATTGGGGATGTGGGATAAATAGAGAAGGTGAAAATAATCTTGGAAAACTTTGGATGAAATTAAGAGAAGAATACAAAGTAAAAAATAACTGTTTAGGAGAATTATAATGAATTTAATATTTTTAAGACATGGGGAATCAATAGATAATGTAAAAGAATTATTATCTGATAAAGAAATATACTGGTCTATATTAACTAAAGAAGGTAAAAAACAAGTAATAGATTCTATTAATAATCTTCAAAAAGATATAGATATAATGTATGTGTCTCCTCTTCCAAGAACTATTGAAACTGCTCATTATGTTTATGAAAAATATCCTTATATTAAGGTTATAATAGAAAATAGAATTAGGGAAATATATTATGGTAAATATTCGCATTCTAAAAACAATAAAGAATTAGATGAAGTGAGAAATAAACAAATTAATGGAGATTATTTAGTTAGATTTGGAGAATTTGGTGAAAATAAATTAGAGATAGAAAAACGATTGTCTAGTTTTTTAACTGATCTTTATAAAGAAAATTATAAAAATGTTCTTATAGTATCTCACGGATCAGTAATTTCTCATATGAAAAGATTATTAAATATAAAAACAAATCATATAAAAAAAGGTCAATTTGAAATATTTGAAAATGTTGATTTTAAAACTTTTATAAATTATATAGAAAAAAATAGTATAATTAAATAAACAATTATTATTTAATATTTGTTTAATAAAATAATGAATAATTATCTTTGAGGTGTATACATTATGAAAATATTAATTATAGAAGATCAAAAATCATTAGCAGATTTAGTAGCAAGTAGACTAAAAAAAGAAAAATATATTGTAGATATATCTAATGATGGAGAAGAAGGTTTATATAATGCTTTATTGGATATTTATGATCTTATAATATTAGATATAATGTTACCAAGTATTAATGGTATAGATATATTAAAAGAAATAAAGAAAAATAATATTAAATCAAAAGTGATAATGTTAACAGCGAAATCAGAATTAGAAGATAAATTATTAGGTTTTAATGAAGGTGCAAATGATTATATCCCTAAACCTTTTCATATAGATGAATTAGTAGCAAGAGTTAATGCACAACTTAGAATAGAATTAGTAAAAGATAATAATCTTGAATTTGGAGATCTTATACTTAATATAAAAACTTCTGATATTATAAATAAAAATAATAATGAAAAGATAAATATTATTAATAAAGAATTTCAATTACTTGAGTATTTCATGAATAATCCTAATCAAATTTTATCAAAAGATATGATTTATGATAAAGTATGGTCTTTAGAAAATGAATCTAATTCAAATAATTTAGAAGCATATTTATCATTTATTAGAAAAAAATTAAAAATAATAAATTCAAATGTTCAAATTAAATCTTTAAGAAATATTGGATATAAGATGGAGTATAATGATGAAAGAGTTAAATAAAAAAGTATTTAAAACTATTTTTATAATATTATCATTGTTTATATTAATTGGTATTGGAATTTATAATATTAGTTCATATACAAAAGAATATGATAGTGTTAAAAAAAGTTTAACATTTATGAATTCTAGACCTGAAGATGTTCCACCTGAAGCAAAAGAATTAGATAATACGAAAATAATAGATTATGAAGTTTATTCAGTTAAACTTCATAATAAAGAGATAGAAAAAATATTTAATCATAGTAATAATAATTCTACATTTGATGTTGAAAGTGTAGCAAAAAGAATAATAAATAAAAAGGAAGGATTAAATATTGGTAATTTATATAATAATAAATATTCATATTATTATTATTATAAAGATACAATTGTTATAATAAATACTAAAAATATTAATCAAAGATTAACTCTTATATTAATACAATCAATTATAGTTTTAATTATATTTGAACTTATTATTTGCTTTATATCTAAACTATTAACTAAAAGAATTACAAAACCTGCAAGAGAAGCATTTGATAAGCAAAAAGATTTTATAGCAGATGCATCACATGAATTAAAAACTCCTTTAGCAGTTATAATGGCATCTTCAGATGAATTAAAAATAGATAATAAAAATAAGAAATATATTGAAAATATTAAATATGAATCTGAAAGAATGAATGTCTTAATAAAAAGTTTGTTAGATTTATCTAAATTAGAAAAAGCTGTACTTATAGATAATTATAAAGAAGAGAATATATCTAAAATTATAGAAAAGACATGTTTGATATTTGAATCTATTGCTTTTGAAAATAAAGTTAAAATTGATCAAAATATAGAAAAAAATATAATATTTAAATGTGGTAAAGAAGAAATAGAAAAGTTAATTTTAATAATATTAGATAATGCGATTAAACATAGTTATAAAAATTCTTCAATAATTGTTAAACTTGATAAAGATAGAAATAATATCAATATAGATATAACAAATTCAGGTAATCCTATAAAACAGGGAGATGAAGAAAAAATATTTGAAAGATTTTATAGAGCAGATAAATCAAGAAATAGAGAAGTTAATCGTTATGGATTAGGACTTGCGATAGCAAAAAATATTGTTACTAATCATAATGGTAGAATTAAAGCAATATCAAAAGAAGGTAAAACAACATTTAAAATAAATTTTAAAAAATAAGAACATTAATGAAAATTTAATGTTCTTTTAATTTTCGCTAAATATTATTAAGTCATAGAAAGGAGAGAAAATGAAAAAATAAAATTTGATTATTTAATATTCGTTTAATTTTAAGATATTAAAGTTTTATACAGAAAGGAGGAAATGATAATTAAGTAAAAAAAATAATAGATATTAAAATAATAAGATATCAATAATATAAACATAATAACAAAATATAATAATGAATGGAGGAATAAAATGAAAGATAAAATTATATTAGTAGTTATAGGAGGTTTAGTAGGAGTAGTAGTTGCTACAGGATCATTCTTTATCTATAGCAAAGTTGCAAAACCAAATCCTAATAGTCATCAACAAATAGGAATGCCTGGTGGAAATCAACAAGGAATGTTGAATGGATCAAGTGGACAAAACGGACCGAGTGGACAAAACGGACCGAGTGGACAAAACGGACCAAGTGGACAAAATGGACCAAGTGGACAAAACGGACCGAGTGGACAAAACGGACCGAGTGGACAAAATGGACCAAGTAGTCAAAACAATCAACTATCACAAATGCCAAACAATAATAATGCACAAAATAATAGATAATTAAAATAGGAGAGAAGATTATGAAAGATAGGAAAAATTTACTATATGGAATTATTATCACTGTTTTAGTTACAACTATTGTAGTATTATGGTATTTAATTATAAGTAGTAATAATTCTAACATTAATGGTAATAATCTACCTAGAATGAATAATACTTCATCTGTAACAACATATTCTTCAATTAAAAAAATAACTAGTAATGAAAACATAAATTCTGGGAATTATAATTCTAAAACAAAAGATGAAAATGCTATTTTAGTATCAGGAAATATTAAATCAACATTATCTAATATAACTGTAACTAAAACAGGTGATTCTGATGGAGGAGATAATACAAGTTTTTATGGAACTAATTCAGCTATAATTGCTAAAGATAAAGCTACATTAAGTATAAAAAATACTAAAATAACTACCAATGCTACAGGTGCTAATGGAGTATTTAGTTATGGTGGTTCTGCTACAACTAATAATTCAACATCAGATAACACTACAATAAATATATCTGATTCTACAATTAAAACCACAAAAGATAATTCTGGAGGAATTATGACAACAGGAGGAGGAATTATGAATGCTAATAATTTAAATATAACAACAGCTGGTACATCGAGTGCTGCTATTAGATCTGATAGAGGTGGTGGAACAGTAACAGTTAATAAAGGAACTTATCAAACGTCAGGAAAAGGCTCGCCAGTTATTTACTCTACAGCAAATATAACAGTTAAAAACGCTAGATTAGTTTCAACCGCTTCAGAGGGAGTAGTAATTGAAGGTAAGAATAGTGTCACTTTAGAAAATGTTAAATTAACAGATACTAATAATACATTAAATGGTCAATCAACTACATATAAAAATATTTTCTTATATCAGTCAATGAGTGGAGATGCAGCAAATGGAAATGCAGAGTTTACATCTTCTAATTCGACTATTATAACAAATAAAGGTGATAGTTTTTATGTAACTAATACAACTGCTACAATTAATTTAAAAAATAATACTATTATAAATAATGATTCTACAGCTAACTTTTTAAGAATTCAAAAGGATTCTTGGGGAAATTCTGGAAGTAACGGTGGAACAGTAACATTGAATTTAACTAATCAAAAAGTAAATGGAAATATAGTAGTAGATTCAATATCAAAATTAACTATGAATTTAACTAAAAATTCTTTATTTACTGGTTCAATTAATAAAAATAATGAAGGAGAAGTATCTTTAGTACTAGATAAGACAAGTACTATTACATTAACAGGTGATACTTATGTTAAATCATTGAGTAATGCTGATTCAACTAATAGTAATATTAATTTAAATGGATATAAATTATATGTAGGAGGAAAAGAATATAAAAAATAGATTTATATTTAATTAATTATTATAGTTAATTTATGTAAATAAAATAAGATAATTATATGTTTAATTATCTTATTTTTAATTATATACAAAAAAGAATATAAACACTTTTTTGTGTCTACATTCTTTATATCACTTCAATAAAACTAGTCTTTTTTTGTTACTGTATCTAAGCAAGAATTAAGTAAGATATATTAGTTTTAAATTATTTTTGTATTATAATAATTATAGATTTGAGGTAAAAGAATGAAAAAATAGAATGTAATAGTAGTGTTTGATAAAAATATGAAACATTCCAACTGTTTAGATTTATAGAGAAAGACTAAAATAAGTCACTGAAAAGTTTTAGGAGAGTGTATGAATTTGATATTTTTAAGACATGGAGAAGCAACAGATAATGTAAAAGAATTATTATCTGATAAAGAAATATATTGGTCTACATTAACAGAAGTTGGTAAAAAAGAAGTAATAGATTCTGTTAATAATCTTCAAAAAGATATAGATGTAATGTATGTATCTCCTCTTCCACGAACTGTTGAAACAGCTCATTATGTTTATGAAAAATATCCTTATATTAAGGTTGTAATAGAAAATAAAATTAGAGAAATAGATTATGGTAAATATTCACATTCTAAAAATAACGAAGAATTAGATGAAGTAAGAAATAAACAAATTAATGGAGATTATTTAGTTAGATTTGGAGAATATGGTGAAAATAAGTTAGAGATAGAAGAAAGATTGTCTAGTTTTTTAAATGATATTTTAAAAGAAAAATATAAAAATGTTCTTATAGTATCACATGGTTCAGTAATTTCTCATATGAAAAGAATATTAAATATAAAAACAAATCATATAAAAAATGGTCAAATTGAAATATTTGAAAATGTTGATTTGAAAGTATATATAAATAGAAATACTAAAAATAAAATTTAATTGTATAATAATGTAAATTAATAATACTTTAACTTATTGTAATAGTAATATTTTTGTTTGTTACTATTTTTTTGGGAGATTTTTATGAAGATTATTGCTAATGATTATGCTAATGTATCTTATGTTTGTAAAATTATGAATGATAGAAATTTAAGCTTTATAAACACATGTAGAGTTGTTCGTTCTAGAACCGCTGTATATTTACAAGAAAACTGAAAAGGAAAAGATGCATCTGTTGTTATTAATGCTATATATGATATAGTTTCTAATTTAGAAAAAGAAGTAAATGAAATTAATGTAGCATTAAGTATGATTATTAATTATGCAAAAGATACTGAAGAAGATATAATTGATAGAAACCAAAAAATATTAGGATTATATTAGAGGTAATAAAATGGATAATAGAATTATAAATATAAATGAATTAGATACCTATTTAAAGATATTTATTCAAGAAAAAGAAAATTTATGTGATAGTTTAAAAACTAATTTAATAGAACTAAAGAACTGTAGAACAGATTATATATCTGGTCGTGTAGCTGAATCTATAGAAGAAGTTGAAAGAAAAATTAATATTTTATTAAATGATAATATTAATAAAAAATTTGATAAAGTTATAAATATTATAAGAGATGCTCAAATAAGTGTTAAAAATATAGATTATAATTCTGCACAAAAAATAGATTGTTTTAGTAAAAAATTTGATTAATAAAAATATAATTAATAATATTTATTTAAGGTTTGTTTAAGGAAATAATTGGTAATTATATTGCGCGTTACATACGCTAATATTTATCATTAAATAAGTATCTAGAAATGAAAATCAACATTATCTAATATAACAATAAACTAAGAAAATTCTGATTTTTCTTTAGTTTAATAATAAAATTCAAAAAAATATTTATAAAAAAGACAAGTATAATTAAAAATTTATAAAAAATATATAAAAAAATTTCAATATACTATAGACTATATATATGATGAAAAATATAATAAAAATAGTATTAGCAATGATTTTGTTATTAATGATAACTATATCTACAATGCTTTTGATAAATAAAAATACTAAAATAATAAAACAAGAAGTTAAATTAAATTATAGCGTTACTTACGAACAAGCATTTCCAGATCCTTATCTTAGAAGAATAGTATTTAACTCTATATTTAAAGAAGTACAATTACATATTATAGATGTTAAAGATTTTTCTAGTTATAGAATAATTGATCAAATAAATGATAGTGAATTTGCTAATTATAGTGCTAGAGTGATAAGTAAAGTTGAATTAGATAAAGTTAATAAAGTATTTGATATATTAAATAGTACAAATAAAATAACTACCCTACAAGGATTAGAATACTTAGAAAATCTAATATGGATAAGTTTCAGGGGACATAATATTAAAGATTTAAGTACATTAGATAATTTAGTTAAACTGCAATATATAGATTTTGTTCAAAATAAAATAGAAACAATTAGATTAGATAATAAACCAGAATTATTAAGTTTATGGCTAGCTTCAAATAATATAAAAAATATTGATGTAAGTACAAATACTAAATTAGAAGCACTTTCATTAGGTCAAAATAAATTAACTAATATAAATGTAACAAACAATCCTAATTTAGAAATTTTACAATTAGGTTTAAATCATTTAAAAAACTTAAATATAATGAATAATTCAAAATTAATAAAAACGGATGGTATTAGTAATATGCATCTTCAAAGTTATCCAGAATACACTATAGATATAAATGATACGTTAAATTTAGAGTTTATTTATAATAATAATCAAGTATATTTAGATAGAAATGACGATTTGTTTACAAGAGTAAATAATAAATATAAATTTAACAAAGTAGGAAAACATACAATTAATTTTCATGCTGAATCAACAGGATTTACGTATCCTTTTGGTGGAACAGTTGTAGTAAATGTAACTGGAGGGGAAGCAAAAAACTTTACTCCTTTAATAACTAATGATAGTAGATGTTATGTAAATGAAAGGTGTAGTTTAGCTGATAATATTTATAATATACCAAGAGATGCTAATATAGTATCAGTAACATCTTGTGATCATGGAAATGCAACAGGAATAATTTTAGTTCCTAATCAAAAAGGACTAGGAACTTGTGATGTTAAAATTACTTTTGGTGATGGTTCAACGAAAACATATAAAGTTAAAATACCAGTATTTGAAAAAAATATAAAAGAAATAGAACCATTTAAACCAATTTATCCAAAAAGTAAGTATATAGAAGGAGAATTTGCAAAAAATTTATTGCTTAGTTATTCTGAAGTACAAAATGAAAGAGATGATTATTTAAATATATTAAATAAAAAATCAAAATGTAATTATGAAACATTTATTTGCGATAATATAAGGTATAAAACAGAAGCTTTTTATCGATCTATAGGAGATAAAGCAATTTCTGATAATCCAATACCAGGAAAAGCTTATGATTATTTTTCAGTAAATAATACAGCTATATTAGATAGTAAAGTTAAAGTATATAATAGTAAACAGATGGAACAAGTTGTTAGAAATTATCCTAATGGATCAAGTCTTATAGATTGGCAAGGGGATGAAAATCAAAAAATATTTTATATTTATAATCAGTGGTTAAATGGAGTTCCTAATATATTAGAAACCACAATTCTAAGAGATACAGATCATGATGGAATTCCTGATATAGATGATGAAGATGATGATAATGACGGAGTAAGTGATGCACAAGAAGTACTTGATAAAACTGATCCAAAAGATGCTAGTAGTTTTAAAGTAACAAAAATATGTTACAAAGTTAAAGGATAGTATAAACTATTCTTTTTTAGGAGATATTATGGATATATTAATTATGTTAATTTTTATATTAATTGGAATTGCTTTAATAATTATAAAGTCGTTTCAAAAAAGAAATTTAACTTTAGATAGTAAGGTTAAAAATCCTAGTTTTTCAATTTTAATACCAGCAAGATATGAAAGTAAAGTAATAGAAAGTTTACTTATAAGTATAAACAAACAAAGTGTTAAAGTTAATCCAAAAGATGTTTATATAATTGTTGAATCTTTAGAAGATGAAACATGTAATATAGTTAAAAAATATAATATGAATATAATTTTAAGAGATAAATTAGATTTAAAAAGAAAAGGTTATGCTTTAGAAGAAGCTTTTGATTATTTGAAGAAGAAAAATAAAATTTATGATTTGTATTTTATATTTGATGCAGACAATATATTAGATAAATACTTTATTAAAGAGATGTTAATAACTTATAAAAATGGTTATGATATAGCATGTGGATATAGAGCATTAAAAAACAAGAAATTTAATATTTATGCTTATTCTTCTATACTTAGTTTTTCTTTACTTAATACAGTAGCTAATCAAGGGAAAGCAAAGAATAATTTAAGTATTCTTTTATCTGGTACAGGTTTTTATTTTAGTAAAGAAGTAATTAAAAATGCTTATAATTTTCAT
>CAUUHY010000006.1:0-46278 GCA_963545265.1 uncultured Eubacteriales bacterium | reverse complement strand
GCTAAATTAAATCAAACTAATATTGTTATTCCAGAAACTGTTACTAATGTGCAATCATCAGCTTTTAAATCACCAAATATACATGCTACAAATGTTATATTTAAGGGTGATACAGCAATTTATTCAAATGTATTTGATCAAGCCAATATAGATAATCTTAAATTTGAAGGAAAAGCAGTAATTGGACAAGCAGCTTTCTTCAATAGTAAAGTTAAAACAGTTGATTTTGGAGAAAAAACAAAATTTATTGGAGGTAGTTCATTTCAAAATACAGCAATAGTTCAAAATGAATTAAAAATTCCAGCAAGTGTAGAAAAAGTAGTTAATAATGCATTTTATTCAAGTGAAAAGAAAATAAATAAATTGATATTAGAAGCAAAAGAAGTTTATTCTAATGCATTTAGATTAGGTAAGATAAAAGAAATAGAAATAAGTAATACTCAAAATATAGGTGATTATGCATTTAGTAATGTAGAAGTAGAAAAACTAAAATTATCTAATACTATAAAAACACTTGGAAGAGGAGTATTTAATGATAATAGAATTAATCAAAATGAATTATTAATACCTGAAAGTATTGAAACAATTGGAGAAGGTCTATTCCAAACAAAATATGGATTAAACATTAAAAAATTAGACTATAAAGCTAAAGCAATAACTCCAATGCATTTTGCTAGAACAACATACTCGGTTAACCCTAATAAAATAGAAGAAATAGAAATAAGTAATACTAAGAAGATAGGTGAATATTCATTTAATTATCTTGGTACTAAGAAAATAACATTACATGAAGGACTTGAAACTATAGAATTTAAAGCATTTCGTGATAATCCACTTGTTCAAGAAGAACTTGTAATACCATCAACTGTTAAATTAATTGGTGCAGAATCGTTCTATTCTAATACTAAGAACGTTAATAGTCTTAAAGTTTTAAACAATTCAGAAATTGGTGATTCAGCATTTGCAGCAGGAACTATAAAAAATGTAGATGTTTCAAACAGTAAAGTAATTGGAGTAAAAGCATTTGAAAATTCAGGTGTAGTTAATTTAAAAATTTCTCCATTAATAGAAAAAATAAAATATAGAGCATTTGCAGCTAATAAGTTAGATATAGAAGAAATAGTTATACCTAATACTTTAAATGAAGTAGAAAAAGGAATTTTTTCAAGAACTGGAAAGATTAAGAATCTTACTTGGGATAGTAGCTTAAAGATTCCTAGCGAAGCATTTTTATCAACTAGAATTCAAAATATAAAAATTACAAGAGCCGAAGAAATTGAAAATCATGCTTTATATGAAAGTTTATTTACAACTGTAGATTTAGGTCCAAATATGAAGAAAATAGGAGAATTTGGAATAGGTTATAACGAAGCTGGAACAACTCCAACGATTGTAATACCAGCAACAATGGAGGAAATGCATCAAAAAGCGTTTTGGTTTTTGAGAAACGCTAGGATAGTAGTTAAAAAAGCAGAAGGAACAATTTTAAATGCACCATGGGGAGCACAAAATAATACGACAGTAGTATATGAAGGATGATTTTATCATCCTTTTTTATTAAGAAAAATTTAGTGTATTCTCAGTATTTTTTCAGTAATTAAGTTATATACTTAAATCGTGAAAGGAGATAAAAATATAAAAATTTAAATATTAAATTATAAAAAATAAAAATGATAATAAGCAAAAACAACTAAAAGAGGAGGTAAATAAATAAGATAATAAGTGAATAGAAATAATTATATATAATAAAAAATCCATACCAAAAAACGTTTAATTAATAGTAAAATAAAAAGTAGTAACTGATACTACTTTTTATTTCTTTAAAAGTTTACTAAATATTATAAGTTTTATATAATTTATTTAGGAGATTATTATGCTAGTTAGTAAAAAAGAAATAACAAAAAATATAAAAGAAGAAATAATGTCTTTAAATATAAATTCAACTTTTCAAGAAAATCCAGCTTTTGATACTGATATTATTTTAAAAGATTTACATAATTCAATATTATTTGATTCTCAATTAGATAATATAAATATAGAGAAAAGCAAAAATAAAATAAATATAAATTATGACTCATCAAATGGAAAAACTTCTTTTGAAATCGTTAGATTACCAAGTAATAATAATTCTCTTTATATCAAAAAAAGAGAAGATGTAAAAGAAGATAAAAACTTTGAAACAATTAATTATACTTTAACAAAAATTAATTTAGAAGGAAGTAACATTCACGTATCATCTAAAAATGCTTATATATCTTCGATTGGTAATGAAAATTATTTTTTTGAAGAAGAAAAAGAAGAAATATATAATAGTTATGGTATAGAAATATTAAGGACTTTAAAAGAGTATAAAAAAGCTAATTTGAATTTAAAATCATTATTTAGTTTAGAAGATTATAAAGATGAAAATATAAATCAGCTTATAGCAGGTCAAATAGATGATAATTTAGATATTTTTGTAGAAATAAAAAGAAAAGGAATAGATACAGCTAGAGTTAAAGCAATTGAAGACGTAGAAGGTGAAAAAAAATTAAAATATAATACAGAATTACTTTTAAATAATAAATATGGCCTTCAAGAAATGAATATTGATTCTCCAAAATATAGTACAACTTCATACATAGATACGCTAGAACAAGAAGAAATATCTAGTTTAATATCAAAATCAGATGATGTTAAAGTACAAGAAGGACTTAGAAGATGGAATAATGAAATATATGATAGATCTATAAATTCTTATGATCCATCTGATGATTTAGAATTAAAAGTTACAGGAAGAAAAATAAAATAAATAGATATTTGAAAATAAATATCTATTTTTTTAAAATTCAAATACTCAGTTAATTCTCAAAAATAAAATATATAATATATATAAAGGAGAAAATATGAAAAAAATATTACTAGTAGAAGATGAAGGTAAAATAGCAAATGCAGTAGCAAGAGGTTTAAAATATGAAGACTTTGATGTAACTATTGCTAGTGATGGAGAAGAAGCTTTAGTTTTAGGAAAAGATGAAGACTTTGATTGTATAATATTAGATAGAATGCTTCCTTTAAAAGAGGGTGTAGAAGTATGTAAAGAACTTAGAGAAAGTAATATTAAAACTCCTATAATTATGTTAACAGCTAAAAGTGGAGTAAATGATAAAGTAGAAGGATTAGATGCAGGAGCAGATGATTATTTAGCTAAACCATTTAGTTTAGATGAACTTTTAGCAAGAATTAGAGCTTTACTTAGAAGACCAAATAATATAGTTAGTGATGAATTAAAAGTAGGTGATTTAATATTAAATACTACTACATTTGAAGCTAGAAGAGATGATAAATTAATAAATTTAAGTAAAAAAGAATATGATTTATTAGAATATTTGATGAGAAATGCTAATAGGATTATAAGTAAAGAAAAAATCATTAATCATGTATGGGATTTTGATTCCGATATACTTCCAAATACAGTAGAAGTTTATATGGGATATTTAAGAAATAAGATAGATAAACCGTTTAAAGATAAAAAAATGCTTCAAACAGTAAGAGGTTTTGGCTATAAGTTAGAAGGAGAAGTTAAATGATTAAAAGAAACAAACCATATTTAAAACTTACATTTATGTATGCTTCAATACTATGTTTCGTAAGTGTTATATTCAGTACTATTATATATTCTAATACAGTTAATTCTTTTAATATAAGACCCATAAAGTCTGTTCAGTCTGAAGTTATAATAAAAAGAGACAACGAAATAAAAAAAGAAATGTTATTTCATCTAATAGTACTAGACAGTATAATTATTATTTTAGGTACCATAGGTAGTTATTTTTTATCTAAAAAAACATTAAGACCAATAGAAGAAAATTTAGATTTACAAATGCAATTTATCTCTAATGCATCTCATGAACTTAAAACTCCAATAACTGTTATATCTATGGAAAACGAAGTGTTATTAAGAGAAAAAAGCCATAGTAACGAAGAGCTTTTAAATCAGATAAAAAGTAATTTGGAAGAAGTTAATAGTTTATCAAAATTAGTTAATATTTTACTTGAACTTGCAAGAAATAATAAAATAACTTTAGAGAAAGTTAAAGTAACAGATATTGCGAATAATGCTATTGATAAATTAAGAGTACTTTCTAATAAAAAAAATATTAATATTTTAAATAATCTTAATAATTTAGAAATAACTGCTAATAAAGATATATTAGAAGAAGTTATTGTAATAGTTTTAGATAATGCTATTAAATATAGTGATAAGAATACTACTATTAAAATATATAGTAAAAATAGTAAAATATTTATAGAAGATGAAGGAATAGGTATTAAAGAAAAAGATTTGAAATATATATTTGATAGGTTTTATAGAGCAGATAAATCCCATTCTACTGAAGGTTATGGTCTTGGTCTATCTCTTGCTAAACATTTAACTGAAAAGATGAAGTTAAAAATATCAGCATATAACAATAAAGATAAAGGATCTACATTTGTAATTGAATAATGGAGGAATAATGTTAGAAGAAATTACAGTAATAAAAAGAGATGGTAGTAAACTAAAATTAAGTGAACTAAAAGCTAAAGTTTTACTTATAGTTAATACTGCAACAGGATGTGGTTTTACTCCACAGTATAGTGCTTTAGAAGACTTATATCAAAAATATCATGATAAAGGATTAGAAATATTAGATTTTCCATGTGATCAGTTTGGACATCAAGCACCTGGAAATGATGAAGAAATTCATAATTTTTGTACAGCAAAATATCATACTACATTTTTACAATTAAAAAAGATTGAAGTAAATGGTGAATTTGAAGATAAATTATATACTTATTTAAAAGAAAAAATAGATAAAGACACTGTTATTGGCGTAAAAAATAAATTAACTATGGCTGCTATAAAAAATATAAGTAAGACATGTAAAAAGAAAAATGACATTATCTGGAATTTTACTAAATTTTTAGTTGATAAAGAAGGAAATGTTATTTATCGTCTTTCCCCTATAGAAAGTCCATATATTTTAGAAGAAAAAATAAAACAATTATTAAAAGATTAAGATTTATATTTAGTTATAAATCTTTTTTATTTGTTTAATATAATAAAATAACATATAATATTTACAGGGTGTTTTATGCTGAGAGTAATTAATCTAGATTTTAAAAATATCTTAAAAAATATTGATATTGAAGTAAGAGATAATGAAATAGTAAGTATTATAGCTGCTAATAATGTAGGTAAGACATTGTTATGTAATATACTTAATACTACTGTTTCAACAACTTCTAATATTTATCTTAATAATTATGACATTAATGAAAATAAACATAATTATTTAAGAAGAATTAGCTTTATACCAGAATCTTTCTTTTTTATTAATGACTTAGTATATCAAGAAATAAAGATGCCTTTATATAATCTTAATTTTAATATAAAAGAAATTAATGAAATGTATCGTAAGGTAGTTAAATATTTAAATATTCAATATCTTTGCGATAAAAGTATAAAAGAATTAAATAACTATGAAAAATTTTTAATATATTTAGCTAAATCTTTAATAACTAAACCAAAGATAATAATAATTGATGATGTTTTTAAAAATTTAGATAAAAATTACTATACACAAATATTTTTGTTGTTAAATAAGCTTAAAAAACACACTTCTTTTTTAATAACTTCTATTTATTTTGATCCTATTTTATATAGTGATTATGTTTATTATTTAGAAAATAAAACGATAAAATATAAAGGTAAAAAAGAAAAAATATTTAAATTGGATAATGAATTAGTAAAAGGTAATATTAATATTAATGATATTATTTTATCTTCTTTAGCACTAAACTGTTATGAAGTTATGGATACTGTCGTTAGAGATAAAGAAGAGTTGGTGGATATATTATGGTAGTAGCTATACTTGATAAAAAAGAGTTAAATAATAAATATTTAGATTTAAATATTTCTACTAAAATAGATATTAATAATATATATATGGACGTAATAAAATCTATTGATATTAAAGTTAATTTAGATTATTTATCACTTTCAGATAAAGTAGTATTATTAATAGCAAATATCTCTAATTATAAAGAAAAAAATATTTTAATAGATAAATTATTTAGATATTTAGATACCAAAAATACTAAGAAAGTAATAGAATTTTTAAAAAAACAAAAAAATAAAAATATTTATATATTAGAAGATGAAGATTTCTTAATTAAATACATAAATAAATTATTAATAGATGAAAAAATAGTTAATCTAGAAGAATATTTTAAAGATAATAATTTATCTTCACTATATGAAATAACTGATATTTTAAGAAAAAAGAATATTAAGATAATGTATAACAAAGATTATCGTGATTTTATAAAGGATGTGTATAAAAATGTTTCTAAAAAAAATTAATGTCGTTACAAGACTTATTTCGTTTATTATATTTCTTATAATAGCAATAATAGAGAAAAATACTTACAATTTAGTACCAATATTACTTTTATGTATTTATTCTAGTATAGATCATGAAAACTTATTTATAAGTATCTTAAACTTTTTGTTATTTATACCTATATTTTTTTATAAACTTAAATATATTGCAGAGATTATCTTAGTTTTAGAATACTTATATTTCTTAATTATATTTATGATTAACTACGATAAAATTTATTTTTTAAAAAAACTTGGATTTAAAAAAGATTTTATATATAAATTATTACATTCTAAAGAAGAAATAGAAGAAGTTAAAAAATCTTATAAATTAAGTTTTAACAGTTTTTATAAAAAAAATAAACTATATATAGAATTTACTAAGACAGATATAATCTTTTTATTATTTAACATATTATATTTAATAGTGGTGATATTATGAAATATTTTGGATATATAACATACGATGGTAGTAATTTTCATGGTAGTAGTATAAATTTACCATATAGAACAGTAGAAGAAGAATTTAGTAAAGTATTAAGTAATATTAATAATAAATCTACTAAGTGCTTCTTTTCTTCTAGATTGGATAAAGGAGTACATGCAATAGCTTTACCAGTTTGTTTTGAAATAGAAAAAGATATAAAAACAGATAATTTATTAAGAGCAATAAATAGTTATTTACCAAAAGATATTTATTTAAAAAATTTAAAAGTAATAAATGAAGATTTTTTAATAAGAAAACCTTTGTCTAAAACTTATAAATATTTAATTAATGTAGGTGAATATGATCCTTTAATAGATAAATACACTCTTAATTTAAATAAAAAATTAGATATAGAAAAAATGAAAGAAGCGTCTATTTATTTACTTGGAGAACATGATTTTTATATGTTTACTGAGTTTAGAGAAAAAAGATATCACTATATAAAAACTATTTATGATATAGAAATAAGAGAAGAAAATAATATAGTAACTGTTAGATATAGTGGTAATTCATTTTTAAAATATCAAATTAGATATATGACAGGTTTACTTATAGATATTGGTCTTGGTAAAAAAAATGTTGCTGTTGTAAAAGATTTACTTAATCAAAAAGAAATATCTAGAACATACTTTATAAGTGGAAATGGTCTTTATTTAGAAAAAGTAGAATATGGAGAAGATAATGAAAAAAGTAGTACTAATTGATGGTAATAATTTAATATTTAGATCTTACTATGCTACTGCATATAGAGGTGAGATATTAACTAACTCTAAAGGATTACCAACTAATGCAGTATATGCATATATACAGATGTTACTTAAAATAATAGCAGAAGAAAAACCAAGTCATATAATGGTAGCATTTGATAAAGGTAAAACATTTAGACATGAAAGTTACGATGATTATAAAGGTGGAAGAAGTGAAACTCCAAAAGAATTAAAAGAACAAATTCCTTATGCTAAGAAGGTTACTAGAGCTATGGGAATTACAGTTGAAGAAATAGAAAACTATGAAGCAGATGATATTATTGGGACATATTCTAAAAAGATAGATGAAGAGGTTTTAGTAGTATCTAGTGATAGAGATTTATTACAACTTATATCTCCTAATGTGAAAATGAAACTTTTAAAAATGAAAGATTATGTTTACTATGATGAAAAGAGTTTTTATGAAGATTATGGTATTAAACCTATAGAAATAATTGATTTAAAAGCATTAATGGGAGATAGTTCAGATAATATTAAAGGTGTAGCAGGAATAGGTGAAAAGACAGCTTTAAAACTTATAAAAGAATATCATACTATAGATAATTTATATAAAAATATAGATGATTTAAAAGGTAAAGTTAAAGAAAATTTATTAAATGATAAAGAAAATGCTTATAAATCTTTAGAACTTGCTACCATATACTTAGATGTACCTATAGAAGTTAATTTAGAAAAAATAGCATATAAAGGAAGTAATGAAGAAGAATTAAATAGTTTATTAAAAGAACTTGAATTTAACTCTTTAATTAATAAGATGTCTATAAAAAAGAGTGAAGAAAAATTAGACATAGAAATAGTAGAAGATATTAATTTTAGATTAAACGAAGATTATTCTTTATACTTAGTTAGTTCTAATTTAAGTTATTTTAAGTCTCTTACTATAGGAGTAGCGATAAGTACAAAAGATAAGAATTATTTTATTAAAAAAAAATATTTTAATGAAGATTTATTTAATAATAACTTTAATAAATATACATACGATATAAAAAGAGTAGATGTAGCATTATCACTATTAAATTTTAATAATAATATTAATTTTGATAACTATATAGCATATTATTTACTTAATGAAAAAATAACTGAAGATATATCTTTTATTATGTTAAATAAAGGATATGATGTTAAGTTAAATGAAGATATCTTTAAAAAAGATAAATTATTAATAGAAGAAGAAACATTAATTAACGATGCTTGTAAGAAAGCTAGATTTATATATGAAGAAAAAGAAAGATTAAAAGAAGAGATAGAAAAAAATAATCTACATTATCTTTATTATGATATTGAATTAAAACTTGCTAGTATTTTAGCTAATATGGAAAAAGAAGGAATATTAGTAGATAAAGATTACTTAGATAGTTTAGAAAGCGAGATAAAAGAAAAACTAAAAACTTTAGAAGAAAAAATATATGCTATATCAGAAGAAGAGTTTAATATATCTTCACCTAAACAACTTGGAGTTATTCTTTTTGAAAAATTAAATATTCCATATCCAAAGAAGAGTAAAAATTCTAATTATTCTACTGATAAAGAAGTTCTAGATAAGATTAGATTATTTAATCCAATAGTTAGTTTAGTAGAAGAATATAGAATGTTATCTAAACTTAATTCTAACTATGTAGTAGGTTTAAAAGAACAAATAATGTCTGATAATAAAGTACATACTATATATAATCAATGTTTAACAAGAACTGGAAGACTTTCTTCAAAAGATCCCAATCTACAAAATATACCTAATCACGATGAATATGGAAGACTTATTAGAAAATGTTTTGTATCTCAAGAAGGTTATACTTTCTTATCAAGTGATTACTCACAAATAGAACTTAGACTTTTTGCAGAACTATCTAATGTAGAATCTTTAAAAGAAGCATTTATTAATTCTGAAGATATACATAGTTTTACAGCATCTAAGATATTTAATAAAGATATAAAAGATGTTACTAAAGAAGAAAGAAGTAGAGCTAAAGCAGTTAATTTTGGAATAATATATGGTATTTCATCTTTTGGTTTAGCAAATGACTTAGGAATAAATGTAAATGATGCTAAAGACTTTATAGATAGATATATGGAGAAGTTTGATGGTATTAAAGCTTATATGAAAAAAGAAGTAGAGGATGCTAAAGAAAAAGGTTATGTAACAACTATAATGAATAGAAAAAGATATATAGATGAAATAAAAGCAAGTAACTATATGATTAGAATGCAAGGTGAAAGAATGGCTTTAAATACGCCTATTCAAGGTAGTGGAAGTGATATTTTAAAGAAAGCTATGATAGATATAGATAGTGAATTTAAAGAAAAAAATATTAAAAGTAAAATGTTACTTCAAATACATGACGAACTTATTTTTGAAGTAAAAGAAGAAGAAAAAGAAATAGTTAAAGAAATAGTTAAAGAAAGAATGGAAAATGCTTTTAAATTATCTGTTCCTTTAGTAGTAGATATTAATATGGGAAAAGATTTATACGAAGCTAAATAGGAGGTATTATGCCAGAATTACCAGAAGTTGAAACAGTAAGAAAAAAATTACTTGAAAAAGTACAAAATAAAACAATAGATGATGCCCAAATAATCTATGATAAGATTATTAAAAATGTAGATCCTAAAACTTTTAAAGACTCTTTAAAAAATCAAAAAATATTAGATATTAAAAGATATGGTAAATGGTTAATATTTTGTTTAACTGATTATTATTTACTTTCTCATCTTAGAATGGAAGGTAAATATTTATATAAAGATAGTAATGAAGAAATAGAAAAACACGAACATATTATTTTTCACTTAGGAGATAAAAAATTAATTTATAAAGATGTAAGAAAGTTTGGTTGTATGTATTTATTTGATAAAACAATAGATATATATAATGTAAAACCACTAACTGATGTTGGTTATGAACCTTGGGATAAAAAATTAAATGTAGAATATTTAAAGGATAAATATAATAAAAATATACCTATTAAAACACTTCTTTTAGATCAAACAATTTTAACGGGTATAGGTAATATATATGCTGATGAAATACTTTTCTTATCTCATATTAATCCTTTATTAAAAGGAAAAGATTTAACTAATAAAAATTTAGAAGATATAATAAAGAACACTTGTTTAGTTTTAGAACAAGGTATAAAAAATGGTGGAACAACTATTAGAAGTTATACATCTTTAGATAATGAATCTGGTCATAATCAAAATAATTTATTAGTTCATAAAAGAGAAAATGAAGAATGTAAGAATTGTTCTAGTTTAATTAAAAAAATTAAGATAGGTGGAAGATCTACTTATTATTGTGAGAAGTGTCAAAAATGAATGGATTTATATTAGTAAATAAGAAAAAAGATATGACTTCTAGAGATGTAGTTAATTATTTAACAAAGATATTAAACACAAAGAAAATTGGTCATACAGGAACTCTTGATCCTTTTGCAGAAGGAATATTACTTGTTGCAGTTAATAAAGGATTAAAAGTAGTAAAGTTACTTAATTATAAAGATAAAGAATATATTGCTAAAGTAAAACTTGGAATTAAAACTGATACTTTAGATATAACAGGTAATATTTTAGAAGAGAAAAAAGAAAAACTAAATAAAGAAGAATTAGCCCCAGTATTAAAGAGTTTTATAGGAAAGTATTCTTATGAAGTACCAATATATTCTGCTATAAAAGTAAATGGTAAGAAGTTATATGAATATGCAAGAGAAGGTAAAAAAGTAGAACTTCCAATTAAAGATTCTTATATATATGATATTAAGTTAATTGATTTTAAAGATAATAGCTTTACATTTAGTGTTAAAGTATCAAATGGTACTTATATAAGAGCTTTAGTTAGAGATATATCAAAAAAATTAAATAAACTTATGACTTTAGAAGAACTTACTAGAACAAAAGTAGATAATTTATTAATTGAAAATTCTTATACTCTAGAAGATATAAAAAATAATAATTTTAAATTATTAAAAATAAATGATTTACTTAATTATAAAGAAGTAGAACTTAGTAGAGCTTTAGAAGATAAAGTATTAAATGGTAATAAGATAAAATTAGATGAATTAGAAGATAATATATTATTTATAAAAGAAAAAGAAGAAATAGCAGTATACACTAGAGAAGAATGTGATATATTTAAAGTATTAGCGATGATAAAGGTATAAAAAATTATGAATAATAAAATATATTTAGATGAAGAAGGTTATAAAGAATATTTAAAAGAAATAGAAGATTTAAAACAAGAATTTAATAATAAAGCAAAAGGTGGAACAGAAGCAGCAGAAGCTGCAGTAGGAGACGGGTGGCACGATAATTTTGATTTTGAAGAAGCTAAAAAATTTGAATATTCGCTATCTTATAAATTGAAAGAAAAGATTGCCAATTTAAAAAATATAGTTATATTAAAAAATAAATCTAATAAATATATAAATATAAACGATTATATTTCTTTAACTCTTATATATGGAGATGACGATCAAGAAAAAATAATTGTTAAACTTATTGGTTCACCAAATCCTAGTTTTAATGAAGAGTATCAAGAAATAACTTTAAATTCACCACTTGGTAAAGAACTTTTAAATAAAGATAAAAATTATAAAGGTAGTTACTTCGTTAATAATAAAAAAATAAACTTTATAATTCATGATTATAATAAAGAAATAGATAAGTTAATTAATAATTAATACTTAATTGCTATAAAAATATAAATTATGTTATAATCTTTTTGATGAAAAACATTAATAAAAATTCATACATATTTATAGATTTTGATGGAGTTATTTTAGATACTGAAGCTAGATTAGAATACATGAAGGGTGATAGAACTTGGGAAGAGTTTTCACCTAGTGTGGATTGGACTAAACTCATAAAAGAAGCAGAGGAGATAGAATCATCTATTGAAAATCTAAAAGAAATAGAGAAGATGTATAAACATGTATTTATTTTATCTAAAGTACATACTATTCATGAGATGAAAGAAAAACAAGCTTTTTTAAGAAATAGTAATATTTTTATACCAATACATTTTGTTCCATATTCATCTAATAAATCTGATATTGTAATACCTAAAAAGAATTATTATTTAATAGATGATTTAGAAGCAAATGTTATAGATTGGAATAAAAAAGGTGGAGTAGGAATACATTTTAGTAAAATAAAAAAAGATAATAGCATATCATCTTTAAAAGAATTATTAATAAAAGGAGAAAAACGATGAGTGGACATAGTAAATGGGCAAAAATTCATAGACAAAAAGGATTAATAGATCAACAAAGAGGAAAAGTGTTTCAAAGAATAGCAAAAGAAATATATATTGCTGCTAAAGGAACAAATGGAAAAATTGAAGATAATCCATCTTTAAGATTAGTAGTAGATAAAGCTAAAGCTTTAAATATGCCAAAAGATAACATTGAAAAAGCAATTAATAAAGCTATTGGAGCAGGAGATACTGAACAATTAGAAGAAATAATGTATGAAGGTTATGGATCAGGTGGAGTAGCTATCATGGTTTACTGTTTAACTGATAATAAAAATAGAAGTGCTATGTTAGTTAGATCGACATTTACAAAACATGGTGGTAATTTAGGTACTAGTGGATCTGTATCATATCTTTTCAAAAGAAAAGGTGTAATAGAATTTTCTAAAGAATTAATGGATTCTGAAAAGATGTTAGAAACAGCCCTTATGGCAGGAGCTCTTGATACTTCATCAACTGAAGAAAACTATATAATTTATACAGAACCAGAAGATTTAAATACAGTTAAAGAAGCTTTTGTTGCTGAAGGTATAAATAGTTTTGAAAAATTAGATGTAGAGTTTGTTGCTGATACTACAATTGAAGGAGACGATGAATTCTATGAAAAGAATGGAAAACTAATTGAAGCATTAGAAGACATCGATGATGTACAAAGTATTTATCATAATTTAGCTTAATAAAAAAACAGTTAATAATATCATTAACTGTTTTTTGTAATAAAGTAGATAACTCTTCATTTATTACCAAGGAATTACTTCCTTAATTATTATTTATAATAATTTTATTGTTTTATCAACAAATTTTTAATTTATTTGTTTTTTTCTGTAAAGAAAAAGTCCTAAATACTTTTATTTAATCTATTATTTTAGTATAATTTAATTAAGGAGGATTAATTATGTATAATTTAGAAGCTTACAATAAACTACAAGGATTTAATATGTGGATGTTTGTATCTTTCGTATTAGGACTAGTAGCAGCTATTTTAGTTTATGTATTATTTTTAAATAAAAAAGCAGATGAAAAAGAACAAGGTGTAGTAAAATTCTGTCGTGATTTCTTAAATTTTGACTTTTTAACATTAGAAATATTACTAAAAGTAGCATATGTAACACTTACAGTTATGTTTGTATTAGGTTCATTTGGATTCTTATATTTAGGTAGCATTCAAGGATTCTTAGGATCTTTATTTATTGCACCAGTTTTATTAAGACTTGCATTTGAAGGTACAATTTTACTTTTAAAACTTGTTAAAAATACAGAAGAAATTAACAAAAAATTAAAATAATTAAAGTAAAACACAGTTAATATTTAATTAATTGTGTTTTTTTTGTCTTAAAATGATATAATGGATTTAAATTTTTAATAATATGGAGGAATTTGTTAAAAATTAGCGCTAGGACCAATTTGGTTGACGAGGTGATAGAGTATCGAAATATTCAGCGGATGCTATCAAAGATAATTTTAAAAAGCAAAATTAATATTGTAACAAAAAGATTATCAGAAAAGGAAATTTATGTGTGGAATAGTAGGTTATGTAGGACATAAAGAAAATGTACTACATGTTTTAATTGATGGACTGAAAAAACTGGAATATAGAGGTTACGATTCATCTGGACTAGCTTATGTAAAAAATAAAAAAGTTATTGTAAAAAAAGAAGTTGGAAGAGTAAGTAATTTAGAAAAGAAAATAAATACTCTAGAAAAAACTAATATTGGTATTGCTCATACAAGATGGGCAACGCATGGTAATGTTACTAAAACTAACTCTCATCCTCATAAAGAAGGTGATATCGTTTTAGTACATAATGGAATAATTGAAAATTATTTGGAATTAAAAACAAAATTAATTGATAAAGGATATAAATTTATATCCCAAACCGATACTGAAGTTTTAGCAGCTTTTATAGATTATTATATGAAAAAAGATAAAGAAAATATCTTTAAAATCATAAAAGAAAAAATAATAGGAAGTTATGCAATAATATTTATAGATAAAAAAGAACCTAATAAACTTTATGTTATGAAAAAAGATTCTCCTTTGATTATTGGAAAAGAAGAAGATGGATTTAAAATAGCAAGTGATATAGCAGCACTTGAATCTAATAAATATTATTTGCTTGATAATTATGATTATGCAGTCATTACTAAAGATGATATAAAATTTAACAAAGAAAAAGAATTATTAACATTTGATAAAAAAAATAATGATAGCAATTTAGGGAATTTTAAGCATTACATGTTAAAAGAAATTTACGAAGAAGAAAACGTAGTTAAAAATATAATAAATTATTATTTAAAAGATGAAGAAACTTTTTTAAAAAGAGTAATTAATTTAAATAATTATGACAAAATAGATATAGTAGCATGTGGTAGTGCTTATCATGCTGGTATGATTGGTAAATATATTTTAGAAGATAAGTTGGATGTTAGAATAGATGTAGCAAGTGAATATCGATATAGAAAACACCTTGATTTTAAAAATAGTTTATTAATACTTATCTCACAATCTGGTGAAACTGCAGATACTTTAGCTTGTTTAAGTAATGAAAAAAATATCGATTCTTTAGGAATAGTTAATGTAGAGACATCAAGACTTGCAAGAGAAACGAAGTATCAAATGTTTTTAAAATGTGGCTCTGAAGTAGCAGTAGCAACAACTAAAGCTTATTTATCCCAAGTTCTTATGATGAAATTACTAAGATATAGATTAGATAATGATTACCAAAAAGCTTTAGAATATTTTAATAAATTACTTATTAATATACCTAAAAATTTAAACTTTAATTATGAAGAAATAATAAAATTAATTGCAAAACAAAAAAAGGTATTTTTTATAGGAAGATTAATAGATTATGCAATAAGTTTAGAAGCCAGTTTAAAATTAAAAGAAATATCTTATATAAATGCTGAAAGTTATCCAGCTGGAGAATTAAAACATGGTACTATTTCTTTAATTGAAAAAAATACTGTAGTTATAGGAATAATTACTGATGAAGAAATGGCGTTAAAAACAAGTTCGAACTTAATAGAAGTAAAGGCAAGAGGAGCTATTACTATTGCTGTAGTTAAAAAGAATTTAAAAGAATTAGTTAAAGCAGATTATTATATAGAAACACCTGAAGAAGTAGATTTACTTACAATTATAAAAATTCAATTACTTTCTTATTATGTAGCCGATCTTTTAAATAGAGAAATAGATAAACCAAGAAATTTAGCTAAATCAGTTACAGTAGAATAATAACTTCTTGAAAAAAGACAACAATTTTTGTATCATAAACTTTTATAGGACTTAGATATGAAAAGAGAAGGAAGAATATATTACGATGATAATGTAGAAGATGCTAGATCTTTATATTTAAAAGAAATATCATTTTATTTAGATATTACCAATTATCTTTTATATAATTATGAAAATATATTAACAGCAAAAGAAAATCTTATTTTAATTAGTAATATAAAAAAAGTTAATAAGTTGTTAAAAATATTTAAAAATACTGTTAGTAAAATTAATGTAGATAAAGAAAAATTAGATTATATACTATATTTATTCAACAAAATTGTTTCTCGTACATCTAAGATAGAATTTAAAGTTTTTAAGGAAGAATTAACAAGAGTAGAAGACTATAGAGCTGGTAAAAATTTTAATTTTTTAGTTCATACTATTACTCCTGGTAATAATAGATTAACTAATAGTTCGGATATAACATCAGCATCTTTAATAAATGAAGAAAATATAGCTTTATTTGTAAATGGTGAAAATGTTAATACTTATGGTTACATACTAGAATGTGATTTAGATAATATTATAGTTTCTTGTAATGCTGATGTTTTTTCCGATATAAAACCAAAAGAAGTAAAAAAGAAGATAATAAAAACATTTGATAAGTATTTTAAATATGATAATTTTGAAGTTAAAATATCACCAGTAAATATGCATGGTATATCAAATATAGCAAAAATAATACCACTTAATTATTTGAAAAGAGTGAATGTTGATGAATGTATTAAAGCTAACTTTGAAAAGTTAAATTATGATAATGCTGAAATTTATAATGAAATAGTACTTTTAAATAATGAAAAATTAATTAAAAAAGCTGTGTTTGTTAGAACTTTAGGAGATAGAACTATTAGTAAAGACTATAAAAAAGCATTAGAATTATCTAAAAAATCTGGATTACCATTAATAGAAATAGATCTTAGTTTATATAGAGAACAAAGCAATTTAGATCTTTTAACACCAGAAGAAGAGAAAAAAATAAAAGAAAGATTTTTAGAGATATTAAAAGAAGACAACGAGACATATATTGCGTATTATTTTTCTGACAAAAGTATTTCTTTTGATAGTAGATGTATTGAGATGTATAAAGAGTTAAGAGAAAAAAGATATTTGGACGAAAAAGAATTAAAAAAATATTTACTTGATTTTTTTAAAAAAGAAAACGTAAATAATAAAGTTAAACAAAAAATATCATAAAAAACTAATAACTTATATTATTAGTTTTTTATTTTCTAATTTTACTAAAGTAGTAGATAAATGTTATAATCTTTTTAGGAGAAATATATGAAATTAATATCTTGGAATACAAATGGAATAAGAGCGTGTCTTAATAAAGGATTTATGGATTTTTTTAAAGAAATAGATGCTGATATTTTTGCGGTACAAGAAACAAAAATGCAAGAAGGGCAAGTTGAAATAAAAACAGATGATTATTATCAGTACTATGATTCTGCTGTTAAAAAAGGTTATTCTGGTACATTAGTGTTTACTAAAGAAAAACCACTTAGCGTTAGAAAAGGACTTGGCATAGAAGAACATGATCAAGAAGGTAGAGTAGTTACATTAGAGTTTGAAAAATTTTATTTTGTTAATGTTTATGTACCTAATTCAAAAGAAAAACTTTTAAGACTAGATTATAGAATGAAATGGGAAGATGATTTTAGAGATTATTTAAATAAGTTAAAACAAGAGAAAAGCGTTGTTGTTTGTGGTGATTTAAATGTAGCTCACATGGAAATAGATTTAAAAAATCCTGATACAAATCATTTTAGTGCTGGATTTAGTGATGAGGAAAGGAATAAATTTAGCGAACTTTTAAATGCTGGATTTATAGATACGTTTAGATATTTATATGAAGATAAAGTTAAGTATTCATGGTGGAGTTTTAGAACTCAAGCCAGAGAAAGAAACGTAGGATGGAGAATAGATTATTTTTTAGTAAGTAGTGATTTAAAAGATAAAATTAAAGAAGCAGATATTCTAGATCAAGTGTATGGATCAGATCACTGTCCAGTATTATTGGAGTTAGATATATAATGAAAAAAATAGCGATATTTCAAGAAAATTTAACTGTTGGAGGAATACAAAAATCTTTAATAAATCTACTTAATAACCTAGATTATTCAAAAGTATCAGTTGATTGTTATGTGGTTAATGATGTTAATTTTTATACAGAGGGAATATCTAAAAAAGTAAAATTAAAAAAATTGATAGCACTTCCAAAAATTTGTAAGTACTTGCCATTTTTTTTAGTTAAATATTTTTATAATCCTAAAATATATGAAAAGTATGATGTTACTATAGATTTTTCTTCATACTCGCAAGAAACTGCTATAGCAGCAATAAAAACTAAATCTGATAAAAAATATATAATGTGTCACGATCAAATGTTAGAAAGAATGAAACATGAAATAAAATATAAATATTTAGTTTTTATGAATAAAGAAAAATATAAATATTTTGATAGTGTAATAGCAGTGTCTAAAAATTCACTTAATGAATTTAATACATATTTTAAAAAAGATGACAGTTATATTTTACCTAATATAGTTGATGATAAAGTTATTAAAGAATTAAAAAAAGAAGTAGTTAACTTTAAAGTCGATAAAAAGTATATTAATGTAGTATCTTTAGGGAGATTTACTCATGCTAAGGGCTATGACTTGTTACTTGATATATTTAGCAAATTAAAAAGAACTGATATGAGGCTTTATTTAATAGGATCTGGAGAAGATTTTGATAAAATAACTTTACTTGTAAAAAAGTATAATTTGGAAGATAGAGTTTTTTTACTTGGTAAAATAGCAAATCCTTTTCCATATTTAGCACAAATGGATTTATATGTTGGAATGTCTAGATATGAAGGACAAGGTATGGCATTTATTGAAGCTTATGCTTTAGGATTACCTGTTATTATTCCAAAACATTTAGAAAAGACACAAGATATTGTTAAAGCTACTAAGGATATAAAAAAAGCTTTAGAAAAGTTTGAAAGAACTAGAAAGACTAGTAGATCATTAAAAGAATATAATAAAGATATACTAGATAAATTTTATAAGATAATAGGAGAATAAAAATGGATGTTTCTATAATAGTTCCAGTTTATAATGCAGAAAAAACTATTGAAAGATGTTTGGATTCTATTTTAAAACAAATAACAACTTATAAATATGAAATAATAGTAATAGATGATGGTTCAACAGATAATTCATTAAAAAAGATAGAAGAATATAAAAGGTTTATAAAAATAATAAAACAAAGTAATGGTGGACCAGGAAAAGCTAGAAATAGAGGTATAAAGGAAGCTCAAGCTCCATTTTTACTCTTTGTAGATAGTGATGACTATGTAGCGAATAATTTTGTTGATACATTTTTAAATGTAGAAAAAAATACAAATGCTGATATGGTTATATGCAATTTTATAAGAGATAACAACTCTACTTTAGTAAAAGAAAATAAAGGAAAATATAAAGAATATACTAAAGATTTTAATGATGTTTTAATGATGGAGTTTCATTCCTGTAATAAACTTATAAGAAAGAGTATTGCACTTAATAATTTATATCCTGAAAATATGGTTTTTGAAGATGTAGTTGCAATATCTAATATGATAGTAGATTGTAAGAAAATAGTAAAAATAGAAGATTATTTATATTATTATGTTACGACACCTTTTTCTATAACAAGAGAACTTAATGAAAAGAAATTAGAAAATCATATCTTAGCTTATAGTTTGATGAAAGATAAGTTGTTAATACATGGATATAAAGATTTTTATGAATATATTGGTATAGAAATATATTTAATAGATGTATTTATTAAATACATAAAGATGAATAAGTTAGAAAAAGCTAAAAAAGTAAAAGAAGAATTTACTTCTTTAAATAAAGATTGGTATAGCAATAAATTTATTAAAACCATGCCTTTAAAAAAGAAAGTGTTTTTATATTTTATTAAACGTAATTGGCTTTTCTTAATAAACTTAATTTTTAATAAAAAAGGAAAAGATAATGGTGAAATCTAAATTAAAATTAGCAGTATTTATTGAAGGTATAGATAAATATAAAAATGTTTTAGAATTAGTTAATAGATTAGATAAAAACTTAATCGAAGTAGATGTCTATTCTTTGAAGTTATTTAATTCTAAATATTCTTTTAATTTATATTTTAGAAGACGTAAATTTTTATTTCATAAGATATATAAAAGTTATGATGTAGTAATTGCTCTTGGAGTTGATAAAGATGTAATCAAATATGCCATCAATACTAACGCTAATTTAAAAATTTTATTTAGTTATGATGAGAAAATAAAAAAATATCCTAAATTTAATAAAATAGTAAGAGAATATGAAAATTATACTTATGTAGATGAAAAGTTATTTAAAAAGAATTTACCAACAGTAAAAGTATTTAATGATAATATTATTATTTCGTGTATGAATAAAGAAAAATTATTAGATTATACAAAAGATATTAACTATGTGTTTGAATTAAAACAGTTTGAAAATAAAGATTTATTTTCTTATTTAGAAACAAATTATTATATATATTTAAAAGAAGGAGTAGAAGATTTAGATAATATGCTTAAATGTTATCTTTTAGGCGCTACTATATTTGAAGAAGAATATTCTGATATTATTGGAATAAAAACTAAAAAATTAAATGCTTTAAAAAGTTTTAAAACTAAAGCTAAAAAAGTTAATAATTTATCAAGTTATAATAAAAAAATAATGAATAATTTCTTAGATTTAATTAATTACAAGAATTATCATTAAAACTATAGTTATTATCATTATTTTTAATGTTTATTATTTGAGTTGTATTAAAGATATTTTGAAGATCATTTTTATTAATCGAAGGATTAGATAAGAATGTAAAATCATAATAAATATCTTTTTTTAATTTAGTAAATAACTCTTCATTTACTTTTACAGTAGTTAAATTATAATTGTTTTTTTGTATGATGTTTATGCTATAATTATCTAGTTTTTGAGTTACTTTTAATGTTTTTTTAAAAATACATTCTTTTTTTTGACAGAAAGATTTATCAAAAACACTTTCTTTATCTGTAATAACATAATCTTTTTTTATACTTTTCTTTTTTTCTTCATATGAACTGTTACAAGACATAATCTTTATTTTGTCATATTCATAAATTTTATATTGATATTTATCTACATTAGTAATTTTTAATGCATTTTTAAGCAATGTATCAATAGAGTGGCTTTTTAAATAACTATCTAAAGTATAAGAATTAATTTTTAAATTATCTATATTAGAAGTATAAAAGGTTATATCTTGATAATTTAAATACTTATTTATTAAGATATCTGATTTGTTATATGTAAAATCAAGATATTCTTTTTTATATTTGCTAGGATATTTTAATTTTATAAAATTAAAAGACACATTAATTGATTCACTAAATTTTTCTTTTTGTTCTCTATATTCTCTTTTTACAATATAAAATGGACCTATAAAAAGTTGCTTATTGTTGGTATTATTTATTATATTTATAGAAAATAATGGAAAGTGGTCACTTTTGATTCTAAAATAATCTATAATAGCAAAATTTATAAATATTAAAATTAATATTATTAATAATTTTCTTTTCTTTGTCGTTTTCATCACCACCATTATACAATATTTTCTTATTTTTCTATATATTTTTTAAATTTTTGATATAATAACACAAGGTGGCAATATGAAAGTTAAATATGAATTAATAAAAAAAGATGAAAATGCAAGATATGGAATTCTCCATACTAATCATGGTAGTTTTGAAACTCCTATGTTTATGCCAGTTGGTACTCTTGCAACAGTTAAGACTATGTCTTTTGATGAAATAAAAGATACTAAAGCAGGTGTTATATTATCTAATACTTATCATTTACATTTAAGACCAGGAGAAGATTTAGTAAGAAAAGCAGGAGGACTTCATAGTTTTATGAATTGGGATGGACCAATACTTACAGACTCAGGTGGTTTTCAAGTGTTCTCTTTAGCAAGACCTAAAGATATTAGTGAAGATGGAGTTAAATTTAAAAGTCATTTAGATGGAAGAAATTTGTTTTTAACTCCAGAAAAATCTATCGAAATACAAAATAAACTTGATTCAGATATCGCTATGGTACTTGATGAATGTCCTCCATATCCATCAACTCATATGTATATGAAAAACTCTATAGAAAGAACTTTTAGATGGGCGAAAAGATGTTTAGATGCACATAAAAATGAAAATCAAAGTTTATTTGGTATAGTTCAAGGTGGAGAATTTGCTGATCTTAGAAAACTTAGTGCTGAATATACTACATCTTTACCATTTGATGGTTTTGCAGTAGGTGGAGTTAGTGTTGGAGAAGGACAAAATACTAAGATAAAAATGGTAGAACTTGCAACACCTTATTTACCTGAAGATAAAGTTAGATATTTAATGGGAGTTGGTGAACCAATTGATATGCTTGAAGCAATTGATAGAGGAATAGATATATTCGATTGTGTTTTATCTACTAGAATTGCAAGACATGGCAATTTTTTTACAAGAGAAGGTAGAGTAAGTATTAAAAATGCTAGATTTAAAGAAGATTTTACTCCATTAGAAAAAACTTGTGATTGTTATGCTTGTAAAAATCATACAAAAGCTTATATTAGACATTTACTTGTATGTAATGAAATGTATGGTATGAGACTTTTATCTATACATAATACAAGGTTTTTAATAAAAATGATGGAAGAAGTAAGAGAAGCAATAAAGAACAATAATTTTAAAGATTATAAAAATAACTTTATAAAAAATTATAAAAAAAGTATAATTTAAATATATGAAGATATTAAAAAAAATAGATATTCCATTATTTGTAGTTATGATTTTACTTATAGCAATTGGTATTGTTATGATTTTTTCAGCTAGTAATGTTTTTTCAGTTGTTAGATATAATCAAAGTCCATTAGGATACTTTATAAAGCAATCAATTTGGGCTTTTATAGCATTAATAGGATTTTTTATAATATTATTTATTGATAGTAAACATTATAAAAAAATTGTATATCCAGCTCTTTTAATAATAATTGGAGCTTTGGTGTTTTTAATATTTAAAGGAAGCTACATTAATAAGACTAGGGGATGGTTAAATCTTATTCCTGGAGTTGGTATTCAACCTAGTGAATTATTTAAATTAGTATATATATTACTCGCATCAATTTATTATGACCAATATAAAAATAAATTAGATGATCCAAAATATTTAGTGTTTCCAATAGGTTGGGGATTTCTTGGAGCGGGACTTGTATTTTTACAACCTGACTTTGGTACTGCTATGGTTATAACTTTAGTTATAATATTTATGTTCTTTATTAATCCAGTTGGTAAGTCTATAAAGAAGATAGTATTTATTTTTATGATATTAATATTAAGTCTTGGAATATTATCTTTTTCAAGTATTTATAAAAAATTATCTAAAGAAAAACAAAATCGTATAAACACTCATGGTGTTTGTACTTCTGAAAGATTTTATACTGATGGGAACCAATTATGCAATAGTTTAATAGCTTTTAATAATGGTGGACTTTTTGGTAAGGGACTTGCTAATTCGAGTCAAAAATATTTGTATTTACCAGAAAGTCATACGGACTTTATTTTTCCTGTAATAGTAGAAGAGTTAGGAATAGTAGGTGGAATAGTAATCATTTTATTGTTTATGTTTATGTTTTATCGTATTATTTTAATTGCTAGAAGTAGTTATAATAATTTTCAAGCTTCTTATTCTTATGCTATAATGTTTTTGATGGCGTTACATCTTTTTGTAAATATAGGTGGAGTTTCTACTTTTATACCATTGACAGGGATACCGATTCCATTTTTAAGTTACGGAGGAACAAGTTTGCTATTTAATGTTATAGCTCTTGGATTTATTCAAAGAGCTAGAATAGAAACTCGATTAAAAAAAGAAAGATTTATAAAGAAGAAAGTATAGGATTATGATAAATATAAAAGAAATTTTAGAGGAAATAGAATTTAAGGAAATAAATGAACTAATAAATAATTTTGAAAATGAAACTGAAAGATTAGAGTTTGCAAATATATTGTCTGGATATAAATATCGTATTTTATCAGATAAAGAAAAAGCAAAAGAAATTAAATTAAAACTTCTAGATTATATAGATAAGCAAAAATATTCATATGATATTCTTGAAGATAAGAAAATAAAATTTAGCTTATTACAAAATCAAGAATTAGAAAATTTAAGAAGATTTTATATAGATAATCTAAATATAGATAAAGATTTATCTTTGGAAAAGGTAGATCCTCTTATAGAAAAGTTAGATATAAAATCTAAGAAAATAATACAATTAAATTTAGATAATATACAAAAAGCTGAAAGCAAAAAACAATCTATAAGTTTTGATATTGATTATTCTTTGTTGCCTAGAAATATAAGAATGGCTTTAATTCCTATGGCTGAATATAGTATTAAAGAAATAACGGAAGATAAAATAATATATAATTTGAAATTTAAAAAGAATTTAAATTTTGAAGATTATAAACCTTTGTTTGATCAAATTGACCATTTTTTAAATGATAGAAATTTAGATATAATTTTAGATTTATTTAGTGAAAAGAACTTAAAAGAATTAAGAAATATCAAAACTAATGGAATAACAAGTTTTGATCAAATAAAAAATTTTGGTATTCCAATTTCTGAAGAAAGTTTTTTATATAAGAAAATTTATGGGACTAGTTTACCTTTATCGAGAGATTTTTGTACTTATATAGATGATCTTTATGTACTATCTCTTGCATATTACGACGAAATTTATGGAAGTTTTATTTCAGATAAAGATTCTCAAACACCACAACAGAAAGCTAATGATATAGATAAAGCTGCAAAACAAGAAACTAACAAAATTCTATCTTCAATAAAAAAAGTTAGGGTAATGAATGAAAATCTTTTGCAGTCTATTAAAAGAAGTGGAATTATAAGTTTATCAACAAATATAGATTTATCAAGAGAAAGTATTTTTAATGAATTTTCTAAATATGGAATTAACGATATAAATCTTATAAATAAATTTATAGAAGAAAATACTATTGATCCTCAAACTGTAGAGGAAAACAAAGTGATGCCTATGAAAGATAAGATAATTGTTAGTGAAATAGATAGAGTTTATAAAGAAACTAGAGAAAAACCCGTTAAACCAGAAAACCCAGAAAAACCTGTTAAACCAAAAGAACCAGAAAAATCAAAAGAACCAGAAAAATCAGAAAAACCAGAAAATTCAGGAAAATCAGAAAATTCAGGAAAATCAGAAAATTCAGGAGAATCAGAAAAATCAGGAGAATCAGAAAAATCAGAAAAACCAAAAGTAAAAGTTATCAAACCTTCAAAAAATCCAAATGATAAAAATAGTTAACTAGTTAACTATTTTTATTTTAAATTATATTATTTTATATTATAATAAAAGTAACAATAGAGGTATGTGATGGATTTTAAGAAGATAGTTACATTAGTTAAAGAAAGTATAGACCCTAAAATAATAAAAGTATTCATAGTTGTAATAGCAGTATTTTTATTACTTATTGTCTTATTATTACTTAATACAAATACAGCTGGTAATAATACAGCTAATAACTTTCAAACTTTAGAAAAAAATTTAAAAAATGCAGCAGTTAGATATTATAAAAAGCACCAAGACAAACTACCTACAATTTCAGGAGATTATAGAACTGTTAGTAGTGATGAACTTATAAGTAGTGGCTTTTTAAGAAATTTATCTATTGCAAGATTAAATAAAACTTGTAAAGGTAATGTTAAAGTATATCAACAATCTAAAAATATGTATCAATATGTAACTTATGTAGATTGTGGAGATGTTAATTATTCTTCTAAGACTCTTGGAAAAGAAGTGATGAAGCAAAATATAGAAACTTTATCTACAAAAGATGGATTGTATAATGTATCATCTGTTTCTAAAAATTCTTCATCTTCTAAAACAACTTTAACAGGTGGTTATATATTTAGAGGAGAAGATCCTAATAATTATGTGAAAATTCATTCGACAACATATAGAATTATAAGAGTTGATACAGACGGAGATCTTTTAGTAGTACCAAATAGTTATGGAGTACTTTCTTCATATGATGATAGATATAATAGTTATACTTCTAATACTAGTGGTAAAAACGATTATAATAGAAGTTTACTTAAGAAAAATTTAGAAGATAATTTAGAAAAAAATAAAGCAAACAGTCCACTTCTTTATATAAATTTAGTAGAAAAAAACTTTTGTGTAGGTCAAAGAACATCAAGAGATGTTGGAAAAGATGGTTCTAAAGAATGTAAAACTATAGATACTAATAAAGTAGGGGCTTTAGCAGTTTATGATTATATGGCAGCTTCTTTAGATAAAAAATGTCTTATGACTTCATCAGTTGAATGTCAAAATTATAACTTTTTATCTAAACATAACACTTGGTTAGCTACTCCTTCTGTAAAAGCTAGCAATTTAGCTTTTTACATATCAAAAACTATTAAAGAAGAAGAATGTAGTAGAATGATGAATGTTTTACCAGTTTATGCTTTGTCAAAAGATACTGTTATAAGTGGGGGAACCGGGACTAAACTTGACCCTTATGTGGTAAAATAAAATAGTTATGATATAATAATAAAATTTAAAGGAGATAAATTATGAATTGTAATGCAATATTTACAGAAGAAGCGTGGAAAATGTTAAATGATGGTATAAATTTCGTAAAAATTATAGTTCCTATAGTTCTTTTAGTTCTTATATCTTTAGATGTTGTTACAGCAGTTGCAGGATCAAAGGAAGAAAATATGAATAAATCAATTTTAGTTAATTCTAAAAATAGAATTATAGCTGCAGCACTTGTATTTTTACTACCTACAATTTTACAACTTATATTAAATTTACCTCCTGTAAAGACAAATTTAAATTTAGTAGATGATCCACTTTGTGGAGTTACTAACAATAGTCAAAATAAAAAGACTACAAGTTAAGGTGAATTATGGACAAAAATATAATAATTGATGCCTTTAGATGGATAGTTGGAAGTATAGATTATTTCATTTATTCTATTATTGAATTTATTACTCAAGGAATATTTGATTTATCTTCTCTAAGGGTACATATAGGAATAATTGATTCATTTAGAAATAGGATATATGCTATTTTAGGAGTTATAATGCTCTTTAAATTAACTATATCGTTTTTTCAGTTAATGTTTGAACCTGATAAAGTTTTAGATTCAAAAAAAGGTGTTGCAAAGATATTTAGAAATGTTTTTATTGTAATAATAGTAATTATGTTACTTCCAACAGGATTTAATCTACTTTATAAGGCACAAAAAGTATTTTTGCCAGTTTTACCTAGAATTTTATTTGCAGAAGAAAAAACAACAAGTAATGTAGATGAAACAGTAAAGAAGAATTCCTCACAAATGTCTTTAATACTTCTTAGATCTTTCTTTTCACCTAGAAGAGATGCTAATAATAATTATGCTAGTGTAGATGGAACAAAAGAAATTGAAAGTATCAAAGAATTTAGCGAAAAAATCATAGAAAATGACAATAGTGGGTTCTTAGGTTTTGGATCTCATTATAGATATGAATATAAATGGCCACTTTCAACGATAGTTGGGGCTATAACGGTATTTTTACTATTTTCTATAACTTTAAAAGTAGCTATTAGGGTATTTAAAATGATTATTTTAGAAATGATTGCTCCAATACCAGTAATATCACTACTTGATGTATCTGATAAAAAAGATCAAGCTTTTTATTCTTGGTTGGAAAATTTAGTTTCAACGTTTTTAGATATATTTTTATCGCTTGGAACAATATATATAGTGCTGTATTTTATAAATGCCTTATCAACAGATAAATTGTTTATAGATTATGGAGCAGCTGAAGGATTAAAAGAAGATCCTATGAGACTTGCATATTTAAAAGTTATATTAATATTAGGGCTTTTAAAATTTGCAAAAGATTTACCAGGATTTGTTAAAAAAGTAATTGGAATTAAAGAAGATAATAAAGAGTTAGCAACTAAAATTGGTGGAATAGTAGGTGGAGTTACAGGAACGGCATTTGGAGCAGTTGGAGGTCTTGTAGGTGGAAAAAGTCTTACTGGAGCATTAACTGGAGCAGTAGCTGGAGCGAGAACTGGTTATGTAAATGGTCAAAAAGGTGGATCTACTATGGCTGAAACGTATAGAGCTGGAGGAAGTTTAGCTACTCAAATTAGAACTGGAAATAAAGATGCTAAGATGAGAAGTATAGCGGATGTAATACAATCTAAAGCAACAGGACTTCAAAAGGCTGGAATTGATAGAAAATATAATGTTACTAAGTGGCATTTAGCACAAGCTAAGAAAAATATGGATAATGCAAAAGTTGAAATGACTACTGCTCAAACTAATCAAGCTCAAGCTAAAATGACGTATGATGAAATAGTAGCAACTCATCCAAATGATACAGTAGGAATTGGAATAGCAAGAGCAGAACTTGATAGAACTACTACTATAAGTGAACAAAAAGCAAAAGAATTTGATAATGCTAAGAAAAACTTTGAAGAAATTAATGAATATATTGGAACAAAAGATACAATTTATTCAAAATATAAAGATAATAGACCTAAAGATGAAAAAGTAACTTTAACAGATAGAGCTAGATCAGTTATTAATCAAACTAGAGTTGAAGATGAAAGAGATGCTAGAATTGCAAAAAATGATACTAAGATGCAAAATTTAACAACAACAAATTTAGTAGATAAAAATAGAGGATTTGATCCTAACAAGAGATAAGAAAAGGGAGGGTGCTAGTGAATAATAATTTTTTAATACCAGCAAATACCAAAAGAGGTAATTTAATATTTGGATATTTTAGACCGATAGATTTAAGTATATTTGCTACGGGTATAGTTACAACAGTACTTTTAATGATAATATTTTCTAAAGCGGCAAGTAATATATTTTATACGATACTTATGTTACTACCACTACTTGTAAGTGGCCTTTTAGTGTTTCCACTGCCATCTCATTACCATAATGGATTGGTATTTTTAGAAAGTATGTATAGATATTATAGTGAAACACAAATTTATTATTGGAGAGGATGGTGTAGCAATGTCAAGCCAAAGAAATAGAGTTACAGAAAATTGGTTACCTGTTAAAAACATAACAGATGGAATGATTATTTTAAATAATAATGATAAAGTATCAGGAGTTAAGATAATCCCAAGAAATATTTTTATATTAAGTGAAGAAGAACAAAATATGGTTATATCTAACTTAAAACAAGTATATAATCAAATAGATTATGAATTTTGGTTAGTAGTTGCAGATAGACCAGTAGATATATCTGTATATATGTCTAGGCTTCAAGTAATGTATAATCAAACAGCATCAGTTGCTATTAGAAAACTAATTATGGAAGATATACAAAAAGCTAATGGATTTATAAATAATTCAGTAGTAGACACAGAATATTACATATTGTTTAAAGAAAAAAATCCAGAAAACATTCAAAAGAAGATAAGACATTTAATAAATTCATTATCTAGTTGTGGACTTGCTACTACTCAAGTAACTAACGAAGATTTAAGAGTAGTTTTAGATAATTTCTTAAATGGTGGTAAGTCAACAGAATTTAGGACGGTGGTATCATTATGAGTACAAGATTAAGAGCAGAACTTGCACCTAAGGGATTGCAATTTTATCCAAGTGATTTTTTTATAAGTGATAAATATGCAACTATACTTACAGTAATATCTTTTCCTAATTTTATTTCACCAGGATATTTATCGACACTTACAACTATGTCTGGAATAAAAATAGTAGTTAAACATATTCCTGTACCATTTCTATCTATTAGAAAAATGCTTAATAAGCAAATAGCGGAGTTAAAAAATCTATATCAAAATGAAAAAGATAAAACTACTCAAGAAAGAATAAGACTTGATTTTGAATCTCTTGAATATTTTGTTAATATGCTTGCTAGTTCAAATGCTAGAATATTTGATTTTCAAATGCATATAATGATTACTGCAGATACTAAGGAAGAACTTGAACTTAAAAAAGTTCAAGTTAAGAACTATTTAGAAGCAATGGAAATGAAAGCAGTATCTATTAGATTCGAACAAGAAAGAGTATTTAAATCAATGTTACCGTTATTCCCAGCATCTTCTATTGAAGAAAGAGTTGGAACACCGATTCCTTCAGTAACGATTGCAGCAATGTATCCGTTTATCTTTGATAGTATTAAAGATCCAGGAGATTCATGTTTACTTGGAGTAGATTTCTCTGGAGGAGTTATTTTATTTAATCAATTCTTATATAAATTAAGAAAAGAAAATAATAGAAATAATGCTAATATGATTATGCTTGGTACTACTGGTTCTGGTAAATCTACAGCAGCCAAGTTATTACTTAGAACACATATTAGAAATTCTTGTCAAATAGTTGCAATTGACCCTGAAAATGAACTTAAAGAAATGACTAAGTTATATGGTGGAGATACAATTGACTTAGGTAAAGGTGGAGAATTTGGGATGATTAATCCACTTCAAATAGTAATTGATTATGATGAAGAAGATATTAAAGAAAGTGCTTCTTTAGGAAATTCTATATTAACAGGAACAATACAATTCTTAAAAGCATTTATGAAGTATTATGATCCATCTATGGAAGATGATACATTAACACTATTTTCTGAAGTAGTACAAGATACATATAGAAGATTTGGAATAGATTTTAATACTACAAATTTCTATAACTATACAGCAAATGATTATCCAACGTTCTCAGATGTATATACAACAATAAAAGGTAGAATGATGGCTATGACAGATCATACTCACGAAAGAGATATGATGGAAAAACTTGAACTCAAAATAAGACCTTTAGTTAATGAACTTAGATATTATTTTGATGGTAAGACAACGATAGCACATAACTCTGACTTTATTACATTTAATATTAAAGAGTTAATGAATGCTGAAAATAATGTTAAAAATGCATTATTCTTCAATGTCTTAAAATATGCATGGGGATTATGTTTAAATAGAAATAGAGATACTATTTTAATGGTTGATGAAGCTCACGTATTATTAAGTGAAAAGAATAATTTAGGAGCAGCATTCCTTGCACAAGTTCAACGTCGTGCAAGAAAATATTCAACAGGAACTATAATTATTACTCAACAACCAAGTGATTTTGCAGATCCTAATTTAATAACACAAGGTAAAGCAATATTTGATAATGCATCTTATTATTTAATAATGGGTCTTAAGAAACAAGCAGCTGAAGATTTAGCTAAACTTATAGATTTAAATGATAATGAAAAAGAAAGTATTAAGACTTATTCTCAAGGGGAAGCGTTATTTGTTTGTGGTAATAGAAGAATGAGAATAAACGTTATAGCAACACCAGAAGAATTATCTTCGTTTGGATCAGGTGGAGGTCTATAAAAAAGTTAAAGGAGGGTAGTTATGGATGAGAAATTTAAAAAAAGAGTAAATAGCTACTCTTCTTTTTCTAAATCATCTAATATAGATAAAGAAAAAGTACAAAGAAAAGTTACTATGCCAACTAGTAGTAACTTGATAGAAAAATATTCTATAAAAGATGAAGTAAGTGAAGAAAATGAGAATTCAAGTTCATCATCTTCATATAGTTATCCTAACGGATATACTCCAGCTAATTTAAAAAATAAAATAGATCAAGCAAGAACAGCAATAAATGTAGCAACAACACTTAGTAAACTTCATTTGTTAGTTCCAATTTTACTTATAATAGTATTTATATTTTTTGTACCATTACTTATTCTTTTGATAGGTACAGCAGTAAATGTAAAAGTTCCATTTTTAAATAAGTCAACAGAAACAACTAGTGAAAGGACCACATCAAACAAAATATATAGTATAGTTGATAATGTAGTAAATAAATATAAAAAAGACTATAATGTAGATGTAGATAGATATCTGCTTCTTGCTGTGCTTCTTGCTGATAAAGATCCGTCTTTTTACAGTACTAATCCTTCAGATAGTACAGAAAATAAACAAATAAATGAAGCATTAAATGAAAAATATGCAAATATACTTGCTTCTTTTCAACTTGAAAGACAAAGTAAATGTTCTTTATTTAGTAAGACCAAAAGACAAATCGCAAGAAATGATGAAAAAAATTCTACGACTATAGATGATCTAGAAAAAAACGATAAAAATTTTAATTGTAATTTAACTACTGATATAGTTAAATATAATATCGATAATAAAAAAGGTACTTTAAATAATGATAATAGTGGATCTATATTTTATTGGAATATGATAGATTCTATATTTTTAGAAGAGTATTATAAAGATAAATTTAAAGACTCTATAAATAAAGAAAAAACAAAAGATGAATTATTAACGCATATATATAAATATAGAGATAATTTAGAAATATATGATAAAGATAAAAACAAGGAGAATGGTTAATGAAACTAAAATTTAAAGCAGAAGAAAAAGATATGATGAAATTATTAATATTTTCTTTATTTTTGTTTTTAACTGTATCAATAGGTGTAGGAAATATTAATTCTTTAGCAAGTGAAAATACTTTAATAGGTTTAAATCCTTTTCCAGGACTTATACCACCACTTTTATTTACGACAATAGGTATTACTCTTATAGTTATTGTTGCAACTTTTGTAATGGTAGAAAAAACTTTTTTTGAAAGAGAAAAAGGTTTTGGTTTTGAAATAGGTGCAAAACCAACTACGGGTTATTCAAAATGGGTTAAAGAAAGCGATTTTAAACAAGCTTTAAAAAGAGTAGATCCTAAAGCAAGAGATGCAGATGTAGCTGGTATTCCTCTTATTATGAATAAAGATGAATGTTATGTAGATAATACTAACTTTCATAATTTAGTAATTGGTACTACAGGAAGTGGTAAGACTGAATGTGTAATATTACCTATGGTAAAACTTCTTGCTAAAAAAAGAGAATCTATGATAATTACTGACCCTAAAGGGGAAATATATGAAAAGACAGGAAGATTACTTAAAGCAAGAGGATATAATATAATTGTATTAAACTTTAGAAATCCTCAAAGAGGTAATTGTTGGAATCCACTTGATCTTCCATATGAATTATATAAAAGTGGTAATAAAGATAAAGCAACTGAGTTAATAGATGACTTAGCTGCAAATATGTTACATGAAGAAAAAACTGACGATGTTTTCTGGGGAAATACAGCAGGAGATTATTTTGCTGGTCTTGTAGAAAGTTTATTTGAAGATGGTAAAAAAGGTGAAATAAACATCAATTCTGTAGCTTATATGGATTCAGTAGGTGAAGAAAAAGTCGAAGGAGTTCAAGCGTTAAAAGAATATATGAACTCTAAAGATAAAACATCTAGTATTTATGGTAATTTATCTGGAACGGTTAATGCTCCAAGTGAAACTAAAGGTAGTATAGTTTCTATGTTTAAACAAAAATTAAAAATATTTACTACTAGAGAAAATTTAAGTGAAATGTTATCTCGTAGTGATTTTAATATGGGAGATATCGGAAGAAAACCAACTGCTGTATTTATAATAGTTCACGATGAAAAAAATACATATCACGCTTTGACTACAATATTTGTAAAACAATGTTATGAAAAATTAATAGACGTAGCATTTGAAAATGGTGGTAAGCTTCCAGTTAGAACTAACTTTTTATTAGATGAGTTTGCTAATATGCCACAATTAAAAGATGTTACTAGTATGATTACTGCAGCAAGAAGTAGACAAATAAGACTTACTTTTATTATTCAAAACTTTGCTCAATTAAATCAAGTTTATGGAAAAGAAATAGCAGAAACTATTAAAGGTAACTGTGGTAACTTAGTTTATTTACTTACAACTGAACTACAAGCATTAGAAGAAATATCTAAGATGTGTGGAGAAGTAAAAAGTAAAAAAGATGATAAGACAGCATCAACTCCTTTAGTTACAGTAAGTGATTTACAAAAATTAAAAGAATTTGATGTTATAGTTAAAAGACATAGATTTGATGCTTTTAAAACATCTTTAACACCTAATTTTAAAATGGACTGGGGAAGAACATTTGAACTTATGGATTATCCAGTCCACGAAAAGAAAAAATTAGAAATATTTGATTTAAAAGGATATGTAAAAAAATTAAGAGAAGAAAAAAGAGAAAGTGTTACAAGTTCTTTATTTAAGGAAGATCAATTTAAAAGACCTAGCTTTTTTGATAAGGGAAGTAATTATAATAACTTTTTAAATGATTTTGATGTATCTAAAGAAATAGCTAAATTAGAAAAAGAAGAAAAAATAAAATCAACTTTAGAGGAAAAGAAGAAAGAAATTGATGAAGTTGATTCTATGATTTCTAAAATAGAAGAAGAAATAGAATTATTAGAGTTAGAAGAAAAGAACAAGAAAGCTAATATTAAACCAGATGTTAAATTAGAAAAAATAGAAGTTCCTTTAAAAGTTTCTCCTAATGTAAATAATAAAGAAAATTCTGTTGATGCTAAGAAAATAGAAAAAGAAGTAAATGAGGTTTTATCTAATGAAGAAGACGATTTCTTTGATGATTTTTTCGATAATTAAAAGGAGTTTAATATTCTTTTTAGTTTTACCTATAATAGTATTTGCTAATACTAAAGAAAAAGTGAAATTTATAAAATGTGTAGATGGTGATACTGCTAAATTTGAAAGAAATAATAAAGTATTTACTTTAAGATTTTTAGCAGTAAATACACCTGAAACTAAAAGTCCTAAAAAGGGTGTAGAATTTTATGGTAAAGAAGCAAGTAACTATACATGTAATAGGTTAGAAAAAGCTAAAAATATAGAAATAGAATACGATAATAAAAGTGATAGAAATGATAGATATGGTAGAAATTTAGGATGGGTTTTTCTAGATGATAAACTACTTCAAAAAGATTTAGTGGAAAATGGATATGCTAAGGTAGAATATTTATATGGTAAATATAAATATGTAGAAGAATTAAAAGAATTAGAAACTAAAGCTAAAAAAGATAAAAAAGGTTTATGGCAAAAAGAAAGTAGTAGTTCTACTACATCTAAAAAATCAAAAAATAAAAATATACTTGAAAATATAACAGATACATTACAAAGTATAGTTAATTTACTATCACAAATATCTAAAGTTTTTAAGTTTAGATAAGAGGGGAAAATGATAAAAAAAGCATTCTATACTGCAATTATATTATCTATAGTATTTTTAATTATTCAATATTTAATAGGAGTATTTTATAACCATCACGATATAAAATATGAAATGATTAAAAATAGTGAAAAGATTAAAATAAATGAAATATATGAAAAGACTAAGGAAGATGATTTTTATTCGATTAACTTAGAATATAGAAATAAAATATTTAATTATGATATAAGTAATTTCTTTAATCATCAAAAGAAGATAGTACAAGATATTGAGATAAAAGAAAAAGATAATGTTACGTGTATTATGTTAAAATTTTTAAAAAAAGTTAAATATAATTATGTAAGATGTTATCAAAATAATGAACAAATTGATCAAGTATTAGTAAATAACATAATAAATATTAAATCTTTTAATAATTATGTTGATAATGAACTTTATAATAAAAGTGATGTAGTAGATGAAAAAAATAATTTTTATTATAAAAATATAGAAGATAATGAATTTATTTATATATATAAATATCACTATATAGCAGAATTATCTACTAAAGGATATAAGAAAAATTATTTTACTACTAATAATAAAGATATTTATTATAATGAACTTTCATATATGATAAATAATTATTTAATATTTCCTCAATATACTGAAGATGATTTAATAGATGGATTTAAAATAATAGATGTTAGAAAAAATACTCATAGTTATTTTAATTTTGATTATCCATCATCTAAGACTTTATATGTACAGGGAATAGTAGATAACAAACTATATTTAGTAAATAGAACAGATGATACACAGTATGTTATAGATCCATATAGATCTGTAATGGAGAAAATGGATGCTAAATATTTTGATGGAAAAAATTGGATTGATAAAAATATTAATGATTTTATAACAAATAAAGTGCTCTTTCCTGTAAGAAGATATAAAGCATTAAATAAATATGATTATATTAAGGTTTATCAAAATGCAAGAAATTATTATTTTATAACTAAAGATTGGAAGTTTTACCAAGTAAGTAAAAAAGATATAAATAATAAAATACTTTTATATAGTGATCAAGATATAAAAGATGCAGTTATAAGTAATGGAAGTATCTATTTTATTAAAAATGATATAGTTTATAAGAAAAATAAATATGGTATTAAAGAAGTGATAAAAAATAATGAATTTATCTATAATTTTAAAAATATAGTAAATGCTTATTATAAAGAAGAAATGTAAGATATGAAAAAAGAAGATATTAAGATAGAAAAATTATTAGATATTGATGAAACTATAGCAAAGTCTTTATTTAAAAAATCTGTATATCCTTTTGAAGTATTAAAAGATATATCTAATTTTATAATAGAATTTGGTTCTAGATTAGGTGAAGAATACAATAAGATAAACGATGATATATGGATTCATAAGTCAGTTAATATAACAAGTAATGTTACATTAAATGGACCTCTTATTATTTGTGAAAATGCTGATATAAGACCTGGAGCGTTCTTTAGAGGAAATGTTATAATTGGTAAAAATGTAGTAGCAGGGAATTCTTGTGAATTTAAAAATTCTATAATATTTAATGATGCACAGATACCACATTTTAGTTATGTAGGAGATTCTATAATAGGATATAAAGCTCATTTAGGAGCTTCTAGTATTACCTCTAACTTAAAAAGTGATAAAACAAATGTAGTACTTCATTTAGAAGATGAAGAATATAATACAAACTTAAGAAAACTAGGTGCTATAGTAGGAGATTTTGTAGAAGTAGGTTGTGGTTCTATATTAAATCCCGGTACTATTATTGGTAGAAATACTAATATTTATCCTTTATCTAGTGTAAGAGGATGTATAGATAGTGATTCTATTTATAAAGATAAAAATAATATAATTAAGAAGAAAACACATTAATAAAACTAATGTGTTTTTATATTTTAAAAATTACGGTAAATTAATAATGAAAACAATTGGATAAATGGTATTATTAAAATCTTTATGATATATTATCATAAGAAGGTAGGGTTATGGAAAATAAAAAGAAGTTTTTAATTATATTGATGGGATTTTTGAGCTTCATTACATTAACAATGTCGCTAATATTTTTATTTATTAAAAAAGATATGAAAAAACATAATGAAGGAAAAGAAAATATTAATATTAATGAAAGTAATGGTTCAAAAATAAAAGAGAATATAGAATCTAATAAAAAAGATAAAAAAATAGTAGAACAAGATACTGAAAATAAAGATGATTCATCTAAAAAAGAAGAGATAAATAATAAAAAAGATGAAGATAAAACTTCTAAACAAGAAGCAAAACCAAATAATAAACCAGTTAATAAAACAAAAACAAATATTGAAGAAAAGAAACATAATAAACCAGTAGAAGAAGTAAAACCAAATACTGGAACACCACCACCAAAACCTAAGCCTGTTGAAAAAACACTTAAACAATTAAATGATGAAAAAATAGCTGCTATGACTTCTAGATATGGAGTTAAATTTTTGGTAAGAGATCAAAGTAGAACTAGAGTTGGATGGACAACAGGTACGGCAATTTATGATGAAGAGAAATTAAAAAAGGTTTTAAATGAAATAGATTATATTTTATCAAGATATCCAACGGGATTTTTCAAAGAGTTTAATTCTAATGGTATGTCACTTAGTCTTAATATATTAGATAGAATTAATGGAGGTTTATATGGCTTAAGCGATAGTGAATTTTTAAGTAATGTAGTTATAAGTATATCAACAAGTAATTATTTATATGAGGAAACTCTACATCATGAAATATTACATTATATTGATAATTATATTGAAACCAAAATGTATCCAGCATCACCAGAAACTGAATATGTAACTTGTAATCCAGCTGGATTTACTTATGGAAATACTAATTCATCATTAAGTTTTAATTATAGAAATTCTAGGGAAGCATATTTTGTAGCAGATTATGGACAAAAAAATTACAAAGAAGATAGAGCAACACTCTTTCCAAGACTTATGAGACCAAGTATTACAGGAGGAAACGACTTTTTAAACTATCCAGATAGTCCTCTTACTTGTAAAGCAAGAGTTCTAATAAGACAAATTGATAGAGTGTTTAATACAGTTACTAGTTCTAAGTCAATAGCGTGGAATAAATTAGTAAAATAAAAATATTAGAATAAAATATTTTATTTTGAGATACATATTAATTTATTTTTATATAATCTTAAATATAAGTAAATTAATAGTGGAGGAATAATGGAAAATAAGCTATTACAAAACAGAATAACAGAGGTAAGATGTGAAATTTTACAATCCATTTTATTTGATTTTAGATGGTCTTATGAGGAAGATCCAGATGAAGTTAAAATAGGATTTAGAAGATGTTTTAACATAATTAAATTGTGGAATCAAAAAAAGATAACTACAATTAAAACTATAAAAGATTTAGACTATGCCAAAGCTCCTATTAATGTAAAAGAAGAGTTTTTAGAAATGATAAAAATGGCTAACGATATAACTGATGAATTGATACAGAAAAATTATGATTTTTGGAATACAAATCGCTATCCTCTTACTAAAGAATATATTTATAAAAATAAAGAAAAATATAAAATTAATTTTCCCAAAAATATTATAAATATATAGATATATATTTATAATAAAAAAAACACATTAGTTAAACTAATGTGTTTTTAAATGTTACATAGTAAATGAATCCCACATAAAGTGAATTCGTCTTACAAACGATTACAATAAATTTTTATTTGAACTTGTAACATAATATCTTATGAATGAAATCGATTGATTTCACTTATAATGTTAGAATTAAAATTATATTTTGTCAAGAATATTTATTAATTGATTTTTATAAAACTAAGATTATAATAAAATTAAAGGAGAAAATATGACAGAAAATAATGAATATTATATAGGTATAGATTTAGGTACATCTTCAGTTGGATGGGCAGTAACTGATCAAAATTATAAAATTTTAAAATATAAAAATAAAAATTTATGGGGAACTAGACTTTTTGAAGAAGGTCAAACTGCTCAAGCAAGAAGAGAAAAAAGATCTCTCAGAAGAAGATTAAAAAGAAGAGTACATAGAATTAAGTTACTTCAAGATATATTTAAAGATGAAATAGCTAAAGTTGATAACAAATTCTTTTTAAGACTTAATGAAAGTAAATATTATAAAGAAGATAAAGATGAGTCTTTACTTACAGATGATACTTTATTTGCAGATATGAATTATAAAGATAAAGATTTTTATAAAGAATATCCAACAATATTTCATTTAAGAAAAAATTTGATGGAAAGTGATGATAAAAAAGATATAAGATTAATATATTTAGCAATTCATCATATTGTTAAAAATAGAGGTAATTTTTTGCACGAAGGAAGTATTGAAAATATCACCGATTTTAAAAAATCGTTTACTGAGTTAAATGAATATTTAAAAGATAATGGTTATATTAGTTTTGAAGAAGAAGATTTTGATAAAATTGAAAAAACAATTAGTAATAAAAGTTTAAAAAAGAAAGAAAAACAAAAAGAATTTAAAACTTATATAAAAGATACTAATCTTATTGAAATATTAAATGGTATATTAGGTTTATCAACTAATTTAGTTAAACTTTTTGATGATGAAGAAATAGTAGATGAAAAAGAAAAAGCTAAAACTATTAAACTTGGTGAAAAAGAATATGATATTTTAAGAGTTGAAATAGAACCAATACTTAATGAAAGAATAGCTTTAATAGATATAATTAAAGGCTTATATGATTGGACAATAATAAATGATATATTAAAAAATTCTTCTACATTATCAGAATATAGAGTTAATTTATATGAAGAACACAAAGAAGATTTAAGTAAGTTAAAATATTTAATAAAAGAATATGGAAGTAGTGAAGAATATTATAAAGCTTTTAAAGATTCTAAAGAAAAAAATAATTATGTAGCGTATATTGGACTTAATAAAAAAGGAAAGCATAAAGAAGCGATAGATAAAATATCTGTTGGAGAAGATCCTTTAAAACAAGTAAATAAATATTTTAAAAACATATTGGAAAAATATAAAAATACTATAAAAGAAGAAGATAAAAAATTATATGAAGAAATATTAGAAAAATTATCTGAATCTAATTGTTTGAAAAAAATAAGAACTAATATTAATGGTAGTATTCCTTATCAACTACATAAACAAGAGTTGGAAAAAATAATAGAAAAAGCAAGTAAGTATTACTCATTTTTAAATGATAAAGATGAAAATGAATATATTACAAAAGATAAAATAATAAAAATAATGGAATTTAAAATACCTTATTATGTAGGACCATTAAATCCTTATCATAAAGATACTAGTGGACATGCTTGGATTGAAAAGAAAAGTAATGAAAAAATATATCCATGGAATTTTGAAAAAGTAGTTGATACTAGTAAAACAGCAGAAGAATTTATTCTTAGAATGACTAATAAATGTACTTATTTAATAGGGGAAGATGTAATCCCAAAATCATCTATGTTATATCAAAAATTTATGTTATTAAATGAACTTAATAATATGAAAATAAGAGGGGATGATATAGCAAAAGGTTTAAAAGATGATTTTATTGAAAATTTATTTAAAAAATTTTCTAAAGTAACTATAAAACAGTTATGTAATTATTATGAAGCTAAGTATAATGTTAAACTTGATAAAAAAGATATCTCAGGTTTAGATATAAGTTTTAAATCTAATTTGAGTTCTTATATAACATTTAAAAATATATTTAAAGATAAAAATATAGAAATTAATCCATATAATGAAATGATAGAAAATATAATAAAATATAAAACTATATATGGTGATAATAAAGAAATATTCGAAAGAAAAATAAGAAAAGATTATTCTGCAATTTTAACAGAAGAAGAAATTAGAAAAATAAATACTCTTAAATTTAGTGGATTTGGTAATTTCTCTAAAAAATTATTGCTAGAAGTACCTGGAGAAAGTCCAGAAACTGGTGAAAGTTTTGAAAATATAATGGAAGCATTAGAAAGTACTAATGATAATTTAATGGAAATCTTAGCAGATGTTAATAATAATAAACGTGGTTATACTTTCCTCAAAAGTATAAATGAAATTAATAAAGGTAATGACATAGGTAAAAAAGAATTAACTTATGAAAATATAATGAATGAAAGATATATTTCTCCAGCAGTTAAAAAATCTACTTGGCAAGCATTAAAAATAATAGAAGAAATAATTAAAGTAAAAGGTTGTTTGCCAAAAAAAGTTTTCTTAGAAACAACAAGGGAAGAAGATAAAGTTAAGAAAAGAAAAAGTTCTAGAAAAGAACAAATAAAAGAATTATTAAAAAATATTAATGAAGAATACTTTGAACAAGATAAAAATAATTTAGAAACTTTAACCGAAGATCAACTAAGAAATGAAAAAATATACTTATATTATAAACAGCTAGGTAAATCTATGTATTCAGATAAATTAATAAATTTTCATGATTTAATTCACAATAATACTATGTATGATATCGATCATATTTATCCATATAGTAAAAGTGGAGATGATAGTATTGTAAATAAGGTGTTAGTAACAAAAGATGAAAATAATCTTAAGCAAGATAATTATCCATTGAGTGAAGAAATTAGAATTAAAAACACAGCTCGTTGGAAAATGTTATTAGATAAAAATTTAATTAGTGAAGAAACATTTAGAAGACTTACTAGAAATACACCTCTTACTAGCGAAGAATTATCTGGTTTTGTAGCTAGACAATTAGTAGAAACAAGTCAATCAATAAAAATATTAAAAGATGTATTGGAAGAATATTATAAAGATATTGATGTAAATATGATTAAAGTATCAGTATCTAAAAAAATGAGAGAAGCTTTAGAAATTAAAAAGGTAAGAGAATTAAATAATTTTCATCATGCACATGATGCATATCTAGCAGTTTTAAGTGGAGATATTTATACAAGAAGATTTACTAAAAATATTTATAAATATTTTAAAGATGATGATTTAACTTCTCAAGAAAGAAAAAATAGAAGAGATTATGACTTAGATAAACTTTTTGTCAAAGATGTAATAATTAAGAAGTTTAAAAAGAAATCTGATAATAATGAAACGATAGTAGAAGAAACTAAGATATGGTCACCAATTAGAATAACTGAAATAAGAGAAATGATGGATACTAGTAATGTATTAGTTACAAAGAAAATAGAAGAATCACATGGTAATTTTTATGATGAAACTTTATATAAAAAGACTGATAAAAATACTTCTATGAGATCTTTAAAAGAAGGTAGATTAAGTGATATATCTAAATATGGAGGATTTAATAGTCTTAGTACAGCATATTTTTTTATTGTTAAATTTAAAGAAAAAAATAAAGAAAAAGTACAAATAATATCTCTTCCAGTAATAGATATGAAAAAAATAAAAAATAAAGATGATTTAAGAAATTATTGTATTAATACTTTAGGAATGGAAAATCCTATAATTTTAGCTGAAAAGGTAAGACAAAATACTAAGATAACATATAATAATCATGAATATAGAATTACTGGAAAAGCTAGTGGAGGATTAAAGTTTACCTTAAACAATAATGTTGAATTATATTTAGAAAACGATAAAGTATCTGATTTATATCATATATTATTATATTTAAATAAGTATAATAAGATATCTAATAAATATATAAAAGATAAAAAGTTAGTTTTTGCTAGCGAAGAAGAAAAAGAACTTTTTGAAAAGACTGAATATAAAATAAGAAAATATTATGAAAAAGATGATTGGTTTATATTAGAAGAAGATACTTTAAATAATATTTATTTATTATTCAAAGAAAAATGTGAAACAATATATAAAAATATGAAGTATAATATAAAAGATATTTTTTATAATAGTGATAGTAAGTTTAATAATTTGAAATTTTATGAAAAAGCTTCTGTTATAAAGGAAACATTAAAATTATTTGATGTAACAGCACAGATTCCTAATTATCCAGAATTTAATTATACATCAGGTGATAGAATTAGGATTTCTAATAATATTTTAGGTAATAAGTTTTACATTCACAATGAATCAGTTACTGGTATATTTGAAAATAAGAAAAGAATAAAATAAGGAATGAATAATGGGGTGGAGAACTGTCGTAATTACTAAAGGTTCTAAATTAGATTTAAAACTTAATAATTTAGTAATTAGAAGTATAGAAGATGTTATTAAAATAAATTTAGAAGAAATAGAAATGTTGATTTTAGAAAGTAATCAAATATCAATTACAAGTTGTTTATTGGTAGAACTTTCTAAGCAAAAAATACCAACTGTTTTTTGCGATGATAAACACATTCCTATTTCTTCTTTGCTTCCATTTTATGGTTGTCATGATTGTAGTAAAAAAGTATTGCTACAAACTAAATGGACAGATCATCAAAAAGCTAAGATTTGGAGTATTATAGTTTATAACAAAATATTTAATCAAAAAAAATTACTTGAAGATTTAAATAAAAGCCAAGAATCAATAGATTTATTAGATAAGTATTTAGATCAAATAGAAGATTTTGATTCCACTAATAGAGAAGGATTAGCAGCTAAAGTATATTTCTCAGCTTTATTTGGAAAAGATTTTAAAAGAGGAGAAAATGATATTATAAATGCTTGTTTAAATTATGGTTATCAAATATTATTATCTAGTTTTATAATATCTGTAAAAGCTAATGGTTATATAACTGAACTTGGTATATTTCATTCTAGTCAGCATAATTACTATAATTTAGCATCAGATTTGATGGAACCGTTTAGAATAATAATAGATAAATTTGTATATGAAAAGAATTTTGATAATTTTGATACAAATGAAAAAAGAGAACTACAAAATATTTTAAATCAAGAAATAGAAATAAATGGAAGAAAACAAACAGTTAATAATGCTATAAATATATATACTAAATCAATACTTGATGTATTAAGTGAAAATAATGAAGAAGGGGAAGTAAAATTTATTAAAATATGAGTTATAGATATATGAGAGTAATAGTATTTTTTGATTTACCAAATGTAACTAGAAGTGAAAATAATGAATATATAAAGTTTAGAAAATTTTTAATTAGAAATGGTTTTGTAATGTTACAAGAATCTGTGTACTCTAAAATAGCGTTAAATCCTACAATAGTTAATTTAGTAATTAATAGGTTAGAAGCGAATAAACCTAAATCTGGTTTAGTACAAATATTGATTGTAACTGAAAAACAATTTGGTAATATTATAAATTTAATAGGAGAAGTAAAATCAGATACAATTAATAACGATAATAGGATGATAGTAATATGATATTAAAACACGAAAAATTTGAACATGAAATAAAGTTAGAAGGTATAAGTACTTTAGTTATAGAAAATATCGAACTTTTTAGAATTATAGTAGAAGATATAAATAAAGAGAAATTGAAAAAAGAAAATGGTTTTATATTATATAATGATAATTATGAAAAATTAGATATAAATAAAAATATAATTCTAATAAATAATTTAGTTTTATTAGACTTAAATGAAAGAGTTATATTAAATGGTTTGTATAAAGAGGTTAAAGAAGAAATCCTTGTTAATTATTATAAAGAATTTGATCAGTTAGAAAAAAATATAAACGAGTTCATAAAAAATGCAATATTCAATAATAACTATAGCTTAACTTACGACAGTTCTTTAAATATAGAAGATCTTTTAAAGATAAGTAGTTTAAGATTTAATGAAAAAGAAAATATAATAGATAAATTTTTAAATTATTTAGATTTAATACAAAATTATTTAAAAATAAAACATATAATTTTAATAAATTCTAGAAACTATTTTACTGATGAAGAATATAAAAATTTATTTTCAGAAATAGAGAGGAAAGAAATTTCTTTAACTTTTATAGAAAATTATAATAATAGGGTATATTTTCCTAATGAAAAGTTGTATATTATAGATAATAATTTATGTGAATTATGAGTCTTTAAATATTATATATATTTTCATATCACATTTTTATTATTTTACATTACTCTTAAACATGTATAATGTTAAAATTTGAGATTTGAGGTTTGAGAGTAATGTAATATCTTATGAATATCAAACACACACAAAGCTATTAATGGAGTGGTAAGTGTTTGAGAGTAATGTAATATCTTATGAATATCAAACTATAACGACTTATTAAAGAATTATCTTCCAGTTTGAGAGTAATGTAATATCTTATGAATATCAAACAATTAAACAACAATAGCTGTATATTCGGAGGTTTGAGAGTAATGTAATATCTTATGAATATCAAACATTATACGTTTTATCAAGTGTTTTTATAAGGTTTGAGAGTAATGTAATATCTTATGAATATCAAACATCAACTGACTATATATTAGGTCTTACAAAGTTTGAGAGTAATGTAATATCTTATGAATATCAAACGTTTTTACTTTCAGATGATGAACCTTTAAGTTTGAGAGTAATGTAATATCTTATGAATACTATTTTTCCTTATAATATATATGTTTTATAATTTTTAGGTACTATTTTAGGTACTATTTTTTAAATCTTTTATAAATTATCTAGTAAATCAATAACTTTATTTTGAGTTTCTGGAAATAAATGCAAATAAATTGATTGCATTACGTTTATTGAATGTCCCATTCTTTGACTCATTATAAACATGAATTTATTAGCATCATTTTGACCTGACTTTAAATACTCATTTATGCACAAACTGACATGTGAATGTCTAAATTCATGGTTAGTTATTTCTTTTATTTTAGCATCTTTAAATGCTTTTTTACGAACATTATTAATTTGATAATCTTTAATAATATCTCCATTTCCAAAAACAAACCAAGTATCTTTGTAATCAAAATATTTTTTAACATCTTCATTATATTTT
>CAUUHY010000005.1:0-64408 GCA_963545265.1 uncultured Eubacteriales bacterium | reverse complement strand
CTTCAATTTATTCAGCATTAGTAAGAATGGCTCAATACTTTTCTTATAGATATCCATTGATAGATGGTAGAGGTAACTTTGGATCACTTGATGGAGACGAAGCTGCTGCTCAACGTTATACTGAAGCTAGAATGAGTAAACTTTCTATGGAATTAGTAAGAGATATCAATAAAAACAGTGTTGATTTTGTTCCAAACTATGATGGAGAAGAAGTAGAACCAGTTGTTTTACCAGCTAGATTTCCAAACTTATTAGTTAATGGATCTACAGGTATTGCTGTAGGTATGGCCACAAATATTCCACCACATAATTTAGGAGAAATAATTGATGGTACAGTAGCATTAATTGATAATAAAGACATAACTATATTAGATTTAATGCAATATATAAAAGGACCAGATTTTCCAACAGGAGCAACTATATTAGGTAATCAAGGTATTAAAAAAGCTTATGAAACTGGTAAAGGAAGTATTACTATCAGATCAAGAGCTGAAATAGTTGAAAAAGCAAATGGAAAATCACAAATTATAGTTAGTGAAATACCTTATATGGTAAATAAAGCTAATTTAGTAAATAGTATTGCTAACTTAGTTAAAAATAAAACAATAGATGGTGTTACTGACTTAAGAGATGAATCAAATAGAGGAACTATTAAGATTGTTATAGAATTAAGAAGAGATGTTAATGCTAATGTAATATTGAATAATTTATATAAACATACTGAATTACAACAAAATTATGGTGTTAATATGTTAGCGCTTGTTGATAATGAACCAAAACTTCTTAATTTAAAAGAAATATTAGAAAAATATATAGAACATCAAATTTTAGTTATAACTAAAAGAACTCAATTTGATTTAGAAAAAGCTTCAGCTAGAGAACATATATTGGAAGGATTAAAAATTGCGCTTGATAACATAGATGCTGTAGTAAATATAATTAGAAGCTCTAAAACTGATGAAGAATCTATTGAAAAACTTCAAAACAATTTTAAATTATCAGAAATTCAAGCAAAATCTATTCTAGAAATGAAGATGAAAAGATTAACAGGATTAGAAAGAGAAAAATTAGATGAAGAATTAAAAGAATTAATTGAATTAATAGCTGATTTAAAAGATATTTTAGAAAAAGAAGAAAGAATTTTAAATATAATTAAAGAAGAACTATTAGAAATTAAAAATAAATATAACGACGAACGTAAAACAAATATTGATATGACTGCAGTTGATTATATAGAAGATGAATCTCTTATTCCAGAAGAAGATATAATAATTACGCTTACTCATAATGGATATATCAAACGTGTCAATAATGATACATATAAAGTTCAAAATAGAGGTGGAGTTGGTATTAAGGGAATTAGTGTAAATGACGAAGATTATACTGAAAAATTAATTAGTATGAAATCTCATGATTATTTATTAATGTTTAGTAATCTAGGTATAGTTTATAGATTAAAAGGTTATGAAATACCAGAATACAGTAGACAATCTAAAGGATTACCAATAATTAACATCTTACCACTTGCTAAAGATGAAAAAATCACTTCTTTATTAAGTGTTGATGGAAAAGATGAAAAATCTAAATATATAGTTTTTATAACAGAACAAGCTTGTGTTAAGAGAACTCTTATATCTGAATTTGAAAACATTAGATCTAATGGTAAAATAGCTATTTCATTAAAAGAAAATGATAAATTAATAGCTGTTAAAAAATCTTTAGGTGAAGATTATATAGTTATCGCATCTAAAAACGGTAAAATAGTTAAATTTAAAGAAGATGAAGTAAGACCTACAGGAAGAACAGCTTCAGGATGTAGAGGAATGAATTTAGATGGTTCTGTAGTTGTTGGTTCAGAAGTGATTGAAGATAATAATGAATTATTAATTGTTACAGAAAATGGATATGGAAAGAAAACTAAAGTAGAAGATTTTAGAATTACCAAAAGAGGGGCAAAAGGAGTAAAAGCTTTAAACACAACCGAAAAAACAGGGAGTTTAATATCTGTTAAATACCCACTAGAAACAGAAAATATTTTACTTATTACAGACCAGGGGACAGTTATTAAAATATCTCAAGAACAAATTTCTACAATTGGAAGAAATACACAAGGTATAAAATTAATAAATTTAAAAAATGAAAGTAAACTTTCATCAGTAGCTTTAACGCCAAAAGATGAGATAGAAGAAAATATTGAAGAATAAAAGCAAAAAACAAATTGTTTCACGTGAAACGTTTGTTTTTTGCTTTTATATAGAGTATAATTAATTTGTGCAATATTATTTTTGTAAAATCATGTCAGATAGGGAACTAAGCAGCATTATACAAAAATAGTATGTGCACTTTTTTTATGGTTTCACGTGAAACAAACTTTATAAAAAAATATATAAATGTTATAATTTATATGGGTGATTATATGAATTACAAGGCACTTTATAGAAAATATAGACCAAATAATTTTGATGATTTATATGGACAAGATGTAATAAAAACTATTTTACAAAATTCAATTAAAAATAATAAAATTAATCATGCTTTTTTGTTTTTTGGTCCTAGAGGTACTGGAAAAACAAGTACAGCTAAAATATATGCTAAATTAATAAATTGTTTGAATATTAACGGTTTGAAAGCGTGTGATGAATGCGAAAATTGTAAAAAAATAAACGATAACAGTGTTGATATAATAGAAATGGATGCAGCGTCTAATAATGGTGTTGAAGAAATCAGAAACATTAGAAATAAAATAGACTTAGTTCCAACTGAATTAAAATATAAAGTGTATATAATAGATGAAATCCAAATGTTAACTAAAGAAGCTTTTGATGCGTTGTTAAAAACACTTGAGGAACCACCAAAACATGTTGTATTTATTATGGCTACTACAGAAATTAAAAAAGTTCCTGATACTATTGTTTCAAGGTGCCAAGTATTAGAATTTAAAAAAATATCTGAAGAGATAATAAAAGAAAAACTAGAATATATTTGTTTAAAAGAAAATATAGAATATGAAGAAGATGCATTGTTAAAAATAGCTGAGTTATCAGCTGGTGGTTTAAGAGATAGTTTGACAATATTGGATAAAGCCATAGCATATTCTGATAGAAAAAAAATAAATATAGATTTAATATACAAAATATCAAATACTATTTCATTTGAAAAATTAAAACCGTTAGCAAATAGTTTAATAGAAAAAAATGAAGACAATTTTATTAAAGAATATAAAAAAATAGTTGAAAACAACCTTGATATTATTACATTGATTAAAAATTTACTTAAATATTACGAAAGCAATATGGTTGATAATATTGATTATCAATTAATAACTCTTTTAAACGAATTAATAAATAAAATATCAAGTGTTGAAATACAAGAATTTTTATTTAAAATATATATATTGAAATATTTTAAAGAAAATACAGAAATAAAGATAATAGAAAATAAAGAAAAAGATGAAAATCAAAAAGAAGAAGCTTTATTTGATTCAAAAAAAGATGATAAAAAACTCACAGAAGAAGAAATAAAAATAAAAATAAATAATTGTTTTGTTGAAGCTAAAAAAATAAATAAACTAGAATATGAAAAAAAGTTAAAAGAAGAAATAATAAAAAATAATGATAAAAAAATTATTGCATTATTAAAAAAAGAAATAAAAATGGCTTCTTTAAATACAATAATATATTCATGTAATGAAAAAGAAAAAGAGTTGTTTGATTCAGAAAAAAATGTTTTAGAAAAAACATTTAGTAAAATATTAAATAAAAAAATAAATTTAATATTTTTAGAAACAAAAGAATGGGAAGAAGAAACTAAAAAATATATAGAAAATAAAAAAATAGGTATACTTCCTAAATACATAGAAGAAACAAATGTAAAAAATGAAAATAAAATAAATATATTTGATAAAATATTAGAAATAGAATAGGAGAAACAAATATGAACATGCAAATGCTTATGAAACAAATGCAAAAAGTACAAAAAGATATAATGAGTAAAAAAGAAAAAATAGAAGAAAAAGAATATAATTATTCTAATTCTTTAGTGGAAGTAACGGCTTTTGGAAATAAAAGTATAAAAAGTATTAAAATAAAAGAATATGTAGAAAAAGATGATTTAGAAACATTAGAAGATATGATTTTAACAGCAATAAATAATGTTTTTAAACAAATAGATGAAGAATCAGAAAAAGAAATGAGTCAATATTCTAATATGGTTCCAGGTTTATTTTAATGAATAATAAAATATTAAATTTAGTAAATGCATATAAATTATTACCAGGAATAGGTCAAAAAAATGCTGAAAGATTAGCTTTTTATACTTTAGAAATGGATTCTGAACAAATTGAATATATTTCAAATACTATAATTAATACATATAAAAGTGTGAAAAAATGTAGTATTTGTAATAATTACACAGATAATGAAAATGGTCTTTGTGATATATGTATAGATGAAGATAGGGAAAATAAAGTACTTTGTATAGTAGAAGATCCTAAAATTGTTTACTTTATGGAAAAGAATAAAATATTTCCCGGGAAATATTTTGTTTTGAATAATTTAATATCTCCAATTGAAGGAATAGGTCCTGAAGATATAGGTTTAGATAAATTAAAAAATATGTTAGAAGCGAATAATATATCTGAAATAATAATAGCTATTAAATCTAGTATAGAAGGTGAAACAACAGCTTTATATATAAAAGAATTATTCAAAAGCCCTAATATAAAAATAAGTAAGATAGCTAGTGGAATTCCTATGGGAGCAGATTTTGAATATATTGATAATTTAACTTTTGAAAAAGCAATAGAAGAAAGAAAAGAAATATAATGGATGATTTACTTTTAAAAATTTATGATTTTTATTTTAAAGAAAATAAAATATTACATGCATATTTGTTTGTTGTAGATGATTATGATTTAGCAATAGATTTTTTAATAAAATTATCTTTAAAAATAAATAATGAAGAAATAACTGAAAGTAATATAGAAAAAATTAAAAATGATAATAATTTTGATATTACTATAATTAATACTGAAAAAAATAATATTAGCAAAGAAAACATTGTTAATATAGAAAAAAAATATTCTACTAAAAGTTTATCAAATAATAAAAGAATATATATTATTAATGAAGCATACAAATTAAATAGATCTTCATCTAATACTTTATTAAAATTTTTAGAAGAACCAGAAGAAAATATAATTTCTTTTTTGGTTGTTAAAAATAAAAATGTACTATTAGATACTATAATATCAAGGTGTGTAACAATAAATGTTAATTTTTCGAAAGAAACAAAAGTTGAAAATTTAAATACTTTTATAGATTATTTAAAAGAAAATAAAAATAATTTTTATAATAATATGGAAAAAAAATATAATTCTAAAGAAATGTTTCTTTCAAATATAGAAAAAACATTTCAAGTATATAATTTGATAGATAATTTAAATATAGAACAAATTAAAGTTATAGAAATTTTGTTTGATATATATTTGTTGTTAAAAACAAATGTTAACTATAAAACAGTAATTGATAAGCTAAATTATTTGTTGTTTTTAAAAAAGATAAATTATGATTTAATATAAGGAAAAAATATGAAAGAATTAAATTATTTATTAGGATATAAAAATATAAAAATATATCAAAATAAAGAATATTTTAAATTTTCTTTAGATTCTGTTTTGTTAGCAAATTTTTGTAACGTTAAAAATGAACGACAAAGAATATTGGATATAGGAACAGGGACTTGTCCTATTCCTCTTATTTTATCTTATAAATATAAGAATTATATAACAGCATTAGAAATTCAAAAAGAAATATATGAATTAGCAAAAGAAACTGTTGAAATAAATGATAAAATTAATCAAATAAATTTAATTCATGAAGATATAAAAAATTTTAAAGATGAAAAATATGATATTATAATAACAAATCCACCTTACTATAAAGTTTTACCTAATAGCAAAATTAATTTTAATGAGGTAAAAAGTATAGCAAGACATGAAATAAAATTAAATTTAGAAGATCTTATAAAAAATTCAAAACGATTATTAGAAAATAAAGGAGAATTTTATATAGTATATCCAACTGATAGATTTGTTGAATTGTTAGTTGTATTAGAAAAATATAATCTCAAAGCTAAAGAAGTTAAATTTATATATTCTAAAAAAAAATCTAATAGTGATTTATTTATGTTAAAAGCTATTAATGGTGGAAACACAGGATTAAAAGTACTTTCTCCATTATTTATACATAAAGAAAATGGAGAATATTACGAAAAAATAAAAAAGGAATATTTTAATTATGGAAAATAAAAAAGGAATATTATATTTAGTGCCAACTCCTATAGGAAATATGGAAGATATTACTTATAGGGCTTTAAAGGTTTTAAAAGAAGTTGAGATTATTTTTTGTGAAGATACTAGAATTAGTAAAGAATTATTGAAATTTTATAAAATAACAAAAAAACTTATAAGTTCAAATGAACAAAACGAATTAAAAAGAACTGAATTAATGATAAATTATTTAAGTTCAAATAAAAATGTTGCTATTATAACAGATAGGGGAACACCTATTATTAGTGACCCTGGATATATATTAGTTAAAAAAGCGATAGAAGAAGGATATGAAGTTATTGGATTACCTGGTGCTAATGCAGCAACGACAGCTCTTATAATATCAGGATTAAATCCATATCCATATTTATTTTATGGTTTTTTAAAAGGTAATAATAAGAAAAAAATAGAAAATTTAAAAAATTTGCAAAAAATAAAATATAGTATTATTTTTTATGAATCGGTTCATCATATTCAGGAAACTTTAAACCTTATATATTCTGTTTTTGGTAATCGTAGAGTTGCTATTTGTAGAGAATTAACTAAAATGTATGAAGAATGTGTAAGAGATGAATTAGAAAACATAATTAATAATTTTAATGTTATTACGCTTAAGGGTGAATTTGTAATAGTGGTTGAAGGAAATAATAATGATGTAGATTATTCTGATTTAAATTTAATAGACCATGTTAATTTATATATATCAGATGGTTTTGAAAAAATGGAAGCAATTAAAAAGACTTCAAAAGATTTAAATTTATCTAAATCAGAAGTGTATAAAAAATATCATGAAGGAAATTAATATGTATTTAATAGTTGGAATTGGAAATGTTGGAAAAGAATATTATAATACTAGACATAATATTGGTTTTATGATGTTAGATTATTATGTAAAATCAAAAAATCTAACTTTTTCTAAAGAAAAATTTAATGGAGATTATATAGAAGAAAAAATAAACGATAAAAAAGTTATTTATTTAAAACCTAAATCTTATATTAATTTAACAGGAGAAGTTCTTAGAAAATATGTTGATTTTTATAAAATACCAATTGAAAATATATTGATAATTGTAGATGATATAAATTTAGAAATAGGAAGATTAAGATTAAGAGAAAAAGGATCAAGCGGAGGACATAATGGTTTAAAAAATATTTTTCTTCATTTAGGTACCGAAAATATAAAAAGATTAAGAATAGGAGTATCTAATGATAAAAAATATAATATGAAGGATTATGTTTTATCAAAATTCACTCAAGATGATATGAAAATACTTAATGATAAAAAAGAAAAAATAATAGAAATCATAGAAAATTTTCCAATCTGTAATTTTGATAAGCTTATGAATAGATATAATAAAAATGACTAAAATATTAGATATAATAGATATAAAATTTACTAATGATTTAACAATAGTTGAGAGTACATCTGAACTATTTTCTTTGTTGATATATAAAAATTATGTTACTACTAACAAAAATTTTTTGGTAGTTACTCCATCTTTATTTGAAGCAAGTAAAGTTTATGAATCATTATTAAATTATACAAATGAAGTTTATTTGTTTCCTAATGATGATTTTTTTACTATAAAATCTTTAGCTACTAGTCCAGAATTTAAAATAACAAGATTAGAAACATTAAATTCAATTTTAAAAGATGATAATAATAAAATAATAGTTACGCATCTAGATGGTTATATAAAAAAAATTATTTCAAAAAAAGATTATGAATTTAATATTTTAAAATTATCTCTTAATCAAAATATTAATAGAGATAAGCTTATAACTAAATTATTTGATTTAGGATATCAAGAAGATATTGTTGTTTCTAAAACTGGAGATTTTGCATATAGAGGATATATTATTGATATATATGGATTAGAAGAGGAATTTCCTTATAGAATAGAGTTTTTTGGAGATGAAATAACTTCTATTAGAATGTTTGATTCGAAAAATCAAAGATCTTTTGAAAATCTTAATGAAATAAAAATAAAACCTTTTAAAGATATAAATGTTTCAAATGAAAATATTTCTTCTTATTTAAACAATAGAGTAACAATATATAAAGATTATGAAATAATTAAAAATTTGTATGATAGATTAATAAAAGAGGTAGAAACAGGCGAATTTTTAAATTTTTATAATATAAATGAAGAAGAAAAGGTATATTATGAAACATTAGAAAATAAAAAATTAACTAATAATATAGTGAATTTAAAATCTAAAACTATTCCAAAATTTTATGATAACGTAGAAATTATAAATAATTTTTTAATCTCAAATATCAGAAAAAATAAAACAATAATAATTTCTTTATCAAAACAAAAAATTTCTTATTTTAGAAAATATATAAACTTATCAATGATAGAAACTACTTTTGATAATATTGAAAAAAATAAAATAAATATAATATCAGATTATTATTTAACAGAAGGTTTTGAATACGATGAATATATATTTTTAACTGAAAATGAAATTTATAATAATGTAATAAAAAAGAAAAAATATAAAACAAAGTTTAAATATTCAGTTAAAATTTCTGATATATCTAACTTAACTAAAGGTGATTATGTAGTTCATGAATCATATGGTATAGGTATGTATAATGGAGTAATTACTTTAGAGAGCAAAGGTAAATATAAAGATTATTTAGAAGTTATATATAAAAATAATGATAAATTATATATACCAGTTTCGAAAATAGAATTGATTAGTAAATATTCTACCAAAGATGGAATGATACCTAAAGTAAATTCTTTAGGTGGAACAGAATGGAAAAAAACTAAACTAAAAGTTAAAAATAAAATAAAGAATATAGCAAAAGAATTAATTACTTTATATGCTTTAAGAAAAAATAGCAAAGGTTACACTTTTTCTGAAGATGATGAATTGCAGCAAATATTTGAAAATGATTTTGAATTTGTTGAAACAGAAGATCAATTAAAAGCTATAAAAGAGATAAAAAAAGATATGTCTTCTGATATTCCAATGGATAGGCTTCTTTGTGGGGACGTAGGTTATGGTAAGACAGAAGTAGCATTTAGAGCTATGTTTAAAGCTGTAAATGATTCAAAACAAGTATTGTATTTATGTCCTACAACATTATTATCAAAACAACAATATGAAGTAGCAAAAAAGAGATTTTCAAAATTTCCTATTAATATTAAATTAATAAATAGGTACACATCATTAAAAGAAAAAAACGAAATTTATCAAGAACTTAAAAATTCAAAATTAGATATATTATTTGGAACACATTCATTATTAAGTGATAATATAAAACCTGAAAATTTAGGTTTATTAATTATTGATGAAGAACAAAGATTTGGGGTAAAAGATAAAGAAAAATTAAAAAAATATAAAAATAATGTAGATATTTTAACTATGAGTGCAACACCAATACCAAGAACATTACAAATGTCATTAATGGGTATAAAATCAATATCTACAATAGAGACGCCTCCAGTAGATCGTTATCCTATAGAAACTTATGTATTTAAAGAAGATGAATATATAGTAAGAGAAGCAATTTATAAAGAATTATCTAGAAATGGTCAAGTTTATGTATTGTATAATAATATATCTGATATGGAAGAAAAGTGCGAAAAATTAAAAACTTTAGTTCCACAAGCTAGAATAATGAAAATTCATGGAAGAATGAATAAAGAAGATATTGAAGATAAAATGCAAAGTTTTATTAATAAAGAATATGATGTATTACTTTGTACAACAATAATTGAAACAGGTATAGATATTCCAAATGTAAATACTTTAATAATTTATGATGCTGATAAATTTGGACTTAGTCAGTTATATCAAATAAGAGGAAGAGTAGGAAGAAGTAATAAAATTGCATATGCATATTTAATGTATAAACCTAGTAAATTACTTACTGATGAAGCACAAAAAAGATTAAATAGTATAAAAGAATATACTGCTCTTGGAAGCGGTTATAAAATTTCGGCTAGAGATTTAGAAATTAGAGGTGCTGGAGATATTTTAGGAAGTGAACAAGCTGGATTTATAGATAGTATTGGAATTACTTTATATACCAAAATATTAAATGAAGAAATAGCTAGAATAGAAACTGGAGAAGTACTTAAAGAAGAGGAAGAAGAAGTTAAAGAAACAATAAAAAGCAATATTAATTTATCTAACTATGTTCCAGATGATTATGTAAAAGATGATAGTTTGAAAATATTAATACACAGTAAAATTAACTCTATTCGAAATAGAAAAGAATTTAATATTGTAAAGGAAGAATTAGAAGATAGATTTGGAAAAATTAACAAAGATATATTAGAGTATATGGAAGAACAATTATTTGATAGTTTGTCTAATAAATATAAAATAGAAAAAGTAGTAGAAAACAAGTTAACTATAGATATAATATTTAACGAAGAAATAGCTAATATTATAGATGTAGGTGAATTATTAGTTAAATCTTTATCTATAAATAAAAACTTTAAATTTAAAAGTGAAGGAAAAAAGATAGTTTTATATATTCAAAAAATTTATTTAAATCAAGATAATATATATACTTATTTAAATGATTTGTTAGAAAGCTTAGATCTTAACTAATATTGAAAAAAATCTAAAATTAATGTAGTATATAAACAATAAGAGGTCATTATGAATAATGTTAATGAACAAATACAAGCTAAAAATCAAGAAATATATCAAAATAAAATAGCTATAGATACAAATAAAAATATAGAAAATTTTAATATTACAGTAGCAAATTTGATTGATATTACCGCTTTTAAGAAAAAAAATATCTTAAAAGAAAATTTGAAAGAATATAAAGAGGAAATAAAAAAAATTTTAACTAAGAGAAGTGTAGGACTTCTAGAAGCTATTTCAAGTTCTAATATAAATCATAAAAAGTTAGAAGAGTTAGTAGATGAAATATCAAAAAAATTTACTGAAAATATTAAAAATCTTTCTTTTGAAGATAAAATATTCAAAGATATAAATAAAAAGGTAGAGTCAGAAGAAAAAATAAAAAGTCAAAGTTTGAAAAATTCTTATTCAGAAACTAAGAAGTATATAGATAATATTGTTAATTTAAGTCTATCTGTACAACAAGAAAATCCCAAAGTTTATTCTAAAAAAGAACAAAAAAATGGAGTTAAATAGAATGTTAATTGATACACATTGTCATTTGAATTTAGAATATTATGATGATATGGAAAAAATAATAGATGAATCTAAGCAAAATAATGTAAACCATTTAATTGTTTCTAGTTGTGACCCTGTTAATTGGGAAGAAAATATAAATTTAATTAATAAATATAAAAATGTATATTTAAATATATCGTTACATCCTGAGTTAGCAAAAAATAATTTTAACTATGATATTTATTTAGAAAAAATGAAACATATTATAAAAAATAATAAAAAAATTATTGCAATTGGGGAAATAGGATTAGATTATCATTATGAAGATATTAATAAGGAAAAACAAAAAGATTTATTTATTAAGCAAATAAAAATAGCACAAGATATTAATTTGCCAATAGTTATTCATACTAGAGATGCAACAAAAGATACAATAGATATACTTAAAAAATTTGATATAAAAGGAATTATTCATTGTTTTTCAGGATCTTTAGAAACTGCAAAAGAATATATAAAACTGGGATTTTATCTTGGAATAGGTGGGGTAGTGACTTTTAAAAATTCTAAATTAAAAGAAGTTATAAAAGAAATAGGGTTAGATCATATAGTATTGGAAACAGACTCCCCTTATTTATCTCCATATAGAGGAGAGAAAAATTATCCTAAAAATATAAGTGTAATAGCAGAATATTTAGCAAATTTATTGAATTTAACAAAAGAAGAAGTTGCTTTAATAACAAGTGAAAATGTAAGAAAAGTATATAATAATGTTAATTTTTAAGGTAGAATATGAAAAATAAAATAAATTATATTTCAATTTTTTTAATGTTTTTTGGGACAATATTAGTTATATCATCTTTATTTTTGAAAAATAGTAATAATTCATTTTCAATTAATTTTAAAACAAGTGAATATTTTAAAAATAATGATAGAGTAACAAAAGAAGTTAAAAATATTGAAGAAATAAAAAAGTATGGAAGAGATAATATACTAAAATTTGATGGAACTATAACCTCATATGGAGCAGATTGTGAAGGATGTAGTGGTTATTTATCTTGTCCTCCACATATAAATGCCAAAAACACAATATATTATTCTGATAAAAAATATAAAAATTTAAGAGTAATTGCTGCTGACAAAAATATTCCTTGTGGTTCAATAGTAAAAATTAAAGGCATTAAAAATTATAAAGATATATATGCTATTGTTTTAGATAGAGGTGGAGCAATAAAAGGAACGTTATTTGATTTATTGCTAGATAAAGAAAAATCTGCAAATTCCATTGGTAGACAAGTTGTAAAATATGAAATATTAAGATGGGGATGGAATAATGAGTCATAATTTTAAAAAAAAATTTGGTCAAAATTTTTTAAAAGATAAAAATATATTAAAAAAGATAGTATCTTTATCAGGAATAACTAAAGAAGATTTAGTTATTGAAATAGGAACTGGTGAAGGAGATTTAACTAGTATAATAAGTGAAAAAGCAAAATATGTTCTAACTTATGAAATTGATTGTGATTTAGAAGAAACACTAAAAAATAAATTTCAAAATACAAATGTAATTTTAAATTTTAAAGATTTTTTAAAGACTAATTTAAAAGAAGATATAAACAATTTTGTATATAATAAAATATATGTAGTTGCAAATATTCCTTATTATATAACTACATCTATTATAATGAAATTTGTTGATGAGGATATTAATATTGATAGTATGGTTTTATTAATGCAAAAAGAAGTAGGAGAAAAATTAGTAGATACTAAAAATACTGCTACTAAAATAATATATGAGTATTTTTTTGATATAACAAAAGAGTTTATAATAAAAAAAGAATTATTTTATCCGGTACCTAAAGTAGATAGTGTTATTTTAAAATTTTATAGAAAAGATTATAAAAAATTAAACAAAGTAACTTTTAAAAATTTTATTTATGACTGTTTTAAGTTTAGAAGAAAAACATTAAAAAACAATTTAAAAGATTATGATTTAAAATTAATTGAAAATTTATTAAAACAATTAGATAAAAATTTAAATAATAGAGCAGAAGATTTATCAGTAGAAGATTTTACATTTTTATATTTTAATTTATTTAAATAATAGCATTTTTATAATATATAAAATAAAATTTATATGTACACAAGGAGGAATCATGAAAATAACATCAGTTAATGTACGTAAAATAGAAAAAGAAGGATCTAAAGTGGTAGCAGTAGCATCAGTATTATTTGATGATGTGTTTGCTGTTCATGATATTAGATTGTTAGAAGGAAAAAGTGGTTTATTTATAGCTATGCCATCTAGAAAGTTAGGAAATGGTTCATATAAAGATGTAGCGCATCCTATAAATCAAGAATTTAGAGTAATTTTAGAAGAAAAAATAAAAGAAAAATATAATGAAATAAAAGATGAAGCATAATTTACTATGCTTTTTCTTTTTAAGAAAAAAGGTTATAATATTATTGAGGAAATATGAAAATAAGAGATAATATAAACAAAATAGATTTAATTTTAAGAAAAGCATCAAAAGTTTTTGTAATTGGTCATATTAATAGTGATTTAGATGCAATAGGATCATGTTTAGGTTTAGCTGAATATTTAAAAGATGAAGAAATATATATTATATTTGATGATTCTTTATTAGAAAGTGGAGTTTCTAAAATTTATAATGAGACAAAAGATAATTTTAAATATATAAATTCAAAAAATATAAAAAATATAGTAGATGAAGAATCTTTAATTATATTTTTAGATTTTAATAGAAAAAATTTAATAAAATTTCCAGATATTCTTAATTTATTTAAATATAAAATTATTATAGATCATCATGAAGAATCTCTAGATATAATAGATGCAGATCTAAAAATTATAGATATTGAATCTAGTAGTGCTTGTGAAATGATAGCTACTTATTTGAAAGAAAAAAAATATAATATTCCCAATAATATAGCTACTTATTTGTTATCTGGTATAGTTTTAGATACTAATTCATTTTCATTAAAAGTTAATAATACAACTTTCGATATAGCTAGTTATCTTATTAGAGAAGGTGCAGATAATTCAAAAGTTCAAAAATTATTTAAAAAAAATATCAAACAATATATAAAAAATCAAAAGATTATTATGAGTGCTAAAAATATAAATAATAGTCTAATTACAGTAGGAAAAAAAGGTATAAAATATAGAAGAGAAGATATAGGAAGAGTAGCAGACTTATTATTACAATTTGAAAATATTTCTAATTCATTTGTTATAGCTAAACTTCAAGATGGATCTATTGGAATAAGTTGTAGAACAAATGATGAAAAAGTTAATATGCAAGAAATTATGCTTTCATTTGGAGGTGGAGGTAATAAAAACAGAGCTGGTGCAAATCTTAAAAATACAACAACCAATGATATTTATGATAAAATAAAAGACATAGCAAAAAATTTGTAGGAGGTAATATGGAAGTAATATTTATAAAAACTTTAAAAGGTCAAGGTAAAGAAGGAGAAATAAAAAATGTAGTTCCAGGATATGCAGAAAATTTTTTAATAAAAAAAGGATATGCATTAAAAAAGACTGAAGAAAATTATAAAATATATCTAAAAAATTTAAAAGACTTAAAAGAAAAACAGGCTTTAGAAAATAAAGAAGCATTAATCTTAAAAGAAAAATATCAAGAAAAAGTTTTAAGTTTTAAAGTTAAAGTTAGTGAAGACTCTAGAGTATTTGGAAGTATTTCGGTAAAACAAATAAAAGAAGGATTAAAAAATATTGGATTAGATGTAGATAAAACACAAATATTAATAGATCATCCAATAAGTACATTAGGTAATCATTTTGTTAATATTACTTTAACAAAAGATGTAATATTAAAAATTATAGTAAGATTAGAAAGAGAATAATATGAATATAAATATTCCTAATAAAATAGATTCGGAAAAATCAGTCTTAGGTGCAATGTTTTTAGATCAAGAAGCATTAGCAAAGTCATGTGATTTATTAACACATGATTCTTTTTATGATGAAAAAAATAAAATAATTTTTGAAGCTATAAAATCTATGTATTCAGAAAAAATTCCTATAGATATAATAACTTTAACTTCTAGATTAAAAGATAAAAAAATTCTAGATAAAATTGGCGGAGTATCTTACATATCTAATATTTTATCTATAGTTCCTAGTGCTAGTAATATAGATTATTATATAAAAGATATAGAAGAAGCTAGAATTTTAAGAAAATTAATAGATGTTACTGGACAAATAAAAGATTTAGCTTTTACTCCAGATAAAAAAATAGAAGATATATTAGATGAATCTGAAAGTAAAATTTTAAATATTGCTAGAAATAGAAGATCAAAAGATTTTAAAAATGTAACAGAAGTATTAAAAAAAGCAGAAGAAAATATAAATTTTTTAACAAAAAATAAAAATGAAGTAACTGGAATATCAACTGGATTTTTAGATTTTGATAAATATACAACTGGTTTAAAAGAAGGTCAACTTATTATAGTAGCAGGTAGACCCGGTATTGGAAAAACAGTCGTTGCAACTAATTTAGCAACAAATATATCTATAAATTCTAAAAAAACAGTAGCTTTATTTAACCTAGAAATGGGAGCAGAACAATTAATAAATAGAATGATTGCAAGTGTTGGAGGAATAGATCAACATAAACTTCAAACTGGATATTTTAATGAGTCAGATTGGAATAAATTTACCAAAGCAACAGCAGAACTTAGTAATTCTAAAATATATTTTGATGATACTCCTAGTTTATCTATAGGAGAGCTTAAGTCTAAGTGTAGAAAATTAGCTAGTAGCGAAGATGGTTTAGACGTAATAATAATTGACTACTTACAGATTTTAACTTCAAATAAAAATTATCAAGGAAATAGACAACAAGAAGTAGCTGATATATCTAGATCTTTAAAACAACTTGCATTAGAACTTAAAGTTCCAATTATAGCTTTAGCTCAACTTAGAAGACCAATAGAGCAAAAAAAAGGTGATCAAAGACCCACAATGAATGAATTAAGAGAATCTGGGCAAATAGAGCAAGATGCTGATATAATAGTATTATTATATAGAGAAGATTATGTAGATAAGACAAAAGCAATAGATAATAATACAACTATTATGGAATTTAATCTTGAAAAAAATAGAAATGGAGTAGCTGGTAGAAAAATAGAACTTTTATATAATAAAAATCTATCAAGACTGCTTAATAAAGGAAAAGAAATAAATGAAACAAATTAGGTTATTTTTTATTATAATTTTAGCATTTCTTTTAAGTTTATCTTTTTCATTTATAAATAATAAAAAAAGAGATACTTATAATTTAGCATATAAAGTATATATAGATGGTAAAGATATTGGATATATTAAAGATAAAAAGGAATTAGAAAATTATGTTACTAATTTAAACATTTCAGATAATATAAAAGAAAAATATAAAGTTGATAAAGTTTATTTACCATCAAATGTTAATTTAGAAGAAATATATGTAAAAGATGTTGAATATCAAACGGCAGAAGAAATATATAAACAAATAGAAGATAGTAATTCTAAATTAACAATAAAAGGTTATGAAGTAACAATAGGATCTGTTGAATATCAAACTTCAGAAGTAAAAGAAACTATAAAAGAAAGTAAATTTTATATTTTAGACAAAAACGTTTTAAATGCTGCTATAAATAATTTTATTAAAATTTTTGTTTCTAATGAAGAATATGAATTTTATTTTGAGAATAATAAATTTATAAAATTAGATAAAGATACAAGTATAAATAAAATAAAACTTTTAAATACTATAACAATAAAACCAATAAATGTATCTACTGATAAGAATATATTTATTGATTCGAAAGAATTAAGTAGATATTTGTTATTTGGTAACAATTCTGAAAAGAAAGAATATATAGTACAAGAAGGTGAAAGTATTGCTAAAATAGCAGAAAAATCCAAAATTTCTGTAAAAGAATTTTTAATGGTTAATCCAGAAATAAAAAGCGAAAATGAATTATTATATCCTGGTCAAAAAGTTAATGTCTCGCTAATTAATCCATCTTTAATTGTTGAAAAAGAAATAACTAAGACTAGTTTATTTGAAAACAAATATGAAGATATAGTTCAGTATGATCAGTCAAAAGGTCAAAATTATAAAGAAATAAAGCAAGAAGGTGAAAACGGTTTAGCTAAAACAACTTATAGATATAAATATTTTAATGATAAAGTTGGATCAGTAACTAAAATTTCTATTGAAACAATAAAACCAAGTAAATCTAAGATAACTATTTTAGGTAGCAAATATGTATCTAAAACTGGAGATATTGGAATATGGTCTTGGCCTACTGTTCAACCATATCATATAAGTTCATATCATGGTTGGAGAACACTATTTGGACAATCTAATTATCATGAAGGTATTGATATAACTGTTCCAGGATCAAGTGGAACACCAATTTATGCCGCAAATAATGGTGTAGTTGTATCTACTGCAGATGGATATCCAGTAAACTATCATAATTGTTATAGTAAAGGTATGACAGGTAATCACGTATATATAAATCATAATAATGGATATTACACTACATATTTACATATGAGACCAGGTATTTTAGTTAAAGAAGGACAAACTGTTGTTAGAGGACAATTAATTGGTTATATGGGTAATAGTGGATGTTCATTTGGAGAACATTTACACTTTGGATTAACTACAGTTAAACCTTATACACAAGGTTATGCATCGGGAGGAAATACTAATCCTTTAGTATTATTTAGAAGATGAAAATTCAAATGATATCAAGTGGTTCGAAAGGAAATAGTTATTTAATTACAACAGAAGAAAATAATAATTACTTACTAGATTTTGGAGTAAGTATGTCAAAAATAAAAAAATATGTAGATATAAAAGATATTAAAGCAATATTTATAACACATATTCATAACGATCATATTTTTGGATTAAAATCTATGAAATATGATGTACCAATAATTGCTAAAGGTAAAACAAATGAGTATCTTCAAAACAATTATAATTTGAATTTTGTAGATGAAAGTATAAACACTTTTGAAGATATCTCTTTTACTTTTTTTGAATTATCTCATGATGTTGAAAATTATGGAATAATTATTAAAAATGGTATGAACGAACTTGTTTATATCACTGATACTGGGTATATTCCTAGTAAATATTATCAATTATTAGGAAACAAAACTGTTTATTTAGTTGAATCTAATTATGATGATAAAATGCTTATGAATAGTAAATATCCATATTACTTAATTCAAAGAATTATATCTGATACAGGTCATTTATCTAATTATCAGACTAGTAAATTTTTGTCAAATGTAGTTGGTAAAAATACAAAAAAAGTATTACTAATACACTTAAGTGAACATAATAACACAAATGAACTATGTATGAAAATTATGAACGAAAATCTTAATTTTAACGTTTCTATAATAAGTGAAGAAGAGGTAATAATTTATGATTAAGATAATATGTATTGGTAAAGTAAAAGATAAAAATTTACAAAATCTTATAGAAGATTATTATAAAAGAATATCTAAATATATGTCTATTCAAATAATTGAATTAAAAGATGAAAATGAAAATTATGATGAAATGAAAAAAGAATCTAAAGAAATATTAAATTATTTAGATAATAAAAGTTATAATATTGCACTTGATAGATTAGGAAAAAATATAAGTAGCATAGAATTTTCTAAATTAATAGATAAAACATTTATTGCTTATCCAAATATAAATTTATTTATAGGAGGATCTTTAGGTCTTGATAAATCTATATTAGATAAGTGTAATATGGTTCTTAGTTTTTCAAGTTTAACTTTTCCACATCAATTATTTAGATTAATGTTATTAGAACAAGTTTATAGAAGTTTTAAAATATTAAACAATGAAAGGTATCACAAATGAATACATGGTATGAATTTTTAAAAGAAGAATTAGAAAGTGATTATTTTAAAAATCTTATAAAAAAAGTTAAATTAGAGTATAAAGAAAAAACTATATATCCTAAATATGAAGATATATTTAAAGCATTTAGATTATGTGATATAAATAAAATTAAAGTTGTAATAATAGGACAAGATCCATATCATGGTGAAAATGAAGCTACTGGACTTGCTTTTTCAGTAGAAGATAATATAAAAACACCACCATCTTTAAAAAATATATTTTTAGAATTAAAAAATGATTTAAATATAGAAAAAACTAATAATTCATTAGATAATTGGGCTAGACAAGGGGTATTTTTAATAAATTCAGTTCTTACTGTTGAAAAAGATAAACCTGGATCACATAAGATGTTAAATTGGGAAAGATTTACTGATTATGTTATTAAAGTAATTTCAGAAAAAAAAGAAAATATAGTTTTTATTTTACTTGGAAATTATGCAAAAAGTAAAAAAAATTTAATAGATGAAAAGAAACATTTAATTATTGAAACAACTCATCCATCTCCTTTTTCTGTATATAGAGGATTTTTTGGATCAAAAATATTTTCTAAAACAAATAATTATTTAAAAGAAAAAAATAAAAATACTATAGATTTTAGTCTTTAGTATTTTTTTTTAATATTTCAAATAATTCTTCTTTTTCTAGTATTCTTATAAAATGATAATCTAGTTTATTCTTTTTAGCTTTATTCTTATTTGCAATCGGTTCAAATAATTTATTATATTCTTCTGCTTCTTTATTATAATATGTTTTTTCAGCTTCAATTTCAATTTCTAAATTAAATAAATTTTTAATTTTTTCTTTTACTTTATCATCGAAAATTATAGTTTTATTAATCATTAAATATTCTTTTAAGTCTTTATATATTCCATTTAATAATCTATCTAAATTAAAGTTATCGTCTTCATTTTTAATTTTATTTAATTTAGTAAACATTTCTTTGTTATTTAATTTATTAATTTCTTTACATATATCATATAATAAATCTCTTTTTTTTATTATTAAATTTGAAATATCATTATTTATTTTATTTAAATTATCATTTTTATTAATTAAAATATTTAAACTGTTTTTTTTCTTTATTAATAATAATACAATTATTAATATGAATATTGTAAGTATTAACATTTATTCACCTCTATGTTACAATTTTATCATTATTTTAAATTTTTATAAAGATAAAAATTTACTTGAAATATAATTATATTAATGTTATAAAAGTATAGAAAGAAAAAAGGAAGAATATTATGAAATTTGATAAGTTAACAAAGGAAGATGCAGAATTATTATCATATAAAGATTTAACAAGTCTTATATTAGAAAATAAAGGAAAAAAAAATACTCTAGAATTATTAACTTTAATAGTAGAAAAATTAGGTTTATCATCTTCTCATTTAGATGAAAAAATAGCAGATTATTATACTATGCTTAATAACGATAAAAAATTTGTACTTTTAGATGATGGAAATTGGGATTTAAGTGAAAAATATACTTCTGATCTAAAAAAGAAAAATATAGATGAAGATGAAGAATTTGATGATGAAGAAATAAAAGAAGACGAAGAAGTGGAAGAAACAGAAGATGAAATGGATCATAAACATAATTACGATGATTCTTATCAAGATGAAGATTATGAAGATGATACATTAGATGAGTTAGATGGTTTAGTAGTAGTAGATGAAGATGAAATGGAATTAGAATAATAATGTTTGAAAGATTAGATTTAATAGAAGAAAAATATAATAAATTATTAGAAGATTTAGCAAATCCTGAAATAGTTTCTAATATTAAAAAAATGACAGAATTGTCAAAAGAAGTTAGTGATATAGAAGAAGTTGTTAAATCATATAAAGAATATAAAAATTTATTAAAAGAAGAAGAAAATAATAAACTATTACTAGAAGATAAAGATATGGTTTCTTTAGTTGAAGAAGAGTTAAAAAATATAGAAGAAGAAAAACAAAGACTTATATCTATTTTTGAAGAAGAATTAAAACCAAAAGATAAGAATGATTCTAAAAATGTAATTATTGAAATAAGAGGTGCAGCTGGAGGAGATGAAGCCAATATATTTGCAGGTGATCTTTTTAGAATGTATATTAAATATTGTGAAAAAGAAAATTTTAAAGTAAATATTTTATCTGAAGATAGTTCTGATACAGGTGGATTTACTTATGTATCTTTTGCAGTAAAAGGTAAAAATGTATATTCCAAATTAAAATATGAAAGTGGAGCACATAGAGTACAAAGAATTCCAGTGACAGAAACTCAAGGAAGAGTGCATACATCAACTGCAACAGTACTTGTTATGCCAGAAAATGAAGAAATTGAAGTAGATATCAATATGGAAGATATAAGAGTTGATGTGTATAGATCAAGTGGAAAAGGTGGACAAGGAGTAAATACAACAGATTCTGCAGTAAGACTTACACATATACCAACAAATATTGTGGTTACTTGTCAAAGTGAAAGAAGCCAAATTCAAAATAAAGAAACTGCTTTAAAAGTATTAAAAGCTAGAATATATGAAGCAGAACAAGAAAAAAGAGATCTAGAACTTGGTAATGAAAGAAGAAGTAAAATAGGAACTGGTTCTAGAAGTGAAAAGATAAGAACATATAATTATCCACAAAACAGAGTAACAGATCATAGAATAGGATTTTCTTATATGAATTTAGATAGAGTTATGGAAGGTGAACTTGCTCCTATTATTCAAGCTCTAATAGATGAAGATGAAAAAAGAAAGTTAGAATCTAATGAAGATTAATGAAATTATAAAAAAATATATAAAAAAAATACCAAAAGATGATATTTATTTATTAATATCTTCTTTTTTAAATTGTAACAAATTAGATGTTTTGAAATATTTAGATTTAGATGTTGATTATTCTAAAATAGAAAAACTTTTTAAAAAATATATTAAAGGTGAACCAATTAACTATATTTTAAATTCAAAAGAATTTTATGGTCTCAATTTTTTTGTAGATAATAGAGTTTTAATACCTAGATTTGAAACAGAACTGTTAGTAGAAAAAGCAATTGAAAGAATAGAAAAATTAGAAGATAAAAAGATAAATATATTAGATTTATGTTGTGGAAGTGGTAATATAGGTTTAACTTTAAAAAGTAAGTTTAATGATTTAAATATAGACTTATCTGATATATCAAAAGAAGCATTAGAAGTAGCAAATATTAATAAGAATAATTTAGCTTTAGATGTAAATTTAATAAATAGTGACTTGTTTAACAACTTAGAAAAAAAATATGACATAATTATTTCTAATCCTCCATATCTAGATATTCAAGAAGCAAGTTATCAGACTGATAAATATGAGCCACATTTAGCTCTTTATACAAAAGATGGAGTAGAAATATATGAGAAAATTTTTGAAAATATAAGATATTATTTAAATGATAATTTTATAATATTTTTAGAAATTGGAGATGGTCATTATACAAAAATAGAAAAAGCAATTAATAAATATTTAAAAAATATAAAAATTGACTTATACTATGATTATAATGATAGAGAAAGGATTGTGGTTGTAGAGCCGCTTGAAAAATTATGAAAATAGTTAATTTTTTTATAAATAATGCAGTTTTATTAGTTGGAATAATTTTAGTATGTTCAGTATCATTTATAATACTAACTAAAATATATAAAGGAAAAAAGAAGTAAATACTTCTTTTTATATTTTAAATGTTATATTTTTTAATACTTATAATTATATTTCTTATATACGTTTTAATCACTAATGATATAGTGGTAGTTAGCAAATATAATATAGTTTCCAATAAAATTCCAAAAGATTTTGATGAATTTAAAATAGTTCAAATATCAGATTTTCATAGTAATTATAGATTAATTAATAAAACTGTAACAAAAATCAAAAATTTAAAACCAAATATTATAGTTATTACTGGTGATTTAATAGATAGCTATGAGAACTTTGAGAATGTAACAAGATTGATAAATATGATTAAAAATCTTTCTCCAATATATTATGTAACTGGAAATCACGAGATATATTATAAAAGATTTTCTAAGTTAAAAAAGTTACTTAATAAGTTGGGAGTAATAATTTTAGAAAATAAAAACATTCTTTTAAAGCAAAATAAAAAATATATAAATTTGATTGGTATTAATGATATTTCTTATAATAAAAAAAATATAGTTAGAGTAATTAATGATTTGAGAAAAGAAAATAAATATAATATTTTATTATCTCATAGACCAGAACTTTTCGAAAAATATGTAGAATCTAAAGTTGATTTGGTTTTTACCGGTCATGCTCATGGAGGACAATTTAGGATACCATTTATAGGAGGATTATATTCTCCAGGACAAGGAATATTTCCTAAATATACTTCTGGAGTATATGAAAAAGCATTTACTAAAATGGTTGTTAATAGAGCGCTTGGCGATAGTAGAATGTCAATAAGAATAAATAATCCACGAGATATAGTTTTAGTTACTTTAAACTGCAAAAAATGATTTTAAGTTACATAAAAATAAAAAAGAGGTTAAAATAAATCTCTTTTTTTGTATAGTTTACAGTGTTATTTTTTTCCAAAAGTCATATACATTTTATATATATTTGGTGCGACAATCTTAGAAAATTCTCCCATATATTCTATTACTTTAGAGTTATAAGATAGTTTCATTTCATTTAATCCTCTATATTGATTTTTATCAACATCAAATTCACCACTTATTGCGCCTAGATTGAAATAATTAATTTTTGGATTGTCAGAATATTTTTCGATAATTTTCCATTTTATTAAATAGTTAGAGCATAAATTTTTATATTTTTTATCATAACTTTCTTTAATTAAGTATATTGTATCTTTAAATTTAAGAATTATACTAACTCCAACTATTAAACCATCAGGATTGTTTTTTAATAGTTCTGTAGCTTCTACCATATATGATTTATATGCAGCTAAAATTTTATCAGATTGCATCTTTTGGTTTAGTATAAGAGTCATATTTTTCCCTTTATATCCATTTGTTTGAATAATGCTAGTTAAATAATCATTTTTTTCAAGTTCGTTTTCATATAGTTTTCTACTGTTTTCAACATAATCTACAGTATTTAATTTAGCATAATAAATTTCCAAATTTTCTTTAAAAGCATAATAAAAATTTTTATACCATGCTATCGGTTTATCAGTATTATTTAAAATATTTTTAAAATTATCAAAATTATATTTATTATCTTTATATATTGTAAGTCCATATTTTATAGATTTTCTTAATTTATTTCTAAGTTGTTTTCTAAGTTTATTAAATAAAATATCTTTACTAGTATTTATTTCTAATAATGTTTCAAATCTAGGATTAGTATTTTCAAAATATTTATTGAATCCACTATGAGTAAATCCATGCTTTTTAAAAATGTTTAGTACTGATTTTGAATGTTCAAATTTATCTGTTACTTTTCCTTTTTTATTTCTTTTAAAAACAATAAGTGGAGGATCTAGTTTAAAAGTCATGTATTTATCATAATCTAGATATTTGTTAAACATAGAAAGAATTTTGTTTAAAGTATCTATATCAGAATAATCGGTAATTAAACCTCTTGGAGCAAAGCCATTTGCATATCCAAAAAAAATTCTTTTATAAAGTATTAAACATACACCTTTTAATGCATCACCTTCAAAAAAACCAATTAATTTTGTCTTTAATTTGTTTTTTTCAGCAAAAATTTTATATTCATTTGTTTGAAAATAATCTCCATAATTAATATTTGTAATATAATTATTGAAATTTTCTGGACTTATTACACCTATTCTCATATACATTCTCCATATTTTATATTATACACAAAAAATATTAATAATGGTATAATGTTTTATATGGATAGAGGTGAAAGACAAAATGTTTAAAAATAATAATATAGTTATACTTGGTATGGCAAGAAGTGGATATGAAGTTGCAAAATATCTAGCTAAAAGAAAAAATAAGATAACTATTAATGATTTAAATGTAAATCAAGATGCAAAACATATAAAAGAATTAGAAGAATTAGGAGTTAAAATAGTTTTAGGAAATCACCCAGATGATTTAATAAATAAAGATGTTGATTACTTAATTAAAAATCCTGGAGTTCCTATAGATCATAAATATGTAATAGAAGCTAAAAAATTAAATATAGAAGTGTTAAATGAAGTAGAAGTATCTGCAAGACTTATGAGAAAAGATATTCATTTAATTGGTATTACTGGAACTAATGGCAAAACTACAACGACGACAATAATTTATGAAATATTAAAAGAAAAATATAAAGACAGAGTACATTTAACTGGAAATATGGGATATCCTTTAATTAGTTTCTTAGATAAGTTTAAAAAAGATGATTTTATTGTTATGGAAACATCTTCTCAACAATTAGAAAATTTAGATAAATTTAATCCAGAAGTAGCAGTTTTAACAAATATATCAGAAGCACATTTAGAATTTTTTAAAACTTATGAACATTATAAAGAACTAAAGAAAAGAATTTTTAAAAATCATACTAATGATAATTTAGCAGTTATAAATAAAATGGATTTAGAAAGTTTAAAATTAACTGAAGATATTAAATCAAATAAAGTATATTTTTCTAATTCAAAAGATGATTTATGCTATATAGAAAACGAATTTATTTATTATAAAGGAAATAAACTTATTGATACTAAAGAAATAATTTTAAAAGGAATGCATAATTACCAAAATATAATGGCTGCAATAATTGTTGCAAAACATTATGGTGTTGAAGATGAAATAATAAATAAAGTAGTAAAAGAATTTAAAGGAGTTGAACATAGATTAGAGTTTGTAAGAGAACTTGATGGTAAAAAATATTATAATGATTCAAAAGCTACTAACTTAGTATCAACACAAATAGCACTTAAATCATTTGATCAAGATACTTTAGTAATATTAGGTGGATATGAAAGAGGACAAAATTTTAAAGAATTAATACCTTATTTAACAAACGTTAAAGTTATACTTGCAATTGGAGAAAACAAAGATAGGGTTAAAAAAGAATTATCTGATTATAATGTTATAGTTTTTGAAACTTTAAAAGAAGCTATGTTAAATATAAAAGATTATGATGTAGAAATAGTTCTACTTTCACCAGCAGCAGCTAGTTGGGATCAATATAAGAAGTTTGAAGAACGTGGAGAAGAATTTAAAAATATAGTAAATAGTTTGTAAAAATTTGAAAAAAGTGCATAACTATGTTATTTTATATTTTATGAAAGAGAGAATATATGGAAAAATTAATGATGCTTGTATCTATATTATTAATAGCTATGGTTTTATTACAAAGTAACAAAGCTGAAAGTAGTTCTCAAATTATTACATCTCAAGGAGAGTTATTTAAAGAACGTAAAGAAAGAGGAGCAGAAAAAACAATTACTAATATAACTCTTATACTAGGATTTTTATTTTTTGCTATAGCTATTGTATATAGTTTTATATAAAAAAGACTGTAAAAGTCTTTTTTTATTTTGTTTAAATATCAAAATATCTTCTTAATTAGTATATAATTATTATTGAGGTATAGAATGGAAGAAAAAATATTAGAATTTATTAAATCTACAAATACTGTTTATAATGTTAAATCTTTATATAAAGAGTTTGGTTCTAAAGATTTAGTAAGAAATGTACTTGATAATTTAGAACAAAATGGAGATATAGTAATAACTGCAAATGGTAAAGTTTTAGATTTTCTTAAAAGTGGGCTTAAAAAAGGAAAGTTTATTGCTAATAAAAAAGGTTATGGATTTGTAGAATTTGATAAAGAAGAAGAGGATATATATATTCCAAAAGAATCTGTTTTAAATGCAATAGATGGTGATATAGTAGTAATTGAAGTAGCAAAAGTTAATAAAGGTGAAAAACCTTATGGAAGAATTTTTAAAGTTATTAAAAGAAATAAAGATTATTTAGTAGGTGAAATAGTTATAGAAAATGATAATTATTATGTTTTACCTGATAATGATATATATAAGTTTAAAGTCTTAATACCAAAAGAAGAAACTAATTCTTTAGTAGAAGGTATGAAGGTTTTAGTAAAGGTGATAGATAATAAAAATTCTAATATTTATCACGGAAGTATTGAAAAAGTAATAGGACATAAAGATGATCCTTTAATAGATGTTTTAGCAGTAGCATATGATAATGGATTTTATTTAGAAGATTCTATAGAAGTAAAAAAACAATTAGAACAAATTCCATCTATAGTAACAGAAGAAGAAATAGTAAATAGAAAAGATTTAAGAGAAGAAGAGATATTTACAATAGATGGTAGTGATACTAAAGATATAGATGATGCTATTTCAATTAAAAAAGAAGCAAATGGTAATTATATACTTGGTGTTCATATTGCTGATGTAACTTATTATTTTAAAGAAAATTCACCACTTGATAATAGTGCATATGATAAAGCAACAAGTGTTTATTTAACTAATTATGTTTTACCTATGTTACCACATCAATTATCAAATGGAATATGTTCTTTAAATGAAGGTGTAGATAGACTTACTATAACTTGTGAAGTTAAATTTGATAATAATGCTAATATAATAGATTATGATATATACGAATCAGTTATAAATTCTAAAAAGAAAATGACTTATGAATCAGTTAATAGACTTTTAGAAGAAAATATTGTAGATGAAGGTTATGAAGATTATGTTTCATCACTAAAATTAATGAATGAATTATCTTCAAAAATTAGAAAAAATAAAATTAAAAGAGGTTATATTGAATTTCTTTCAGATGAAATAAAAATAATAGTAGATGAATATGGTATACCTATTGATATACATCAAAAAGAACAAAAAACAGGTGAAAAACTTATTGAAGACTTTATGATAGTTGCTAATGAATCAGTTGCCACTAGAATAAAAGATATGGGACTTCCTAATATATATCGTATACATGAAAAACCTAAAATAGAAAAAATAAAAGAGTTTTTAGGTTATGTTACATCTTTAGGTTATAAATTAACAGGAGATTTTTCTAAATTAGAACCAAAAGATATTCAAAATATGTTAGAACAATTAAAGGATAAGAAAGAATTTGCTATTCTTTCAGATATGTTATTAAGATGTATGCAAAAAGCAATTTATTCTAATGAAAATATAGGTCATTTTGGTCTTGCTAGTCCTTGTTATACACACTTTACTTCTCCTATAAGAAGATATCCTGATGAAATAGTACATCGTTTACTTAGAAAATATTTGTTTAAACATGATTATTCAAATGAAAGTATGGATAATTTAGAAAGTAAAATAGCTATGCAAGCAGAACATTCATCAATTATGGAAAGAAAAGCTGTTGAATGTGAAAGAGAAGTAAATGATATGAAGATGGCTGAATATATGGAATCTCATATTGGTGAAGAATTTGATGGTACAATAGTAGGAGTTAAAAACTTTGGAATGTTTGTAAAATTAACTAACTTAGTAGAAGGAGCTGTATCTATTAGGGATTTAGGAAATTATTTTACATATGATGAAAAAGGTCATACTTTAAGAGGTGGAAACAAGATATATAAATTAGGAGATTCTGTTAGAATAAGAGTAAAAGCTGCTTCAAAAGATGCTAGAAGAATAGATTTTGAAATAGTAAATAATAAGGAAAAATATGGAAATAAAAAATAGAAAAGCATATTTTAATTATGAAGTGTTAGATACTTTAGAAACGGGTATAGTTTTAAAAGGAACAGAAATAAAGTCGATTAGAAATGCTCATGTATCTTTAGATAATAGTTATGCTATTATTAAAAATAATGAAGTTTATTTATTAAATACTTTTATAAAGAAATATGATGAAGGAAATATTTTCAATCATGATGAATTTAGATCAAGAAAATTACTTCTTCATAAAAAAGAAATAAAAAAATTAAAAGAAAGTATTGAAAAAGAAAGAATGACTTTAATACCTTTAAAATTATATTTTGTTAAAAATAAAGTAAAAATATTAATTGGAGTATGTCGTGGTAAGAAAAATTATGATAAAAGAGAATCATTAAAAGAAAAAGATTTAAAAAGGAATTTAGAAAAGAGGGGAAAATATGAATACTGAAAGTAGAAAAATCATACTTATTGGTAATGGTTGTGTTGGTTCTAGTTATGCATTTGCAATTACTTTACTTGGTATAGGTAAAGAACTTGGGATTATTGATACAAATAAGAAAAAGACAATAGGAGATGCTATAGATTTATCTGATGCTGTATCATATTCATCACAAAAAAAGATATATTCTGCAGATTATCAAGATTGTAGCGATGCACAAATAGTAGTAATATCAGCAGGTTTACCTCAAAAAGAAGGTCAAACTAGATTAGAATTATTAAATTCTAATTTGAACTTAATAAAAGAAATAGTAGAAAATGTTATGTCAACAGGTTTTAATGGTATATTTTTAGTAGCTACTAATCCAGTTGATATATTGACAAAAGCTGTATATAAATATTCTGGTCTTCCAAAAAATCAAGTTATAGGATCAGGTACAGTTTTAGATACTGCCAGACTTAGAAAAGAATTATCTCAAGATTTAGGAGTAGATGCTAGAAATATTCATGCTTATATTATGGGAGAACATGGAGATAGTGAATTTGCTGTATTTTCACAAGCTTTAATAGGACCTATAAAATTAAGAGAATGGTTAACAGATATGAATCCAAATTTTGATGTAGATTTCTATTTGAATAAAACTGAAATAAAAGTTAGAAATACTGCATACGATATTATTAATTTAAAAGGTTCTACATATTATGGTATAGCTAGAAGTCTTGCTAAAATTACAAAAGCTATACTTGATGATGATAATTCTATTATGACAGTTTCAACTCTTCTAGAAGGAGAATATGAAGAAAACAATATTTATATAGGAGTACCTGCTGTAGTAAATAAATATGGTGTAGTAAAAGTAATAGATATGGAACTAGATGAAATAGAAAAGAAAAAATTTAAAACATCAGCAAAAATTATTAAAGATAGATTAAAGTCTTGTAATTTACAAGATTAAGAAGTAGTGATATACTTCTTTAAACGGGGCTGCAAAGGTTTCGACAGGATTAAATTATTATATATTGCAAGTTGATGGCAATCATTAAATGCAACACAGTTAAAATAACTGGAAACTTATTCAAAAAACAAGCTTATGCATTTGCATAATCCGAAATAGGAAATAGCTTACGAAGCAATTTTTTGTCTGCTGAAATTGTGTTTCGTTCATAACGCAGAATATATCGCTATGATGTCTATAAGTAGTGATGAATAAATATAGACTTACTATAAAATAAGTCGTTAATTACTAGTTTTATAGGAAGTACAAAATTAACTAAACTTGTAGATATATATAGTAACTAATTTTGGACAGGGGTTCGATTCCCCTCAGCTCCACCATATATGTAGTAAATTCGAAATCTTAAAGTTTCGATAGTAATAAATTACTAACAGAAATGTTAGTTTTTTTGTTATTTAAGAAAGTGAGAGTAATTATATGTTTAAAAAAGACTTAACTAATGAATTTCAGATAATGGAAAACAAGTGTATAAAGTCTTTTTTGAAAAAATAAGAAAGGTTTTAGAAAATTGTTAGTTATGCGATATTTAGAAGTAAATCAATAAGTGCACTTAAAGATTTAGGAGAACTTGTTGCACATAATAAAAGATATAAAAGTTCTATAAATCTAATTCTGCTATAGATATGGCTAGGTCTAAAAATACTATAGAAATTGTTCTGTTTATTGAAATGTATTCAAAAGTTTATTATTAATCAAAAATATAAAGAATATGATAAAGATTATCATGATATAGATATTTAAAATTTGTGTTATAATCGATTATAGGAAGTGTTTAAATTGGAAAATATAAAAATAATAAACAATGGAAATTATTATGATGATAATGGAGATAAAATAAGCAAAGAAGAATTTGAAAATAAATATTTAGTTTTTGAGAAATATGTTGATAATAAGTATGAAGAATTAGTAAGTAAAATAGTTAATAAAATAAATGAATTAGGATTATCAAATAAAGAAAAATTATGGATATTATTTGATTATTTTACTAGAGTTAATATGATATTTAATGATTCAGCAGGTTATGATATTAGAGGAGAAAATGCTAATGCTGTTTTATATTCGATAGAACCTTATAAAAATTGGAAAATAAATCATAATACTAAATACCCAGCGATATTAAATAATTCTGGTGTTTGTATAACTTTTTCACTAGCTTTTGAAGATATTGCAAATAGACTAGGAATTCCGTGCAGAAGTATTGGTTATAATGGTCAAAATGGTAGAGTTGGACATGAATGGAATATTGTTTATATAGATAATGAATTTAAACATATTGATATTGGATTATATCTTCAAAATCGTAAATCTAACCAACATTTAGATAAAAAACCATATTTTTTAATTGATAATAGAAGTATGAATTTTGAATTTGATCTTGAAACTTTGAAACAAGAAATGATAGAACAATATAGAAAACTAAATGATAATACAAGATTGAAAATTGAGATTAAAAATAGAACTGATATTCCAAAAATAAGATATATAATCAAGCCCAAAAATATTGACTCATCAAAAGAATCGCATATTACAATACATAAAAAATAAAAAGATAAGTAATGCTCATCAACGATATCTATTTCCAATAGATAAACATACTTTTTTATTGGCATATCCAATAGAGTGTGTCTGCAAATAAAAATCTCTTTTGAAACATTAAAACATAATTAAGTAAGAACTAATCATTCAAGCAAAATTATGTTTTTTTGAATTGCAATAAATTTTTAAAAGCTATTGCCACTAAAAAAATTACTTCGTAATTTCCTAACGGTCCACGATTTTTATTTTGATATATTTTTTTATTTGGAAAATCGGTTTTATTTAATTTAGTGACAAAAGTATTTTTGTCAAATTTTAATTTTATTATTTCAAATTTAATACTTTTATCAATTTTTAAAATCATAATGTAATTATTATGTTATTAATTTTAAAAATTTATCATTTGTATTTTTAATGTAAAATTTACTTAATGTTTTTATATCATTTTTTAAAAAAATTATATATAAAATAGTTTTCTTTTGAATATAATTTTTTATGTAATATAATTTAATTAATACAGAAGGAGAAAGATATGAAAAAAGGTAAATTAATAGTTATAGAAGGTTGTTGTGATGGAATAGGAAAAACAACTCAATATAATAAACTTATAGAAAAATTAGAAAGTTTAGGACATAAAGTTGTTAAACATCATTTTCCTACATATAATACTTTTCAAGGTAAAGGAGTAGAAGAATATTTAGCTGGTAAATATGGTAATCCTTCTGAGTTATCTCCATATTTTATTCACAGCTTATATGCTTATGATAGAAGTATTACTTGGTATACAAAATTAAAAAAAGAATATGATAATAATAATATAATTTTGTTAGATAGATATACAACATCTAGTTTATTTTATCAATCAGCGCTTATTGAAGATAAAGAGGAAAAAAATAAATTTATAGATTATGTAGTTAACACAGAATATAAGTTAATAGGTATTAAAGAACCAGATCAAGTTATATTTTTAGAAGCACCCTTTGATGTTATAACTGAACTTAGAAACAAACGTAACAAAGATAGAGCCGAACAAGAAGATATACATGAAAAAAATTTAGAATTCATGAAAAAAGTTTATGATAGTAGTAAATATGTTAGTAATTACTTATCTTGGACACCAATTAGTTGTGTTAAAGATAATAAGATGAAATCAATTGAAGAAATTCACAAAGAAATAATATCTAAATTAGATTTGAAATAAACATTTTTGTTTATTTCTTTTTTACTTATAAAACTTTGATTTTTTTTCTTAAAAATGATATTCTTTTAAAGAATAGAGGAATAAATTAATGCTGTATTTTATAGAATATGTATTATCAGGTTGGATATATTTACTATACTGTTTATTTTGCATAATTTGTGCATTAGCATGTTTAGGATATATAAATGAAATAGAAGAAAAAAGAGAATTATTAATATTTAAAAAAAGAAAAGAATTACTAGCTAATCAAAATAGTAATATAGAGACAAAAGTTGAATATAAAACTGAAAATTTAGAGGCGAATAATATTTTTGCTTCTATGGAAAAAGAAGAAGTAAAAAAGGATATGAAACAAAATATGTTTCAAGTTGATGAAACACCTATTATAAATCAACTAGATGAAAATGATCCATCAAATATAGTTAATAAGACTAGTGATGGATATATAGTATTTGATGAAAAGGAGATTAAATAATGAATATAACACTTTCAAGTGTCTTAATGATACTTAATAAAACAATAGATATAGTACTAGTATGGGTGCTAATATATTATGCCATTAAAAATTTTCAAGAAAATGTAAAATTATCTCTACTTATAAAGGGAGTTGTTTTTGTTGTAATTCTAAAGCTTATTGCAAGTGTATTTGGTTTTGTAACAATTGGAGTAATTTTAGAATATTTAATTATGTTTGGACCAATTGCAATTATTGTAATATTTCAACCAGAAATTAGAATGTTACTTGAAGAACTTGGAAGAAAAAAACTTATTGGAAGACATAAAATACTTACAGTAGATGAAAGAGAAAAAGTAGTGTATGAAATAGTTTCTTCTCTTGAAGCTTTAAGAAAAGAAAGATATGGAGCATTGATAGTAATCGAAAGAAATGTGAGTTTATCTGATTATATTGAAAAAGCAAAACCTGTATATGGAGATGTTACATCTAATTTGTTACAATGTATCTTCTTTAAAAACAATCCACTACATGATGGAGGAGTAATTATTCAAGGAGATAAGATAGCTTGTGCAGGAGCTGTGTTTCCAACTAGCTCAAATATAAAAAACAGTCAAAAACGACTTGGAACTAGACATAGAGCAGCACTTGGTATTGCGGAAGAAACAGATGCTTTAGTTCTAGTAGCTTCTGAAGAAACAGGAAGATTATCTATGGCTATAAAGGGAGAACTTTATTATAATGTATCGATTGATGATATTAGAGTTACTTTAATAGATGAATTAAGACCACAAAAAGAAGAAGCAGTAGAAGTTAAGAACTGGGAAGAGGAAGAAATTTATGAAGAAAACAAATAATAGTTTTAGTTCTATATTTAATTTTTTTGATAAGTATGTAATTAATCCTTTAAGTAAATTTTTGATTATTATTGGAGAAAAAATTAAAAGTATTTTAGAGTCATTAGATGTATTATGGAGTAAAAAGTCTTCCGTAATAATTCTTTCTTTAATATGTGCATTGTTATTATTTTTTGTCGTAGATAAAAAAATAGTGGTATTATCTGAATCTAATGCAGAAGTGTTATATGGACAAAAAGTAAAGGCTTTATATAATGAAGAAGAATATATTGTAGAAGGTTTACCTGAAAAAGTAGATATTACTCTTATTGGTAAAAGATGGGATATATATCTAGCTAAACAATATCCATCTAAGGAAGTGACAGTTGACTTAAAATATTTAAAACCTGGAACACATAAAGTAAAATTGAAATATGAACAAGTTTTAAAAGGAGTAAATTACAGAATTGATCCTTCAGAAGTAACTGTTACAATACTAAATAAAGTTTCAGATAAAAGAGCTGTAACATCAGAAATTATTAATAAAGATAAATTTAATTCTCAATTGTTTATTTCTGAAGTTAAGTTAAGTAAAGATTCTGTAATAATTAAAGGAAGTAATGCTACACTTGAAAAAGTATCTATAGTAAAAGCTTTAATAGATGCTAGAAAATTATCTTCATCTAAGGAAGGAGTTATTAATTATAACGACGTCAAATTAGTAGCATATGATTCAGATGGTAAAGCAATAAATGTAGAAATAGTTTCATCTAAGATAACTGCAACAGTTAAATTAGAAGCATTATCTAAGACAGTGCCAATTAGAATTTTAACTACAGGTAACTTAAGTACAAAAGCTATTAAATCTATTGTTCAAAGCGATTCTGAGGTTAAAGTTTATGGTAGTTCAGAAGCTTTATCTCAATTAAATTATTTACCAGTTGAAATAGATGTTACAGGACTGGATTCTAATAAAAAATATACTGTTAATTTACAAAAACCAAAAGGTATAACAGATATTAGTATTAAGACTATAACTGTTGATATAACAGTAGATGAACTTGCTACTAAGACGATTGATGATATAACAATTAATTATAAAAATTTATCGGATGATTTAGTTGTTCAAGGTGCAAACAATGAATCTAGAACAGTATCTGTTGAAGTAAGAGGAACAAAAGAAAATATTGAAAAAATAGATAAAGCTACAATACAAGCTTATGTTGATTTATCTGGAAAGACAGTTGGAGTTCATGAACTTGATGTATTTGTTACTGGAGATGATCCAAAACTTACTTATGCATCGAAAATTAAGAAAATTAAAGTTAATATTTATAAGAAAGATAGTTAATAACTATTTTTCTTTTTCTAAAAAAATAATATATTAATTTTATTATAATAACGGTATTAATATGTTAAAATAAAATGGGAGAATATGATATGATAGTTAATGCAAAAAAAATGCTTAAAGAAGCAAGGGATAATGGTAAATGTATAGCTCACTTTAATATCAATAATTTAGAGTGGACTAAATTTATATTAGAAAAATGTAATGAGTTAAATAAAAATGTGATTATTGGTGTAAGTGAGGGCGCTATAAAATATATGGGGGGATATAATGTAGTAGCTCACTTAGTTTATTCTTTAGTAAAAGATTTAAATATAGCTATAGATGTTTGTTTACATTTAGATCATGGTTCAAGTATAGAAAATTGTAAAAAAGCTATAGATGCTGGATTTTCTTCTGTTATGATTGATGCATCAAAGTATAGTTTGGAAGAAAATATTAATATCACAAAAGAAGTTGTGAAGTATGCTCACGATAAAAACGTAACAGTAGAAGCAGAAGTTGGGCATATAGGTGGAATAGAAGATGGTGTAGTAGGAGGTGTTTTAGTAGCATCTTTAGATGACTGTATAAAATTTGTTAAAGAAACAAGAGTTGATATGTTAGCTCCAGCTATCGGAAGTGTTCATGGTGTATATCAAGGTGAACCAAATCTAGATTTTGAGCTTTTAACAAAATTAAAAAATAATATAACTATTCCTTTAGTTTTACATGGTGGAAGTGGAATACCAGATGAAAAAATTAAACTTGCTATAAAACTAGGAATATCAAAAATAAACATTAATACAGAACTTCAACAAGCTTGGCATGAAGGAGTAGTAAAATTTGTAGAAAATAAAAAAGATGTTTATGATCCAAGAAAAGTAATAAGTAGCGGTGAAGAAAATTTAAAAAATGTAGTAGAATATAAATTGAAATTAATGGAGTCATAATGAAAATTATTGAAATAAATGGTGGAAAAGAATTAGAGGGAAGTATAAAAATAAGTGGAGCTAAAAATGCAACAGTTGCACTTATTCCAGCAGCAATATTAGCAAGCAAAAATATTAGTACACTATGTAATGTTCCAGATATTACAGATACAGAAGATTTGATTAACATTTTAAAATATTTAGGTTGTAATGTAACTAGAAATACAGAAACAATGACAATTGATGCTAATAATATTGAAAATAAAGAAATTGGTTATGAATATTCTTCTAAATTAAGAGCATCATATTATTTTATGGGAGTACTTTTAGCTAGATTTAAAAAAGTAAAAATGTCTTTTCCTGGAGGATGTAATATTGGTAAAAGACCAATAGATTTACATCTAAAAGCGTTTGAATCTATGGGGGCAACTGTAAAATATGATAATTCTACATTTTATATAGAAGCAGAAGAATTAAAAGGTGCAGATATTTATTTAGATATAGCTAGTGTTGGAGCTACTATAAATATTATGCTTGCATCTTCTCTTGCTAAAGGTACGACTATTATTCATAATGCAGCAAAAGAACCAGAAATAGTAAATGTTGCAACTTTTATCAATAATATGGGTGGTAAAATAACAGGAGCAGGAACTGGAACTATTAAAATAGAAGGAGTAGATGAACTTGAAGGATGTTTTGATGAAATTATTCCTGATAGAATAGAAGCAGGTACATATTTAATGTTAGGTGCACTTGCAACTAAAAGTCTTAAAGTATATAACATAATACCTGAACATTTATCTTCTCTTGTATCTAAATTACAAGAAATGAATGTTAAATTAGATATAGGAGATGATTATATAACAGTTTATGAAAGTAATAATTTAAAACCAATTAATGTTCAAACTTTAATATATCCGGGGTTTCCAACCGATCTTCAACAACCATTGTCAACGCTTCTTACGAAAGCAGAAGGCGTTTCTTCTATAGAAGAAACTATTTGGGAAAATAGATTTATGCATGTAGAAGAATTAAAGAAAATGGGAGCTAAAATATCTGTTGTAGATGATAAAGCATATATAACAGGTCCTACGTATTTGAAAGGAACAGAAGTTTATGCTACAGATTTGAGGGGTGGAGCAGCAGTTTTACTTGCTGGTCTTGCAGCAGTAGGTAAAACAAGAATATTAAATGCTGAACATATTTTAAGAGGTTATGAAGGTATAGAAAACAAACTTGTTGAAATAGGTGCAGATATAAAAATATTAGATGAGTAATAATAATACTTGAAAAGTTTTTGATTACTTGTTAAAATAACATCGTATTTAATTTCTATGATTTTTAATAAATCATGGCGGAAGGAGATAAAATGAGAAAAGGAATTCATCCAGCATATAAAGATGCAAAAGTAATATGTTCATGTGGTGCTATTTTTGATGTACAATCAACAGAATCAGAAATTCGTATTGAAACATGTTCTAAATGTCATCCATTCTATACAGGAATAGATAATAGAAAGAGAAAAGCTGGAAAAGTAGATAAATTTAACAAAAAATATGGTTTTGATACAAAAGGTGAGTAATTCATCTTTTTTTTTGTTAAAATTAGATAAGGAGGTATCTAATGATAATTGGAATTACTTCAGATCATAGAGGATTTGAAATAAAAAGCGAAATAATAAAAGCTTTAAAAGATAAGAATATTGAAATAAAAGATAATGGATGTTTTACATCAGGAGCGTGTGATTATTCGCTATATGGTATATCTTTAGCAGAAGAAGTAGCTAAGAAAAATTTGGATTATGGTATAGCTATTTGTGGTACTGGAATAGGTATGAGCATAGCTTGCAACAAAGTAAAAGGTATTAGATGTGCAAGAGTTGTAAATAAAGAAGAAGCAAGACTTGCAAGAAATCATAATGATGCGAATATGTTAGCGCTATCTGCTGCTAATAATTTAGAAGATTTAATAGAAATAATAGAAACATTTATAACTTCAGAATTTTCTAATGAAGAAAGACATATAAAAAGAATAGAAAAAATAACTAACTATGAAAATCAATTAAAATAGGAGAAGAAATGGAATTTTATTACTTAAGATTATTTTTGATGTTTTTAATACCTATGTTGACTTCTTTACTTGTAACACCACAAGTTATAAAAATGGCACATCATATAAATGCAATAGATGTACCTAAAGACGAACGAAGAGTTCATACTAAACCAATACCTAGAATTGGAGGTTTAGCAGTATATATTTCTTTTATATTAGCAGTATTATTATTCGGTAATTTTTCTAAAGAATTACTAGCTATAGTGGTAGGATCTTTTATAATTATTATTTTAGGTTTATTTGATGATGTTAAACCAGTTCCTGCTAAAATAAAATTTTTACTTCACATAGTATCTGCTTCTATTGTAGTTTTATATGGAAATTTACTGATTTCTAATATTGGTATCTTTGGTTTTACTATCAATTTAGGCTATTATGCAATACCACTAACTATTTTATTTATAGTTTCTTGTATGAACATAATAAATCTAATAGATGGACTTGATGGTTTAGCAACTGGAATATCTTCTATATATTTTTTAACTATAATAGTTATTTCTCTATTTCAAGAAAGATTTGGAACATTAGAACTTTTCTTAGCTATATCTATGCTTGGTTCATCTTTAGGTTTTCTAAAATATAATTTTAATCCAGCTAAAACATTTTTAGGTGATACAGGATCAGTCTTTTTAGGATTTATTATTGGTGTTACTTCGGTAGTAGGCTTTAAATCAGCTATGATTACATCTTTAGTTGTGCCACTTTTAATTTTATCAATTCCAATATTTGATACTCTATTTGCAATATTTAGAAGAAAATTAAAACATAAACCAATATTTGATCCGGATAAAGATCATTTTCATCATCAAATACTAAAAATGAGATTTTCTCATAAAAAAACAGTTTTAATAATATATTTAATTAATACTTTGTTTTCTATAGCATCAATTTTTTATGTTATAAAAGAGAGGGTACTTGGTAAAATAGTTTATGTTGTTTTATTTGTTTTAACTTTATGGTTTGTTTTTCATACTAATATTTTAAGTGATAAAATTAACTTAGAAAACAAAAAATAATAATTGTATTTTTACATATAAAATGATAATGTGTATATAAAATAACACATTATTTTTTTAAAATGTTATCATTATAATACAAGGGAGTTACTTTATTATGAAGAAAAAAATAAAATGTAACAAAAAATGTAAACACAGTAAAAAAGCGTTTACTCTAGTAGAAATTATAGCAGTTATCGTTATTATAGGGATTCTTAGTTCTATTGCGATAATATCTGTAACTGGATATATAAGTAAGACTAAAAAAAATGTACTTATTAGTCACGAAAACGGAATGAAGACAGCAGGAAAAAATATGACGAGTACATATCTTAGCGAAAATAAATATTGCGAAGATACTAACAATAAAAATTGTCCAGTTCCAAAAGAAAATTCTAGAGAAATAGTAACTTTAGGACAACTTATAGAAGAAGGATATGAACAAGATTTAAAAAATCCTTATTATAAAGAAGGAACTGATGAGAAAGAAAGATATTGTTATAGAGATATCAGTATTGTTCAAATAAAAAATGTTGGTAATCAAAATTACGAATACAAAGCTTGTATTATTTGTGGTAATGAAGTTGGTATTGGATGTTCAAATCTTTATGATGGTTTAAATAAATATTTAGAATGTAGAAAAAATAGATTAAAAGATGATTGTAAGAGTCTTTTAAAATTAAAAGAATCAGATGATGATGAAACAGATGAAAATTATCAACCTGGTACTAATAAGTGTGAAAAAGGTAAAGTATGTCCTAATGTTCAATGTGAAGTAGAAATAGAAAATGATAAATGGACAAATAAAGAAGTAGAAACTTCTGTAAGATGTATTGATGAATTAGGTGGAGAAAGATGTAAAAGAGAACTTTATAGTAAGAAGTTTGAAGCAAAACCAGGAAGTTATAAAGTAAAAGAAAATATAAATGTTTATGATAGAAAAGGAAGATCTACAGCTTGTGAAGTTAAGGTAATGCAAGATGTTAGAAATCCATATATTTCCTTAGGTTTAAATAATGGAAAAGTCCAAATAACTTATTTAAAAGATAATGAAAGTGGAATAGCTACTTGGGGTCTTGGAGATAGTGCAGATACACCAAATTATAATCAATTAACAGAGCTTGAATTAAAAGATGGTATTAACCTAGTATATGGATATGCAAAAGATAATGCTGGTAACGAATTAAGTAGAGACAAAGGATGGTCTCCGCATAATAGGGGAGGAAACAATAATTATTATCCTCATAATAATAATAATAATCCAAATAATTATTGTAATGGAAGTTCTTGTCGTAACCCTATTCAAACTACTAATGATAGAAAACCACCGGAATTAACTCCAGAAGATATATATTATGGATATCAAATATATGATCGTGATCAAGAATTAGTTGTAGATGAAAGTGCGTGTAGAAAAGTTGGATATTTCCCTAGTCAATATACAGATAAATATGATAATGGAGAAGAAGGATGTAATATCAAAAAAGGACTTAAAGGAACTGAACAATGGACTTTAAGAGATCCAGTTATGGGAATTTATGGAGCAGAGAATATAACTGATTTTACAGACGTTAAACTTATAGCTATAGAATTGAAAGATAATTCGCAAGCATCAGAATACATATTTAATGTAAATGGAGAAATATTTACTAGGACTATAAGTAATGGTGGAAGAAGAGTTTTACTTAGATTTCCAGAAGTGAGAGATTTAAATTCTTTACAAATTCAAGGTAACATAAATAATATTAAATCTGTTTATGTATATACAAGAAGTAATGAAAATCCAGTAAGAGGAAAAAGAATATTTACAAGAAATGCTGTTCAATTATATTTTGATGCAAGAGACGATATAAGTGGTATTAAAGAAATTGAAACAGTTGAAAATAATACTGGTAATAAAATAACTTCTAGAGAGAAATATAGATATGCATCTAATAACGGATCGTATCAAGTAATTGTTGTTGATAATGCTGGTAATAGAGTGCAACAGACTGTTGAAGTACAAAATATAAGAAAACAATCACCTGTTTGTCAAATAAGTATAAGAGGAAACCATCCTAATATTAATTGGTGGTTTAATAGTGATGTATATGTTTATTTTTCTGATCTTGATAAAGTAGACAGTTGTAATGGTACAGAAGGTGTTAGGGAACGTAGTAATAATGATAAGTTTACTTATAAAGGAAATAATAAATGCTTAAGACCTGTGACTAATGTGCCAAATGATTTAGCAAATAGTTATATAGATGTAGCACCTAACTTTTTGTATTCACAAATAAATTGGGGAAAACGTAATACAGCAGGTAATACAGCAGGACTTAAATCTTATTTTGATGATGATTATATAAAATTAGAACAAGTTGATGAATATGGTGATGTATTTAGAATGACTAAAGAAACGGCACTTAATCCAAATGAACATGTTAGAACTCCAAATTATAGTGCATGGACTAAACCTTATGGAGTTATATATGATTTAGCTGGTAATATGGGTGTTTGTGAATTAAATACAAGAAGTTATAGAAATCTTTCTGATGAAGGTAGAAAGACAGTTGCTAAGTATGGAGTATTAATAGATAAAACTAATCCAGTTTGTACATTTAATATTGTTAGAGATAAAGTATCTAGAGATATAAAAGGTTCTTTAGATAGAGATTATTTAAATGATACTAGCAATTGGGATTTTGATTATACAGAAGATGGTAAATGGATAACTGATGTAAAAAATTTTAAAGTACAGAGTATGGAAATGTTATCAAATCTTAATAAAATAGCTTTTGCAGAACCTTATTATAAATTAAGAGATGAAGATTCTGATAAAGATGAAGTAACAGGTGTTAAAAAACCAAAACCTAAATATGAGCGATTTATTATGAATAGTCACGATACTATTTGGGAAAATAATGGTCATATGGGTTCTGACCATACAAAAATTACTGATAAAGCTAAAAAGTTTATGAAAAAAATACAAAAGAAGAAAAAGGATGATAAGAATCATGATTATTCTTCTGATACAAGAACAATGAATCTTTTAATGATGGATGCAGCAGGTAATGTAGGAGGATGTAGTTTAACATTTAGAATAGATGATGAACCACCAGTACAAACCAAAGAAAGTTTAGATTCAGAATGTGAAACTTCAGATGGTAGTATTTTTTATAAAAAATGTGAATTTGAAGATTATGAAAGTGGCTTAGCTACTTCTAAATCAGGAGAAACGGTAAATAAAAAGAAAAATTCAAATTGTGATGGAGATGGTGGAACTTGTTATAGAGCTAAAGATAAAGCAGGAAACGAATCTTACTGTCAAAAATCAAGAAAGACTTGTAAAAAGAGAAAATAATTCATTAATTTATTTAACATATAAGGAGGTAATGTATGAGAATAAATATTAGAGCAAAAGATTTTGAAGTGACAGATTCTATTAAGAGTTATATAGAAGAAAAATCTTCTAAATTAAATAAGTATATTAGCAAAGAAGATATGGAATTAAATGTATTGCTTTCTGGTAATAAAAATACAAATTATAGTGTAGAGTTTACATTAAATACGGGAAATTTATATATAAGAGCTGAAGAAAAAAATGATGATTTATATGCGGGAATTGATTTATCTATAGATAAAATAGAAAGACAAATTAGAAAAAATAAAACTAAGCTTTCTAAAAGAAGAGAAGAAATATTTATCTATGAAGAAATAGAAGAATTAAAATCTAATGAAAAATCTATAGTTAAGAGAAAGAAAATCGAACTAATTCCTATGAATGAAGAAGAAGCAATATTACAAATGGAATTATTAGGACATGATTTCTTTATATTTAAAGATGCTGAATCTATGGATATAAAAGTGTTATATAAAAGAAAAGATGAAAATTATGGACTTATTGAGGAAGATAAGTAACATAGTTCGTTAAAAGACTTGTAATTACAAGTCTTTTTTTGATAGAATTACTTTAGGTGATATTATGAATTTTTTAAAAAGATTATTTGATCAAGATTATAGAGAACTTAAAAAATTTTCTGTAATTGCTGATAAAATTGAAGAGTTAGAAGAAGAATATTCTAAACTTTCAGATTATGAATTAAAAGCAAAGACTGATGAATTTAAAAATAGATTAGAAAATGGTGAAACATTAGATGATATTTTAGTTGAAGCTTATGCTACGGCAAGAGAAGCAGCATTTAGAGTAAATAATGAAAAACCATTCTATGTTCAATTACTTGGTGCTATTGCTATACATAAAGGTAATATAGCTGAAATGAAAACAGGAGAAGGTAAAACTTTAACTTCTGTCTTACCAGCTTATTTAAATGCACTAGATGGTAAAGGTACACACATAGTAACTGTTAATGAATATCTTGCAGATCGTGATGCTAAGTGGATGGGAAGAATACATGAATTTTTAGGACTTAGCGTTGGAATAAATTTAAGAGATTTAACTCCACAAGAAAAGAAAAAAGCATATGAATGTGATATTTTATATACTACAAATAATGAACTTGGATTTGATTATCTAAGAGATAATATGGTTACTCATAAAGAAGATAGAGTACAAAGAAAACTTAATTTTGCAATAGTAGATGAAGTTGACTCAGTTTTAATAGATGAAGCTAGAACTCCTTTAATTATATCTGGAGGAGATTTAAAAAATGTTTCTATGTATGAAGCAGCAGATAGATTTGCTAAGAAATTAAAAAAAGATGTAGATTATATCTATGAAGAACAAAATAAGACAGTTACACTTACAGAAGAAGGAGTTAAAAAAGGAGAAAAAGAATTCCATTTAGCTAATCTTTATGAAGTATCAAATGCTAATTTAATTCATCATATTAATCAGGCTTTGCGTGCTAATTTCTCTATGAGAAAAGATGTAGATTATGTAGTTAATAATGGTGAAATAGTTATAGTAGATCAATTTACTGGACGTTTAATGAAGGGAAGAGCATATAGTGATGGTCTTCATCAAGCTATAGAAGCTAAAGAAAACGTTAAGATTAATCAAGAAACTAAGACTTTAGCTACTATAACATTCCAAAACTTATTTAGAATGTATAATAAATTATCTGGTATGACAGGTACTGCTAAAACTGAAGAAGAAGAATTTAATGATATATATAATATGAGAGTTATTTGTATTCCTACTAATAAACCAGTAGCAAGAATAGATGCTCCAGATTTGTTATATCCAACACAAAAAGGTAAATTTACTTCTTTAATTAATGAAGTTGAAAAAAGACATAAATTAGGTCAACCGATACTTATTGGTACTATAGCTGTAGAAACTAATGAATTAATTAGTCAATTGTTGACATCTAAAAATATCGAACATGAAGTCTTAAATGCTAAAAACAACGCTAGAGAAGCAGAAATTATAGCTAAAGCAGGACAAAAAGGCGCAGTTACAGTTGCAACTAATATGGCAGGTCGTGGAACTGACATTAAACTTACTGATGAAACTAAAGATCTTGGAGGTTTATGTGTTTTAGGAACTGAAAGACATGAATCAAGAAGAATTGATAATCAGTTAAGAGGAAGAAGTGGAAGACAAGGAGATCCTGGATTTAGTCAATTTTATGTTTCTATGGAAGATGATTTAATGGTTAGATTTGGAACTGATGGTCTAAAGAATATGCTTATTAGATTAGGTTTTGAAGAAACAGAAGCAATAACTAGTAAGAGATTTACTAAAGGGCTTTCTTCAGCACAAAAAAGAGTTGAAGGAAACAACTTTGATATTCGTAAAAATTTATTACAATACGATGATGTTATGAATAATCAAAGAGAAATAATGTATGCTAAGAGAAATGAAATATTAGATAGTGAATCTATTCACGATAGTATTTTAGTCGCAGTAGAAAACCATGTTACTGATGTTGTTAAATCAAAACTAATAGATAGTGAAAAATTAACAAAAGAAGATCTACAAGAAATAGTCGAATATTTTAATACATTACTTAGAGAAGATATTAAATTTGATGAAATAGCTTCAATGGATTCTGATGCTATAATATATTTTGTAAAAGAAAAAATATTAAGTGAATATCAAGAAAAAATAAAAGAATTACCAACTGAAGTAGTAGAAGAATTTGAAAAAGTTATAACTTTAAGTGTAGTAGATAAATACTGGACAGAACATATAAATGCTATGGAACATTTTAGAGAAGCTATATATTTAAGAGGATATGGTCAACAAGATCCGCTTAGAGCTTATACAGTAGAAGGTTTTGACTTATTTAATAAGATGTTACAAAATATAGATCAAGAAATAACTTTATTCTTAGTTAAATCTGAAATATCTCAAAATCAAGAAAGACAAGAAATATCTAAGTCAAAAATGACTAATGATGGAAAAGTTAAGTTAAAAAATAAACCTAAAAATATAGAAAAAGTAGGTAGAAACCACATGTGTCCATGTGGAAGTGGAAAGAAATATAAACAATGTTGTGGAAAATAAGACTCGTAAAGTCCTATAAATAAGGACTTGCGAGTTTTTCTATGATTGCAATATTTAGGTAATTATAGCGTATCTTTTGTCCTGGACAAGTTTTAGATAAGTTTTTTGCTGATTTAATTGCTTCTTTAGATAATAAAAATAAATAATATTACAAATAAAGAAATATGAATGATTTATGATATAATATTTATTAGCTGAGGGATAATATGAAATTAGATAAACTAGAAAAAATATTAATTAATATATATTCTAAAGAAACTTGTTATCCTGATTGTAAAGAGCAATGGAATATAGATAATAAAACTCTAGGACATTGTGCTATTGTAGCATTATTGATAAATGATTATTTTGGTGGTAATATTTGTAAAATAAAAATAAACGGTATTAGTCATTATTTTAATATTATCAATGATAAAATTATTGATTTTACATCTGATCAATTTAAAGTTGATAAAATTGATTATTCAAATTATGTTATTAAAACAAGAGATGAAGTTTTAAATAATGAAGATACTAATGAAAGATATCAATTACTAAAATTAAAAGTTAAGTTAAATCTTATAGATGAAAAAATCCAAAATTGTAGTTTGTGTTCAAATATGGTGGAAAAGTTTCCTAATAGCAAAACTGTTTCATTTGGAAAGCAAAAAGATGTTGTTATACTTGGTGAAGCACCAGCTAATAATGGTTGGAGAAAAAGTGGGATAGCATGGTATGATATAAATCATAAATTGTTACCATCTGGTGTTGTTTTGCAAAAATTATTAAATTTAATAAATTTAACAATTGAAGATACATATTTTATTGAAGCAATAAAATGCTATCCTATTGATAAAAAATATTTAAACAAGTGTAGTATCAACTGTAAAAAATTTCTTTTTATGCAATTAGAAGAAATAAAACCTAAAGTAATACTATCATTAGGATATTCTGCAACTAGAACGATTTTAGATGTAAAATATAAAAGGTTTTCTGATGTTGTTGGAAAGGTATTTGATGTAAATGGATATAAAATAATCCCTATATATCATCCTAGTCCTATATCACCATTAAGTTATAAAGGTAATGAAGAAATATTTAAGAATTTGAATTTACAAGATATTACAAACTTTTAGATCTCAGCACACTAAAATAATTTTTTTAGATAAGTTATTAGATAAGTTGTACGAAAAAAAACTTACAATAATTGAACAAAAAATTATAAGTTTTAAATAAAAAACACCAATTTAAAAGGAAAAAATTACCTGGTTGTTTTAAATTATTACCATGTGGAAGTGGTAAGAAATATAAACAATGTTGTGGTAAATAATCTCGTTTTCCCTTATAAATAAAGGGATTGCGAGATTTTTCTTTGTTCCACATTTTTAGTAATTTTTATCAAAAAAGTACTTTAGATACGTTTTTTTCTAAAAAACATATTAAATCATTAAAAATAAAATAACAAATGTTATTTTATGCGTTTGTGAGGTGATATTTATGGCGAGAACTATTAAATATTCTAAAGAAGATATATTAGAAAAGAGTGTTGAATTTATAAAGGAAAAAGGTTACTCTAATCTAACAGTTAGAGAACTTGCTAAATATATAGGATGTTCAACACAACCAATATTTAAAAACTATGAAAACTTTGATATGTATAAAGAAGATCTAAAATTTTATTTAAGGAAAGATTACTCATCATTTATTCGTAAGTATATAGATATAAAAGATTATTTATACACAATAAGTTATGCATATGCTTTTTATGCAAAAAAAGAACCAAATATATTCTTTTCATTGTTTATGACTGATTTTGCTGGTTCTAGAACAGTAGAAGAAGTGTTAAATACTGATAGAAACGTTGAAACTATTAATGCAATGGTAAAACAATATAAAATATCTTTAGGAGAAGCAAAAAAGGTATATCGTGAAGTAAGATTCTATACTCATGGTATAGCAACACAGTTATGTGTAAATAGTATTAAATTAACAGATAAAGAAATCAAAGATTTAATTAGAAATAATATAGAAGTAAATTTAAGGGGGATATAATTATGAATTTATATGAAAGAAATCAAAAACAAAGAACATTCTTTAATGAAAAGATAGATTCTTATGATGATGTACATAGTACATATATGGAAACTAAAAAAACATTAGGAGATAGCTTAGACAAAGAAACTAAAAAAATATTAGACTTGGGTGCAGGTACAGGATTAGAATTAATTCATGTATTTGAACTATTTCCAGGTGCTGAAGTAACAGTCATAGATATTACCGAAAATATGCTTGAAGAATTAAAGAAAAGAAGTTTTGCAGATCATGTAACTACTATATGTGGTGATTTCTTTGAAGTAGAATTTGGAGATAATTATGATGCAGTTATATCTACATCAGCTCTTCATCACTTTAAAATAGAAGAAAAAATAAAACTATATAAAAAGATATATGATTGTTTAAAAGAAAATGGTCAATTTATAAATTGCGATAAGATAGCTTTATCACAAGAAATAGAAGATGGTCAATTATATGAACTAGAAAACAATATAGAAAATCACAAACATATAGATACACCACTTACTGTTGAACATGAAATAGAAGTATTAAAAAAGGTTGGCTTTCAAGAAATAACTTCAAGTAATGTTGATAAAGACGATTATAGTTTAATTAAGGCTAGAAAAATGAAATAATTTAGATAAGTTATTAGATAAGTTGTTGAATAAAAAATTACAATTTAAAAATTTTAGATAAGTTTTTTATGAAATTTGCAAAGTTATGTAAAAAGCACTATAATTTATTACATTAAAAGGGAGAGATTGTTATGTTAAACTTAAAATTAACTAATTTACATTATCATAATAATTTGCACTTGAACCGACGTTAAAAAATGTACATGGTACAAGTGCTATTTGTGGTGCTTGTATCTAGCTTTAAATATATAAATGATTTAGCTATACAAGGACCATTGTATAGCTTTTTTAATTGAAAAAATAGATAGGATGATTATTATGAAAATACAAAATGTTAAAGGTGGTTATGATTTTTTACCTAAAGAACAAAAAATTAGAAATTATATAAATAGTATAATAATAGATAATTTTAAAAAATATGGATTTGTTAATATTGAAACACCTATATTATGCTATTATGATATGCTTAGTGATAAGTATGATGAAAATAATGATATTTTAAAAGAAATATATAGATTAACAGACCAAGGAAATAGAAATTTAGGATTAAGATATGATCTAACAGTTCCTTTTGCAAAGTTTATAGCATTAAATAAAAATAAAATATCACTTCCATTTAAGAGATATGAGATATCAAAAGTGTTTAGAGATGGACCTGTTAAAGTTGGTAGAGATAGAGAATTTACTCAATGTGATGCAGATGTTGTTGGTATAAAAGGACAATATATTGAAGCAGAGCTATTATCATTATTTGTAAAAACATTTAAAGAATTTAATATTGAAATTATAATTAAATACAATAGTAGAAAACTTATGAGCGGATTAATTATTGAGTCAGGAATATCTGAAGACTTAGTACCAGAGGTAACAACTATTGTAGATAAGAAAGATAAACTAAAAGATATAGAGTTCAATCAAATGTTATCGGAGTTAGGATTAACAGAAAAAGTAATAAAAAATCTAAACAATTATTTTCAGATGAATTTATCAACATTAAATCAAGTTTTTAAAAATACTAATAATGAAAAAATATTAAAAGGATTAGAAGAAGTAAATAATTTGAGTGAATACTTAAGACAACTTGAACTCAATTGTTGTAATTTTGATATTACATTAGCAAGAGGTCAAAATTACTATACAGGAAATATATTTGAAGTTTATGATAAAAGAGAAAGAATAAAAGGTAGCATTGCAGCAGGTGGAAGATATGACGAAATGATTGGAAACTTTATAGGAGACGGAAAAGAATATCCTACTGTTGGAATTAGTTTTGGCCTATCTGCTATATATGAATTATTAAAAAAGGATTTAGAAAAAGAAAAGTCAAATACTGATATCTTTATCATACCGATGGGAACAGAAATAGAATCTTTAAAACTTGCAAACCAATTTAGAAAAAATGGTTATAATGTTGATATAGAAATGAATAAAAGAAAACTAAAAAAATCACTTGATTATGCTAATAGAGAAAAAATTAAATATGTCATAGTTATAGGAACTGATGAAATTTCTAGTGGTCAATTGAAAATTAAGAATATGGATGATGGTAATGAAATGTTAATTAATATTGATGCTCTTGAAACAATAAAACTATAATTAAAAATGGTAAAAAATTAAAATTAAATTTTTTTAGATAAGTTTTGCTAGTTTTACCGAGTGCTATGGAGTGCTCACATAAGTTTCCAATTGTTTCAAAAAAACTTTCAAAATTTCGAATACAAAAGGCCATGTGGTAGTAGTGGTAAATAAGACTCCTAAAGTCCTATAAATAAGGACTTACGAGTTTTTCTTTTTATCAAAAAATAGTCCAAAATAAGGGCTGGAGCCATTCTGGAGTCACTTTGATTTAGTGCTTGGCTATATAATTTTTATAATGAAGTGTTAATTGCAAAAAATATACTAAAAGCATGATATATTTATATGTGAAGAGAGGTGTTACTAATGAGTCATATGGGATGTAAATGTGGAGCTAATATGTGGGATGGTGATGGTCATATAGTATATGATATTTTTAGTTTCAAAGATTTAAAAGATTATATAGCAAATGATGATACTAAGAATTTTGATGATGCTTATGAAGAAATGGCATCATTTTATGAAGATAATGATTATTTTTGGTTATGTGATGATTGCAAAACAGCTCATTTATGGAGTTATAAACCAGAATATTGTTATAGAAAATTTGAACTAACAAAATCATTAGATAAGATATCGATTGACGAAATAAAAAAATTAAATGAATATTTAGTAATGAATATAAACGAATATACAGATGAGTTTGAAAAAACTCCTATTAAAGATTTGCTAAAAAGAAATCCAGTTAATCCATATAAATATTATGTAACTAATGATTTGACTAAAGTATATATAATAGATTTAGATAAAAATATAATTGATAGAGAGTATGAATTAACTTACGAAAGTTTTGTAAAATATAGTTTTGATACAGAATCATTTGATAATTTACTTATATATACAATAGATAAAACAAATAATGGTCATGAATATGTTGTAGAAAATGGTATAAGAAAACAAAGAGATACAGATGATTATCCTCATAAACAAGTTAATTTCATGATTAAAGAAAAAGGTAGTAATGGAGGTTCTATAAGTTATGCATATCCTAACTTAGAACCTGAAACTTATACAATAAACACAATGGATGAATTTAATAAAAAATATGGTAAGTACTATGTCAAAAAGAAGAAAAAACAAAAATTAAAGTATATATATGTTGAGTATTCTGATATGTATGGAGATAGATTATATAGCTATAAATCAGATCATGATTATAAGATTGGAGATGTTATTCTTGTTCCTAGAGGCTTGAACGACGAAGAGGTAGAAGCTAGAGTTGTTAATATTGCATATTATAACGAGGATGAAGCTCCTTATCCATATAGTGAATTAAAAGAAATAATTGGATATGTAGATTAGAATAAAGAAAGAACAATTGATTAGAGATAATATAACTTGTTTTTTGTTAAAAAATATAGATAATGTTCAACTGATGAATTGAAAAAATAAAATTTGATGAAGAAGTTGTTAATCAATTGCCTGAAAAGGATGGAACAGGATTAATAGATAATCAAATTAATAATATGAAAATATTTCCAGTTAAACAATGGATAGTTTGTTTAGGTGTAATAGTACCATAAATATTAAATAATTACGAAATTAAATCTTTACGAATTGATTATGAATATTCAAAAATTGGTAAAAAAAAGAAATATAAAGAAACAACAGATGTGGACTTTACTCAGTATTCAAGAATGTTAGTTTATATATCATAAATTGATGAACTAAAAAACATAACTAATGAAGTAAAAAATATAAGAGCAACAGTAGTTAATTATGCAAATTTAAATGATACAAATATAAAAAGATTACTTGACATATTATAAATAAAGAATATGATAAATATAATTTATATAAGGAGTTAGATAATATGACTAAAGAGGAAATTAATAAAAGAATATTTGAATTAAAAGATGAAGAAGAAATAAGAGAATTTGTAAAATTAAGAATAGCAGAATTAGAAGATATAGCAGAAGAAAAAACAGTAGGTCAAAATTATACCGATAGCTTTAGTGATTATATTTCTTCTAAAGTTCATTATAAACCGGGAGATAAGTTTGATGATGCAGAATGTCCTGACTTAGTTTATGATGATATCGAACCTTATGTTAATCTTATAAAATCGATTAAAGAAAACTCTTGGTATAATGAATTATCATTATTTACAACTATATTTTTTGAAGTACACGACTATTTGCCTTCTGATGATATAGGATTTGGTAGATATTTTACATATGTCTCTCATGAAGGTGATAAAGTTTCTATTAAAGATATTAGAGATAATAGTGTTGCCTTTTGTTCTGAAAAATCAGGATTATCACATAATATGTTTAAGTTATTAGGGATAGATTCAGAAGTAGTTGTAGGTGCCAGAGATTTAGAATTGCATGCATATAACTTAGTTTATCCTAAAGGTTATGGGAATTTTCCTGTTGTAATTTATGATTCGTCACATTTTGTAAACTTTATAAATGGTGATAAAAAATTTTCATTTGGATACTGTAAACCTTTATCGGAGGAAGAATACAAGTCCTTAAAAATGGGTGAGCCGCATAAGATTGATTTAACCAAAACTGAAAAATTATATAGACAATTGTATGGACGGAATGGACTATTAGATGATTATACATTTGATGGAGATACACCGTATTATACATTTGGTCTTGAAGCTTCTAAAAATTTTATAAAAGAAAATCAAGAATCCAATAAACCTATACAAAAATAGATGAAAATTAAGTTTTTTAAATTGTTTTATATAATAAAATGAAATAAATGATATTTTTTTTAAAAAAAGTTATACTATATGTAGTATTGGAGAAAATGTTATGTATTTTACATTAGATGATATAGATGAATTGGTTGTTTTAGGAAGAAGTAGACTTGATAATTCAAATGAATATGACATTTCATATTATGAAAAATATGTAAATGAAAATATTAAAATAATATTGGAATTACTAAAAAATTTTGATAAGCAAATTGATTTAATAAAAGATACAAATATAAAGAAAAGAGTTTTAAACATTTCGAAATATTTAGTACGGGTATATGAAATGAATAAAAAGAAAGAACCAACTGAAGAATATGATGAAAGTCAATATGCATTACCTGCTAATTATGGTGTTGGTTATATAGAAAAACATAAATATGCAAAATTTATTGAAAAAGATTTAGCTACTCTTGCTTTTAAAAGTGGTTCAAACTTAATAAATTTTATGAATAGAACTTACGAATATTATAAATTTGCGGAAATGAAAGGTCAAAATGATTCTAGTACTTTATATAATTTGTTTTCTAGTGCAAAACTAGCTTGTTCAAAATTTGGAATTCATTGTCCTGATGCGATAACTATTTATGAATCTTTTACAAAAGATCCATATGATACAGAAGATAAATTTCTTGAAACACAAGTGAGAATAGATGAAGAAAATTCTTTGAAAGGAAATATAGTATTTAATTCTCTTCCATATACAATAACATTACCGATGTTTACATATCAAGGTCCTGATAGATATGAAGCAGCAGTAAATGATTATACACCAACAATTATATGTAATAAGTCGTATCTTTTAAAGTTAGAAAATTTATCAGATGAACCAGTGCAACCTGATTCTGGTTTGCCAAAAATTAGATGATTTTTTTATTCAGATATATTTTTAATCTACTAAGAGAAGTAAAATTGTGAAAAATACTAAACTAATTTATACTAGTTTAGTATTTTTATAATATAAACAAGTTATGAGAGAAAATATGGTTGAAGAAGAATCTTTAATTATTATTAAAAAACAAATCAAAGTTATTTATATTGTGTTTTTTTATATTATACTTAATAATATTAAAAATTATTAAGGGAAAATAAACTATGAAGAACTGCAAACATATCATTTTCATAGATAATAAGAAGAGAAAACATTATAAAAAAAGATGGAAGTGTAAACATTTACAAGGATAGAAAAACAGTTGACTATTATGATTTAGATGATTAAATAGCTGTCATTAGATATTAAAATTTTATTATAATAAAATTTGATACAATATAATTAAGTTATTATTCTTATATGAAAGGAATGATTTTAATGCCACATTATAATGCTTATGATAGTTTTAAAACAAAAAAAAGTATAGAAAAAAAACAGAGAGCTAAAGAAAAATCTTTTGGCAAAAAAAGTGAAACGCTAGATAACTTTATTATTGATTCTTGTGATGAATATGGAGTTGTTATAGAAGTTAGATATGATGAAGCATATATTTTTTATAATAGAGAAGTTATATTAGCTAAATTAAGAAAAGATATTAATTTAGTTTGCAATCAAGTTGTTTTTCCTGGTGATAAAGTAGATTTAGAAAAAGTAAATGATTCATATGTGATTAATCATTTATTAAATAGAACTTCAATGCTATCAAGAATAAAAAAAGATAGCACAAGATTAAATGATGTTGGATCAAAAAAGAATATTGCTTCAAATGTTGATTTGGCAGTAATTGTTGTTGCTGCAAAAGAACCCCCATTACATCCTAAATTTATTGATAGATATTTAATGATTCTTCAAAATAGTAATATTCCTGCAATAATTTGTTTAAATAAATGTGATTTAAAAACTGATGAAGATGAAGAAATTTTAGCAACGTATAGAAATTTAGGAATAGATGTAATTGAAACATCTACTTATGGTAATATTGGTATAGATGAATTAAAATCTCGTTTGATAAATAAACAATCTATATTTGTTGGAAATAGTGGAGTTGGTAAATCCTCTCTTACTAATGCAATTATGGGTGATGAAGAGATTAAAACAAGCCATGTAAGTAACAAAAGTAAACGTGGAAGACATACAACAACAACTTCAAAATACTATGTATGGGAAGATAATTCTTCTATTATAGATACACCAGGTATAAGAAGCTTAGATGTTTCAACTTTTAATCCAACTGAAATACAAGACTATTTTCCTGAATTTGAAAATTGGAAAGATAAATGTAAGTATAATGATTGTCTTCATTTTAATGAACCTTATGATTCTTGTATAGTTAAACAAGGAGTAGCAAGTGGATTAATTAGTCCAGAACGTTATGAAAGTTATTTAAGAATTATGAGTGGTCTACTAGGTAAAAAGCATTATGAAAGTATATTGAGTGAAGTTGCACCAGATTTCAAAAAAACTGTTGATATAAATTTTGAGGTCAAATTACCATAAAAAACATATGATATAATCTACATAAAGAAGGTATTAATAAAAATGACGGATTTACAAAAAGAACAAATTAAGAAAATTGTTTATAAATTTTCAAATTTAGCTAATGTTAATGATGAAAATCTTTGTAATAAATTGATTTTAAATTTATCTACTATGAATGAGGAAGATGTCATTGACTATTTGTTAGTTAATATTAATAATTTGGTAGAAACAATGAGAATCAAGCCAGAAGATGTTTTTCATAATATAGATTTAATTACATCGCTATCTGATAAATATTCTACAAAAGAAGATTTAATGACAAGACTAAATTGGTTAAAGAGTATGAATATGATGGATTTACAAATGTCATTATCTGATAATCATAGATTAGTAATAGAAGCGTTTGATAAATTTAATCAAATAATTAGAACTAAATTTGATGCTTATTATACTGGTGGATTAATGGGATATTTAGCAACTAATCATTCTTTAGAAAGATATCATAGTGACTTAGATTTATTTATAAATGAAAAGCAATTATATTCTTTATATGAACTTATAAATGAAAGTGATGAATTTGAATTTATAAGTAATATGGATAATAAAGAAGAAAATGGGCATGAATTTAAAATCCAATATAAAGAAACACCTATGAGTATTGGGTTGTTCTTGTTTGAGAGAAAGCCTAATGATGAAATAGTTATCAAAGAGTATTATCATAAGGGTAAAAATCAAAGTGAAGAATTGTTAGTTAATGAGAAACATTTAGCACCTAATTATGCTAAAATGGTATTTTCAAATGATATTAGATTACATAACAATATTCCATATAGAATGCAAAGTTTAGAAAGTATTTATAATGCTAAAAAGAATTCTAGACCTAAAGATAGATATGATGCATCTATAATTAAAGATAGCGTTGATTTAATGGTTGATTATCAATTAGATACTCAAAAGCAAGATAATTATGAGGTTAAAGCTAAAACTTCAAACAATTCAATTATAACCATAATGGAAACAAAAAATTTAGAATGTGGGAAACATCTTTAAATTCTATTTTTATAATGAAGTAACAGTTATATAATTATGAATAAGAGGTGGTAATGGAAAAGTTTTATTTAGAAAAACCTACATTAAAAAGAAAAGAAGAAGCAATAGATTATTTTAATGAACATATAAAATATAATGTTGATATGAATGATACTGGTGGCATTAATCAATTTTTAAAAGAATCAACTTATGAAAATTGGTTAAAAAAATTAGAGAAAAAAACTAATCTTAATTATATGAATAATATTGGATGGGCTCCATCAATAACGTATTTTCTTATTAGGCAAAATGATAATAAAATAATAGGTATGGTAAATTTAAGATATAATGTAACAAAAGAATTGATTGCTAAAGGTTGTTCACATATTGGTTATGGAATTAGACCTACAGAAAGAAGAAAAGGTTATAATAAAATAAACTTATATTTAGCTTTATTAGAAGAGCAAAAAATAGGTGAAAAGAAAGTATTATTAGAATGTTTAGTGAATAATATAGGATCAAATAAGACGATACAAGCACTAGGAGGAGAATTAAAAGAATCTAAAATAGATAAGTGGGATAACGAATTAACAAATTATTATTGGATTGATGTAGATAAATCTATTGAAAAATATAAAAAATTATATGAACCATTTATAGCAAATTATTAGTTGTTATGTATGTGATATTCTTAATGATATAATATCTTAATATGATATAGTAGCTAGAAAAATAGTATATAAATAAAAAAAGGAAAATTAGTAATAACACATTATAGTTGTTTATAGTGTGTTTTTTCTAAAACAAAAATTTTATATCGATGAAAATTTTAAAATTTAGAATATTTACACTTTTTATAAAAATTATCTTTATATAATAAATAATATTAAAAACAAATATATTAAGAAAATATATTGTATAATTATTATAAGGCGATTTTATGGAAAATGAAAAATTATTAGAATATATTTCTAAAGAAATAAAAGAAGGTAGAAATGTTGATTTAGATTATGTTATTAATCAAATACCATATAAAATTAGATTTCAAAAACCTGATTTTGAAAAAGGAATAAATATTCCTAGTATTATAGCTATACCATTGTGTGAAAAAATAAGCAAAAGAATTATTTTAGAATCGAATAATTTTGAAACTGATAATTTTGAAAATATAATAAATCAAGGTATAGAAACTGGAGCTAAATTAGTTAATTTAACCAAAGATAAACCTGGAGTAATTCTTGTTCCTTTAATTCCAAATGGTAAAAATTCAATATATTTTCAACAATTATCAAGAGGATGCTTTGAATTAGAACCAGAAGACAATTGCTATAGAATAGATGAGCAAATAGTTAAAATGATTGATGAAGCTAAAATAACTGTTAAAGAAGAAATAGGAGTGGATTTAGAAGATAAAATATTTTTAAATGGTTATTCGAGTTCTGGAGTTTTCGCACAAAGATTTTCACTATTACATCCTGAATTAATACATACCGCATGTATTGGAGGAGCAAGTGGGAGTATACCAGTCCCAATTAAGAATATTGGTTATCCAATTGGTATATCTGATTATAAAGAATTAACAGGTAAAGAATTTGACATGGATAGCTATTGTGAAATTGATTTTACATATTATGTTGGTGAATTAGAAACTATAAATAAAGTTAATACTAGATTTGATGATGATGGAAATCCTGCACCAATGCATGATATGAGTTATTTTGATGTAAGTGTTCCTTCATCAGTTGGAAGAAAACAAAGAGAAATTTTTGGATATAATATGTTTGAAAGAGCACAAAAAACAGTCGAAGCGTTAAAAGCAATGGGAATAAAGATAGAACATTATGTAATTCCTGGAAGATCACATAATAATAGATCAGGAAAAGGAGTTGGTGAGCTAGCTGACCCAATCATAAATAATGCATATAATTCAAGTATTATTTCTTCTCACATGAAATAAATATTAGTAGATAAATATTGGATAGAATATATAAATGTTATGGAACACTTTAGAGAGAAATATACTTAAAAGGATGTGGTTAAGAAGCGTTTAGAAGACAAAGATTTGTATCAAGATGTTCTGATAAAATAGAAGATGAATATATTACTGGAATGGATTAAACAATAGAAATTGGAAAAATTAAAAAAATGGTGTATAATATTAACCAAGTGAGGAGATATAAAATATTTATATTGAGCTATCTTGGGTATTTGCCTACACGAACTTTTCAAAGTACGGAGTCACTATTTAGTGATTTACCGTGCTTTTTTTATTTTTTATAGGTGATTCACTAAAAAGAGAGGAAGTGAAATTTATATGGAAAAATATGAAATTGGTAAATTTTATGCAACATCGTTTGATAATAATACTTTTGAGTTTATCGTGTTTAATGATAATACAATGGATTGTCCAACTCTAGGTGTTTGTTCTTTTAAAAAAATAGAATTAAAACCAAGATTTGTTATGTGGGATGAAAAGAAATATTACAAGTATAATGTTCCAGCAAGTAATAATGGAGAAGATTCTCAATTGATTGGTAACTATGATATAGATGAAGATTTATTTGACTATTTAAAACAAAATGGAATGATTAGATATAGTAATGATATGGCTTATTTATATGGCTTTAATGATAAGAATGGCTACGATAATTATCCAAGACCTTATGGAGTAGGTAGTCCATATAAATGGGCAAAGAAAAAAGGAGCTATATTAGTAAAACAAAGAAAAGGACAATTTAATTAAAATCATAAGCACAATAACTCAAATAGTTTTGTGCTTTTTATAATGTAAGAGAGAAAATAGAAAAATATGACATAATTATATATGAATATATAATATGGAGTAATGATAAATGGAAAAATTATATTTTGATGTACCATCGATTGAAAGAAAAAATAATGCAATCGAGTATATTAATGAATATTATGAATACAAATCTGATATTAATGATTCAGGTGGTTTAGATAGATATTTTGATAATTACGAAGGATAGCTAAAAAAATTAGGAAAAGATTACACTATAATTATGAGCGAAGAAAGAGTTATTGCTAGAACATATTTTTAGGTTTGAGAAAGTGATAAACGAATTTAGAAGAAATAAAAAATGTCAATAAATTGGTGATAGTAGTGATTGTGTTAAAAAAGTAGCAGAAAAATTACTAGAAAGAGGAATAGATACATTAGTAGATTTAGATTTAACAGAAAAAATTAGTTAAAAAATTAAAATAGAATATTATTTGTAATATTCTTTTCTTTTGATATATAGTAGAATATAAATGATAAAAGGAGAACAATAAAATGAAAACAAATATATCAGCACTAATGAATTTGATTTCAGAAACAGAAAAAATTTTAAATTCAAAAGTGTATAGTATAGAAGATTATGCTTTAAATATATCTATAGAAGAACTTGATGGTAGAGCTAATTTGATTGAAGATAATAAAGAAGAATTTGATTTAAATCTTGAAGATATAGAAAAAACTTCTAAAGAGTTATCAAAATTAAAAGCTATTTTATATAAAAAAAACAATGAATTTAAATTAAGTGATGGTAGAACTATACAAGAAGCAATAGTTGATAATACTAATTTAAGAAAAATTAAGACAACATATGAAAATTTATTAACATTAAAAAATAGTAAAAAAAGAGTTACAGAAGTAAATAATTCATATTTTGAATCTAAGACATTAAATTTTGATAGAAAGAAATTAAGAAAAAAACTTGAAGAAATAGATAGTGAAATCCAAAAGACAGATTTTGAAATTTCTAAGTTGAATTCTATAGAATTTACTATATAATTTATTGGTTCTACTAAGTTATTTTGTGGATTAAATAAAAATAAATATTTTTAGCCATACATTCTTGTTGTTATTATTTTGTATATTTGTTCTAAAACAAATTATAATTTATTTTTAAATTAAAGTTTAAAATTTATATATTACATTTTATAATTATTTATAGTTGATGTTAGAGTAAATATTGTTGATTTAAACGAAGACAATAAGAATGTAACCAGTTTATTGAATTGTTCCAAATGGAGTGGTTTAATAGCTGGTTTTTTAATTTAAAAATATTAAAGAGTGTTATAATTATCTTAAAGGTGTTTTTATGGAAAAATACAAAACAATTAATCAAAATGAAATATATACAATTAGTTTATATCGTGATAGTTTAAATTATTCTTCTACTTTAGAGATTGTTTCTACTTTATATGAATTAGGAGATTTAAAAAATAGTATAAATGCTAATTCTATTTTGAGAATTGAACTAGAACTAGCAACTGGTGATATAGCTTCTTTATTTAGACATTTAACTTGTATTGAATATATGGATAAAGAATTTAATAGAAAAATATATGCTTATGAAGTAAATAATTTAAATTATATAAAAGAAGAAGTAAATAAATATAGAAAAATAAGGTTATGGGTTGATCAAAATGATAGTAATAGTTATTTGAATTTACTATATTTTTGTAATGAATTTTATGAGTTAATAAAAGAAAAAGAAATAAAAGTTATTAACATTGATAATTTTCATAAGAATAGTTTAACTATGAATGATATGTTAAAAAATAAAATAGATGAAAGAGTTTTATCTTTAGATGAAATTAAAAATTATAGTAAAAAGTGGGATAATATAGTAAAAATAAATAGTGATATTAGAAATGTTTCAAATGGAATAGTAAAAAATTTAAAATATGAGTATTTGGCAAGAAAAGCACTAGATATTATAAAAAAACTAGGAAGAATTAATAGAATGAAAGCTATTATAAAATTACAAAACAGTGACATATTAAACAATAATAATCCTTTAATTTATAATTATATTATTAACCGTTTTATAAGAAATGGTTCTGTAAAAGAATATTTAATTTCTGATAAATTATTATCTAAATATGAAAAAGAAGATGAATATAGAAATAATGAAATAGAATACGATAATTCTATTAGATGTTGTTTGGTAGCAAATATTGTTGATAGAAGAATATATGGTGAAAATCATATTTATAAATATGGAACAAAGACTTTTACACCTGGAACAAAAGTATATGTAGCACCTCCTCAATGGGGAGATGAAGGAGCTTATCGAGTAGTTATTGGAAAAGCAAGAAACAAAAAAAATTTAGTTGAAGCAGTTGTAAAAAGAGAAAATATGTGTAATTTTAGGTTACAAAATATATATTCATATAGAGTTATTGATAAAATTGCTTTGTCTAAAAATTATTGGTGGGAAAGTAAAGATAAGGATTGGATTATAAATTATGCAAAATATGAAAATACTGATTACTTAAAAAATCCAAAAAGAGTTATTAATGTTACCAAAGAAGAATTTTTAGCTAATTTAAATAAACTTCATTTAAGTTATGAAGGATTTATGAGAATAACAAAAAACTTAAATTTATCTGGTAATTTAGTTATAGATTACTGTAGAAATAAAATAAAAGATCAAAATTGTAATATTTATAGAGTTGGTAGTAAATGGTATTGTGAAATAGATGATATAAAAATTATAGTAAATGTTTATAGTTATGAAATATTATCTGCTAAAAAACAAACTTTTAAAAATAAACCTTAGTATATAAAAATACTTATGATTAATAACTTCTATATGATATACTTATTTAAACAAAATATAGAATTGAGGATTTTCATGAAAGTAATAACTTTTCAAACTAAATCAGCTTTAGAATACTTGATAAAAAATGGTTATTTAATATGCGAAAATAAATATGTTGATATAGAAAAAGTCGGTCCTACTTATAACTGGCTTATAAATAACATGAATAAAAAAGTAGAAAATAAAACTAGAGCTAAATATCCAATTTGGTGTTGGGTAAAATGTAATGATTCTATTTGTCCACCTAAACATAAAGGTAAAAGAGTTGAAGGTTTTGATGTAAAAATTACTTTCAATGTAAAAAAATCAGAAATATTCATAACAGATTTTAGAAGATATTCATTTTTGTTAAGTAACCTTTATATTCCTGATAATAAAACTGATAAAGATAAATTTGAAAAACTTTTAAAAGAAAATAAAATAACAAAAGAAGAATTAAAAGCATATGTTAGAAAAGATAAATTTAATGAATGTAGAAATGATGAAAACTTTTTAAAAATATGTAATATAATAGAGAAAAGTTTTTCTAAATGTATTACTACTGATAGTAATATTTTACAAGGTTGTGTTTGGAAAATAAATTATAATCAAATAGAAACTATAGAAATATTATCAAAAGATGATGGTTATGTTTATGGTTCTTTAAATTATAAAAGAAAAAATGGTAAAAGAAGGGACTGGATATCAGAATATTATAAAATGTTAAAATAAAAAATTAAATATACTTTTAAAAAATATATATGAAAGGATTTGTTATGAAATATAGTTTAGTAGATGCTAGTATAGATGATATAGATTATTTAAAGCAAGCTAAAAGTAATACTATTTATACTTATGCTAATAATTTAACAAAAGAAGAAAAAATTAAAATAAATAATTATATTAATAGTTCTATTCCTAAAGAATTAAAAGCATATAAGATAATACTATTTAATAATAAAACTATTGGATGTCTTTTGACAAAAAAGCAAGATGATGGAGTATTACTTGATGAAATATATTTAGAAGAAGCTTATAGAAGTTTAGGTATAGGAACAAGAATTATAAAAGATATATTAGATATTAACAATATTGTTTATTTATGGGTTTATAAAGAAAATAAAAAAGCTGTTTCTTTATATAAAAGATTAAACTTTATTATAGTAGATGAAACTGAAAGTAGATATTATATGAAATATCAGAAATCTTTAATAGTTGAATTTAAAGTTATGACTTTAGAAGAAAACATAGATTTAGTAAAATATGCATATAATGAAAAGGATAAAACTTTAGATATGTTTAAATATGTTATTACTCTTTTTCCAGAATTAAAAGAAATAAAAAAAGATGTAGATATAAATAAACAAATTGAAGATATCGTTAATAAGAAATATAATGATAACTTTGATATGTTAAATCAAAAAATAACAGAATATACTAATATATGGAATAAATATAATGATATATATTTAAAAAGATTATCTGAATATTTTGACATTTTTAATCTTAAAGTAACTAAAATTATTTCAAACGTTGGTATTATACCTATATTTCCTAGATATTTAGATACATGCAGTTTTTCTATAGGTATAGTTGATGAAAAAAAATTAATAGAAACGACATCTCATGAAATATTGCATTTTTTTTGGTTTGAAAAGTGGAAAGAAATGTTTCCTAGTTATAAAAAAGAAGAATTTGAAACTCCTAATTTAATATGGAAATATAGTGAAATGGTAGTTGATCCTATACTTAATTCTAAAGATTTTAATGATATTTTTAAAATTAATTATAAAGCATATGATAGTTTTTATGAATTATATGATAGTGAGATAAAAGTTATGGATAAGCTAAAAGAAATATATAATAAAAATATTAATATTTCTCAAAAAATATTGTTAGGATATGAATATATTAAAAAATTAAATATATAGAAGTTATGAACGTAATTGTTTATGTTGAAGGAATGTGAATGAAAAGAATATTAGATAGATTATTTGTAATAGCA
>CAUUHY010000004.1:0-91919 GCA_963545265.1 uncultured Eubacteriales bacterium | reverse complement strand
CATAGACATAATGTTCCTAAACCATATTGTAATAATGAAACATTTGAATGTTTTGAATATAATACAGATAGGTATAATTATAGTGCTACTAATATAGATGGTGCGATTACTGGACCAAAAGGCGGAATTTGGTTTGAGTATGATAAAGATCCATTTGTAGCAAATACTAAAAGATTTAATCCTGGAGCATCTAAAGAGCCAGATAGACCATGGGGTGAAAGTTATAATAATCCAAGTTGGGGAAGAGAAGAAGAAAAAAGAGTTGTAGAAATAACTGGAACTAAAGGAGGAAAAAATAAACTAGTTCAAACAGTAACTATTCTAAGAGATACAGATCATGACGGAATTCCTGATATAGATGATGAAGATGATGATAATGATGGAATAAGTGATGAACAAGAAGTACTTGATCAAACTGATCCCAAAGATAGTACAAGTTTTAAAGTAACAAAGATTTGCTATAAGATTAATGCATAGTAAATCTTTTTTTGATATAATTTATTTATGAAAAAGTTATTTATAAGTAGTATGTTTTTAATTGTTTTAGATTTTATTACTAAGTTATTAGTAGTTGAATTTTTAAAAGCTGATATAGTTTTAGTTTCTAATATAATTTATTTAACATTTGTTACTAATACTGGAACATTTTGGGGATTATTTAGTGATATTAATATATTTTTTATATTTTTAAGCTTAGTTATACTGGGATTGTTATTTTACATAATAATTAAGAAAACTAAATTAAATAAAATTAATACATATCTTTATTCTCTTGTGATATCTGGAATAGTAGGTAACTTAATAGATAGAATTATTAGAGGATATGTTGTAGATTTTATTGGAATAAGACTATTTAGTTACAACTTTCCAATTTTTAATTTTGCAGATCTGTACATAGTAATTGGAGTATTACTTTTTATAATTATAGGAGATAAAGATGAGATTAGATGAATATATAAAAAAGAATTTTGATGTTAGTCGTTCAAAGGCTCAAAAATTAAATGCTGATAATTTAGTTTTAGTAAATGGAGAACATAAAAATAATAGTTATATAGTAGAAGAAAATGATAAAGTAGAACTTATTGAAAATAAAGAATATATACCTAGTAAGTTTAAAGCAGAAAATATTCCAATAGACATAGTATATGAAGATGAAGATATAGTTATTATAAATAAACCAAGTGGTATGGTAGTTCATCCTGCTAGTGGTAATTATGAGAATACTTTAGTAAACGCTTTAATATATAGATATAATTTAGATGATACTAATGTAAGAAGTGGAATTGTTCATAGAATAGATAAAGATACAAGTGGACTTGTAATAGTTGCAAAAAACGATAAATCTTTAGAATTACTTACAAATATGTTTAAAAATAAAGAAATCAAAAAGACATATCTTGCTATAGTAGATGGAGTTATTAATAATAAAAGTGGAACTATAAATGCTCCTATTACAAGAGATACTAAAGATAGAAAGAAAATGATGGTAGGAAAAGATGGAAAAAATTCTATTACGCATTTTTATGTATTAAAGACATTTAAAAATAACACTTATATATCACTTAATCTTGAAACAGGAAGAACTCATCAAATAAGAGTACATATGGCTTATATTGATCATCCTGTTACTAATGATAAAGTTTATGGAAAAGAAAACACTTTATTTGGACAATATTTACATGCATCAAAATTAGAATTTATTCATCCAATCACTAAAAAAGAAATAATAGTTGAAGCACCACTTCCAGAAGAATTTATAGATAAGTTAAAAGAATTAGAAGGAGAAGAAATAATATGAAAGAAGAATTAATGAAATTGGTTCATTACTTTGTTATAAGTCAAAAATATGAAGCTATTAATATAAAAGGTATTAAAGATGAGATATGGTTACAAAACTTTAAAAAAACTTTCAAAATTATAAAGATTGTTGATAAAGAAATAAATTCAAAAGAAGATCTAGATAAAGATATAGCTAAGACACTTATGCTTTCTAAAAAAATTAAGAGAAGAACTTTTTCTTTTTCTCTTCCTATTCAAATTATTTATTTAAATATAAATAAAAATTTAGAATTGCCAAATATAAGTAATTTATCTATAATTACTACAGAAGAAAAAATTAATATGTTTTATCCAGATTTGAGAGATAAAACTGATTTCAGTGAAACTGGTGTTAAATTAATTAATAGAATTACTTATGAATTAAATAATCATAGTAAGGAAGTTGCTAAAGAATATAACGATACTTTTAAAAAAGATACACCATATTTAACATATTTTTTAATTTTGTTAAATATTTTAGTATATTTGTTTTCATTAATAGATGTTTCTTTAATTAATTATTTTTTTGCATCTAAACTACCAATTGTTAATTTAGGACAATATTATAGATTAGTTACTTATTCATTTTTTCATTCACCAACCGATATATTTCATTTACTTTTTAATATGATAACGTTATTTTGGATTGGTCCAATTGTAGAAAAATATTTTGGTAAATTTAAGTATGTATTTATATATTTCTTATCTGCTATTTCTGGAGCTTTGCTTACGATTGGATTAAATACAAATTTAAGATTTGCAACAGTAGGAGCATCTAGTGCTATATTTGGATTACTTGGAGCAATAATTTTCTTTGCTTACAATTATAAAGATAGAATTACTGCTAGTTTATTAAAACAAATGACTGTAATTGTAATAATTAACTTAATATTTGGATTTTTTCAACCAAATGTAGACAACTTTGGACATTTAGGGGGACTTATTGGTGGAATTATAACAGCTATGTTAGTGGGTACTAATAAGAAGAGAAATATTATTGAAATGTTTTCATCTTTAATATTGTTTTTAGGAGTTTATTTAATTCTTATATATTTAGCTTTATTTATGGTAAAATAGATAATAGAGGTACAATATGGATAATGATTTTCAAAAAACAAGTGTTTATAGTATAGAAACTATAAAAAGAGAAGAAGTTATTATTACTTTAAAAGAAGTTTATGATGCTTTAAAAGAAAGAGGATATAAACCGATAAATCAATTAGTTGGTTATATTATGAGTGGTGATTTAGCTTATATATCTTCTTATAAAGATTCTAGAAAAAAAATAGCTGTTTTATCTAGAGAAGATATAATTGAAACACTTCTGAAAAAAGGACTTGAAAAGTGAGATATTTAGGTTTAGATTTAGGAACAAAAACACTAGGAGTAGCAATTTCTAGAAGTGGAATTATAGTAAATAAATTAAATACAATTAGACATGAAAACAATTTAAAATTTTTATTAAATGAAGTTATTAAGATATGTGAAGAAGAAAGTATAGATTTAGTAGTACTTGGATATCCTAAACATATGAACAATACAATTGGAGAAAAAGCTTTATATATAGAAAAATTTAAAAAATTATTAGAATCTAGAAAAATAAAAGTAGAGTTACAAGATGAGAGACTTTCTACTGTTAGTGCAGAAAAAATGCTTATTAACTTTGATGTTTCTAGACAAAAAAGAAAAGAGATAATCGATAGTGTAGCGGCTACGATAATACTAGAAGATTATTTGAAAAGGAGAAATAATGGATAAAGAAGAAAAATTTAGAGTTTTAACTGATGATGGAAAAGAAATAGAATGTGATATATTACTTACTTTTGATTTAGAAGAAACTAATAAACATTATGTTGTTTATACAGATAATACGGTTGATAAAGATGGTAATACTAATGTTTATGCTTCTTGTTATGAAAAAGTAGAAGGTAAAGATAATGTAAATAAATTAACTGCTATTGAAACAGAAAAAGAATGGAAAATAATAGATATAATATTAAAGAAAGCGGAAGAACAAATAAATGGCAACTAAAAGAAAATTAAAGAAGAAATCAATTATATTATTAATAGTATTTTTAATTGTTGTTATATCGTTATCGTTTTTGATAAAATATAATAATGATTTAAAACCTATAAATCCTAGTGATAAAAAAAGTATTGAATTTGTTTTAAAAAGTGGAATGACTTCAAAACAAGTAGCAGTTGAACTTAAGAAAAATAATTTAATAAAATCTAAATCATCATTCTTATTTTATTTAAAAAACAAAAAGACTCCTTTGAAAGCAGGTAGTTATAATTTAAATAAATCTATGTCTGTAACTGATATTATAACTAAACTTGCTAGTGGTAAAAGTGATGCAGTTTTAGTTTTAAAAATCTTAGAAGGTTGGGATATTGATCAAGTTATTAAAGAAATAACTTCTAAGACTAATAATACTAAAGAAGATATTTTAAAATTACTTAAAGATGAAGATTATTTAAAAGAATTAGAAAGAAAATATGACTTTATTAATTATGATAAAATAAGTGACTCATCTATTAGATATCCATTAGAAGGTTACTTGTTTCCAGACACTTATCATATAGATAGTAAAAACATTAGTGTTAAAGATATTTTTAAGATGCTTCTTGATAAAATGGATAAAGAATTGAAATCTTTAAATATATCATCATCTAATATGCTTCCTCACGAAATTTTAACATTAGCTTCTATTGTTGAAAAAGAAGGTAAAGCTTATGAAGATAGACAAAAAATGGTAGATTTATTCAATAGAAGAATAGCTGCTGGTATAACTTTAGGAAGTGATGTTACATCATATTATGGTTTGGGTGTTAAATTAAACGAAAGAGATTTAACTGTAAAAGAATATAATGATAAAAATAAATATAATACTAGAGTTATAAAAGGATTACCAATAGGACCTATATGTATGCCTAGTAAATCTAGTATAAAAGCAGTTTTAAATCCAATAAAACATGATGGTTTATACTTTGTTTCAGATAAGTATGGTAAAATATACTTTTCGAAGACAGGAGCTGAACAAGAAAGAGTTATAGCAAGTCTTAAGAAAGAAGGTAAGTGGTTTATACATGATAATTAATAATGAATTAGAAGCGTTTATTAAACAAGTAAAAAAAGAAGCTTTAGAAAAAGATGTTCCTATTATGGAAGATGATACGATAAATTATATAAAAAAATATATTGTAGAAAATAAAGTAAAAAGAATTTTAGAAATTGGTACAGCAGTAGGATATTCAGGATTAAATTATTTATCTGTTGATTATGATATATCTTTAGTTACTATTGAAAGAGATGAAAATAGATATTTAAAAGCTTTACAAAATTTTAAAGAATCTGGTTTAGAATCTAGAGTAGATATTATATTTAAAGATGCATTAGAGGTAGATATAAATGATAAGTTTGATCTTATAATATTAGATGGTGCTAAAGGACAAAATATAAACTTTTTTAATAAATTTAAGAAGAATTTAGAAGATAAAGGTACTATTATTACTGATAATATGTATCTACATGGATATGTTGAGAAGGAAGAAGAAGATATAACTAGTCGTAATTTAAGAGCATTAGTTAGAAAAATAAAAGAGTATCACAAATTTTTAGAAGATAATGAAGAATATGATAGTGAAATAATTAAAATAGGAGATGGAATAGCTATATCTATAAAACATAATTTATAAAAGAAAGGAATTTATAATGACAAAAGAAGAAGTTAAAAATATATTGATTAATCATAATTTTCCTCTTGTTATATTAAATAATCCTTTTTTTATTGATTATTTGTTAGCTAAATTTAAAGAAGGTTATATACTTCGTAATGATAATAATTTTTTCTATTTGAAAAAAAATATTGATTATTATAGAAACACTGGTAAAAGAGCAGCTAGTGAAATTAGGTTTAAAACAGGTAAAATAATAGATAGAAACAGTTTTATTTATGGAGTTTTTACTGAAGAAATAAATGAAGCAAGAGAAGGTAATTTTGCAACTTTAGTAGCACCTAAATGGACATATAAAGATACTTTGATTGGAAGAATTTCTTTTTATGATACTGAAGGTGTTCTTATGCAAAAACAAGAAATAAAGATAGAAAGAGACTTAGAATATCAAAATGATAAATTTGGTATTGAAGCATATAATTCTAAAATGAGAGCTTATGAAGAATTTTTTAATATTGCATTTTATAATAATTATGGTTTAATAGATGTTCATCCGCTTTTTTCAAGATATTCTAAAACATACTTTTATAAAAGACATCCAGAAGATCCAGATAAGTTGATGTATAAAGAATATCTACATTCAAGATTGTTAAAAGAGCTTATTGTTAATAATGGAGATAGTTTATATAATTTAAATAATAGTTTTATATCTAAACATCAATATATGGGATATGAAAGAAAAAGAAAAGAAGAAGTAATGAAAAAGTGTGAATATAGTGATAATTTAAGTGATGAAAAGAAATTAATTTATTCTTCTCTAATTAGAAGAATAGAACTTGCTTACTAGGAGAGATATGAAGTTACTTATACAAATTAATAAAGAGAGTGATTTTAATATAAAGTGTGATGGTTTTATATTAGGTCTTAAAGATTATTCTAATTTTACATCATTAACTTTTGATGTAGAAGAAGTAATAAATATACAAAATAAATATGATGATAAAGAAATATTCTTAAGTATAAATAAGAATATTTTTAATGATGAAATAGAAAATTTAAAAGAAATATTAAAAAAGTTAAAAAATATAAAAATAATGTTTTATGATTTAGGAATGATAGAGTTAAATAAAGAATTCAATTTAGATTTAGTATGGAATCAAGATCATTTTGTAACTAATTATGAAGAAATAAACTTTTATAATGATTTAGGAGTTAAATATGCTTATATATCTAATGAAATAACTTATGAAGAAATAAAAGATATAAGAGATAACACTAAAAGTAAATTGCTTGTTTTATTAGTTGGTAAACCAACTGTTGCAGTATCTAAAAGAAAGTTAATTACTATGGCTAATAATAACTTTTTAACAAATGATGATACTAAAGATAAACATATAAAAGCTAATAAAAATATTATAGTTAATGAAAATAAAGATACAGTTATATATAGTGATGATATAATTAACTACACATCACTTCTTGATTTAGATATAGATTATGGAGTAATAGATACACTTTATTTAGATAAAACAGAAGAAATAGTAAATAATATATATAACTATTTAGATAGTAAAAATGAAGAATCTTTAAAGAATATAGAGAAGATAATTGGAAATAATACTAACTTTTTATATTCTCCAACTATATATAAGGTGGTTAAAAGATGAAAAAAATAGAATTATTATCTCCAGCTGGAGATTTAGAAAGATTAAAAGTAACTCTTTTATATGGAGCAGATGCTTGTTATATAGGTGGATATAAATATGGTCTTAGAGCTAATGCTGTTAATTTTTCTATAGAGGAAATAAAAGAAGCTTGTAGTTTTGCTCATAATTTAGGTAAAAAAGTTTATTTAACTATGAATATGGTATTTCATAACGAAGATTATGAAGAAGTAAAAGACTATATAAAAGAAGTAGTAGAAAGTGGAATAGATGCATTTATTTTAAGTGAATTAAACTTAGTTAAATATATTAAAGAAAATTATCCTAATGTTGAAGTTCATATATCTACACAAAATACTAATACTAATTATTTGAGTGTTCAATTCTTAAAAAGTTTAGGAGTGGATAGAGTAGTTTTAGCAAGAGAAGTAGGAATTGATGATATAGAAAAAATAGGGCATTTAGTTGATGTTGATTTAGAAGTATTTATTCATGGAGCAATGTGTACTTTTTATAGTGGTAGATGTGCTTTATCTAGTTATTTTACTAATAGAGATGCTAATAGAGGTGGATGTTCTCAAGTCTGTAGATTTTTATTTAAAGATGAAAAAGATTCTTTCTTTTCTTTAGCAACAAAAGATTTAAATTTAATAGATTATATAACTAAATTAATAGATTTAAATGTAGCAAGTCTTAAAGTAGAAGGTAGAATGAGAAGTATATACTATCTTGCTACTGTAATTGGTACATATAGAAAGTTAATTGATAAATATATTGATAAAACTTTAACTGATGAAGATATAAATAAATTTAAAGAAAACTTAGAAAGAGTAAGTAATAGAGAAAATTCATCTCAATATATGAAAAATGAGATAGATTATAATGATCAATATTATCTAACTGAAAGAAGTGAAAAATCTAATCAAGATTTCTTAGCGTTAGTTTTAAGTTATGATAGAAAAGAAAAAATCTTATATTTAAAACAAAGAAACTTATTTTCTAAAGGGGATAATGTAGTACTTTTTACACCCAAAGATGAACTTAGTTTTATAGTAGATGAAATATACGATGATAAAAATAATTTAATAGAAGTAGCAAATCAAGCTGATAGTTATGTTAAAATTAAATTAGATGTAGATTTTGAAGTAGATAAATATGCAATGATAAAAAAGGGTTAAAATGGAAGTAATATTAAAAGAACATAAAGGGAAAAATATTTTAGATTATCAAAAAATAGTAAAAAGAGTAAAAGCTCTTATTATTTCTTCAAATAATAAGATACTTCTTGCAAGTAATTATAAGGATTATCAATTTCCAGGTGGACATATTGAAGAAGATGAAAGTTATAAAGAAGCATTAACTAGAGAATTACTTGAAGAAACTGGTATTAATTTTGAATTAGAAGATAATTTAACACCAGATTTAAAACTATATAGATATTATGAAAACTATCATGAAACAAAAGATAATACTATATTAGAAATAAATTATTTTATAATTAGAACTGATAAATATATAGATGTAGAAAATTTAGATTTAACAAAAGAAGAAAAAAATGGAGATTTTTCTTTAACATATATAAATTTATTAGAATTTGAAAGTTTACTTAAAGAAAATGTATTAATAAATGGTGATAAATTTGGGATTAGCGAAGAAATGTTTGAAGTTTTCAAAACATTAAAAAACAAATTATTTAAAATAAAATAGATAGCTTTATTAAAAACTATCTATTTTTTTGTTGGTAATTCGTTGGTATAAAAATAAAAACCCTTATAAAATAAGGGTTTTATTGCTATTTGGGGCGAACAGTGGGAATCGAACCCACGCATGTTGGGACCACAATCCAATGTGTTAACCACTTCACCATGTTCGCCATAACAATTTAAATTATAATAGATAAGAACTTAAAAAGCAACTATAATATATTAAATTTAAATTTTAGATGATATAATTAAACAAAGAAAGAGAGATAAAATGGAAAAGTATAATTTAGATGATTTGATGTTTAAAATAAATAATAAAATTACTAACCTAGAAATTAAAGACAATCCATCATTTCAAGATGTTTTAGAATCTATTAAAAATAAAATAAAAAATGGTGTTGATTTAACAAATGCTGAATTAAAAGAAGATGTTAATAATATAAATTTAAAATTAGTAAAACAATTTAAATAATTTTCTTTTAATTTAACTACTGATGAGCAAATAAGGTGTGTAAGTATTTTAAAGCAAAAAGCAGATAGAGAAGAAATAGATGATTATTATCAAATAGATGAGATGCATATTAGAGAAATGATAGCAAAGGTTGATGAAAATTCTAATTTAGTATTAGAAGAACATTTTTCTTTAGTAGATAATGATGGATGTAAAGAAAATGAAGTAAATAATTTTACTACTTCTGAAAGAAAAATATATAATTCTAAAGGAATTATGATAGAAAGAGAATTCAAAAGTTTTGGTGAAGAAAAAATAGAACGTAATATAAACAATATTGGATTAGATGAAGCTCTTTTAGTTCCTAGACTTTCATTTGATAAAAATAGTAACATCTATGATACTTATATTGAAAAAAATCATTTAGTAAGAAATATGTTAGATACAGCAAAATTAAGTTACAAAGATAAACTTAATAATAGAGAATATAAAACTGTAGCTAAATTAAATGAATATAATGGACTTAGAAATATGACTTTAATAGGTTATCAAGATTATCCTGAAGATATAGTGATAACGCCACTTTCAAAATTTGAAATAGAACAAAAAATTATAAGAGAATCTAATCTTAAAGTGCAAGAGGGACTAAAAGAACTTTCAAAAGATAGAGAAAACTATAATTATAATGCATCTTATGATAATGATTTTTTGAAAACAGGATTTGATGAAATTAAAACATATAAATAGTAAACATTTTATATAATGTTTACTTTTTTTTGATAAATGCTTAATTATTTGATAAAATTTTAATAAGAGAATGGGGTTATATATGAAAAAATTTATTTTATCTATAATAGTGCTTGTATGCTTTATTTTGGTTAATTTTTTAAAATTTAATATTAATTATGTTATGGTTTTAATATTTTTATTTGAAATTATTAGACTTTTGTTAAGAAAGTTTAAACAAAATTTAGATTATTTTATAATTATTTTGTTTATAGCAATATTTAATGCTTTAATTTTAAATTTTAATACTGCAATATCAATTTTATTAATTTACGACTTTTTAGATCAACTTTTAGAAATTTTAGATAAATATATTCATAAATATTTAAAAAACTATGTTAAAAATGATTATATAGCATCTTTTTTTGAAAATGGAAAAGAAGTGTTAAAAAAATTTTCTACTTTAAAGAAAAAAGATATACTCATTTTTAGAAAAGGTGAAGTATTAACTACTAGTGGAAAATATAATGATAATTATTATGAAATAGGAACTTTGGTAGAAGAAGATATATTTTTAGAAAGTGATAAAGATTATAAAGAATTAATTGATTCAAAAGCTTTAAAAGAATATAACATTTTACAAAAAACAATAAGAAAACCAACTTTAATTAGTTATATAGTTTTACTATTATTATCTAGTATTATATTCTTTATACTTATTTATTATAAATACGAATTAAATATAGCTTTATTTTATAGTTTTAACTTTATGCTTATATTTTTACCTATTACTTTCTTTTATTCAAAAAACATACCAATACTCTTTAGTATTGCATATCTTTATAAAGAAAGAATAAAAATTAATAATATAGCAACATTTTTTAAGCTAAACAAAGTAGATGTTATAGTATTTGATAAAACAAGCGTACTTACAGATGATAATATATCGATAGTTAATATTGATAATCAAAGTGATATTAATTTAGTACAATTAATAAAAACTTTAGAGCAAAATACTTATGATGAAATAGGTAAATTTTTTAGAAAACAAGAATATGATTATTTATTTAAAATAGATAAATCTAAAAAATTAAATGGTGGAATTATAATTAATTTCAAAGAAGATGAATATTATTTAGGAAATTATGAATTTTTTAAACATAATAAAATAAAAGTTAAAAAAAATAAAACTTTAGGTACAGCTATATATATAGTTAAAAACAACGAATTTTTAGGTAGTGTAGTTATAAGATCTTCCATTAATAAAGAGGTAAAAGAAATTGTTAAATATTTAGAAAGTATTAATAAAGAAGTAGTTGTTTTATCTGGAGATAACGAAGATTATGTAAGATATATTTGCAATAATTTAGATATAAATAGATATTCTTATAATATTAATAAAAAAGATAAATTAAGTTTCTTGATACTATCAAAAGAAGAAGATACAAAAGTATTATTTATTGGAGATTATAGAAATGATAAAAAATTATTTAAAGAAGCATATTTATCTTGTTCTATATCTAAAAAAGATACTGATACTGATATAACTATAGATAATAATGATTTAACAGATATAAAAAGGATGTTTGTTACTTATAAAGCTTTCAAGGTATCATTCTTTTTAAATATATTTTTAACTATACTTATTATGTTATTTAAATTATTACTTTTATATTTAGGAATATTGAACTTAGAAATGTCTCTTTTAATAACTCTTATTAATATGTTAATAATTATATTTGTAAGTATTGAGGTATTAATGTTTAAATAATGTTAAATTTTTAGTAAAATTGTTTATAAATTCTTGATTTTAAGTAAGAAACTTGCTAAATTTTTAGTAGAGAAGTTAAAAATTCTCAATATAGGACAATATGGAGGTTAACAATGAAAAAGTCTGAATTAATAGAAGCTATTGCTGAAAAAGCAGGATTAACAAAAGTAGAAGCAGGTAAAGCATTAGATGCAACATTTGAAGTTATTGCAAATGAATTAGAAAAAGGTGAAAAAGTACCAGTTGCAGGATTTGGAACATTTAAATTATCAAGTAGAGCAGCTAGAGAAGGAAGAAACCCAAAAACAGGAGAAACTATTAAAATAGCAGCAAGTACTTCAGTATCATTCAAAGCAGGTACAGCTTTAAAAGAAAAAGTAAATAAATAATTTATAAATTATAGGTAGCATTAATGCTACCTTTTTTATTTAAAAAAATGTATAATTGATTATGTATGAAAGAAATTGCCCAGAATATATTAAAAAAATTAGAAAAAAATGGATATCAAGCTTATATAGTAGGTGGTTTTATTAGAGACTATATACTAAACATTACTAGTATGGATGTTGATATAATCACTAGTGCAACTCCAAAAGAAATAAAATCTATATTTAAAGATATAATATTGCCACGAGAAGACTACGGTGCTTTGGTTTTGTATATACAAGATAAGAAATTTGAAATAATGACTTTTAGAAAAGATATTAAATATGAATCAAACAGAAAACCTTCGAAAATTGAATATATTTCATCTTTATTTGAAGATTTAAAAAGAAGAGATTTTACTATGAATACTTTATGTATGAATTCTAAGGGTGAAATAATAGATTTGTTAGAAGGTAAAAAAGATATAGAAAAAAGAGTAATAAAAGCAGTTTTTAAAGATATAGACAAAGAATTAACTGAAGATCCATTAAGAATTTTAAGAGCTATAAGGTTTGCTACAGTACTTAACTTTGATATAGAAGAAAATTTATCAAAATCTATTTTAAGAAATAAAAGTTATTTAAAAAAACTATCTTATGATAGAAAAAGAAAAGAATTAGATCTAATATTTTTGTCAGAAAATGTTAAAAGAGGGATAGATCTGTTAACTTATTTTGGAATAGATGCCGAACTTGAAATATATAATTTAAAAGATATAAAAGTATCTAAAGATTTACTTTTTACTTGGGCATTGTTAGATAAGTCAGAAAATTATCGATTTTCTAAAATAGAAGAACAATTTATTGCTAAAGTTAATAAATATATAAATAAAGATATTTTTGATAAGAGAACTATTTATGAAATGGGACTTTACTTAACTACTTTGATGGCAGAATATAAAGGTATAAAAAAAGAAGAAGTATTTAAAATACACTCAAAATTAAAGATAAGGAGTAGAAAAGATATAGATTATAATTTTGAGAAAATAAATTATTTGAAAGAAAAAGTTAAATTTATAATTGAAGAAGTAGAAAATTTAATAATAAATTATGAAATAGAAAATGATTATCAAAAAATAAATGAATATATAATTAGTAAATATGGAGGTGAATATGAAAGATAAGCTTATAAATATATTAAAAACAAAAATGATATATTATCCTTTATATCTTTATAGATATCGTATTGAATTAGATTTATCTGACAGTAATTTTATATTTATTACATATCTTATGAACCACGGTGATAAACTCGCTTTTGATGTGGAAAAATTTTCTAAAGACTTAAATATAGAAATAGAAGAAGTATTCGAAAAAATTGAAAGCCTGAGAAAAAATAAATTTATTGAAATAACTACAGTTGAAAAAGAAAAAAAATTAAAAGAAGAAGAGATAAACTTGTTCCCACTATATAAAAAGATAAGTGATATTATAATTTCTGAAGAAGTAGAAGAAGAAAATTTGGAAAAAGAAGAAAAATTACTAACTGATATAGAAAAATACTTTGGAAGAAGTTTGAGTCCAATAGAAGTAGAATTTATTATGAATTGGAATAAAAAAGGCTATAGTAACGATGTAATTTTACATGCTATAAAAGAAACTATATTAAATGGTGCTAATAACTTAAAATATGCTGATAAGATACTTTTTGAATGGAATAAAAAAGGTATAAAAACAATCGAAGATATCGAAAAAGATAAACAAGATTTTAGATTAGGTAATGTAAAACAAGAAGATATATTTGATTATGATTGGTTAGATGAATAAAAAAGAAGAAATAAAAAATTATTTAGATTTATTAATACCTAATCCTAAAGCAGAATTAAACTATAATAAAGATTATGAATTTTTAATAGCAGTTATGTTATCAGCACAAACAACAGATAAAAGAGTTAATATGGTTACAGAAGAATTATTTAAATATGATATATATGGTTTAAGAGATATTGATATATTAAAGCTAGAAATGATTTTAAGACCAATAGGAACTTTTAAAAAGAAAGCTATATTTGTAAAAGAAATATCTAGAAAATTAATAGAAGATTATGATGGACATGTACCAAATGATAGGAAATATTTAGAGTCTTTACCAGGTGTTGGGCATAAGACTGTTAATGTATTTTTAAATGAAATATATAATGTTGCTACTATAGCAGTAGATACTCATGTAGAAAGAATATCTAAAAGACTATCTTTAGCTAAAGAAGAAGATAGTGTAGTAGAAGTGGAAAAAAAATTAGAAAAGTATTTTCCTAAAAAAGATTGGGGAAAAATTCATAAACAACTTGTATTATTTGGTAGATATCATTGTAAAGCTATAAAACCAGAATGTAGCAATTGTAAGCTTCAAAAGTATTGTAAATATTATAAAAACAAAAAACACAATAATTAAAGTTATTGTGTTTTTTATATAAGAAAACTTCATCTTTATTAAAGATGAAGTTTATATTTTTAATGTATTGTAATTGTTCTATTTATTGTATTAACAACTTTACCATTATAAAGTATGTCATATTTAACTGTATAAACACCAATTATAGAACGATATATATTAGTTACAGTAGATCCATTTTTTGTAATAGTTATTCTTACAGTATGATTTGTAATTGTATTTCCATCTAGTTTTACTTCTACATCTGAACTACTTGGTTGAGGTATTTCAGGACCTGTATGTGTGTAAGATGAGTTATTTGAAACATTTAATGTAACTTGAAAGTTACCATTAATTGTTGCGTTAACTCCACTAGATTGGTTTTCATTTAAATTTTCAAAACATGTTACAACTTTATATGTACCTACATAATCAGGATTAGTATATGTATAATTATTGTTTGTTGTAAATGCTATAAATGTATCATCTTTATATATTCTATAACCAAATCTACCATAGCTTGAATTTTCATTGTTAGATGATGGATTATTAGCTGCATTCCATGCTAATTTAACAACATTTGTAGAAATTTTATTAGCAGTTAATCCAGTAACATTAGGTAATTGAGAATATTTCACTGATGTTTCAGTTGGTTCTGTTCCTCTCTTAAAGTAATATGATTTCTTTTGCGATGATGGAGTAGAAGCACTTGCTAACATAGGTGGATTACTTAAAAATTCTACTTCAACTTTAACTACTGAATTAGGTATATCAAATTTCTTGTTTCCAGCTTTAAATAACTTTTTACCAGCATTTCTAACAAAGTCATAGAACCTTGGCCATGAGGCATTAGTTGATACGTAACCTGGAATTATTTTTGTATAACCATACCAAATACTTACTGATAAATCTGGATCATATGCTGCTGCCCATAAATCATTAATTGAATTAGCTGGTAGGTTTTTTCTCTTTTTATCATCTTCTGAGAAGTTAGTAGTACCAGTTTTGATAGCAAATGTACCAGTACCAGGATTTAAACTTCTACCAAATGCATTGTTAGCATTATATTCAAGACAATAGTTAATCATAAATGCAGTAGAGTCACTCATTACTTTTTTACCTTCTGGTTGATATTCTTTCTTTTCACCAGTAGTTTTATTTTTAACACTTCTTATAGTATAAGGTTTGTAATAAGTTCCACCATTAGCAAAAGCAGCATAGGCACTTGATAATTGATATGAAGAAGTACCATTAAATGCTCCAATTGCATGAGCTTCAAAAAGTCTTCCGTTATTACTTTGTGGTGTAATTCCTAAACTAGTAACGAAGTTATATATTTTTTTGTTATCAACTTGTTGAAATGCTTTTAAGGCTGGAATATTTCTAGACCAAGCTAAAGCATCACAAAGTGTCATAGTTCCCATATATGAATTATCAGAGTTTGAAATAGGTGTACCATCGCTATATGTATATTCTTTATCTTCAAATAAAGTATAAGTAGACCAGTTATTATATTCCATACCTGGACCGTAATCAAATAGTGGTTTAGCAGTAGATCCTATTTGTCTATAGTTTTTAGTAGCTAAGTTAAAATCTCCAGCTTTTCTATATCTACCTGAATAAATTGCTTTTATTTGACCTGTATGATTATCTGTTGCAGTTAAAGCAACTTGTAATTTTTCGTTTTCAAACTTATATTCTTTATCTATTAAATTTTCTAAATTTTCTTGTCTAGCACTATCAAGTGTAGTATATATTTCTAAAGATTCTTTATATGGATCATATCCTTTTTCTTTTAATTCATCTAACATGGTATCGATAAATGATTGATATTTATTACTTGTTATATTTTTATTAAGTAAAGATTCTACAGAAATTTTTTGTGCTGCTTCTTTTTCTTCTTTAGATATATATCCGTGTCTTTCCATTAGGTATAAAACTGTGTTTCTTCTTTTTTCAGTTCTTTCTGGGTAAAGGAAAGGGTTATATGAAGATGGTGCTTGAAACATACCAGCTATAACTGCAGCCTCAGATAATGTTAAATCTTTTGCACTTTTACCAAAGAACAATTGTGCTGTTTTTTCAACTCCAAAAGCTCTAGGATGTAGTTGATGGTTGTTTACATAAAATTCTAATATTTCTCTTTTTGAAAAGTCTTTTTCAAGTTTATATACCGCTAAATAAATATCAGTAAATTTTCTTTTTAATTTATCTAATCCTTTTCTTTTTGTTTCTTGAGCATCAGTATAAGTGTTTTTTACAACTTGCATATCTAAAGTAGAAGCTCCTCCGGAGTTCTTTCTAAGAATTTGTGAAAGGGTAGCGGACGTAAATCTAGTTCCATCAAATCCGTGGTGTTGGAAAAATCTTGAATCTTCTGTTGCAATAATAGCGTTTATCAAGTTTTCACTTATATCAGAATATTTGATGTTATCTCTTTTTTCATCACCTAGTTCTCCTATTATTTTGTTATCTTGATCATATATAATAGATGAATCCGGTTTATTAAGTAATTTCTTATTAAAATCAGGAGCAGTTTTAATTATGTCCATTGCAATAATTGTAACAAATATGCTTAGTGCAATAATTAATATAATAATTCCTGTTAATAATATATTAATAAAAGCTGCGATTTTAGGATTTTTCTTTAATCTTTTTAGCCAAGATCCAAATAATGCTATAGCAAAAGGTCCAAATACCAACATAATAGCTATAAAAAGATTGAATTTTAAAAAACACAGTATAAAAATAATAAATAATATAATTGCTAAAGTTATTTTATCTTTATCACTAAATTTTATTTGATTTTCATCTTTTCTAATACTTCTTTTTACATTTTTCATAATATATCTCCATATAAATTATCAATAATTTCCAAATAATCTGTTCTTTCTTTATATTTTATAGGTATTAAATATCCATTTTTTTTAAAAAAATCTAGTTTTATAGTTTTTAGTTTTTCTTTTAATACTTCTTCTAGTTTTGACGTTTCGAGTAGATAGTTTTCAGAAGTTTTTTCAAACCTAACGATTATAAAACTTATACCACCATGTTCTTTTATTTTTATTAAGTGTTCTATTTGATGGTTTTTTATATTTCTTAAAGGAAAAGATAGTGTGTTGGTAACTTTAGCTTCAAAATCTATATATTTTCCTTTATATATCCCATTATAATCTGTTGTAGAAGATTCTTTAAAGTATGCTTCAGTGATCTTTTTGTTTTTTGAATAATCTACTTTTACAACTTGAATAGGAGTAGGTTTTTTATATATAAAAGCTTTATCGATACTTCTATAATATTCATTAGTAATATTTATATCGCTTTCTAAATCCATTCCTCTATTAGAATAATTAATAATTTTTTCTTTTGTTTTATTAGGTTCTTTACCTAATGGATATTTCATATAATCACCTATATAGATTATATTATAAAATGTTTATCTATTCCAGTTTTTGTTATTGTTCTTATTTAAAAAGTATTATATAATCTAAAAATAGAGGTGTTTTATGGATCAAAGTAGAATCAAATTAACTGCAGAAGAGATATACAAACAAGAGTTTAAGGTAGATACTAAAGGATATCGTATAAAAGAAGTAGATTCTTTCTTAGATGAAATTATTAAAGATTATCAAGAGTTTTCTAAAATTATTAGAGAAAAAGATAAAGAAAAAATGGAACTTATGAAAGAAATTATGAATTTGAAAGAAGAAAACAGAAACTTAAAAGTTCAAGTTGAACTTTCTAGTGAAGATAATGTATTACCTAGAGAAACAAGTAATTTAGATTTGATGAAAAGATTATCTAAGTTAGAAAAAATTGTATACGGGAAAGAAGAAAAATAATTTTTGACAAACGCTGTAAACTAGTTTTATAGAGGAAAGTCCATGCTCACACTATCTGAGATGATAGTAGTGTTTGTGCTAAGTGAAAAAATAAGCTTAGGTAGAAGAAATTCTAACGGCGAAGAAAAAGTCCTAATGGGATTTGAGTATTTGTAAAGTGCCACAGTGACGATAATACTTAGTAATAAGTATGTGAAACGAGGTAAACCCCGCAAGTGAGAAACCCAAAATATGGTAGGGGAGCTGATATAAGGGAATAATGAACCAAGTATCGGATCGAAAGATAGATAAATGTTTGTCGCCTTAATGGTTACAGAACATGGCTTATAAAAATTATTTATATAAGGAACATTATGAAAGAATTAGGTTTGATTTTTAAAAATAAAAGAGAAGAAAACTCTATTTCAATAGAAGAAGCTTCTCACGATTTGAATATAGATAGTGATTTAATAGAAAATTTAGAAATAGGTAATACTAAAATTTTTAAAGATGTTATCTTTTTAAAAGAGTTAGTAACTGATTATGCAAAATATTTAAGTTTAGATAAAGAAAAAATAAATGAACAATTAAATGATTATTTATTTGAACATACTAGCAAAATATCTTTAGAGGATATCGAAAAAGAAAATCAAAAATTAGAAAATAATAGAATTGCATCCCCTTATACTAAACCTATAAAAGAAAACACTATAGAAATTAATAAACCAGAGTATAAATTAGCTTTAATAGTAACACTTGTATTAATGTTTATTCTTATGCTGGTGTTAATAAAACTATTGTTGATTAATAATACTGAAAAAATAAAAGGACAAAGATATGAACAGAAGAATGAGTTTACCAAACAAACTTACAACTATTAGAATTATATTAACTATATTTATAATATTTTTCTTGCTTTTTCCATTTGAACAAATTGGTATATACATGCCAGAATACATTATAAAATTTAATGCACCAGTAAAGATTGGTTTAGAGTATATAATATCTGGAATTATATTTATAGTGGCAGCATTTACTGATTTTTTAGATGGGTATATTGCTAGAAAATATAAGCTAGTTACTGATTTAGGGAAGATGCTTGATGCTATAGCTGATAAAGTGTTAGTAAATTCTGTATTAATATGTTTTGCAGCTAATAATATTATTTCACCATTTATTACTGTAATTATTATATTTAGAGATACTATAGTTGATGCTATAAAAATGCAAGCAGCTGCAAAAGGAAAAGTAATAGCTGCAATTACAACAGGTAAGATAAAAACTGCTGCTATGATGATTGCCTTAACTCTTTTGTTTTTCTCTAATTTACCATTTGAATTTTGGGGAATAAAAGTAGCTGATGTAATACTTTATTTTGCAGTAATTATGTCGCTTATATCAATGAGTGAATATATTTTTAAAAATAGAAATGTATTTGAATAATAAATAATATAATTTTTTATAAGAAAAGCTTAAATTATAAGCTTTTTTCTTTTTAAAAATACATTTTCGAATATTTGTTCGAAAATGTATTGACAAGTTTTTTATAAAAGGTTATATTGAAATTGATTTACGAGGAGAAAAAATGGCAAAAAAAGAAGGTAAAAAAGAAAAATTAACTTTATCAGAAGCAATAGCAAAAATAGAAAAAGATTATGGAAAAGGTTCTGTAATGAAACTTGGTGAAAATAAACATATGAAAATTGATGTTATATCAAGTGGTATTTTAAGTTTAGATCTAGCTTTAGGAGTTGGTGGTTATCCAAAAGGAAGAATAGTTGAAATATATGGTCCTGAATCTAGTGGAAAAACAACGTTTGCATTACAAGCGATAGCAGCAGCACAAAGAGCAGGTGGTAAGGTAGCTTTTATAGATGCTGAACATGCACTTGATCCAAGTTATGCAGAAGCTTTAGGTGTTGATATAGATAACTTATTACTTGCTCAACCGGACACTGGAGAACAAGCTTTAGAAATATGTGAAGCTTTAGTTAGAACGGATGAAATAGCTATGGTAGTAATAGATTCTGTAGCAGCGCTTGTTCCAGAAGCTGAAATAGAAGGAACAATGGGAAGTAGTCAAGTTGGTTTACAAGCAAGACTTATGTCTCAAGCTTTAAGAAAATTAGCAGGAACTATTAATAAAACAAATACTATTGCAATATTTATTAATCAATTAAGAGAAAAAGTTGGTGTAATGTTTGGAAATCCAGAAACTACAACTGGAGGAAGAGCTTTAAAATTTTATGCTACTATAAGACTAGATATAAGAAAAAAAGAGCTTATTCAAGTTGGACAAAATACAGTTGGAACAAAGACGTTGTTTAAAGTTGTAAAAAATAAAGTAGCGCCGCCGTTTAAACAAGCATATGTAGATATTATGTATGGTGAAGGTGTTACAAGAGAAGGCGAGTTAGTAGAACTTGGAACAGAAGCAGATATATTAGAAAAATCAGGTTCATGGTATTCATATAATGGTGAAAAACTTGGTCAAGGAAAAGAAACTGTTAAAGAATATTTGAAGAACAATCCAAAAGTAGCTGAAGAATTAGAAGCTAAGATTAGGGAACATTATAATTTGAATGGAATGGCAAATGCTGATTTAGATGATCAAAGTTTAATAGAAGAATAACAAATGCAAATTTGTTATTTTTTGTCTAATAGCATAAAAAGAAAGCAATTAAATTGACTATTATAAGATATATAAAGTATTATTTTAGTAGGAGTAAGTTATATGAAAAAGCATAGTAAAAAAAAACAAATTCTAATAGGTTCTATTTGTTTATTTTTATTTATGTTAATAACGTATTTGGGTGATAATTATAAAGAAATATTTAAAAGCAATGTTTATATAGAAGAAAAAAAATATGATTTAAAGTTAGAACTTTTAGATTTTTTCTTTCTTTCTAATAGAGGAAGTGCTTTAAATATAGAATATTTTATTAAACAAAATGATATAAAAGTAAAATTTACTCTTAAAGAAAAAGATGATACTATAACTTATAGAATTATTTATAAAAATAATTCATTAAAATCTATAAAATTTAATTCGTTAGATTTTGAGTATAGTAATCTAGCAACTATGGTAACGCATGAAATAACTGGTGTTAGTAGTGGTGAACTGATAAAACCAAATGAAAACGTAACTATAGATATAAAATTTAAATATAAGGATGATGTTATGGAAGATGAAATAATTACAGAGGAAGTAAATGTAAAACCTATATTTACTATATCAGACGATGAATGATACAGTTTTTTTTATAATAGCTGGTATTTTTGGCGCTATTATAGTTTTTGCTTTAGTTTACTTTATAACGTCATCATCAAAAAAGAAAAAACTTGGAGTAGTTGGTATGGTTAATGATAGTAAGGGTTTAACTCAAGGAAAGTTGACTGAATTTTTACCAAATTTTGATAACAATAGATTTTCTAAGAATGTTTTTAGAACATATATTAATGTTGAACAAGCTTTAAATACATTAAATTTAGAAGGTATTAGAAATATGATATCTCCTGAACTATTTAAACAATATGAAGGTCAAATAACATTTTTTAAAAATCAAGGTAAATCACTTGTTAGACAAGATTTTACACACTATTATACTAGGATAATTGGTATTACCAGACAAAATGGCGAAGTTGTAGCAAATGTACTACTTGGACTTGAGTTTAAAGAATATTTTTTAGATTCAGCTAATCAAATAATTGGAAACAATCAATTTCCAATATCAAAAGAAATAAATTTACTATTGGCTGTTAAAAACAATACTAGAGCAATAATGTCTTGTACACATTGTGGAGCTTTAGTTACTAGTAGAGTTTCACCTAAGTGTGGATACTGTGAAAATCCTATAGTTAGTTATGATTATGAATTTACAGTTTTAAAAGAAAGAAGTAGAACTATTAGAAAACCTAAGTTCTTTAATAACTAATTATGAAAAAGAAAATATTATTAGCATTATTTATAATCTTGATAATAGCTATATTTTATTTTTTTTATAGAATTAAAAGAAACGACAGTTATAAAAGAATAGTTAATTTGTTTGATGAAGTAAAAGAGGAAAAGTATTTCGCTTATTTTTTTAGATATCCTAATATAAGTAAAGCTGATTTAGAAAATAAAATAAAATTAAGTATGTCTATTAATGAACTTTATTTACTAAAACCAAAAGATGAATATAATAGTGAAGAAGTAAAAGAAGTTTATAAATCTTTGTTTGGACCTAATAAATATGTATCCGAAAATACTTTTTTTAAAGATAAAACGGTGATATATGAAAATAATAAATATATTTTAAAATATAGTGATAAAGATACAAAGTTTAAAGTATATCAAATGATTGTAAAAAAAGAATATTTTTTTAACAAGTTATCTGTATATATAAGACAAGGATATATCAAAAAAAGTCATGATAGATATGATATTTATAAATTTTATGATAATGGATATATAGATAGTGTAGATGATATTAAAGAAATAGAAAATTATGAAAAAGATTTAAATTTATATAAATTTGAATTTATTATGAAAAAAAATAAATATTATTTTGAAAGAGTGGGAGAGGTAAAATGATAAAAATAATTAATACAGAAGAAGAATTTGAAGAAGTTTTAAAAGAAGAAAGAGCGATAGTAGATTTTAATGCTGAATGGTGTTCATTTTGTAAAATAATGGAACCAATATTAGAAAAGGTGAGTAAAAATTATAAAGATGTTAAAATATATTCAGTAAATGTGGATGATTTACCTAATTTAGCAGAAGAATATGGGGTTAGATTTTTACCAAATTTTGTGATATTTGAAAATGGTAAAGTAACAGACAGTAAAAGCGGAGGTATGGAAGAAGAAGAATTTTTAAAATTTGCTTTAAAGAAATAAGTTAATTTTAAAAATTTTCTTTTTTATAAAAAATAATATGTGTGAAAATTCAAGTATCTTATCTATGTTGTTGTTAGTTAAAAATTTTCTTGATTTAATAACAATATTTATACCAATTATATTGATAATGTATACAGTTATTGATTTAGTTAGAAATCAAATAGATGTAAATAAAAAATACTTAATAGTAATAGGAAAAAGATTTTTGTTTGCGATACTAATATTTTTGGTACCAACAATTGTAAGTTTGGTAGTAAATAACTTAGATGAAGAAAATAAATATTTATCTTGTTATAAAGAAGCTACAACAGAAAATATAAAATATTATAAAGCAAGAGAAGAAGCAGAAAAGAAAAAAGAAGAAGAAACTAATAATATAGCTAAAGAAAAGGCAGATGCTGAAAGAAAACAAATAGAAAATATTAGAAGAATCTTAGGAGAAAAAAATAGAGCAGAAAAAGAAGGGCAAAAAAACTCTTTTATTGGAAATATAGATCAAGGTAATACTTGTGTATATTTTCAAGGAGATTATAAAGCTTATTCTTATGGAGGAATAGGAAAAGCTACAATTGCAAGTCACGGATGTGGACCTACTTCTTGTGCTGTAATTCTTTGTACAATGTTAAAGGATCCTAAATATACACCTATTCTTACTACTAATGAGATATGTAGAAGCGGCGGATGTACTTCGGGTGGTACGTATTTTGAAGCTTTAAATAAATATTTAAGATCAAAAGGACTTAACACAAGATTAGTTTATGGAAGTAAAACAGCTAAGTCTGATTTTTATGCTGCTCTTTCTAGTAATCAAATGATTTTGATTTACGTTAATGGACATTTTCATGTTTTATCTGGTTTACAAGATGGAAAGATAAGAATTGTAGAAGTTGGTAATAGAGCTAAATCTCAAAAGTTATATACTTATGAAGAACTTATAGCTTTAAGAGGAATAAAAGGATATATAGTAGTATCTAGATAGGGAAAAATATGTGCGAAAATTCAAGTATTTTATCGATGCTATTGTTTGTAAAAAACATTTTAAATTTAATTACAATATTAATACCTATTATATTGATAATATATACAGTGCTTGATTTAGTTAGAAATCAAATAGATGTAAATAAAAAATATTTAACAGTAATAGGGAAAAGATTTTTCTTTGCAGTACTGATATTCTTAGTACCAACAATTGTAAGTCTGATAGTAAATAATTTAGATGAAGAAAATAAATATTTATCTTGTTATAAAGAAGCTACAAATGAAAATATAAAATATTATAGAGCAAGAGAAGAAGCAGAAAAGAAAAAAGAAGAAGAAGCAAAAAATATAGAGAAAGAAAAAGCTGATTTAAAAAGAAAACAAATAGAAAATACAAGAAATGTATTGAGTGAACAAAACAAAAATAAAGAATCAGATAAAAACAATTCTTCCAGTCCAAACATAAATGCTGGAAATACTTGTATTTATTTTCAAGGAGATTATGCATCACATAGCTATAATTCTTCTTGTGGAAGCATTGCAAGTTGTGGATGTGGAACTACATCTGCTGCAGTAATATTATGTACAATGTTAAAAGATACTAGTTATGAACCAATTAGAGTAACAAGAGAAGTGTGTAAAATGGGTGGGTGTACATCAGGTGGAAGTAGTATGAATGTGCTAATAAAATATTTAAATTCTAAAGGTTTAAAAACAGATGCGCATGATACACATTATAGTTTGGGACACTTTTCTCACGCTAAAGCTAAAACGGATATTTATAATGCTTTAAGAAATAATAATATGGTCTTATTTCATATAACTAGACATTTCTTTGTACTTAGTGGACTTGAAAATGATAAAATAAAAATAGTTCAAGTAGGTAATAAAACACAAACTCAAAAAACTTATACTTATGAAGAATTAAAATCTATGGTAGAAAATATGATGAAAAATGGTAGGCATAGAGAAATACAAGGATATGTAGTAGTATCTAGATAAGGAGAATAAATGAAAAAAATATTTATTTTATTAATTATGATCTTTCTTTTAACATCATGTAATGTTAAATATGATTTGACTTATGAAAATGAAATTTTTAAAGAAAATCTTAATGTAACAGCAGAGAAGTTAAAAAATGATAATAGTGAAGATGATTTAAAAAGTTTTTATGAAGCTAATAAAAATAATGATGATTATAATTTGCTTTATAATTTAAGTGGAAAAATAGAAGAATTAATTTTTAAAAGAGAAAGTAAAAATATAGTTAATTCTAAAGTATTAGATTGCTTTTCTAAAAAAGTTATCTTAGATGAAAAAGATACTTATTACATATATTTACCTTATGAAGATATAAGTTGTAATTATTTAACTGAAGTAGAATTTACTTTTAAAACTGATGCAAAAGTATTGAAGACTAATGCTACGTTTAAAGATGAAAAAAACGGGATTTATAAGTGGAATGGTATAGAAAATGGTATAGAATTACTTTTTTCTAAAAAACCAAAGAAAAATACTGTTAATAAAGGCTATGGAAGGTATATTGTTTTTATTTTAATTACTTTAGGGGCAGGATTGTTCATAGCAAATAAATATAGGAAAGATAATAAAAGATGAAAAAATTAGATATAGTATATGAAGATAAAAATATAATAGTTATAAATAAACCTAGTAATTTACTAACTATTGCTACAACCAAAGATAAGTATAATAATTTATATAGAAAAGTATCAGAATATGTTAAAAAACAAAATAAAAATAATAAAATATTTATTATTCATAGACTTGATAAAGAAACTAGTGGATTAGTGGTTTTTGCTAAAAATAGAGATTCAAAAATTAAACTTCAAAATGTATGGAAAGATACCAAAAGAGAATATTTAGCTCTTTTAGAAGGCAATGTGAAAGAAAACTCAAGTACTTTAAAACTTTATTTAGACGAAGATGCTAATCATTACGTTTATGTTTCAAAAGATAAAACAAAAGATTTAGCTATTACTCATTATGAAGTTTTACACAGATTTGATAATAAAAGCTTAGTTAATATAAATATTTTAACTGGAAAAAAGAATCAAATAAGGGTTTCTATGAGACATATTCATCATCCTATTGTGGGAGATAAAAAATATGGATCTAAAACTAACCCTTATAGAAGGCTTATGCTACATGCTGCATCTTTAGAATTTATTAATCCAACAAATAATAAAAAAATAAAACTTGAAGCAGATATACCTAAAGTATTTTTGAAAGGCATAGAAAATGAAGGGTGAAGATTTAGAATTTAGAGATGTTTATTTAAAGTGGGGAGTAATCGAAAGACAAAAACACTTAAAAAAACTATGTAAAGAATTAAAAATCGAATATAAAGATGCGCTTTTGTTTGGATTTTTCTATGTAAATAAAGAAGGTAGTTTAAAATTTAAAATAGCAGGATTTATAAAAAAAGAAAAAGAGGAACTTTTCTTCGATGATAAAATTATTTCTCAAAATATTTCTTTAAAAATAGAAGATTATCAATTTTTAAAATTTAATGTAATAGATGATAAATTAGAAGAATATGTAAACTATGGTGAAACTATAAAATTAGCTTGTACTTATAAAAAAGAAGATAAGATGAATTTGTTAAAAACAAGAGAAATGATAGAGCTAGATAAATATAGAGATGATTTAAATCCTGATAATATATTAGTTAATTTAGTAACTAATAATGTAGTAGAAGATATATGGTTGAAATTAGAAGGTATTTATCAAGGAGATTTTATTTGTAAATTATTAGAAAATTCTAATAATTCTAGCCAGTATATCAAAAATTCTTTAGTAGCAGTAGTGTTTGATGAAGAAAATAATTTAGTAATTAAAAAACTATTAAAATAATAGTTTACATTAATATATAATAAATAATAATAAAATTTTACTATTTTATTATTTTTTTTTACTATATACTTAATATATAAATATAGATAGGAGAGTTTAATATGCTTGAAATAGGTATTAATGGCAATTTAAAAGCATCTAGTGATGTGATTGGACAAGCTAATAATAATAACAATAATACAAGAGCTGAAGTTATTGAAGAAGATATGAAGATAGCATCAGAGATGGCTGCAAATATAAATGTTGGATCAGATTCTATAATTGAATCAGTTGATAGTATGGAGGTAGGAGCCAAATTTTTAGATGATGTTTGGAAGGGTGATACTAAAGAAACATTTATGGAAGAATTAAAAAAATTAGGTGACCTTATTAAACAAAATTCTGAGGACATGCAAAATTTGGGTAATAAAATAGAAATCCACAATAAAATAACTGAAGAACAAAAAAATGAAGATTATAAAGAAGCTGATATACTTTATAATAAAAGTAATTAATAAGGAGTAATAAAAATGAAAGAATCTTATATTGATGAACAGGGAGTGCAGGCGTTTTATAATGACTTTAATGAAAAAGGAAAAGAAATGCTTGACAAATACGATAATATTCAAAAGTCTTTAGAAGTTGGTGCTGAAAATATAAAAGGTGTTACTCAAGGAGAATTAACTGAAGCAAGTATTAATATTTCTAAAATAAAAAAGAGAATTGAAGAGCTATTAGAGAGGTATAACGCGTGTATGTCTGATTCTATCGAATCTATGGCTGGTCTTGATGCTGGAGCTGTAAGTAAAATGAAGGGCGAATTAGCAAATTTATCTGAAGGTGTTAAAAAAAGATCAGGATCAGGTGGAGGATCTTCTGGAGGTGGATCAAATGGTGGATCTTCTGGAGGTGGATCAAATGGTGGATCTTCTGGAGGTGGAAATGGAACTGGTGGAGGATCAAATGGTGGATCTTCTGGAGGTAATGGCAATAATCAAACTGATCCAAATAATAATGAAGCAAAGAACCCTTATAAACCAAGTGATGAAAATAGAAAAAAACACGGGAATGAAGATACGAATTCAAAATCCAATGGTGATATAGACGCAAGAATTAAAGAACTTCGAGAAAAAATGCGTGCAATGCAAGAAGAACTTAGAAAAAAACCTGAAAAAGGTGATAATGGAAAAGATGGTAAAAACGGAAATTCCGGAAAAGATGGAAATTCTGGAAAAGATGGTAAAAACGGAAATTCTGGAAAAGACGGAACTTCTGGAAGAGATGGAAAAGATTATTATAGAGATAGAGGAGGAAGTGAAACTCCAATTTATACACCAACAACTGGTGATACTCCATCAACAGGAACAAATTTTAAAAATCCGACAGATAATAATGTAGGAACTGGTAGTGAACTTGGTACTACAACAAATGACAAAGATTCTTTAGAAAAAATGTCTACAAGTACTGAGGCAGAAACTCCAAATTTAGAAGATGGGGAAGTAATTGAAGAAGGTAACTTAACAGATGTATCTCCAACAGATTTAAGCGATGAAAATTTAGAACTAGGTGCAACTGATGATACTTTAGTTTCAGAAGATAAAAGTGGAAGTAATAACTTACTTAAATTTGCTGGAATTGGAGGAATGCTTTTAGGAAGTGGTGCTTTAGCAGCAGGACTTGCAACTAAGAAAGACGAAGAAGAATTATCGACTGAAGAAACAACAGAAGAAGCTAGTGATGAACTAGAAGATGAATACAGTCAAGAACTAAAAGATTTTTATGAGTAATAATAATGAAAGTTAGCATTATAAAAATGTTAACTTTTTTAGTGGAAAAAAATATATAATTATAGTAAAATTAAATTATCTAGAATATATCGGAGGATACGATGGGGAATAAAATATTAGATTATACATCAATTGGAGAAAAAAAAGGTAAATTTGATGCTTTAGCTAATAATATAAAAGATGGTTTAAATAATATTAGTAGCGGTCTTGGATATTTAGAAAAAGGTACTATTACTGAAGGACAAGTAGAAGAATTTCAAAGTCAAATTCGATCAAGAGTAGAAGAATTAGATGAAATAGCAGAAAAATTTAAAAATTATTTGAGTTATATAATTGAATCTAATAAAGATGAAGATTCTAAACAAGCATCTGAAGTAGCTGAAGAAGTAGGTTTAATGAAAGAAAAATCTAAAGGATCAAATAATAATGGTGGAGGAAGTAATGGTGGAGGATCTTCTGGAGGAGGATCTGCTCCAAGTTCTCAAGCTAGTGCTACAGTAAATCTTCCACAACAACCAGACGCAGTACAAAAAACAGATTATGAAACTTACAAAAAAGAAACTAGTGATAGATTTCAAAAAGTTGTTGAAGATCAAAAGAAGGTTGATGAAGTTCAAGACAAAAAAATTACAACTTTAACTAATGATTTTAATAAGTATAAAATAGATAATGATAAGGTTAATGTAGAACAAGATAAAAAGATACAAGAAGTTTTTGATAGATTAAAAGGACAAGATTCAAGAATTACTAATCTTGAAAATAAGACTAATGCTATAGAACTTAGTAAAACTAATACGGTAACTGTCCCTGGACCTGCGCCAACACCTAGTTATACTCCAGCTCCAGCATCTCCTGCGGTTCCTGAAAATCCAACACCATCACAAACTAACACACAACCAACAACACCAGAACAACCTAAGGTAGAAACACCAAAAGTAGATGAACCTAAGAAAGAAGAAATAATAGAAGAATCTCCTATAGATACAAAAACACCTATGGAAATAGATCCTTCTAAATACGATCAAGATTTAAGTCAAGAATTAGGTGTATTAGATCCATCTACTAACACAAATGCTCTTGAAGGCGAAACACCAAAAGATGAAAATGGATTTGTTAAAGCAGCAGCATTTGGAGCTTTAGGTCTTGGAGCTTTAGGTCTTGGAGGAGGAGCGCTTTATTACCATAATAAGAAAAAAGAAGAAGAAAATATGGCTAATGAAGAATATAACGATGATAATGATTACTTATATGATGATGAATTTTAATCATCATCTTTTTATTTGACTAGAAGTATCAAAAGTGCTAATATTTACTTGAGCAGTTTTATTAGCTGTTTTTATTTTAAATAAAAATAAGGAGTTTTTATGGAAAAAAAGAAGAAAAATCCAATAATTTCATATTTTAAAGATGTGAAAAAAGAAAGTAAAAAAATAGTGTGGCCATCAAGAAAAAATTTAATTAAATATTCTGTTGCTACTTTAATCTTTATAGCATTTATGGCTTTATTCTTTTTGATTTTATCTTTTTTAGCAGCATTTTTGCAAGGTACAGTAGTGCCATGGATTAGGACGATAATTAAGTAGAGGTAATAAATATGGAAAATGAAAAAAAATGGTATATTGCTACAACATATTCAGGACATGAATATAAAGTAAAAGAAAAACTTGAAATGAGAGCTGAATCTTTAGGAATGGAAGATCAAATATTTAAGACTATAGTTCCAGAAGAAACAGTAGTTGAAAATAAAAACGGAGAAATGAAAACAAGACTTAGAAAACTTTTTCCTGGTTATATTATGATAGAAATGATTATGACAGATAGAGCTTGGCATGTGGTTAGAAACACTCCAGGAGTTACAGGATTTATTGGATCAAGTGGAAAAGGTGCTAAACCTATACCTTTATCAAAAGAAGAAGTAGAAAAAATATTTAAATCTATGGGACAAACTGTTAAAGGTGAAGAACTTAAGATTGAGGTTGGTTCAAAAGTTAAAATTATTGAAGGACCATTTTCGGGAATGCTTGGTATTGTTAAGACACTTACAGATGACGTTGCTATTATAAATATTGATTTATTTAATCAAGTTACAGAAGTAGAAGCTACAATGGAACAAATAGTACTTGATATATAAAGAGTTTTATGATAGTATTTAATACGACTTTATGTAGTTATTTTATATAAAGTAGTGGGAAGTTTTAACTTTGCTGTTATGACCACTAGCGAAAACAAATATAGGAGGTGTTATCGTGGCTAAGAAAGTTAGTAGAGTAATTAAATTACAAATTCCAGCAGGACGTGCTAATCCATCGCCACCAGTAGGAACTGTTTTAGGGCCAGCAGGTGTTAATTTAATGGATTTTTGTAATAAATATAATGAAGCTACAAAAGATAAGATGGGAGATATCGTACCAGTTGAAATAACTGTATTCGAAGATAAGAGTTTTACATTTGTATTAAAAACTCCACCAGTATCAGATCTTTTAAAGAAAGCTGCTAATATTACAAAAGGTAGTACAAAAGGTAAGAAAGAAATTATCGGAAAAGTATCTAAAGAAGATATTAAAAAAATAGCTGAAATTAAATTAGAAGATTTAAATGCATACGATATTGAAAGTGCTATGAAGAGTGTTGAAGGTAGTGCTTTAAATATGGGTATAGAAGTAAAATAAAACCTTAATATACGTGGGAGGTTTAAAAATCGTTTAACCACATAGGAGGAAATATGAAAATATTAAGTAAAAGATATAAAGAAGCTTTAAGTAAAATTGAAAAAGGTAAAGTTTACGATAAAGAAGAAGCTTTAAATTTATTAAAAGAAACATCAACAACTAAGTTTGATTCAACAGTTGAAGTATCAGTTAGATTAAATCTAGATACAAAAAAAGCAGATCAACAATTAAGAGGAGCATTAGTGTTACCTAAGGGAACTGGAAAAACTAAAAGAACTTTAGTTATATGTAATACTGCTAAATTAGAAGAAGCAAAAGCATCAGGAAGTGATTTCTATGGTGATAAAGATATGATAGAAAAAATCGAAAAAGAAAATTTCTTCGATTATGACGTTATTATTGCAACACCAGATATGATGCCACATTTAGGAAAAATTGGTAAAATTTTAGGACCAAAAGGTTTAATGCCAAACCCTAAAACAGGAACTGTTACAAACGATATTAAAAAAGCAGTAAACGATGTTAAAATGGGACAAGTTGAATATAGATGTGATTCTTATGGAATCGTACATGGAATTATAGGTAAGAGTAGTTTTTCAACAGAAGACTTGAAAGAAAACCTAAATGCTTATGTAAATGCTATTATTAAAGCAAAACCAACAGGAGCAAAAGGTAAATATATAACAAGTGTATATTTATCAACAACTATGGGACCAAGTATAAAAATTAGTGAAACAAATTTTGACAATTAAAAAAAATTATATATAATATTAAATGAAGTGCCAAAGACAGTAGGTATAAAGTAAATCCTACCGAGGATAAAACTTTTATTAAAAAGTCTTTGGTGTTACAAAGACTTTTTTTAGTCAGAAAGGAACAGTTATGGCAAGTGAAAAGATCTTATCAAGAAAAAAAGAAGTAGTATCCGAAATAAAAGATATTATTGAAAATAACGGAACTCTAATTTTATTTGATTACCGTGGACTTACTGATAAAGAAGCTAAAGCAATTAGAAGAGAACTTAGAAAAAATGAAGATGATTATAAAATATATAAGAACACTTTATTAAAGTTAGCTTTTAATGATAAAGGTATAAATCTTGATGAAGCTTTAAGTGGACCAAGTGCATTAGCATATGGAAAAGACCAATTAAGTGCAATCAAGACGTTAAGTAAGTTTGCAAAAACAAATAAAAACTTAGAAATTAAGATGGGTTACGTAGATAACGAAGTAGCAGATCTTAATAAGATAAACTCTTTAGCAGCATTACCATCAAGAGACGAACTATTAACAATGTTAGCAGGTGGAATGATTGGAGTTGTAAGAAATTTAGCAATCGGTTTAGATTTAGTTTCTAAACAAAAAGAAAATAATTAGAAAGTAGGAGGTATTAAAAATGGCTAAATTAACTAGAGATGAATTTATAAATTCATTAAAAGAAATGACACTTTTAGAAATAAAAGAATTAGTAGACGCAATGAAAGAAGAATTTGGAGTTGATCCATCAGCAGTAGCTGTAGCAGCACCAGTTCAAGGAGCAGCAGAATCAAATGATTCACCATCAACTGTAACAGTATCAATTAAAGATGCAGGAGCAGCTAAGATTAATGTAATCAAAGTAATCAAAGAATTAACTGGATTAGGATTAAAAGAATCAAAAGATATAGCAGATAAAGGTGGAGTTGTTAAAGAAAACATTTCTACAACAGAAGCTGATGAAATCAAAGCTAAGTTAGAAGAAGCTGGAGCTACAGTAGAAGTTAAATAAAAATTTTAAAAAACTTTGAAATTTTTAAACACTTATAGTAATATGTAATTAGGAAAGGAACCAATTATTTATTGTTTAATTAATTGGTTCCTTTTTATTTGCAATGTTAAAAGGATATTTTATGTTAAAAATAAAGAGAAAATGATTTTTTCTCTAATATTTTGTAAAGTTGGTTGACTAAATACAAAATAAAAAGTTATAATATAAATTAGCTTTTTATAGCTATATCTTTTGTTGAAATATTATTAATGTTAGGGGTGTGAAAGCGTGCATTATAAAAAAGTAAAGTTTGGAAAAAAAGAAAGAGTTACATTTTCTAAAGTAAAAAATGAATTCGAGTTAAAAGACTTACTCGAAATACAAATGAAGTCTTATCAAGAATTTTTAGATAAAGGGATAGAGGAAGTTTTTTCTGATCTTTTTCCTATTGAAAATTTTTCTGGTACATTATCATTAGAATTAGGAAAATATCATTTTGAAAAACCTCGTCATACAATCAAAGAATGTCGTGATAGAGATTTAACTTATGCTATGCCATTAAAAGTTTTATCTAAATTAACTAACCATGTAACTGGGGAAGTTATAGAAAAAGAAATATTTTTAGGTGATATTCCTGCTATGACAGATAGCGGAAGTTTTGTTATAAATGGAGCAGAACGTTGTGTAGTATTACAACTTGTTAGATCTCCATCTGTTTATTTTACTGAAAGTAAGGATAAAAACGAACGTGAACTTATAGAATGTCAAATGATACCTAATCGTGGGACATGGTTAGAATTTGAAACAGATGCTAAAGATGTTTTATATGTAAGAATAGACAGAACAAGAAAAGTTACATTAACAACTCTATTAAGAGCTTTTGGATTATCTAGTGATGAAGAAATACTAGGTGTTTTTGGTGATAACAAATATATTAAGAACACTATTGAAAAAGATTCTTCTAAAAATATCGATGAAGCTTTAATAGAAATATATGAAAAATTAAAACCTGGAGAACCAGCTACTTTAGATTCTGCTAAAAACCATATTCAAACTAGATTCTTTGATGAATTTAGATATGATTTAGTAAAAGTGGGTCGTTATAAATATAATAAAAAATTAAACATTGCAAATCGTATATTAGGTTTAAAATTAGCTGAAGATGTAAAAACAGAAAATGAAGTAATCAAAGCAGGTACTTTAGTTAATAGAGAAAATCTATTATTAATAAGAAATGCTTTAGAAAATGGATTTAATGTTAAGAAAATTAAAATTAATGAAGAATTAGATGATTATTCTAATATTCAAACATTAAAAGTATATAATCCTGAAAATGATAAAGAAATAATAGAATTACTTGGAGTGGATGTAAGAGAAAACTATAAACGTTTAACTATTCCTGATGTATATGCTGCAGTATCATATTATTTAAATTTATTTGATAAAATTGGTAAATTTGATCAAGTTGATCATCTTGGAAACAGAAGAGTTAAACAAGTTGGTGAATTAATGCAAAACCAATTTAGAATTGGGGTTACTAGAACTGTTAGAAATATTAATGATAGAATGTCAACGCAAGATATAGAAGAAATAACTCCTAAGACATTAATTAATATTAAACCAATTACTGCTGCATTTAAGGAATTCTTTGGAAGTGGTCAAATATCTCAATATATAGATCAAATTAATCCGATTTCAGAATTAACTCATAAAAGACGTCTTACTAGTTTAGGACCAGGAGGTCTTTCTAAAGAAAGAAGTGGTATTGAAGTTCGGGACGTTAACGAATCTCACTACGGAAGAATTTGTCCGATTGAAACATCTGAAGGTCAATCAATTGGGCTTGTTACAACACTTGCTTCATATGCAAGAGTTAATGAATATGGATTTATTACAACTCCATATAGAGTTGTTAAAGATGGATATGCTACTGAAGAAGTTAAATATTTAACAGCAGATGAAGAAGAAGATTACATCATATCTATTGCTACTATTAAATTAGATGAAAACAATAAGATAATAGATGAAAAAGTACCAGCTAGATATAATGCTGAAAATATTATTGTTACACCAGATAAATTAGATTTAATGGATGTATCAGCACAACAAATTATATCTGTAACAACTAGTTCAATTCCATTTTTTGAGCATAATGATGCTAACCGTACACTTATGGGAGCAAACATGACTAGACAAGCTGTACCTTTAATTAAAACAGAAGCTCCAATAGTTGGAACTGGTGTTGAATATACAGCAGCTAAATATAGTGGTGTTGAAGTATTATGTAAAAAAGCTGGGGTAGTTAAATATGCTGATGGATCTAAGATTTTAGTAGAAACAGTAGATGGACAAGATGAATATAAATTAGCTAACTTCGAATTAGCAAACTCTGGAAACTACAAACATCAAAGACCTATAGTGTCAGCTGGAGATAAAGTTAAAGTAGGAGACGTTTTAGCAGATGGACAATCTTGTGATAAAGGTGAACTTGCTTTAGGAAGAAACGTTGTAGTTGCATATACTACATTTAATGGATATAACTATGAAGATGCTGTAATCTTAAACGAAAAACTTGTTAAAGATGACGCATATACTAGTATTCATTTACAACTTCAAGAAATTCAATGTCGTGATACAAAACTTGGACCTGAAGAAATAACAAGAGATATACCTAATGTTTCAGAAGCAGCAAGAAAGAATCTTGATGAAAATGGAATTATAATTGTTGGAACTGAAGTTAAAGCAGGAGATATCTTAGTAGGTAAAGTAACTCCTAAGGGTATGGTAGAACTTACTTCAGAAGAAAAACTTTTACATGCTATATTTGGAGAAAAATCAAGAGAAGTTAGAGATACTTCACTTAGAGTACCAAATGGTAGTGAAGGTATAGTTCAAGACGTTAAGATATTTACTAGAAAAGATAATGAAGAAATGCCAGCAGGTGTTTCAGTACAAATTAAAGTTTATATAGCTCAAAAGAGAAAAATCCAAGTTGGGGATAAGATGGCTGGACGTTATGGAAATAAAGGGGTTATATCTTTAGTATTACCAGAAGAAGATATGCCATTCTTACCAGACGGTACACCAGTAGATATCTTACTTAATCCTCAAGGGGTTCCATCTCGTATGAATATTGGACAATTACTTGAAATGCATACAGGTATGGCAGCTAAGAAGATGAACTTGTTAGTATCAACACCAGCGTTTGACGGTGCTAAGGTAAATGAAATATACGACCTTATGAAAGATGCTAAGATGGATAGTGATGGTAAGACAGTACTATACGATGGTAGAACTGGAGAAGCATTTGATAATCGTGTAACAGTTGGGGTTATGTACATGTTTAAACTTAACCACATGGTAGATGATAAACTTCATGCTAGATCAACAGGTCCATATGCTTTAGTTACACAACAACCACTTGGTGGTAAAGCTAACATGGGTGGACAAAGATTTGGAGAAATGGAAGTTTGGGCACTTGAAGCTTATGGTGCAGCAAATATCTTACAAGAAATCTTAACTGTTAAATCCGATGATGTTGTAGGTAGAGTTAAAGTATTTGAAGCTATAGTTAAGGGTGAAACATTTGACTTAGCAGGAATTCCAGAATCATTTAGAGTTTTATTAAAAGAACTTCAAGCATTAGGACTTGATGTTAGAATTCTAGATGAAAAGAGAAAAGAATGGAATTTAAAAGAAATTGAAGATGACGAATATAAAGAAAACTTCGAATGTTTAGATGAAGAAAAAGATTTGATTTCTGAAGAAACAGAAGAAGATGAATTTGAAGATGACGAAGAAGAGGAAGATATTAATTACGATACACTCTTAGAAGATGAAGGGGAGGATGAATAATGATACCAGTAAATGATTTTGATGCTTTAAAAATTGGTATAGCATCTCCTGAAAAAATAAAAGAATGGTCATATGGTGAAGTAACTAAACCAGAAACAATAAACTATAGAACATTAAAACCAGAACCAGATGGCTTGTTCTGTGAAAGAATATTTGGACCAAAAAAAGATTACGAATGTGCTTGTGGAAAATACAAGAGAGTAAGATATAAAAATATAATTTGTGATAGATGTGGAGTTGAAGTTACAAGTAGCAAGACAAGACGTGAAAGAATGGGACACATTGCTCTTGCTACTCCAGTATCACATATCTGGTTCTTTAAAGGTGTTCCTTCAAGAATGTCTTTAGTACTAGATATTAGCCCAAGAGACTTAGAAGAAGTATTATATTTTGTAAGTTATATAGTTTTAGATAAGGGAAATACAACTCTTATGGAAAAACAAGTATTATCAGAAAATGATTATCAAACATACTATGCAAAATATGGTAACTCATTTAGAGTTGGAATGGGTGCAGAAGCAATTAAAGAACTTTTAAAGAAAATTGATCTTAAAAAAGAAATGGATGAAATAGAAGAAGAACTTCCAAATGCTTCTGAACAAAGAAAAGTAAGACTTGTAAAAAGATTAGATGCATTAAATGCATTCTATAAATCTAATCAAAGACCTGAATGGATGATAATAGATAATTTACCTGTTATACCTCCAGAACTTAGACCAATGATTCAATTAGATGGTGGAAGATTTGCAACAAGTGACTTAAATGATTTATATAGAAGAGTAATCAATAGAAATAATCGTTTAAAGAAATTACTTGAATTATCAGCACCAAATATAATTGTTCAAAATGAAAAGAGAATGCTTCAAGAAGCAGTTGACTCATTATTTGATAATGGAAGACGTGGAAGAAGTGTTACAGGAGCAGGAAATAGACCTTTAAAATCTTTAGCTAGTATTTTAAAAGGAAAACAAGGAAGATTTAGACAAAACTTACTTGGTAAAAGAGTTGATTATTCTGGACGTAGTGTTATCGTAGTAGGACCAGAATTAAAAATGTATCAATGTGGTTTACCAAAAGATATGGCTATTGAATTATTCAAACCACATCTTATAAGAGGACTTGTTGAAAAAGGACTTGCTACTAATATAAAAGCAGCTAAGAAGTTAATTGAAACTAAAGATAACTGTGTATGGAATGTAGTAGAAGAAATTATTAGAGAATATCCAGTTTTACTTAACCGTGCACCGACACTACATAGACTTGGTATTCAAGCTTTCGAACCTATTTTAATAGATGGAAAAGCAATTAGACTTCACCCATTAGTTTGTGCAGCATTTAATGCTGACTTTGATGGGGATCAAATGCCAGTTCACGTACCTTTAAGCGAAGAAGCAAAAGCAGAAGCAAGAATATTAATGCTTGGATCAAATAATATTTTGAACCTAAAAGATGGAAAACCTATAGTTACTCCTTCTCAAGATATGGTTTTAGGTAACTACTATATAACTATGGAAAAAGCTGGTCTTGAAGGAGAAGGTAGAGTATTTAAGAATCCAGTTGATGCAATGATGGCTTATGAAAGAAGAGAAATAACACTTCAAACAAGAATAGCTATAAAAGCAGACGCATTTAAACATAAGATTTTAATGGATAACTTAAGAGATAAATATCTTATAACAACTCCAGGTAAAATTAAGTTTAATGATATATTACCAGATAGTTTTTCTTATATTAATGAACCAACTGAAGAAAATATTCAAGGTATGACACCTAGTAAATATTTTGTAGATAAGGGTCAAAACATTAAAGAAAAAATAGCTAGTATGCCACTTGTTGATCCATTTAAAAAGGGTACACTAGAGCAAATTATTGCTGAAGTATTTAGAAGATATCAAACAACTGAAACTTCTATAATGCTTGATAAGATGAAAGATTTAGGATTTAAAGAATCTACTAAATCAGGTATAACAATTTCACTTGATGATATTTTAGAATGTAATAACAAATCTGAAATAATAGAAAAAGGTGAAAAAGAAGTTCAAAATATTGAAAAACAATATAAACGTGGACTTATAACTGATGAAGAAAGATATAACAAAGTAGTAGATGTTTGGTTTAGAATAAATGATGAAGTTCAAAAAGAACTTAATCAAATAGCAAAAGCTAATCCAGATAACCCAATCTTCATAATGATGTTCTCTAAGGCCAGAGGATCGCTAGACAGTTTTAGACAAATCGCTGGTATGAGAGGTATGACTAGTAAACCTAATGGTAAATTTGTTGAAATACCTATTACATCATCATTTAAAGATGGTATGTCTATAGCAGAATTCTTCTTATCTACTCATGGTTCTCGTAAGACTCAATCAGATAAATCGTTAAAGACTGCTGAATCAGGATATCTAACAAGAAGATTAGTTGATGTTTCTCAAAACATTATTGTTAGAGAAGATGATTGTGGAACTGAAAATGGTTTAGTTGTGAAAGAATTCGTAAATGAATCTACTAAAGAAGTTATTGAAAGCTTATTTGATAGAATAGCTGGTAGATATACTAATAAGAAGATTATTCATCCAGAAACTAAAGAAGAAATTATTGGTAAGGGTGAATATATTACAGATAATATCGCTGAAAAGATTATTGCAGCAGGTATTAAAGAAGTAGAAATAAGAAGTGTACTTACTTGTGGTAGCCATAACGGAGTATGTAAGAAATGTTATGGTAGAAACCTAGCAAACGGTCAACCAGTTGAAGTTGGAGAACCAGTTGGGGTTATTGCAGCTCAATCAATTGGGGAACCGGGAACTCAACTTACTATGAGAACATTCCACGGTGGAGGAGTTGGAGGAGAAGCGGATATTACTCAAGGGCTTCCTCGTGTTGAAGAATTATTTGAAACAAGAACTCCTGCAAGTAAAGCTACAATAGCAGAAATTAGTGGAACAGTTACAGAAGTAATAGATGGTAAAGGTAAGACTAAAGGTAAAGTTATAATTTCTAATAAATTAGAAACTAAAGAACATACAACTAACTATAATCCTAAGTTTATAGTTAAGGTTGGTGATACAGTAGAAGCTGGAGATAAATTAACTGAAGGTTCTATATCACCAAAAGAACTTATGAAAGCAACAGATGCTTTAACAGTTCAACAATATATTCTAAAAGAAGTACAATCTACTTATAGAAGTCAAGGGGTAGGAATTGCCGATAAACATATTGAAATAATTGCTAGAAGAATGGCATCTAGAATCAAGATTTATGATTCAGGAGATACTTCACTTCTTAGTGGTTTAACAGTAAGCTTTAAAGAATTCCAAGATATCAATAAAGAAGCAATTATGAAAGGTAAGAGACCTGCAAGAGGAGAATTTATGATACAAGGTATCACTAAAGCATCTCTTGATACAGATTCATTCTTAGCAGCTGCATCATTCCAAGAAACAACTAGAATCTTAACTGAAGCAGCAGTAAATGGTAAGATAGATGAACTTGATGGTCTAAAAGAAAATGTGCTTATAGGTAAACTAATTCCAGCTGGAACTGGTTCTAAAAAGTATAAACATGTAACTTATACATCAGCGCTTCCATTTGATAATTCAGATCCATTAGATGATTTTGAAGAAGGATTTATGGAATAAGACAAAAAGAAGATGAAAATCTTCTTTTTTTATTATTTTTATCTTGCATAAAAAAGCTAATTTATGTTATCATATAAATGCTTTTTAAGTATGGCTCGTTTTGGCGAGCATATATTTATAACAAGTAAGATACACCAGGGTATGTGTAGAAAGGAGGACATTATGCCTACAATTAATCAGCTAGTTAAAAAAGGAAGAAGTAACAAGGTTAGAAAAAGTAAATCACCAGCTTTAACATTTTCACTAGATACAATTAATAAAAAGAAAACTTTACAAAATTCTCCACAAAAAAGAGGAGTTTGTACAAGAGTTGGTACTACAAAACCAAAGAAACCAAACTCTGCCTTAAGAAAATATGCTCGTGTTAGATTAAGTAATGGTATGGAAGTAACAGCATACATTCCAGGAATTGGACATAACTTACAAGAACACAGTGTTGTTTTAATTAGAGGAGGAAGAGTTAAGGACTTAATTGGGGTTAGATACCACATTATAAGAGGAACTCTTGATACAGCCGGAGTTAAAGATAGAAAACAAGGTCGTAGTTTATATGGAGCAAAAAGACCTAAAAACTAAAAAATAAGAAAGGAGAATTATAATGAGAAAAAGACAAGCTATTAAAAGAGATGTTTTACCAGATCCAATATACGGTTCAAAGGTAATAATGAAACTTATTAATGCGATTATGTTAGATGGTAAAAAAGGTAAAGCACAAACTATTTTTTATAAAGCTTTAGATTTACTAAAAGAAAAAACACATGAAGATGCTTTTGAGTCATTTAACAAAGCATTAGATAATCTTAAACCAGTACTTGAAGTTAAATCTAGAAGAGTTGGTGGTGCAAACTATCAAGTTCCAATAGAAGTAACTAAAGCAAGAAGTGAAGCTCTAGCTATTCGTTGGTTAGTTAAATATTCAAGATTAAGAAAAGGTCACAGTATGGCTGAAAACTTAGCTAATGAATTATATGATGCAATTAACGAAACAGGTCAAGCATTTAAGAAGAAAGAAGATACACATCGTATGGCAGAAGCAAATAAAGCATTTGCACATTATAGATGGTAAGGAGAGGGTATGGAAAAAACACCTATAGAAAAAACTAGAAATATCGGTATCATGGCTCACATTGATGCTGGTAAAACTACAACGACTGAAAGAATTTTATATCATACAAAGAAAATCCATAAAATAGGGGAAACACATGATGGTGCTTCTCAAATGGACTGGATGGAACAAGAAAAAGAAAGAGGTATTACAATTACATCTGCTGCAACAACAGCACACTGGAAAGGATACCGTTATAACATTATAGATACACCAGGACACGTAGATTTTACTATTGAAGTTAGTCGTAGTTTAAGAGTATTAGATGGTGCAGTAGCATTAATAGATGCTCAAGCTGGTGTAGAACCTCAAACTGAAACAGTTTGGAGACAAGCAACAGAATTTAAAGTTCCAAGAATTATTTTTGCAAACAAAATGGATAAAATGGGAGCAGATTTTGAATACTCATTAAAAACTATTACAGATAGATTAGGAGTAAAATCAGCACCTATCGAATGGCCAATTGGAGCAGAAAATGACTTCAGAGGAGTTATTGATTTAGTTACTATGAAAGCTTATGAATATGATGGAAATAGCGAAGAAAATGCAACTGAAATTGAAATTCCAGCAGATTTAAAAGACATAGCAGAACAAAAGAGAAGTGAACTTATTGAAATCGTAGCAGAATACGACGATGAAGTAATGAACAAATACCTAGAAGGTGAAGAATTATCAGTAGCAGATATTAAAAAATGTATAAGAAAAGCAGTATTATCTGTAGAATTCTTCCCAGTAATGTGTGGAACAGCACTTGGAAATAAAGGTATTAAATTATTACTAGATGCAGTTATAGACTATTTACCTTCTCCACTAGATATAGAAGCAGTAAAAGGATATGACTTAAATGAAAACGAAGTTACTAGAAAACCTAGTGATAGCGAACCATTTAGTGCATTAGCATTTAAAGTAATGGCAGACCCTTTTGTAGGTAGATTAACTTTCTTTAGAGTATACTCTGGTACATTAAAAAGTGGATCTTACGTTTTAAACTCAAATAAAGATTCTAAAGAAAGAATTGGTCGTATATTATTAATGCATGCTAATACAAGATCTGAAATATCAGAAGTATCAACAGGAGATATTGCAGCAGCAGTAGGACTTAAAAATACTACTACTGGGGATACATTATGTGATGAAAAGAAAGCAATTATTCTTGAATCAATGAAATTCCCAGAACCAGTTATCGAACTTGCAATAGAACCAAAAACAAAAGATGATCAAGAAAAACTTGGTATAGCTCTTCAAAGATTAGCAGAAGAAGATCCAACATTTAAAGTTCATACAGATTCTGAAACAGGACAAACTGTTATCGCTGGTATGGGAGAACTTCACTTAGATGTTTTAGTTGATAGAATGAGAAGAGAATTCAAGGTTGAAGCTAATGTAGGTAAACCTAGAGTTGCTTATCGTGAAACTATTAAACAAAAAGCAGAATGTGAAGGTAAATTCATTAAACAAACTGGTGGACGTGGACAATATGGACATGTTTGGATTAGATTTGAACCAAATCCTGAAAAAGGTTATGAATTCGTTGATGAAGTAGTAGGTGGAGTAGTTCCAAGAGAATATATTCCAGTAGTAGATAAAGGATTACAAGAAGCTTTAGAAGCAGGTATTCTTGCTGGATATCCTTTAATAGATGTAAAAGCTACATTATTTGATGGATCATACCATGATGTTGACTCTAGTGAAGTTGCATATAAAGTAGCAGCAGGATTAGCATTAAAAGAAGCTAAGACTAAATGTCAAGCAGTATTACTAGAACCAATTATGAAAGTAGAAGTAACAGTTCCAGATGAATATTTTGGAAGTGTTATGGGAGATTTAACATCTAGACGTGGTAAACCTGTTGGTCAAGAATCAAGAGGAAACGCTATTAAACTTGATGCTTTAGTACCATTATCTGAAATGTTTGGATATGCTACTAGTTTAAGAAGTAACACTCAAGGAAGAGGAAACTTTACTATGATTGCTGATCACTATGAAGAAGTACCTAAAAATATAGCAGAAGAAATTATCAAAAAAAGTGGTAATTAATTAAAAGATGTTGAAATGTTAAAAGAAATTATGTAAAATTAAAGAGATTTATAGGAGGAAAAAATGGCTGAAAAACAAAAATTTGATAGATCAAAAGTTCATGTAAACGTTGGAACAATCGGACACGTAGACCATGGAAAAACTACATTAACAGCAGCAATTACAAAGAGACAAGCTGAAAAATTCGGTGGAGACTTTGTTGATTATGCTAATATAGATAAAGCTCCAGAAGAAAGAGCTAGAGGTATTACAATTAATACATCACACGTTGAATACCAAACAGATAAGAGACACTATGCTCACGTTGACTGTCCAGGGCACGCTGACTATGTTAAAAATATGATAACTGGTGCTGCACAAATGGACGGAGGTATATTAGTTGTTGCTGCAACTGATGGACCAATGGCACAAACAAGTGAACACTTATTACTTGCTAAACAAGTTGGGGTACCAAGAATAGTAGTATTCATTAACAAATGTGATCAAGTAGATGATCCAGATATGTTAGACTTAGTTGAAGAAGAAATCAGAGACTTACTTAAGAAATATGATTTCGATGGAGACAATACTCCAGTAATTAGAGGATCAGCTCTTAAAGCACTTGAAGGTGATCCAAAATATGTTGAAAGTATCGACAAATTAATGGATGCAGTAGACTCTTGGATACAAGATCCAGTTAGAGATACTGACAAACCATTCTTAATGAGTATTGAAGACGTATTTACAATTACAGGACGTGGAACTGTTGTTACAGGTAGAGTTGAAAGAGGAACTTTAAAAGTAAACGACGAAGTTGAAATAGTAGGTATCAAACCAACTCAAAAAACAGTTGCTACAGGTATCGAAATGTTTAGAAAACAATTAGAAAGCGCTGAAGCTGGAGATAATGCTGGGGTTCTTTTAAGAGGAATTTCTCGTGAACAAGTTGAAAGAGGACAAGTGTTAGCTAAACCAGGAACTGTTACTCCACATCACAAGTTCAAAGCACAAGTTTATGTACTTACTAAAGAAGAAGGTGGAAGACATACACCATTTAAGAACGAATATCGTCCACAATTCTACTTTAGAACAACTGATGTTACAGGGGTTATCGAACTTCCAGAAGGAACTGAAATGGTAATGCCAGGAGATAACATCGAAATGACAGTTGAATTAATTCACCCAATCGCTATCGAAGACGGAACAAAATTCTCTATTCGTGAAGGTGGAAGAACTGTTGGAGCTGGAAACGTTACTAAAGTTATCGAATAATAAAATTTAAAAGACCAAATTGGTCTTTTTTTTATTACTTTAAAAATAGCTATATAAGTAAATGGAGATTATATTTAATTTGTGTTATTATAAAAGAGAAATAAAGTAGGTGACTATATGAAATATAAAAATACACTAGTAATAATTTTTGTTTTTTGTTTATTATTTGGACTTGTTTATTCTATGAATAAAATATCTTTTTTATTTCAAGTAAAAACAAATGAAAAAATAGAAAATAAAGAAATAGATAAAGATAAATCTAACGTAAGTGATATTAAAATTAATAAAGAAGAAAACAAAGTTTCTTCAGATATAGAAGCAGAAAAAAATATAGATAATCATCAAAATAATAATATCCCTAGAGTTAATTTACCACAAACTAGAACAAAATATAAAACTATAATAAATAAAAAAGCGTTAGAAAAGGAATTAGCTAAAAAAACTGAAATAGTTAAAGAAAAAAAAGCAGAAGAAAAAATAGAAAAATCTAAAGAGATAATTGTAGAACCTAGTAAACCTTTAGAACCTAAAAAAGATGAAAATTCGTTTGTAAAAGAAGAAGAAACTAAGGAAATATATCAAAAAGAATCTGTTAAAACTACCTATGAAAAAGATGGTAAGAAAATAACTACATTATGGGTAAAAGGTATTATACCACCAAACATAAATGATTTTACTAAAGAAAAACATAATGATTATCTTATACAAACTATACCATATAATTATAATAAAGGCTGGTTTGATGTAAATAAATCAGGAACTGGATATAGCGATAGAGTTTTATGTAGTGGAGCAGTTGCTAGTAACATGATACATTGGTGGCTTTTACAAAATAAAAAATATATTGATAAATATTTAAAATTACATCCAGAAAAAACTAAATTATCTAATGATAATAATGTATGGAAAAATTTAAATCATTATTTAGATTCATTTTCTAGTCAAAATGATAGTAAAGTGTTTGATATGTTTAAATTATATTATGGTAAAACAGATGGGATATGGGCAGACACTAGTGTAGATTTCTTTATAAATGGTTATAAAGCTTCTCTTAGTGGAGCAACAAACGATCCGGAAAAATATGAAAGAGATGATAGGGGTGGATTCTTTTATGATGTATTTAAGACTAATGTATTAACTAATAGATATTTTTCTGGAAATTATGAAGAGTTTAGTGATGCTATAAAGACAGAACTTCAAAATGGAAATATAATTGGTTTAAGTCATAGAACAGGATCGAAAAAAGCAAATCATATTATAACTGTTTGGGGAGCAGATTTTGATGATAAAGGTAAAATCATAGGAATATATCTAACTGATTCAGATGATTATAGTGAAACAAATGTTGCTATGAGAAGACTTAATGTAAATAATAAGGATGGTAAGCCGGTTATAACTGCAAGTATGAAGAAAGATATAGGAATTAATTTAGAATACATTCATACTTTATCTCTTGGAACAAAATATTGGGAAGATTATTTTAAATGATTTTTCATTGAAATTTGAAAATGGCTTGTTTTCCTTGACAAAACAGTAGTTTTGTAGTAAAATAACTGTACATTTAGAGATAGAATAGTTTAAATAAAAGGGGGGTTTTATGAATAACTATATTTTTGATTACCAAAATGAAAATGATTTTAGAAAAAGAGAAAGAACTTTAAAGAAGTATAATATGCTTGCATATAAGAAGTTAGTATTTGGTATTTATCCAGAACTTAAAAATGGTAACTTCTTAGGGGAAAAAGTATCTGTTCAAAAGAAAGATAATATTGAAACATATTCAGTTAAATTACCAACAGATGATTTGTTTGTAAAAGTGCATGGAGAAATAAAATTCCATTATACTGTATATAAAGACTCTAAAATTGTACTTTTAACTAATATAACACCAGATAGTATATTAGAAGAAGCACATAAAACTGAACTTGGAACATATAAAGGTGTAATGATATCTAAGAGTAATCCAAAGAAAGATATATTTAAAGTTAATTTACTTAACATGCTTAATAAATAAAAGAAATATTTAATATTTCTTTTTTTTTGTTTATAATTAAATTATGAAAAACAAAGGATTTACATTAATAGAATTATTAGCAATTATGGTAGTACTTGGAGTTATAATGGCTTTTGCAATACCTAATACCATAAAAATGCTTGAAAAAAATAAAAGAGATATATTTGTAGCTGATGCTTTAAAATTAATTTCACTTGCAAGAGCAGAAGTTAGTAAAAATGAAAGTATTTCTTTACCAAAACCTTCTACTTATAAAAGAGCAACTATTATTAATTTAAAATATTTAAATACTAATGCACTTATTAATTCTCCATATGGAATTACTTATAATAAAAGAGATTCTTTTGTAGCAATAGTAGAAGAAGATGGAGTTTATAAATATTATGTAACTTTAGTAGCTTGTAATAAAGAAAATAAAAATTCTAAAGAAAACTTAAAATGTGCTAAGAATCAAAATATGTACTATATAGAATTTGCTACTAAAGAAATGTTAACAGAAGAAAATTCTGAAAAATTAATAGAAATAGCAAAAGATAAAACAGAATATATAACAGATGCTGAAAGTGAAGAAAATAGTTCTGAAATAAATCCAACTGGAGCAATGTTAGTAAAATTAAATAAATTAACTAAAGATTCTAATATTTCAAATTTATTAGATGTGTTAAATATTTATGTGAGGTAAAATGAAAAATAAAGGATTTACATTAGTAGAATTAATAGCTGTTATAGTGATACTTGGGATATTACTGGGAATTGCAGTTCCAACAACAATAAGTACAATTAACAATCAAAGAAAAAAAGCTTTTATAGAAGATGGTTTAAGATTTATAGCTTCATCAAAATCAAAAATAAATGAAGACAAAAAAATTGAATATCCACGGGAAAATGAAGCTATATTAGTTAATTTAAAATATATGAACGTTGAAGATTTTACTACTTCTTCATATGGTGTTCCATATAATTTAGCTTCATCTTTTTTTGTTATGATTCCTTGTAAAAATAATAACACTAACTGTTATGAAATTTATATAAATTTAGTGGCTTGTAAAGGAGATATAAACAAAAAATGTTCTGAAGGAGCATCTCCTTATTCTTTAGAATTTGTAAAAGAAGAAGATTTAAAAAATAATTCTTATACACAAAATATTAACGTTACAGCAACAGCATTAAATTATATTAATTACGATAATATAAATAACAGAAATATTTATGTTAAAGATAAAATATGTGAAAAGTTAAAAGAAATATCAAAAGATAGTAGATTTAAATATGCTTGTAATTTAAAGACATATATTTCCTAGTTGTCATATGTGAAAAAATAGAGTAAATAAAGTTAAAATAATACTAAAAAATATTATATAATATATAATAATGATGAAGAAAAAGGTAAGTTATATTTTATTATTAGTATTATTTTTCGTCTTTAGTAATGTTAATGCTAAAGATTATTTAGTTAGTCCTTATAATTTAAAATTAAGAAAAGCTAATTCTACAAATACAGAATCTTTACTAACTATATCTTCTGGTAGTACAGTTAGTAGAATAGATGAAATATTATACGAATCAAATGAAAAAAACAATTGTCAAACAGGATTCATAAAAGTTAAGTATAAATCATATACAGGATTTGTTTGTGTAGATTATGTACAAGAAATAAAAAATAATACATTACCAAGTACACCAACTGTATTAAGTGAAGAAGACTGGATAAAATATTTTAACGAACAAAATTTTCCTGAATCATATAAAAAAGAATTATTAGATCTTCATAAAAAACATCCAACATGGATATTTAAAAGAGTAGAAACAGAAGATAATTGGAATGTTACTTTAGATAATGAAGCAGTTTCAGGAAGAAGTTTATATAGTTCTTGTAATAATAGAAATAGAGATGGATGGTTATCAACTGCTCAAGGAGATTATGATTGGTTTAATGATACATTTATATCGCATGATAGTAAGTGTTGGTTTCAAGCCAATAGAGGTTTAATCGCACACTATATGGATCCTAGAAATTACTTTAATGAAGAAGAAATTTTTGTTTTTGAGCACTTAAAATACAATAGATCAGAAAATGATAAAACTGTAATTTCTAATTTTTTACCTAATCATATGAAAAAATATAGTGATTATTTTTTAGAAGCAGGAAGTACACATAATGTATCCCCAGTTTATTTAGCTGCTAAGTCATTAATGGAAGTAGGTACTGATCCATCTAATCCATCTATTAGTGGACAAGCAGGTAGTTATATATATAAAGATGGAATTAATTATAATTTGAATGGAGCATATAACTTTTTTAATATTGGAGCTCATCCAGGAAACGATTCAGCAAGAAATGGACTAGTTAGAGCAGTAAAAGAGGAATGGACTGATGATGCTAGTGGATTTCAAATTATGGGACCTAAAAAAGCTATTATAGGTGGAGCTAACTTTTTAAAAACTAGATATATAGCAAAAAATCAAGATACTAATTATTTTCAAAAATGGAATGTATCAAAAGATAGACTTGTTAAACAATATTATTATCAATATATGACAGATATAGCAGGAGCAAGTGGAATATCGAAAAAAATATATTCTATGTATAAAAGTAATAACATACTAGACCATAATTTTACTTTTTTAATACCAGTATTTAATAATATGCCTAATAAAGCATCTGAATTACCTGATAAGAGAAACCCAAATAATTGGCTAAAAAAATTAAATATTAATAATCAATTAATATCCGGATTTGAATCGGATAAAGTAGAATATAACTTAACTTATAATAATATAAAACAAATAAATGTAACAGGTTCAACAGTTAATTCCAAGGCTAAAATAGAAGGAATAGGTCTAATTAATTTAAAAGAAGGATTAAATGTTATAAATATAAAAGTAATAGCAGAAAATGGAAACGTTAAAGTATACAAATTAAATGTTACTGTTAATAATTCTAATATAGTTGAAGAAAAACCTGTTAAACCAGAAGAATCTAAACCAAAAGTAGAAGAAAAAAATGAAAATAAAGCAATACCAGAAACAGTGCCAAAACTAGAAATAAAAGAAACATTAAATGAATTGTTAAAAAAATCAAATTATTTATTTAATAATAGTGGATATATAACAAATATTGGAATTAATAAAAATATAGATAGTTTTAAAAAAGAATTTGATGCTAAAATATCTATAATAGTTAAAAATAGAGATAACTCTATCAAAAACACTGGTTTTATAGGAACTAATGATATTGTAGTATTTAAATATAATGGTGAAGAAGTAATTTATAGAACTGTTATATATGGTGATATTAATGGAGATGGAAAAATTAATACTTTAGATTTATTGATAATTCAAAAACAAATATTAAATTTAAAATCTTTAACTACATTTGAATATATAGCAGCGGATGTATCAAGAGATAATAAAGTAAATACCTTAGATTTGTTAAAAGTACAAAAAGATATATTGGACCTTGCTAAAATAGATCAAAGATAGGAGAATTAATGAAAAGAAAAATATTATTTATATTATGTATATTATTTTTTACACTAAGAGTAAATGCAGCTATATCTGTTTCTAACACTAATACTGTAGTAGTTGGTAATACTGTTACATTTAGAGTTACAGTATCATCTTCAACTCCTCTAGGAAGTGGTAAATACAATGTTACGTATGATGATAAATTACTTAAATATACTGGTGGATCAAAACTAGTAGATACTTTTGTAGCTCAAAATGAAAATACTAAAAATTTAACTTTTACTTTTTCTTTTGTAACAAGAGATGTAGGTAATGCAAATTTTAAGTTTAATTTAAATGAACTTTACTTATTATCAGAAGCACCAGGACCAATTGGGTCTAAAACTTCTAGTGTAAATATAGTAAAACCAAAGTATTATAGTTCAAATAATTATTTAAAAAATTTAAAAGTAGCAGATTATGATATTTCTTTTAATAAAGACAAATTAACGTATGATTTAACGTTGAAAGAAACTAGAACATCAATTGTTATAACCGCTGAAAAATTAGAATCTACTCAAACTATAAATGGAATAGGTGAAATTCAACTAGAAGAAGGAATGAATAAAAAAGAAGTAGAAGTAAGAGCAGAAAATGGAAGTGTAAGAATATATACTTTAAATATATTTGTTCCAGAAAAAGCGCCTGTAAAAATTAAAATTAATAAAGAAGAATATTCCATAGTTAGAAAAAAAATAGATGATATTGCTGGTTATACTAAAGACAAAATAAAAATAAAAGATGAAGAAATAGAAGTTTTAAAAAATGATAAGTACACTATTATTTATGTAAAAGATAATAAAGGTAATGTAACAAAAGTATTGAAGGAAAAAGAAACATATAAAAAAATATTAGACATTAATAATACTTTATATGCTATCGAAGGAGAAAAAGAAACAAAAGGTAATTATGAATATTTTAAAGCTATTAATTTAACTACATCTAAAGAAAATAATTATAGATATGAGTTGACAGAAAAGACTTTACAAATAGAAGAAAAAGCAAAAGAAATTAAAAAGTTTAATATTGATAAAATAGTAATTATTGTATTGAGTAGTATATTAATACTAACATATTTAATATTTATCGTTATTTGTATAAAAAGAAGGAAATTAAAATGAAAAATAAAGTAAAAAAATTTAAAAATTATACTTTTTTAAATCTTCTTTTTTTCATCTCTAGTATATTTTTTATTTATGCATTATTACTTTTTAATAATGTTGAGAATAATATAAGATTTCTAATTATTGGCATAATTATTTTATTAAATGTTTTATTTATAAATGATTATTTGTTTTTTAATAAAAATAAAAACTTAATATTAATAAATATTAAAAGATTTTTAATGCTAGCATTTAGTATTATATTTATTTTAATTTTTATTTATGCAAATAAAACATATAAAAGTATTAATTCTTTTAATAAAACATCTAAATATTCATATTCATTAGTATCGCTAGAAAATACTAATCCATCAAAAGAAAAAATAGGTTATGTAAATGAAAATGATGAAACAAAGAAATTAGTGGAAGAAATAAAATCTTTATATAAAGATAATAATGACTTAAAAGAGTATAAGAGTTATGAAGAACTAATTAAAGATATATTAGATAAAAAAATTAAATATGCAATATTGCCTGTTGATTTCAAAAGTTTATTAGCTAATCAGTCTGACTATAGTAAATTTAAAGTAATTCTAACTAAATCAATTGTTAAAAAGAAAATAAGTACAAAAACTATAGATAAACCTTTTACTATGCTTTTACTTGGAACTGATGAAGATGCATCAAGTAGAGGTAATAGTGATGTAATAATGTTAGTGACTCTTAATCCTAAAACTATGAATCTTACTATGCTAAATATACCGAGAGATACAAATTTTAAATTAGCGTGTACTAATGATAATGAAAGAAAAATCAACTATGCTAATGATGATTGTATTATGAAAACATTAAATCAAATATTTAATGTAAATATTGATTACTATGTTAAGGTTGATTTTAGATTAGTAGTTGATTTGGTAGATATTTTAGGTGGTATTGATATGAATGTACCACAGTCTATATGTGAACAAAATTCAAGAAGACAATGGGGAACAAATGTTGTATTAGTAGAAAAAGGAATGCAACATTTAAATGGGGAACAAGCTTTAGCTCTTGCAAGACATAGAAAAAATAATACGCCAGAACATTATAAATATTGTCCAAAAGACAAGAAATATCAAGAAGGATTATTTAATGATTTTGTTAGAAATGAAATGCAACAAGAAATAATTAAAGCTATAATAACTAAAGTAAAAACAATTAAAAGTATAGATAAATTCCAAGAAATATTAACTAAACTATCTTCTAGAGTTAATACTAATATGGGAAGTAATACAATTTTATCTTTTTATAATTTCTTAATTAATTCTAATAAAAATATTCATATGGATAATTTAAAATTAGCAGGAAGTGATCAATATATTCAAGTTAGCTGGTTTAAAACACCTATATATTTTTATGTTCCAAATAAAGAAAGTATAGCAGAATTGAAAGATTATATGTCATTTAATTTGAGTAATGATTCAAAAAGAAAAATAGATTTTACTTTTGATTATGATCCGGATGTTAATTATAATCCTAAGCAAATAGGAGCAGGTCCATATTTAACTAATTATAAACATAATCTTTTACCAGATTTCACTAAGATATCTCAAGATGAAGCTGAAAAATATTTAAAACTGCATAGTATAAAATATACTATAGTTTATAAGAATTCTAATTTAGGTGGTAAAATATTATCTCAAAGTGTAGAAGCAAATACTAAACTTGAAAATGTAAAAAATATAGTATTAACTATTAGTAAGAAAGAAGAAATAAAATTAGAAAATTGTGAAACAAGTAGTGAAGAAAATTGTAAAGTACCAGATTTTACAAACAAGAATGTAGCATATATCAAAAGATGGGAAAATTCATATTATACTAATTTAAATATTATTTATTATGTAGATAATGTTGTAGTTAATTCTAAAAATATAGATTCTAATAAAAAAGTAGTTAATCAAAGTAGTAAAAATGTATTACCAAAAGATTTAACGCTAAAAGAATTAAAAATATATTTTGAATAATTAGTATAGGAGGATTTTATACAAATTCTAGTAGTATATTATAAAAAATAAAACTAAGTTTATAGGATTTAATGAATTAGCAAGAGAAAAATGCTTTGTAGATTTTGTTAATGGTGTACAAAATGAATCAAATATATTATTTCATTTACAAAGTATAATTATTTTAGAAAAAGCTTATAAATCATTGATATATGGAGAAAGAAAAATGAATTTTGACTTTGATTTAAACAAACAAAAAAGTATAGAAAATATAGTGAAAGTAACAGATACTGATTTTGATATTAAAGAAATAAATAATATTGAACAACCAAGTATTAGATTTGGAGCTAGAGGTATCGTTTTAAATAATGAAGGAAAAATAGCTATAATACATAAAGTTAATAAAAACGAATATAAGCTTCCAGGTGGTGGAATAGATGAAAATGAGGATGCTAAAAGAGCTTTTAAAAGAGAATGTGAAGAAGAAATAGCATCTAAAGTAAAAATAATAAAAATTTTAGGTACAGCAGAAGAATATAAAAGTCAAGAAAATTTTAAACAACTTTCTTTTGTATTTGTAGCTAAAAAAATATTAGAATATAAAGAAAACAATTTAACAGAAAAAGAAAAAGATGAAGGTACAGAATATTTGTGGCTAGACAAATTGGATGCCTTAGAAAAGATGAAAAAATCATTAATAAATTTAAAAGAATCAAAATATGATAGTATTTATAGAACTAAATTTATGGTTTTAAGAGATATAAGAATATTAGAATATTATATAAATAATTTTTCATAGCAAAGATAAATTAATATTTATCTTTTTTGTTCGATTGATTTTTACTTAATAAAATAAGTATAATGAGATAGAGGATTTTATGGAAAAAATATATGTAGTAAACGATTTAGTAAAAAAAGATTATATCTTAAAAAACAAAGAAGAAAAAGTATTAACAAAGTCTGAGTTTATTGACAAATATTATTATAATTATGAAGATGCTATTTTAAAAATTATGCATGATTATAATAAAAATTATGAAGTAGCAAAAGAAATATTTAAATATGCTGTTTTTACTAATCAAGATAATGCTAAGACAGAAAAACTTAAGAAACTTTTAGAAATTAAAAATAGTTTGAAAGAAGAAAAAGCTTTTAAAAACTATATAAAAAACAAAGATATTATTTTTAAAAATATAGCTAAAAATAAATTGTTTTTAGATTTAGGTAAATATGAAACGGATGAATATCTAGATGAAAAACGTTTTTATACTATACATAAAAATATAACTAATGAAGTTATTTATGTATTTGAAAAAATATCTAGTTTAATTAAAAATGGTGAATCGTTAAATAATATAAAAATAATTTATAATGATGATTATGAAAAATTAGTTAAAAGATATGCTAAGTTTTATTCTATTAATATACAAGAGAATATTTCTTTAATGGGTAGTAAAGTATTACAAGATTTTCTGTTTAAATTAGATGAAACATCATCTTTTGAAGAAGCTTTTAAAATAGTAAAAGATAATTCTATATTTAAGGATAAAATATTAAACTTAATAAATAAATCTATATCTGAATATGATTTTGCTATTCAAAAAGAAGTATTTATGGGACTTGTTAAAAACGCTAGTGTTTCGATTAAATATAAAGAAATGTTAGAGAAAGTAGATATTACATATAATAATAAAGATAAACATATTTTTATCTTAGGATTTAATGATAGTTATTATCCAAAAGTAAAGAAAACTAAAGATTATATTAATGAAGAAGAAAAAGTTTATTTAAATATTCCAACTAGTAGTGATGAGTTAATAGAACAAGAAGAAATATTTAAAATATTTATTAGTAGTAACAAAAAATTGTATTTTTCAGTTACAATAAATAAAGATTTTGAATTATCTAGATATAAAAAATATAATTTTTATGAAAAAGAAAAAGAAAATACTAATACTATTTATTCTTCCTTAGCGCATAAATTAGAGTTAAGTAAAAAGTTAGATAAATATTATAAATATTTAGAAAAAGATGATAGTTTAGACAAATATTATTCTAGTTTTAGAAAAGAATATAATACATACGATAACAAATATAATGGAACTATTAAAATATCTACACCACTTAATTTATCTTATACTAGTATGAATACATATATTTATAATCCTTTTGCATATTATATAGAAAGAGTATTGAAAATACTTCCATATAAAGATAATTTTTATATTAAAACAGGTAGTTTTTTTCATAGATGTATGGAATTAGAAGATTATGATTTAGCTAAAAATGAATTTGAATTTACAAAAGAAGAAGAAGAGTATTTAGCTAAAGTGAAAGATGAAATACTATTTGATATAGATTTTATTAAAGAATATCATCTAACAAATAACTTTAATGATATAAAGAAAGAAGAAAGTTTTGAAATAGAATTTAATGAAGATAAATTTCAAGGTAAGATAGATAAATTAATAATAAATAAAGATACATTTATAATAGTTGATTATAAGAAAAAAGAATCTACTGCTAATTTAAGTTTAAAAAATTTGGATTATGGTATTAATTTACAACTTCCTATTTATATTTATTTAGTTAAGAAAAAATATCCTAATTTAGACTTTGGAGGAATATATTTAAATTATCTAGTTTTAGATAATTATAAGTTAAAACATGATGAAAAAGTTTTACCTAATTATCAAAATAAAAAAGAAAATAATTTGAAACTTTTTGGTTTTACAACTTCTGATATATCAAGAATAGAAAAAGTTGATAATAATTATCAAGATTCAAAATATATAATGAAGTTAAGTTTTACAAAAAATAATGAAATAAGTAAAAACAGTAAAGTTTTATCAGATGAAGAAGTTAATGAAATAGTAGAAAATGTAGAAGAAATTATTAAAAAAGTTATTAATGATATAAAAGAAGGTAAGTTTGATATTTTTAGTAAAAAGTTAAATGATAAAGAAATAGATCAACAAAATAATTATTTATATAAAGATATAAGTTTTGCTACAGAAGAAGATGTTTTAGAAATAGAAGACAAAGCATATATAAATAGGAGTGAAGATGAAATTTAGTAAAGATCAACAAGTTGCTATAGATATAAAAGGTACTAATGTTTTAGTATCAGCAGGAGCTGGTAGTGGTAAAACTGCTGTTTTAACAGAAAGAGTAGTAAGCTTGTTAAATGATGATTTAAAAATAAATAATATTTTAGTTTTAACTTTTACTAAAAATGCTGCAAAAGAAATGAAAGATAGAATAAGGTTAAAATTAGAAGATAGAAATGATTCTCTTAATTTACTACTTCTTGATAATAGTTATATAACTACTTTTGATGCATTTAGTTTATCTATTCTTGAAAGATATCATGATATATTAAATTTATCTCCAGGAATTGGAATATTATCAGAAGAAGCATTATCTTATATAACTAGAGAAAATATTAATAAAATATTTTATAAAGCTGAATATAAAAAAATAAGAGATATGTTTTTAACTGATAACGAAGATAAATTAATCGATTCATTAATAAAAATTAAAAGTTCTTTAAATATTTTACCTAATCCTAAAGAATATTTATTAAATTATAAAATTAATTATAATTTAATAGAAGAATATAAAAGTTATATTAATGATAAATTTATAGAAATAAAAGAAGCAGTAGATACAGTAGGCGGAACAGAAAAGTTTATTAATGAGCTTTTTATATCTTTAGATAAGTTTTTAAAATCAAAAAACTTTACTGAAATAACAAGTTCTATAAAAGATGTAGAATTACCAAGATTTAGTAATTTAAAAGATATATCTGAAGAAGAAAAAAAATTATATGCGGATAGATATAGTGAATTTAAAAAATCTATAGATGATTTAAAAATTAAATTACTAAAATATATAACAGAAGATGATTTAAAAGAAGAGTTAGATAAAAATTATGAAATAGAATTGGTAATAAAAGATATGATGTTAGAGTTATTAACTATGGAAGAAATTTTCATGAAAAAAAATAATAAGTTTTCATTTAATAAAATAGCATCTATGGGAATAGAATTATTAGAAAAAAATAAGATAGTAAGAGAAGAATTAAAAAAAGAATTTAAAGAAATAATGATAGATGAATATCAAGATACATCTGATATTCAAGATAATTTTATATCTCTTATATCAAATAATAATGTTTATATGGTTGGAGATATAAAACAATCTATTTATAGATTTAGAAATGCTAATCCTAAAATATTTAGAGATAAATATGAAAATTATAAAAATTTATCTGGTGGAAGAAAAATAGATTTAAATTGTAATTATAGAAGTAGAAAAGAAGTGATTGACGGAATAAACGATATATTTAATTATATTATGACTTTAGATAAAGGAGGAGCTTCTTATAAAGAGGAACATCAACTTGTCTTTGGAAATATGAATTATGAAAAAGAACAAAAAGAAAATAATATAATGAAAATATATACTTATGATACAGATGGTAATGTTAAAGATTTAGAAATTAATTTTATAGCAAATGATATTAAAAATAAGATTGAAAATAAGTATCAAGTTATAGATAAGAAAACTAATAAATTAAGAGATATAACATATTCTGATATAGCTATAATTGTTAGAAGTGGAACAAATGATGATTTATATAAGAAAGTACTAAATAAATACAATATACCTGTTAAACTTACTTCTGATAAAAAGATAAATGATAATAGTTTAGTATTAGTTTTAAGAAGTGTTTTAAATGCAATATATTTAATAGCAAATAATAAGAAAAATAGTTTAAATTATTTTTTAACATCTATTGCTAGAAGTTTTTTATTTAGATTAGATGATGATGTTATATATGATATTATTGTTAATAAAAAAGAGTTTTCTTTTTATGAAAAATTAAAAGAACTTTCTTATTTAGCAAATGATTATAATGTTAATGATTTGTTAGAAAAAATAATAGATGAATTTAATATATTTGAAAAACTTAATACTACAAAAAATATAGAAGAAAAGATAATAGTCTTAGATAAAATTATCGATATAACAAAAGAATTTTCTGCTTTAAATTTAACTATTACAGATTTAATAAAATGTTTAGATTTAATAGTTGATAAGAAGATAGAGATTAAAGTAAATATAGATGAAGACATTAATAATTCTCTTACTATTACTAATATTCATAAATCTAAAGGTTTAGAATATAATATTTGTTATTTCCCATCTTTAACATCTGGAGCAAATAATAATAAATCTAAAGAATTTTCTTTTTCTGAAAAATACGGTATTATTTGTCCTTATATTAAAGATAAAATATATTTAAATAGTTTAAAAATTGTATTGTTAGATGAAGAAGAACAAAAGGAAGAAGAAAGTGAAAAAATAAGATTATTTTATGTAGCGTTAACAAGAGCTAAAGAAGAGATGATTTTACTTACTAGCAATAAAGAAACTAAAAATACTTTTGCAACTTATTTAGATAATATAAAAGAAAAATATAGTTTAAGTGTAAAAGATATAGATATAAAAGAAGCATCTAATAATGATTTAACTATTAATGAAATAGATGATAAATTAATTATTATAAATAGAGAAGAAATTAAAGAATTCATGAAAGAAAGTCATTATTCAAAATCAACAAATAAAATTAATGATAAAGAAACAATAAAACTTATGAAACTTGGTACACATGTACATGAAATATTAGAATATTTAGATTTTAATAATCCGGATTTTTCAAATATAGAAGAAGAGTATTTAGATAAAATAAAGGCTTTTTTAAATCAAGATATAGATTTTAAAAATGCTATAAAAATATATAAAGAATATGAATTTTACTATGAAAAAGAAGATGAAACAAAACACGGAATAATCGACTTGATGATAGAGTATGATGATCATATAAAAATAATAGATTATAAATTATCTAACATAGATGATAAAAATTATATAAAACAATTAAATGGTTATAAAGAATATATAGAAGAATATAAAAATAAAAAAGTAAAATTATATTTATATTCAATATTAAAAGAAGAATTAAAAGAAATAGATTGATAAATTATGTTATAATTAGTACTTGAGGTAGATATGAATTATATAGAAGATGTGATTAAATATTTAAGTGATAATTTATTAACTTTGGGTCCGTTTGTAGGAATGTTTATATGTATAGTGGAATCTTTTGTTCCAATACTTCCACTTGCTTTATTTATTGGATTAAATATTAAAACATTTGGAATTATAACAGGATTTTTAATATCTTACATTGGATGTATTATAGGTTCTATATTAACTTATTTTCTTAGTAAAAAACTTACAAATGAGTTTATTGAATCAAAGTTAGAAATAGTAAAAAAAATAAAGTTTACTAATTTTACGTTGTTAGCATCTTTACCTTTTACACCATCATTTTTATTTAATATTATTTCTGGTATTACGAAAATGAATTTTAAAAAATATTTGACTATGATTTTTATTTCTAAGTTTTCAATAGTTGTATTTTGGGGATTTGTTGGTTATTCTTTTACTTCATTACTTAAGGATATTAAGATGTTAACTTTACTGTTATTATTTTTATTAGCAGTATATATATTATGTAAAAAATTAGAAAAGAAATTTAAACTTAATTAGGAGAAAAAATGGAATATATTATATTACTTTGTTTGATTATATTAATTATAATAACTGTAATTATACTTTTAAAAATTATAGGTTCAAAAACAGATTTAGAAGTATTAGAAAGACTTGCTAAATTTGAAATGTCTATTAATGATAGAAATATAGAATTTGAAAGAAATTTAAATAGATCTTTTGATTTAGTTAGTGAAAAATTAGATAGAAAGCTAAATTTAATTTATGATAATGTTAATAATAGACTTGATGACAATTTTAAAAAGAGTAATGAAACATTTAGAAATATCTTAGAGAGACTTGCTACAATTGATAGTGCTCAAAAGAAAATTGATAATTTATCTACAGATATTATATCTTTACAAAGTGTTTTAACAGATAAGAAGAGTAGAGGAATCTTTGGAGAAGTTAGTTTAAATCATATTTTATATAATATATTTGGTGATAATTCTAAACTCTATTCTATTCAACAAAAACTATCTAATGGTTATATAGTAGATTGTATGTTATATGCGCCACTTCCTCTTGGTTCTATTGCAATAGATTCTAAATTTCCTTTAGAAAATTATCAAAATATGGTTGATAAAACAATTAGTGTAGAAGATAGAAAAAAATATGAAAAACAATTTAAATTAGATTTTAAAAAACATGTTGATGACATAGCAAATAAATATATTATAAAAGAAGAAACTAGTGATCAAGCTATTATGTTTTTGCCAGCAGAAGCTATATTTGCAGAGATTAATGCATACCATCAAGATTTAATAGACTATGCATATAATAAAAGAGTATGGATTACATCACCAACTACTTTAATATCAACACTTACAGTAATAGAAATGATTTTAAAAAATATCGAAAGAGATAAATATACATCTATTATTCATCAAGAATTAAATAAACTAGGAAATGATTTTAGATTGTATAAAGAAAGATGGGATAAGTTAGCAAGAAGTGTAAAAACAGTAAATAATGATATTGATCAAGTCTATATTACAACAGAAAAAATATCTAAAAAATTTGAAAACATATCACAAGTAAAAATTGAAAACGATAATTTATTAGAAGAAAAAATAAACGATTAGTATTGACAAATTCTCAAATAATAGTAAATTAATACATAATAAAAAAATGAAAGGGAGGTATGTTATGAAATCTACAATAACAATATTTGATTTAATAAAAAAAGTAGAACTTTATGATGAATTAGCTATTGATATTATTACCAAAGCTTACAATTGTGCAAACAAAGCTCACGAAGGTCAAATAAGACAAAGTGGAGAACCTTATATATCCCACCCTTTATCAGTTGCTTATATATTGGCTTCAATGAATGCTGATAGTGATACTATATGTGCCGGTCTTTTACACGATACAATAGAAGATACTAAATTAACAAAAGAAGATATAAAAAAAGAATTCAATGAAGATATTGCCAATTTAGTTGATGGAGTTACTAAGATAAGTAAACTTAATTTTTCATCTGCTACAGATATGGATTTTGCTAATACTAGAAAAATTATTACTAGTATTACAGAAGATGTTAGGATTATTATTATAAAAATAGCAGATAGACTTCATAATATGAGAACACTTGAATATAAAAGTGAATTTAAGCAAAAGAAAATTTCTTTAGAAACATTAGAACTTTTTGTACCTTTAGCTTATTATATAGGTGCATATAATATAAAAAGAGAAATGGAAGATATAGCCTTAAAATATTTAAAGCCAGAACTTTATAAAGAAATAGAAGAAAAAAGAAATTCAATAGTTGATAAATGCCAAGAATCTCTAGAAGATATGCTTAAAAAGATAAATGAAATGTTAGAAGAGAAAAAAATACATAATTCTATGAGAATTAGAATAAAAAATATTTATGGTATTTATAAAAAAATGCAAGATAACTACAAGATAGCTGATATACATGATTTGTTATCTATAAAAGTTATTGTTAATTCTATAGAAGAATGTTATCAAGTTTTAGGTATAGTTCATTCAAAATATTCTCCAATTAATGAAAAATTTAAAGATTATATATCAAATAGCAAAACTAATATGTATAGATCTTTACATACGACAGTATTTGGAGAAAATGATAAGATAGTTCAAATTCAAATAAAAACTTTTGAGATGGATAATATAGCAGAAAATGGTTTAACAGCTTATTGGAAGATAAACGGCGAAGAAAAAGCTAGAGATTTAATGCAAGAAGATTTAAAAAAGAAATATCAATTTTATAAATCTTTATCTGAAATTAATAAAAAATTTGAAGATAATCAAGATTTTATTAAACAAGTACAAAGCGAACTTTTTTCTAATAAAATATATGTGTATACATCCAAAGGTGAAGTTAAAGAATTACCTAAGGGATCTACAATAATAGATTTTGCCTATAAGATTCATAGCGAAATAGGTAATAGAATGGAAAAAGCGAAAGTTAATGGAGTATATGTTGATTTAGACTATGTTTTAAAAAATAAAGATAGAGTACAAATAATAACAAATCCAAAATCTTTAGGACCTAAGAAAGATTGGATAGATAAAGCTATAACAACATATGCTAAAAGAAAGATAAAAGAATTTAATAAAATAAAATAAAAGAAAATAATTAAATTCTTTTATTTATTTTATGATAGGAGAAAAAATGAAATTACCAAATTATGAAGAAGCTAGAAAAAGAACAAAAGAAGATGTTATAAGAACTTGTTTTGATCCAATGGACTTAATAGAAAATATAGTGGAAAACAAAAAATATTATATAAAAACATTTGGATGTCAAATGAACGAACATGATAGTGAAAATATATCAGCCTTAGTTGAAAAACTAGGTTACATAAAAACTGATGTTTTGAAAGAAGCTGATTTAGTAATAGTTAATACTTGTAGTATTAGAGAAAATGCACATAATAAGACTTTTGGTTTTTTAGGAGAAATAAAATATACCAAAGAAACAATAAAGAAAAATATGATAGTAGCTCTTGGTGGATGTATGTCACAAGAAGAAGGTGTTGTAAAGAAAATACAAGATAAATATAAATGGTTAAATATAGTCTTTGGTACTCATAATATTTATGATTTACCTTATTTAATTGAAAAAAGTTTAAAAGATCCTACTCAACAAATAGAGGTTTTAACAAAACAAGAAAAAATAGTTGAGAATATTCCTGTAAAAAGAGATAGTAAATATCAAGCGTACGTTAATATAATTTATGGATGTGATAAATTTTGTACTTATTGTATAGTTCCATTTACTAGAGGAAAAGAATTAAGTAGAAAAGAAGAAGATATATTAGAAGAGATAAAAAAATTAAAAGAAGAAGGATATAAAGAAGTAACGTTACTTGGACAAAATGTTAATGCTTATGGAAAAGATATTAATTCGTCTTTAGCAAAATTATTAAAAAAAGTAGATTCTATCGGTATAGAAAGAATTAAATTTATGACTTCTCATCCTTGGGATTTTACTGATGAATTAATAGAAGTTTTAGGAAGTTCTAAAAATATAATGCCATTTTTACATTTACCAGTTCAATCTGGTTCAAATGAAGTTTTAAAGAAAATGGGAAGAAGATATACCAAAGAAAGTTATTTAGAACTAGTAAATAAAATAAAAGCAAAAGTTCCTGGGATTGCTCTTACTACTGATATAATTGTAGGATTTCCAACTGAAACAGAAGAAGATTTTAATGAAACTTTAGATTTAGTAGATAAGGTTGAATATTCTGGAGCATATACTTTTATTTATTCGCCTAGAGAAAATACTGTAGCAGCAAAATTTGAAAGTACTGTAAACGAAAAAGAAGCTAAAAGAAGACTTTATTTATTAAATGATAAAATTAACTGTTATTCATTAAAGGATAATAAAAAATATCAAGATAAGATAGTGAAAGTATTAGTAACTTCTTTAGGAAAAGAAAAAGGTGTTTATCAAGGCTATACAGAACATAATAAAGTTATAAATGTTAGTAGTGAAGAAAATATAATAGGTCAAATAGTAGATGTAAAGGTAACTGACGTAAAAACTTGGTCTATAAATGGTATCAAAATATAAAAGATTTATTATCTAAAATAAATCTTTTTTTCTTTTTCTTTTTGTGTTTTAATAAAATTATAGGTAAGAATATGAAAAAAATATTGATATTTTTATTAATTGTAGTTTCATTTATATTTTTAATATTATCTTTTTTTCTTTTTTGTAAAGAAGAAAAGATATATTCTCGTTTTAAGCAAAAAAATATAGATAAAATAGTTTTAGATAGTTTGTCAAAAATAAGACGTTTTGAAGGTAAAAAAGCAACTAGTATAGCAGTATTGAATTACCATTTCTTTTATGATCCATCTTTAGGGGAAAAATGTAATGAAAGTATATGTTTAAAAGTAAATAAATTAGAAGAACATATAAAATATTTAAAAGATAATAATTATAAACTATTAACAATTAAAGAATATGTAGATTGGATTTATAAAAAAATAGAATTACCAGAAAAAAGTGTTCTTATTACAGTAGATGATGGAGCGATGGGAACTAGTTTTATAAATGGAAATAAACTTATACCACTACTAGAAAAATATAAAGTAAATGCAACTTTATTTTTAATCACAGCATGGTGGGATATTAAAAATTATCAATCTAATTATTTAGAACTAGAATCCCATGGATTTAATATTCATAGATATCATTATTGTAATAATATGAATAAACCATTTGCTTTTTGTATGAGTGATAATGAATTAAAAGAAGATTTATTAAAATCGATATCTATTTTAAATAGTAGTTATGCTTTTTGTTATCCTTTCTATAGAAGTGATGAAAGGTATGAAAGAATAGTAAAAGAAGCTGGTTTTAAAGTAGCATTTGTTCGAGGATTTAGAAAAAGTACTAGGGAAGATAATAAATTTAGATTACCCAGATATCCTATACAGTATGATATTACTATGAATGAATTTATAAAGATGGTTAATTAATTGTGATATACAGATTAGAAAATTATCAAGATAAAGTAAAAACTTTATCTTTTTTTGATTAAAGTATTATAAAAAGAGTAATCTATAGTATAATTTATTAAAAGGAAGGTTTTTTATGAAAAAGAAATTGTCTATAATATTAATTGGTTTATTAGTTATTATAGCAGCTATTGCTGTAATATATTTACTAGTATTTTTTAAAAAGAAAAATATTGTTAAAGAAAAGGTAAAAATAGTTGATTATGATAGAAGTGATCATGTTGGAGCACCTAATGAAGAAACTGTATTAAAAGAATATGGTTTAAGTAAAGAACAAGCAATTCAAATTATAAAATCAAAATATAATGCAAACGGATATAAATTTACTGCTAAAGTAAATTATGAAAGTCATTATATAATAAAAGTTACTCATCCAGATTTAGAAGAAGTTACATATTGGGATATTGAACCAAATAGTAGGGAAGCAAGATTATTAAATAACAATGAAAAATAAAATTGTTTTAATGCCAGATAATCTTGCTAATATGATAGCAGCTGGAGAAGTAATAGATAAATGTGTAAATATAGTAAAAGAGTTAGTAGAAAATTCAATAGATGCTGGTAGTAAAAAAATTATTGTTAATCTTTTATCAGGTGGTTTAAAAAAAATAGAAGTAATAGATAATGGTAGTGGTATGACAAGAAAAGATGCTCTGATGTCTTTAAAACGTCATGCTACTTCTAAGTTATTAAATGAACATGATTTATTTAATATAGTTACCTTGGGATTTAGAGGAGAAGCCATTCCATCTATTGCTTCTGTTTCTGATATGAAGATATATACTAGTAGTAATGATGAAACTACATATCTACATGTTAGAGGTGGAGAGTTAGTTGAAGAAAATATAGCAGATTTAAAAAATGGAACTAAAATAGTAGTAACTGACTTATTTTTTAATACACCGGTTAGATTTAAATATTTAAAGAATATTCATAATGAATTAGCAAGTATCGTTTTATATGTAAATAAACTTGCTTTAGCACATCCTGATATTAAATTTATTTTAACTAATGATGAAAAAGAACTTTTAAATACTAGAGGTAATAATGATATAAAAGAAGTTATTGCTAAAGTTTATGGCTTAGATGTAGCTAAAAAAGTAATTTATTTTAAAGATAACAATTTAGATTATGAAATAGAAGGTTATTATGGATTTCCAGAACTTCAAAAAAGAACAAATTCATCTATTACAACGATAATTAATAAAAGAGTAATAAAAAATTATGAAATAAATAAAACAATAATTGATTTTTATCATAATTATATGCCGCCTGAAAAATATCCTTATGTAGTGTTATATATAAATGTAGATCCTAGTTTAATTGATGTAAATATACATCCGACTAAGTCAGATATAAAGTTTTCTAAAATGGCAACATTAACTATGCTTATAGAAGATTCTTTAAAAGAAGCTTTTAAGAAAGAAAGTTTAATACCAACTATAACTAACGATAAATTTAATTTAGATTTTTATGAAGGAACTAAGCTTGATTTTATTGAAAATACATCTTTTGATTTAACTGAAACTTATTTAGATTTAAAACAATATGAAGAAGTAGAAATAGATACTAAAGAAAAATTTAGAGTTATAGGTATATTTAGAAAAACTTATATTATTTTAGAAAATATAGATGGATTATATTTAGTTGATCAACATGCTGCTGCAGAAAAAATTAACTTTGAAAAAGTATTAAAATATTTACTTGAAGATAATAAGACTTCTATTGATTTATTAGTACCTATACATTTAGAACTTGAAAAAAATGATTTTGTACTTTTTGATAAAGATAAATATAAAGATTTAGGCTTTGATATAGAAGTATTTGGAGAAAATGACTTAGTTATTAGAAGTGTTCCAAGTTATTTAAAAGATGATAATTTACAAGAAGACTTAAAAGATATAGTGTTAGATATATTACATAATCAAAAATTTGATAAGAAGAGTTTTTATTATGATATAGCTGCAACTACAGCATGTAAGATGAGTTTAAAAGCTCATGATTATTTAAATATAGAATCTTCTTATGATTTAGTAGATAGGTTATTTAAATGTGATAATCCATATAACTGTCCTCATGGAAGACCAACAGTTATAAAATTTACAGTATATGAAATTGAAAGAATGTTTAAGAGAATAATGAATTAGAAAGGTAAAAAATGAAAGTATTAGAAGTAAAAAATATAAATAAAGTTTTTGGTAAAAAACAAATATTAAAAGAGATTAGTTTTGATATAGAAGAAGTTGAAATACTAGGTTTTGTTGGACCTAATGGAAGTGGAAAAACAACTACGATTAAAATAATTTTAGGACTTCAAAAAGCTAGTAGTGGAGAAGTTTATATAAATGGAAAGAATATTAAAGAAAACTTTGAAAATGCTATAAGAAAAGTAGGAGCTATAGTAGAATCTCCAGATATGTATATGTATTTATCTGGGCTTGATAATTTAAAGTTAGTAGCAAATTATTATAATATTTCTCACGATAAAATAGATAGTATAGTAGAGTTTGTAGGACTTAAAGATAGAATTAAAGATACAGTATCTAAATATTCTTTAGGTATGAGACAAAGACTTGGTATAGCACAAGCAATACTTAATAAACCTAATTTATTAATAGTAGATGAACCAACTAACGGTCTTGATCCCAGTGGAATAATAGAATTTAGAAAGATGTTAAAAGAATTAGCTAAGAAAGAAAAAATGTCTATATTTATTTCATCTCATAACTTAGCAGAAATAGAAAATATATGTGATAAGGTTTTACTTATAAATGAAGGAGAAATAGTTAGTTTAGATGTACTTCATGAAAAAAATGATAAAGATAAATATAAATTAGAATTAAATTCTACTAAAAAACTTGAAAATAAAGAAAATATTGAAATAATAGATGAAAACTTTATTAATTATTATGGTGAAAAAGAAGATATTTCTAAATTTATTGAATTTTTAGTAAGTAAGAAAATAAAAATATATTCTGTAGTTAAAGATAAAGAAAGTCTAGAAGATATCTTTATTAAGAAAACAGGAGGAAAATAGTTATGTTAAATTTAATAAAAAATGAATTAATAAAATTATTTAATAAAAAAACAATTTATATAATGATTGTTCTTGTTGTTTTATTATCGATATTTACAATGTATATTGCAAATAAACAAAATAAAGACTATAAGACATACAATAAAGTAACATTAAATCAAATAGAAAGTTTAAAATTAACTTCAAAAACAGATGAAGAGAAATCTACGATTAGTTATTTTATTAGAGAATATTCTCTTGATAAGATATTAAGTAACAAAGAAGTTAAAAAAGAAATAAAAAACTATTTTAAAAATGAATTACTTAGACTTAAATTTAATTATTATGGATCAAAAATAGCTGAAGAATATTTAAGTAAAAATATTAAAATAGAAGATACTTATTTTTATAAAGAATTTAAAAATTATATTTTAAATATAGCTTCAGAAGATATAAAAGAAATAATTAAAAAAGATATAAATGAATATAATAATCTTAAGTTAAATGATACTGTCGAATTATTAAAATTTTATAGTGAAAATAATATAGATTTTTCAAGTGAAAAAGAAGTAGAAAAATATAATGAGTTATATAATTACAAACTTAGTGTTGCTGAATTAAAAAAACAACTAAAAAATACAGAGAAAAATATTAAAAGTTTAGGAGAAGATAATAAGAAAACTCAAACTTATAAAAATTTACTTAATCTAAAAGATTCTCAAAAAGCTAATTTAAAAACTCAAGAATTAAGTATTAAAGTTATAGAAAATGAGCTTAAAAATAAAATTTATTCTTCTAAAGATAATTTATTAATAGCTAATGCTACTAATGTAAGAAACTTAACTTTATTTTTTGTACTTATTGGTATGATTGCTATATCAGCGTCTATTGTTAGTGAAGAATATTCTAAATCTACTATTAAATTATTACTTATAAGACCATATAGTAGAGAAAAAATATTATTATCTAAATATATAACAACTTTAATATCTATGTTTATATTACTTCTTTTAATTATTGTTGTTCCACTTATTTTAAATTATTTATATAAAGGTTCTAGTATATTTGGTTCAATAATATATGGAAATATTTTAACTAATAAAGTAGTACATACAAGAGTGATAATCTATTATATAAATTTAGTTATTAGTTTTATTCCAATGATATTAATGTATACAACTCTAGCATTCTTTATATCTGTATTAACTATGTCTTCATCAATTGCAAATATGCTAAGTTTTGGAATATTTTTTGTATCACAAATATTAGAAGGTATAGCACTTATATTTAATTTCTCATTAATAAAATATTCATTTACTGTAGTATCTGATTATACATCTTATATATCTATGACTACTATTAATAATAGTATGTATAATGTAGCAGAGAAGTTTAATTTAACTTTATTTGAACAAAATATTACATATATAATTTATATGATAGTATTCTTAATACTTTCATTTGTAATCTTTAAGAAAAGAGATATCAAAAATATATAATGATAATTGTAATAGCAGGACCAACTGGTGTTGGTAAATCTAAAATAGCAATAGAACTTGCTAAAAAGATAGATGCTGAAATAATTAGTGCAGATGCTTATCAAGTTTATAAAGAGATGAATATAGGAACTGCTAAAGTAAAAGAAGAAGAAACTTTAGGAGTAAAACACTATATGATAGATGTTTATGAAGTGAAAGAAAACGTCGATGTAAAAAGATATCAAGAAGATGCTAGAAAAATTCTTAATGATTTAATATCTAAAAATAAAAATGTGATTATTTGTGGTGGAACTGGTCTTTATATAAAAGCACTTTTGTATGATTATAAATTTTATGAAGAAGAAGAAAATGATAAATATAAAGATTTAAGTTTAGAAGAGTTACAAAAGCTTTTACCACTAGATGCATTGGTAGATAAGAATAATAAAAGAAGAGTAGTTAGATACTTAGAAAAATTAGATAGTGGTATAAAAACAGAAAAAAGTCCTAAATTATATGATTTTTATATGATAGGTCTTACTAAAGATAGAGAAGAAATATATGAAAAAATCAATTTAAGAGTAGAAGAGATGCTAAAAGAAGGACTTATTGAAGAAGTAAAAGAATTATACTTAAAATATCAAGATGCTAGAAGTATAACTTCAGCAATAGGTTATAAAGAAATTATTGCTTATTTAAATAATGAAATAACAAAAGAAGAAGCTATAGAACAAATAAAAACTAATAGTAGAAGATATGCTAAAAGACAATATACATTTTTTAATAATCAATTTGATACTAAATGGATAAAAAAAGATGATAAAACACTAGAAAAGATATTAGATTTAATTAATTTGTGATAATATAAAAAAGAGTTAGGAGAAGTTTATGGGTTACTTTACATTACCTAATATATTAATTTTATTTGCAGTAGTATTTATACTCTATTTATTAACAGAAGTAAAAAGTTATAAATCAAAAAATATAGAAAATAAAAAAGAAAAATTAGAAGAAATAGAAGAAGTTTTTAGCAATACTCTTCCAGAAAAGAAAAAAATAGAAATTAAAGAAATTAAATATGAAGAGATAGACAAAGAAAAAGAGAAAAGAAAAGCTCAAGAAGAACTGATGAATTTACGTCTTAAAATGATGGAAGAAAAAACATTAGAAGAAGCTTCAAAAGAAATAAAGTTAGATAAAAAAATGCCAGAAGAACTTGTTAGGATTCCAGAAATTCATTCTCCAGAAATAATTTCTATAAAAAAAGAAACAGTTCCTGTTATATCAAGTGAAGTAAAAGAAAAATCTTACAAAACAATTGAAGAAAAAGACGAAGAAAAATTAGAACAGGAAGAAATGGATGCTATTATTTCTATAACTGAATTAGAAACTAAAGGACAAAAATTATATGATTCTTTAGATAAAGAGCCTCTTGATGAAGAAGAAATTCCTATATCTATAGAAGAATTATACGAAACTATGGAACTTCCAACAGTAAATGTTAAAAAGATAGAAAAAATAGAAGAAGAACAAGAAAAAAGAAAAGTAGAAGAAAAAGCTTTATATGATTTAACAGAAACTAAAGAATATCCTCTAGTTGAAATTGAAAGAGATGAAGTTATAACTAAAGAGCAAGAAAAAAACAAAGAAATTCTTGATGAAGAATTAAAGAAAACTGATGAATTTTTAAATTTTTTGAAAGAATTAAAGAAAAATATAGAATGATTATTGACAAGCACATTAAAATAGTTTATATTTTAATGTGTTATCGACTTGATAGCTCAATTGGATAGAGCAACGCCCTTCTAAGGCGTCGGTTGTGGGTTCGACTCCCGCTCGGGTCACCATTTTGAAATTAAACTACTTAGAAATAAGTAGTTTTTTTGTTTTTATAAAAGTTAAAAATACTAATTATAAATATGTCTTTTTCTTATCTTAGTAGATAGCATAATCTTTTTGTGTTAGAATGATAGAGGAGAGTTGATATGCAGAAAAAACATAAGATGGCAATTATAATACCTGTATATAATACTAGTAAATATTTAAAAAAATGTTTAGATTCGGTTGTGAATCAAACTTATAAAAATTATGAAGTAATTATAGTAAATGATGGATCTACTGATAACTCTTTAGATATTATTAATTATTATATAAAACAAAATCCTAATATTACTTTAATAAATCAGAGAAACATGGGATTAAGTATGGCAAGAAATAATGCTATTAAAAAAATTAATGCTGATTATTTTTTGTTTTTAGATAGTGATGATTATTTAGATATAGATGCTTTAAAAATATTGAATGAAAAATTAGATGATGAAGATTTATTACGATATCAAATAAGAGATGTTTATGAAGATAAAACCTATGATCAAGATTATTTAACTTTTAAAAATAAACATGGAAAAGAAGCGATAAAATATTTGATAGATTCTTATTATACAGAACCAGCTTGTTGTTATTTATATAAAACTAGTTTTTTTAAAGAAAATAACTTTGAATTTAAAGATAAAGTATATCATGAAGATTATGGCCTTATACCATATGTAATAATAAAAGCTAAAAGTATAACAGCAATAGAGGATAAACTTTATTATTATCTTCAAAGAGATGGATCGATAACAAAAAATACTAAAAACATTTTAAAAAGATATCAAGATATTAAAGTTCAATATGATGATTTGTTGGAAAAATTAAAGAAAGATGATTTTGAAAATAAGAAGTATCTAATTAGTTATTTAACTAATAATTTATTTTATAAATTAGTTTTACTTGATAATGAAAATTATAAAAAAGAATTAAAAGTTTTAAAAGAAGAAAAAGTGTTTGATAATCTTTTAAATGATACATTAAAAAGAAAAATTAAAAACGTTTTATTAAAAATTAATCCTAGATTAATTATAAAAAATAATAAATCATCAAAATAATTTAGAAAATATATAACTGTATAAAGAGAAAATGATACTATCTATATATAAGATAATAGAATTAATAAAAAATAATAAAGAGGTATAAAAATTTATTAATAATTAAGGTGAAATTATGAGAAAAGTACTTAGTTGGGACGAATATTTTATGGCTTTAGCACATTTGTCTGCTGTTAGAAGTAAAGATCCATCTACACAAGTTGGAGCAGTAATAGTTGATTCAAATAATAGAGTAGTAGGGCTTGGATATAATGGATTTCCAAGAGGATGTGATGATATAAAATTTCCTTGGGAAAGAGAAGGTGAGTTTTTAGATACTAAATATGCTTATGTAGTTCATGCAGAACTTAACGCTATATTAAATGCTAATAAATTAATAGAAAATTGTAGATTATATGTATCGTTATTTCCGTGCAATGAATGTTCTAAAGCAATTATTCAATCTGGTATAAAAGAAATTATATATGAATCGGATAAATATAAAGATTTAGATCAATTTAAAGCGTCAAAAAAAATGTTGGAAGCAGCAGGGGTAAAGTTAAGACAATTAGAATATGAAATAGATTTAGATATTAAAATAAATAAAAAGAATTAAGTTAACTTAATTCTTTTTACATATTACCTAATTGTTTTTTTATAAAATCTGGCATAAGATTTTGAGGTTTTATATCTTGATTAGTTTGATTAATATCAAAGTTATTTAATCTATTTATTCTATCTTCACTAGCTATATATTTGTCATAATTTGTTTTTAAAAATTCAAAAATGATAGGTTCAGTTAATTTATCTTTTTCTTGAAATTCTTTTATTTTTTTATCAACATCTTCTTTTTTTATTACTTGTTCTTGATTATTAGTTACAGAAGTATTTTCTTTATTTGTGTTAAACTCTTCTTTTAATGAATTTATTTTGATTAACGCTTCATTAATATTGTTATTTTTTAATAAACTTTCTATTTCAGTTAATTTATCATACATATTACATACCTAACACTTTCTTTAATATATTTGAAAATTCTAATACAACTTGATTATATTCAAATTTACTTTTAATAGTTTGAATTAACTGTCTATTGAAATTATCTTTTATAAGTCTAACAAAAAAAATTTTAGGATTTAATTCACTTTCTAATTCTTGAACTACTAAATATTCACGATCTGCTATTTTTAACAAATCTAGCACTTTTACTGATCTATTAAGTTCATTTACTTCTACAGTCATGTCCTTCATATTCTCTCCTATATTATACATTATATAAAAAAGATGGAAAAATAACAATATTTATAATAAAATATTAAACGAAACGGAGAGATTATGAATAAAATGTTTCTTATAAAATATGGTGAATTATCATTAAAAAAAACTAATAAAAAAGCTTTTATAAAACAACTTGTTAATAATATAAAAACTAAATTATCTGATATAGAATGTGATATAAAATATAATTATTCTAGAATATTTATAGAGTGTAATGATAAAGATGAAAAGAAGGTAGAAGATATCTTGAGTAAAACTTTTGGTATATATTCTTATTCTATAGTTTATAAATGTAATAAAGATTTAAATGATATTATAGATACTTTAATAAAAAACTTACCAAATATTAATACTTTTAAATTTGAAACTAGAAGAAGTGATAAAAACTTTTATTTAAATAGTATGGAGATATCTAGTAAGTTAGGTGCTTTACTTTTATCTAAAACTAATTTAAAAGTAGATGTCAATAATCCAGACAAAATCTTTTATGTAGAAATAAGAGAAGATTATGCATATTTATATTTTGATATGAAAAAAGCTTTAGGTGGATATCCAGTAGGTGTACAAAATAAAGCTTTAGTTATGTTAAGTGGAGGAATAGATTCACCGGTTGCAAGTTTTTTAACTTTAAAAAAAGGTATAGCTATAGACTTAGTTTATTTTGAATCTTTACCACATACTTCTTTAGCGGCAAGACAAAAAGTAATAGATTTAGCAAATAAAATTAGTGAATATGGATTTAATATAAAACTTTTTATAGTTAATTTTACAACTATTCAAGAAACTATTTATAAAAATGCATCACCTGATTATGGTGTTACTCTTATGAGAAGAGCAATGTATAGAATTTCAGAAAAGATAACAAAAAAATATAAACATATGATTTTAGTTAATGGAGAATCTATTGGTCAAGTAGCAAGTCAAACACTAACTAGTATGAGAACTATTGAAAGTGTTATTAATATACCTGTTGTAAGACCTCTTGCTTGTTTTGATAAGGAAGAAATAATTAAAATATCAAAAGATATAGATACATACGATATTAGTATTAGACCTTATGAAGATTGCTGTACTTTATTTGTACCAACACATCCTGTAATAAATCCAAATATTAATAAATGTGAAGAAACAGAAGCTAAGTATGATTATGAAAAATTAGAAGAAGAAGCAGTAGATAATCTACTAATTATAAATATTCCTAAAAAAGAAGATTATAAAGATTTGTTATAAATGTGTTAAAATATAAGTAGTTGAGGTAATTATGGATAAATATAAATTAATAGATGAAGAGATAAAAAAATACACTAATATAGTTATAGCAAGACATGTAAGACCTGATTTAGATGCACTTGGAAGTCAGTTAGCACTTAAGTATTCTTTGAGTTTAAAATATCCTGATAAAAATATTTTAGCAGTAGGAGCTACTTCGTCAGTATTTAATTTTTTACCTAAATTAGATAAAGAAAAAGTTGATGATAATACCCTCTTAATTGTTTTAGATAATCCTAATTTTTCTAGAATAGATGTAGCAGATTATACTAAATATAAAAAAATAATAAAAATAGATCATCATCCATTAATTGATACTTTTTCTAATGTAGAACTTATAGAAACTAATAAATCAAGTACTTGTGAAGTTTTATATGATTTATTTAAAGCTTTAAATTATCCGTTTGATCCGGAAATAGCAAGTTATTTAATGTATGGAATTATTACTGATACAGGAAGATTTTTGTTCTCTCTTGGAGAAAATTTACTTGTTAAAGCAAATGATTTGATTAATACTTATAATTTAGATATGAAAAAGATATATGAAAATATTTATTTAAGAAGTATTAGAGATGTTAAATTTGAAGGATATATAGTAAATAATTTTAATATTACAGAAAATAATATGGCTTCAATAATTATTGAAGAAGAAATATTAATTAAATATGAAGTTGACCAAGCTGTAAGTGGCAATGTCGTAAATAATTTTAGTAATATAAAAGAGCTTTTAGTATGGTCTATAGCAACTTATGATAAAAATAAAAAAACATATAAGATAAGTGTTAGAAGTAGAGGACCTATAATAAATAAAGTATGTGAAGCATTTAATGGTGGAGGACATCCTTTAGCATCTGGTGCAGTTATAGAGAAAAAAGAAGATGTCGAAAAACTATTTAACTTATTAGATAAAGAATGTGAAAGGTATAAAAATGAAAATAACTAGTGTAAAATTAGATGCTGTTGCAGTAAGAGAAAGTCAATATCCCGAAAGTAGTAAAGATGAGTTTTTACTTGTTGGAAGAAGTAATGTTGGTAAAAGTAGTTTTATTAATACTTTAATAAATAGAAAAGATTTAGCTAGAACTTCAGAAAAACCTGGTAAAACTAAGACTATTAACTTTTATTTGATAAATGATTCGTTTTATTTGGTAGATGCTCCAGGTTATGGATATGCTCAAACTGGTATGGAACAAAGAAGAAAATTTGGTTTGATGATCGAAGAATACATAATGAAAAGACAAAATTTAAAAAGAGTGTTTTTACTTATAGATTTTAGAATTAAACCTACAGAAAATGATTTATTAATGTATAACTTCTTAAAACATTATAAAATACCTACAACTATCGTATTTACTAAAACAGATAAGATAGGAAGTAGTAAAAAACAACAACAATTACAAATTTTAAAGAAAGCATTTGATATAGTAGTTGGAGATAATATAGTTTTATTTTCATCAGTTTCTAAATTAGGAAAAGAAGAAGTTTTAAATTATATGGAAAGGTTAATGGAAAAAGAAAATGACTAATACAGTAGCACTTATTGGAAGACCAAATGTAGGTAAAAGTACTATATTTAATGCACTTATTAAAAAAAGAAAATCTATCGTACTTGATACTCCTGGAGTAACAAGAGATAGAATATATGAAGATGCTTATTTTAAAGATTATAAATTTAAACTTATAGATACTGGTGGGATAGATTCAGAAGAATTAACATTTAATGAAGAAATAAAAATACAAGCTAATATAGCAATAGATGAAGCAGATGTTATTGTTTTTGTAGTAGATGGAAAAGAAGGTTTAACAAGTGATGATTTATATATTAGAAACTTACTTAGAAATACTAAAAAACCTATAATAGTTGCAATTAATAAAGTAGATTCAAAAGATTTTAAAGAACATAAATATGATTTTTATGAATTAGGTTTTGAAAATTATGTTGAAGTATCTAGTGAATCTAACATGGGAATGTATGAACTTTGTGAAAAGATAACTAGTTACTTAGTTATCAAAGAAGAAGAAAAAACTGACTTATTAAAAATATCTATAGTTGGAAGACCAAATGTTGGTAAGAGTTCTTTAGTTAATTCACTACTTAATGAAGATAGACTTATAGTTTCTTCTATAGCTGGTACTACAAGAGATTCAGTTGATACTATACTTAAATATCATAATGAAGAATACTGTCTTATAGATACAGCTGGTCTTAGAAAAAAAGGGAAAGTATATGAAAATATAGAAAAATATTCATATATGAGAAGTATTAAGAGTATAGAAGATTCTGATATAGCTTTACTTGTGATAAATGCAGAAGAAGGTGTTATAGAACACGATAAACATATAGCAGGATATATTCTAGAAAAAGGAAAAGGTATCATAATAGTTGTAAATAAATGGGATTTAAGTGATGAAAATAAAGAAGATTACATAAAAATGTTAAGAAATGAATTTCAATTTATTCCTTATGCTCCGATAATATTTACATCAAATGTTACTAAAAAAGGAATAGGTAATATACTACCTATGGTATCTAAAGTTAAAGAATCTATTACTAAAGAAGTTAAGACTAGTGTAATAAATGATTTAATTATGGAAGCTTATCAAATGAAATTACCTCCAACATATAAGATGAAGAGATTAAAAATATTTTTTGTATCACAAATTGGAAGTAAACCACCTAAGTTTTTATTTAGAGTAAACGATGATAATTTAATTCATTTTGCTTATAAAAGATATTTAGAAAATAGAATTAGGGAAAGTATTGATTTTACTGGAACACCTATAATACTTGAATTTAGAGGTAAAAAAGAGGAAAAATAATGGATGTAAGAATTTGGATAATTATATTAGTTCTTGCAATAATATTTGAACTAATAACATATGGACTTGTTAGTATATGGTTTATACCGTCTATTATATTAACTATTATTTTAAAATCATTTGGACTTAATAATTTATACATAGAATTACTTATAGTACTTATAACATCTAGTATTTTATTAATATTTACAAGACCAATTGTAGTTAAATTATTAAGACCTAAAAATATAAAAACTAATTTTGATAGAATTTTAGATATGGAAGGTAAGATAATAAAAGAAGTTAAATTAAATGATTTTGGAATAGTAAAAGTAGATGGAAAAGAATGGAGATGCTATTCTAAAAAAGAAATAGATAAAGGAAAAATAGTAAAAATAAAGAAAATTGATTCCAATAAATTAGAAGTAGAGGAGGTGTAATTTATGGGAGCAGGAATTATAATGATAAGTATACTACTTATAGTTGTAGTATCATCAGTAAAGATAGTGCCACAAGCACAAGCTTTTGTTATAGAAAGACTTGGAAGTTATTCAGAGACATGGAATAATGGTTTACATTTTTTGTTACCATTTGTAGATAGAATTTCTAAAAGAGTTAATTTAAAAGAAATAGTTAGAGATTTTGATCCACAACCAGTTATTACAAAAGATAATGTAACTATGCATATAGATACGGTTGTATATTTTCAAATTACAGATGCAAAACTTTATACATATGGAGTTGATAATCCATTAAACGCAATTGAAATGTTAACTGCAACAACACTTAGAAACTTAATTGGGGATTTAGAACTTGATGAAACATTAACTTCAAGAGATATAATTAATTCTAAAATGAAGATTATCTTAGATGAAGCAACTGACCCATGGGGAATAAAAGTTAATAGAGTTGAAGTTAAAAATATAATTCCACCTAGAGATATTCAAGAAGCTATGGAAAAACAAATGAGAGCTGAAAGAGAAAGAAGAGAACAAATCTTAAAAGCAGAAGGTGAAAAAAAATCTAGTATTCTTATAGCTGAAGGGGAAAAAGAAAGTGCTATTTTAAGAGCAGAAGCAATTAAACAACAAAAGATAAAAGAAGCTGAAGGGGAAGCTGAAGCTTTGATAAAAATAAAACAAGCAGAAGCAGAAGGGATAAAAATATTAAATTCTGCTAAAGCTGATAAAACAGTTTTAACTTTAAAAAGTTTAGAAGCAGTATCAAATCTTGCTAATGGAACAGCAACAAAAATAATAGTTCCATCTAATTTACAAAATGTTGCAACTATTGGAGCAACTTTAAAAGAGATGTTAAATGATAAAGAATAATATTTATTATTCTTTTTTTTATTAAAAAGTATCTACATTATGTTATAATGCTATAGAGGATATAAGTATGGTTGGACAACTAAAAACTAACAATATAGTATTAGTGGGATTTAAAAAAGTTTTATTATTTCCGTTTACTTTAATAAAATATTCTACGGAAGGTATTACTTTTATTAAAAGGAAAATTAAAAGTCAAGGTTTTGATTTTTCATCAGTAGATAAAATAGATGGAGAAGAACTTAATCAAGAACTTGACAAAGTTAAAAAACAAAGTGCCGAATTTAAAAATAAAATAACTTTAAAAGAAGAAAAAAACAAAAATTATTCATTTAATTATATTGTTAAAAATGAATTTGGTGAAACTATTAAAGGAAGTTTTGAAGGACCAAGCCTAGAAGCTGTTAAAGTTTTCTTAGAAGGTGAATACGAAGATGTTTTATCCATTAAACCTAGAGAAAAGTGGGATATAGATATCAATATTGGTGGTAAATTTAAAGCAGATACTTTAGCATTCTTTTTAACTCAACTTGCTACATATTTAAGAGCTGGTATTACTTTGGTTGATGGTATTAGAATTATGGTAAAACAAACAGTTAAACCATATGAAAAGAAAGTATATTCAAAAATAGTTTATTCTTTAGTAGGCGGAGATACTTTTTCTAAAGCTTTAAGCTTGCAAAGTAAAGTGTTCCCAGAGTTTTTAATATCTATGGTTAAAACTTCTGAACTTACTGGAGATTTACCATCTGTATTAGATGAAATGGCAGATTATTATACAAAAATAGATAAAAACAAACGTTCTTTAAGAGCGGCTTTATCTTATCCGTTAATTATCTTTATGGTAGCAATAGGTGCAGTAGTGTTTCTTCTTACTGAAGTTGTTCCTAAGTTTCAAGATATGTTTAGTAGTGTTAATGGAAAATTACCAGGAATAACTATCTTTGTTCTTCAAATGTCTAGTTTAATACAAAAATATGGTTTGTTTTTATTTATTGCTTTAATTATAAGCGTATCGATGTTTATATGGTTTTATAAAAACAATAGATTGTTTAAAAAGAAAGTTCAAACAGTATTTATGAAATTTCCTATTTTTGGAGAACTTATTATTTGTAATGAAGTATCTAATTTAACTAGAACTTTTGCTACTTTACTTAATCATGGAGTATTTATTACTGATAGTATGGAAATTTTATCAGCTATAACTACAAATGAGGTATATAAATCAATAATTTATAGAACTTTAATAGGGTTATCCAAAGGAGCTAAAATAAGTGAAACTTTTAAAGGTGAATGGGCTTTTCCTATAGTAGCGTATGAAATGCTTGCAACTGGAGAAGCAACTGGACAACTTCCAGAAATGATGAGTAAAGTATCTACTCACTTTGCTGATATTCACGAAGCTAAAACTTCATCATTAAAATCTCTTATGGAACCATTTATAATTTTGTTTTTAGCAACTATTATTGGTTTTATTTTACTTGCTGTAATCGTTCCAATGTTTAGTTTATATAATCAAATTTAAGGTGTTTAAAATGATAGTAATATTTTTTATTATGGGTCTTATATTTGGATCGTTTTATAATGTAGTAGCGTATAGACTTTCTAATAATATAAGTTTAATAAACCCTAAAAGATCAATGTGTCCTAAATGTAAGAAAGAATTGGGTATTTTAGAATTAATACCTGTTTTTTCGTATGTCTTTTTAAAAGGGAAATGTAAAAATTGTGGTGAAAAAATAAGTCTGTTATATCCTTTTATTGAACTTTTAACTGGATTAAGTTTTGCTTTATCTTATTATTTATATGGTTTTACTATAGATTTATTGCTTATGCTAATACTAGTTAGCTATTTTTCTATTGTTATTTATAGTGACTTTAAATATATGATAATACCAGATGAAGTAACTATAGCCACTATAATTTTTACTTTAATATTAATTATAATTAAGGGGTTATATTCAAATATTTTAGTAGCTTTTATATCTATTATATCTACTTATATATTTGCTAAAGTTATAGGTGGTATTTTAAAGAAAGATGCAATGGGAGGAGGAGATATAAAACTGATGTTTTTTGTTGGTTTACTTCTTAATTACAATGCATTATTAGCATTTTTTATATCTTCATTTTTAGCTTTTCCTCCGGCATTTTATGCAACTGTTAAAAATAAAAATTCTAAGATAGCTTTTGGTCCTTTTATACTTCTTGCAACGATTATAATATATGTGTGTAAACTAGATTTAATCAGTATTCTTACTTGGTTATAATCACTTTACTTGTAAAGTTATAAAAATTAATATAGAATATTTAAATGAGGTGAAAGAATGGCAAAAAAGAGTGAAACTACAAATAAAATACTAATTACAGTAAAAGATGAAAAATGGCAAAAAGCTATAGATAAAGCATGTGAAAAAAACATTAAAAAGGTAGAAATAAAAGGTTTTAGAAAAGGAAAAGCTCCAAAAGATGTATTCCTTAAAAAATTTGGAATTGAGTCTTTATATAATGATGCAATAGATGCTGTTGTAGATGATGCATATAAAGAAGCATTTGAAAAAGTAGATAGTGAAAAAATTGCAGCAAGACCAACAGTTGATGTTAAAGCGATAGATAAAAATCACGTAGAATTTGAATTTAGTTTTATTTATAAACCAGAAGTAAAAATTAAAAAATATAAAGGGTTTAAAATAAAAAAAGATAAAGTAGAAGTTACTAAAGAGGAAATAGAACATGAAATATCACATCTATTAGATAGATATTCTGAATTAGTAGTTAAGGATGGAAAAATTAAAAAACATGATTTTGTACTTTTTGATTTTAAAGGCATGAAAGATAAAGTACCATTCCCTGGTGGAACAGCAGAAAACTATTCTTTAGAAGTTGGTAGCAATTCATTTATTCCTGGATTCGAAGATGAATTAATAGGAATGAAAAAAGGAGATGAAAAAACTTTTTCAATTAAATTTCCAGAAAATTATCATGAAGAAAGTCTAAAAGGACAAGAAGTAGAATTCTATGTAAAAATTAATGAAGTTAAAGAAAAAGAAGTTAGAAAATTTGATAAAGAATTATTTGAAGATTTAAATATCGAAGATGTGACTGATGAAAAATCTTTAAAAGAATATGTAGAAAAAGAAATAAAAGAATCTAAAGAAAAAGCTGCAGACAATAAGTATATAGATGAAATATTAAAAAATATAGCAGAAAATACTGAAGTAGAAATTCCAAAAGAAATGATAGAAGAAGAAAAATCTAGAATTTTTGATTCATTTGAAAAAGCAATTAATGCTCAAGGAATGGATATAAACATGTATATGCAACTTACTGGATTAACACTTGAACAAATGAATACACAACTTGATCCAGAAGCAAATAAAAATGTATTAAATCGTTTAATTACTGAAGAATTAGAGAAAGAATTAAAAATCACAGTTACTAAAGAAGAAATTGAAGCTAGAACTCAAGAGTTAGCAGATAAAAATCATATGACTAAAGAAGATTTAGTATATAACTTTGGTGGAGAAAAAGCTTTAGAATACGAAACAAGAATACATAAATTATTTGAAAATTTAAAAGATTTAAATAAGTAATATAAGACCTCATTTTATATGAGGTTTTAATTTTTTTAAAAAATTAGCAAAATGTGTTGACAAGTGCTAAAAGAAGTTATAATATGTTATTAGCAATTAAGAAAATAGATTGCTAAAGGAGACGATATGTTAAGTGAAAGAGAAAAAAATATACTTAAAATCATCGTTTTAGAATATGTTAAGACAGCAAAGCCTGTATCATCTAGTATGATATGTGACTTTCTAAAAGTTTCATCTGCAACGGTCAGAAATGATATGGCTTATTTAGAAGAGATGGGATATTTAGAAAAGGAACATACATCATCTGGAAGAATTCCAAGTGACAAAGGATATAATTTCTATGTAGATCACTTACTTGATTTAAAGAAGATATCAGGGGAAGATATGTTAAAACTTCAACTTATATTTCAAAATAAATCATTAGAACTTAGTGATACTATTACTAAAAGTTTAGAAATTGTATCGCAGATGACAGATTATGCTACTATTAAACTTGGAGAAAAGAGTTTAGATAATAGATTAAAAGAAATAAAAGCTATTAATCTAGGAGATTCTCATATAGTTGCAATAGTAGTAACTGATAAAGGTTATGTTGAACATAAAAACATATATCTTCCAAATGTCACAACAGAAGATATAGAAAAAACTATTAAATTAATTAATGATTTAATAGTAGGAACACCACTTGTAGATATTAGAGAAAAGTTAGAGTTTAATGTAAAACCTGTAATAGGAAAATATATTAAACAACACGAAGTAATATATGATGCATTCTTTGATGTATTTAATAAAATGATGGTTAAAGATATAGAAGTTTTAGGAGAAAAAAATATCTTAAAAATACCAGAATTTAAAGAAAAAAGTGATAAAACATATAAGATACTCGAAAGTTTAGAAGAAAAAAATATTGCTAATATTATCGATTCTGATGGTTCTAATATAACAGTTTGTATAGGAAAAGATACAAATATAGATGATGATGTGACAGTAATTAAAACTTCTTATAATATTAAAGGAGAAAAAGGAACACTTGCAATAGTAGGTCCAAAGAGAATGGAATATGCAAGAGTTATGAATATGCTTAACTATATAAAAGAGCAAATAGAAAGATTAGGAGAAGATAATGAATGAGAATATAGAAGATGTAAAAAAAGAAATAGAAGAAGAACTTGAAGAACAAGATAAAAAAGAATTAGCAGAAGATTTAGAAAATTTTGGTGAAACAGAAGAAGTTTTATTACTAAAAAATCAAATAAAAGAACTAGAAAATAAAATTAAGACGGTTCAAGCTGATAATATTAATTATAGAAAAAGAAAAGATGAAGAAGTATCTAGAATGTTAAAGTATGCGAATAAAGATTTAATATTAGATTTATTAAACATTCAAAATACATTTAAAGAAGCATTTAAAATGCTTGATAAAAATAAAGAGTTAGAAAATTATTTTAAAGGTTTTAAAATGATAGAAACTCAAATAGCAAACACTCTTACAAATTATGGTGTTACTAAAATAGATTGTTTAAATAAAGAATATGATTACAATCTTGAAGAAGCAGTTATGATTGAGGAAAATAAAGATAAAGAAAATAACATAGTAGTTGAAGTCTTTAGAGATGGATATATGCTATATGATAAAGTTATATTACCTGCTCAGGTAAAAGTTAATAAAAATGAAAGTGAGGGAAAATAAATATGAGTAAGATAATAGGGATAGATTTAGGTACAACTAATTCATGTGTTGCTGTACTAGAAGGTGGAGAACCACATGTTATTACAAATCCTGAAGGAGGAAGAACAACACCATCTGTTGTAGCTTTCAAAAATGGAGAAAAAATAGTAGGGGATGCTGCTAAAAGACAAGCATTAACTAACCCAAATACAGTAGTTTCAATTAAGAGATTAATGGGAACTAATAAAAAAGTTGAATTAGAAGGTAAAAAATATACACCAGAAGAAATATCAGCTATGATTTTAAGTTATATGAAAGAATATGCTGAAAAATACTTAGGTGAAAAAGTTACTAAAGCAGTTATTACTGTACCAGCATACTTCAATGATGCTGAAAGACAAGCTACTAAGAATGCTGGTAAAATAGCAGGACTTGAAGTAGAAAGAATAATAAATGAACCAACAGCAGCAGCACTTGCTTATGGTTTAGATAAACAAGATAAGGCTATGACAGTTTTAGTATATGACCTTGGAGGAGGTACATTTGATGTATCTATACTAGAACTAGGAGACGGTGTATTTGAAGTTAAATCTACAAGTGGAAATAACAAACTTGGAGGAGATGACTTCGATAACAAGATAATGGATTACTTAATTGCTAAGTTTAAGAAAGAAAACGGAGTAGATTTATCTAAAGATAAAATGGCTATGCAAAGACTTAAAGAAGTATCAGAAAAAGCTAAAAAAGATTTATCTAGTATGACTTCTACTCAAATATCAGCACCATTTATTTCTCAAGGAAGTGATGGACCATTACATTTAGAAGAAACATTAACAAGAGCTAAATTTGAAGAATTAACTGATGATTTAATTGAAGAAACATTAAAACCATTAAGACAAGCAATTAAAGATGCTAAGATTAAGACAAGTGAAATTGATAAAGTACTACTTGTAGGGGGATCTACTAGAATACCTAAAGTTCAAGAAGTAGTTAAGAAAGAACTTGGAATTGATCCATCTCACGAAGTTAACCCAGATGAAGTTGTAGCTATGGGAGCAAGTATTCAAGGGGGAGTATTAACAGGAGAAGTAAATGATATAGTATTACTTGATGTTACACCATTATCACTTGGACTTGAAACATTAGGTGGAGTTATGACAGTATTAATTCCTAAAAACTCTACAATACCAACAAGCAAGAAAGAAGTGTTCTCAACAGCTGCAGATAATCAACCAGCAGTAGATATTCACATCTTACAAGGTGAAAGACCAATGGCACAAGATAATAAGACACTTGGAAACTTCCAATTAAATGACATACCACCAGCACCAAGAGGAGTTCCAAAAATTGAAGTTGAATTTAGTATAGATGCTAACGGTATAGTAAGTGTTAAAGCAAAAGATTTAGGAACAAATAAAGAACAATCAATTACAATTACATCTAGTACAAATTTAAGTGACGAAGAAGTTGAAAAGATGATTAAAGAAGCAGAAGCTAATAAGGAAGCTGATGAAAAGAGAAAAGAAAAAGCTGATTTAAAAAATGATGCAGAACAATTAATATTCCAAACTAGAAAAGCTATGAAAGACCTTGGAGATAAGATAACAGATAAAGAAAAAGAAGAAGCTGAAGATAAAGTTAAGGAATTAGAAAAAGAACTTGAAAAAGAAGACTTTGATGTAGATGAAGTTAAGAAACTAAAAGAAAGCTTACAAGAAGTAACAATGAAACTAGCAACAAAAGTATATGAAAATGTACAAAAAGAACAAGCATCTAATAATGAAGAAAAAGAAGATAAAGAAACAGTAAAAGATGCAGAGTTTGAAGAAAAATAAGAAAGTTAAGCTAGAAAAGCTTAACTTTTTTTATTCAGAAAGGAAAAGAAATGTCGAAAAGAGATTACTATGATGTTTTAGGAGTTAGTAAAACTGCAACTAAAGCAGAGATTAAAAGTGCTTTTAGAAAATTAGCTAAGAAATATCATCCTGATATATCAAAAGAAAGTGGTAGTGAGGAAAAATTTAAAGAAGCTGAAGAAGCATATGCTGTTTTAAGTGATGATGATAAAAGAAAACAATATGACCAATTTGGATTTAATGGACCAAATAACTCTGGTGGTGCAAATGGCTTTGGTGGAGCAAATGGCTTTTCAGGATTTTCAGGAGCTGAAGGTTTTGATTTTTCTGGCTTTGATTTTTCCGATATTTTCTCTGATCTTTTTGGTGGAGGAAGAAGTCGTTCTTCAAGAAGAGCTCAAAAGGGAGATGATAAATTAGTAAGAGTTACACTATCTTTTAAAGAAGCTGTATTTGGTTGTGATAAAGATTTAGAACTAGACGTTTATGAAGAATGTAGCGAGTGTCATGGAGATGGTGGATTTGATAAGAAAACTTGTAGTCACTGTCATGGATCTGGAACAATTACACAGGAACAAAGAAGTTTATTTGGTTCTTTTATGAGTCAAACTGTATGTCCACATTGTGAAGGTAAAGGTTATACATTTAATAAAGTATGTGATAAATGTCACGGAGCTGGAGTAGAAAAGAAGAAAAAAACTATTTCTGTTACAATACCAGCAGGAATAGATGAAGGAATGAGACTTAGACTTAGTGGAAAGGGTGATACTGGAATTAATGGTGGACCAAACGGAGATTTGTATTTAGAATTTAATATTATTAAAGATAAATATTTAGAAAGAGAAGAAGATGATATTTTCTTAAATTTACCACTTACATTTACAGAAGCTTTATTTGGATGTAAAAAAGAAATACCTACTATTTATGGTAATTTAACAATAAAAATACCAAGTGGCTCAAAAAACGACGATAAGTTAAGATTAAAAGGAAAGGGTATAAAAAATAAAATGTCTTCGCATGATGGAGATATGTATGTTATACTCAAAATATGTATGCCAGAAGGTCTTACAAAAGAACAAGAAAAATTATTGAAAGAATTATCTAAGAGTGAATTAAAATCTAGGGAAATAGATAATTTTAATAAATATGTAGATAATAATACTTTTGATAATTAATGAGGAGAATATGTTTTATAAATACCTTATAACTTTATTAATATCTATGGTTCCTTTTATTGAATTAAGAGGATCTATTCCAGTAGGTATAGCTATATATAAATTAAATATATTTTTAGTTTATTTAATATCTATAATAGGAAATATTATAATAGTACCTATAATATTATTTGGAATAAAAAAAATATTAAAACTGTTAGAGAATATTAAAATAACTAAAAAACTAGTTACTTTAATAGAAGAAAAAGGTAAAAAAGCAGGAGACAAAATTTTAAAAAGCACTAAAAATGGGGTTTATTATGGATTATTTTTATTTGTTGCAATACCACTACCTGGAACTGGAGCATGGACTGGATCTTTAGCAGCATCGTTTTTAGATTTAGATTTTAAAAAGTCATTTTTATCCATTGCTCTTGGAGTAATAACAGCAGGTATTATAATATTTATACTAAGTGTTGTAGGAATAAATATATTAAAATAAAGAACTTTATATTATTTATAAAGTTTTTTTTATTTAGATATAGTGATATACTACTATAAAGGAGAAAAAAGCAATGAATATAAAAGATTTATACTTAAAACAAGAAGAATTAATGAATAAAGAAGTAGAAGTATCAGGATGGGTAAAATCTAATAGAAATCAAAAACATTTTGGTTTTATAGAACTTCGTGATGGAACATGCTTTAAAACTTGTCAATTGGTTTATGAAGAAGATATAAAAGATTTTGATTTTATTTCTAATATAAAACTAGGATCAGCTATTATAGCTAAAGGTAAAATGGTAAAAAGTCCTAAAGAACAACAAGCTTTTGAAATAAAGTTAACTTCAGTTTCTTTAGAAGGAGACTGTCCTAGTGATTATCCATTGCAACCAAAAAACCATAGTAGAGAATTTTTAAGAGAAATAGCATATTTAAGACCAAGAGCAAATTTATTTCAAGCAGTATTTAGAATTAGAAATACAGCTAGTTTTGCAATTCATAAATTTTTTCAAGAAAAAGGATTTATCTATGTTAATACACCTTTAATTACAGCAAATGATGGAGAAGGTGCAGGAGAAATGTTTAGAGTTACAACTTTAGATATAGAAAATCCAAAAACTAAGATAGATTATTCTAAAGATTTCTTTGGTAAAAAAGTAGGTCTTACAGTAACTGGTCAATTAGAAGGTGAAACTTTTGCAATGGCATTTAAGAATATTTATACTTTTGGACCAACATTTAGAGCAGAAAATTCTAATACTAAACTTCATGCAGCTGAGTTTTGGATGGTGGAACCAGAAATGGCATTTTGTGATTTAAATGGACTTATGGATATGGAAGAAGAAATGCTTAAATATGTAATTAAATATGTTTTAGATAATTGTAAAGATGAAATGGCATTTTGTGATAGTTATGTAGAAAAAGGTTTAATTAATAAACTTACAAATGTTCTTAATTCAACTGCAAAAAGAATTACATATGAAGAAGCAATGGATAAACTTATAAAAGTAAAAGATATCTTTAGTGAAACTCCAGAATATGGAATGGATATTGGAAGTGAATATGAAAAATATTTAACTAATGAATTATATAAAGCACCAGTATTTATTACTGATTGGCCAAAAGAAATGAAAGCATTCTATATGAAACAAAATCCTGATAATAAAACAGTTGCAGCAGTTGACTTAGTTGTACCAGGAGCTGGAGAATTAATGGGTGGAAGTGAAAGAGAAACTGATTATGATAAATTAGTAACAAGAATGAATGAATTAAATATTAATACTGAACCACTTGATTGGTATATTAATTTAAGAAAATATGGTGGAGTAACACACTCAGGATTTGGAATGGGATTTGAAAGACTTATTATTTATTTAACAGGTGTAGAAAATATAAGAGATGTAATTGCATATCCTAGAACGGCAGGTAATTGTGAATACTAATTTAAAAAGATTACAAAAAAGAATAGCAGAACAAAGTGATTATTCTAGAAGAAAAGCAGAAGAATTAATACTTGAAGGTAAAGTAAGTGTTAATGGTGAATTAGTTGTAGAACTTGGTTATAAAGTAAGTGATAAAGATAAAATTGAAATCGAAGGTGTAGCGCTAAATACTAATGAGAAAAAATATTATATTTTAAATAAACCAGAAAAGTGTGTATCTACAGCAAGTGATGATAAAGGAAGAAAAACAGTAATAGATTTTGTTAAATCTAAAGCTAAAGTTTATCCAGTAGGAAGACTAGATTACGATACTACAGGAATATTACTTCTTACAAATGATGGAGATTTTGCTAATTTAATGATGCATCCCTCATCTAATATAGAAAAAGTATATTATGCTAAAATAGATGGAATAATGACTTTAAACGATATTAGAGAATTAAAAAAAGGTGTAGTAATAGATGGTTATAAGACTAGAGAATGTAAAGTAAAGGTAAGAAAAGTAAATTCTAAAACTAATACATCTATAGTAGAAGTAACTATTAGTGAAGGACATAATCATCAAGTTAAGAAGATGTTTAAATCTTTAGGATTTAATGTTTTAAAATTAGATAGAATTCGTTATGGAATACTAACTATTGAAAATTTAAAAAGAGGAGAATCTAAAGAGCTTAGTAAAAAAGACGTATCTAGACTTTATGTACTAGCAAATAGTAAAAAAGGAAAGAAAGATGGAAAAGAAGAAAAAAGGTTTAAAACCATACAAAATAAAAACAGATGATAAATTTTATCACCCTATGAAATTTTTATTATCTCCACTAGCTAAAATATTGTTTAGACCTAAATTTATTAATAAAGAAGTATTTAATGATAGAGATAATAAAAAAACAATTATTTTATGTAATCATAGATATAATTTAGATCCTATTATGATTTGTATGCCTGTTAAGAAAACAGTACATTTTTTAGGTAAACTTGAGATAATGAATGCATTTTTAATAAAACATTTTCTAAGACATGTTGGAATTATACCAGTTGATAGAACTAAGAAAAGTCCTGAAGTATTTCAAGTTGTAAAAGAATATTTAGATAACAATGAATTTATTGCATTATTTCCAGAAGGAACTAGAAATAAAAAGTTAAATGAAACTAAACTTTTAGATTTTAAATATGGTGCTGCTAAAATGGCAATTGATAATGATGCAGAAGTTATAATAGCAGTTCAAAAGGGAAAATTTAATGTAATTAATAATGAAGGTTTAACAATTAAATTTTCAGAACCTATGAAGTTAGATAAAGATGTAGAAAAAGCTACTAAAAAAATAAGAGAAACTATGTTAAAAATGTTAGAGGAACTTTAATGAAACATGTATTTATTGTAAATCCAGTCTCAGGGGCTGGATCAGCATTAAAAGAAGCCAAAAAAATAGATAGATTTGCAAAAACAGAAAACTTAGATTATGAAGTTTATTATACGAAATGCCAAAGAGATGCTTATAACTTTGTAAAAAATTATAAAGGTAAAAAGATTATATTTCACTCTCTTGGAGGAGACGGTACAGTAAATGAAGTAGCTAGTGGAGTTATGGGAACAGATAACTATTTAAGTATTATTCCAAATGGAAGCGGAAATGACTTTTATAGAACTATTAGAAAAACAGCTTTAATAGAATTTAAATGTGATATTTGTAGAATAAATGATAGATATTTTATAAATGTAGCAAGTGTAGGACTTGATGCAGAAGTAGCAAAAAACTCTTATTTGATGAAGGATTTTAAAATACCTAGGAAACAAATATATAATTTAGCAATTTTTTATACTTTATTAAATTATCGTTCTAGAAGTTTAGAAATTGAAATAGATGGCGAAAAAATAAAACAAAAAACTCTTATGGTAGCCATATGTAATGGAAGACTTTACGGTGGAGGAATAAAAATAGCGATGGATGCATCGATTGATGATGGTTTAATGGATGTGTTAGTTATTGAAAAATCTAATATCTTTGGAGTTATAAGTGGACTTATAAAACTTATAAGAGGTAAAGTTCATACTTATAAAAAACTTAAAAAATATAAAGCTAAAAAAGTAGTAATAAAATATAAAAAACCAATTTATTCTTCATATGATGGGGAAATGATGGAAAGTAATAAGTTTGAATTTGAA
>CAUUHY010000003.1:0-111315 GCA_963545265.1 uncultured Eubacteriales bacterium | reverse complement strand
ATACTTGTTTCATTCTCAGCTACTAGAAACTCTCTTTAAAGATACTTATATAATCTTGTTTTTCATATTTGCATTTATAAGAACATTTTATAATTATTTTTATTAAAAATCAATATCTATTACATTTTTTCTACTTCTTCAATAGCTAAGACATTAAGTAATTTAAGATTAATTAAATATACCATCTTAGATAATCTGATCCAAGAACTTCTTTGTTCTTTATTATCATCACCTATAATCTTAGTTGAATTGTAGAAACTATTATATAAAGAATTTAAATCATATAAATAGTTTACAATTTCTGTTAGCGTTTTATTTTCATAAGCAGTCATTAACATATCATTTAATTTAGTAATAACTAACATTAATTTTTTTTCTTCTTCACTTACTGGATTTAAAAGTTTAGATTCTTCTAAATTATTTTCTTTAGCTTTTTCAAGTAAAGATTTAATTCTTACTGTCGAATACAAAATATATGGTCCTGTCTTACCTTGAGTATCAGTAAATTTTGTAATATCAAATATATAATCAGTTAATCTGTTTGATAATGCATCAGCATATTTTATAGTTGCATTTGCTAATTTTTCTGATGTAACATTCAATTCTTCTTCTGTAAATTCTTGTGAATTACTTTCTTTTAATTTATTTATTGAATACTCTTTAACTAAATCCAATAAATCAGAAAGTCTCATTACTCCACCATCTCTTGTTTTAAATGGTTTACCATCTTTACCGTTCATTGTTCCAAAACCAATAAATTCTAGTTTTGTATCAGATTTTACAAGATTAGCTTTTCTTGCTCCTCTAAAACACTGTACAAAATGCATATCTTGTCTTGCATCGACTACATACCAAATTTCATCTGGATTAAATTCTTCCATTCTTTCATAAATTGTTGCTAAATCTGTCGTTTGATAACCAAAAGATCCATTTTGAGTTTTTAAAATTAATGGTGGCAATTCTTTTTTATCAGTTTCTTCAGCTATATCCATAATAGTTGCGCCTTCACTAAGCCTTAACAATTTTTTATCATTTAATATACTAAGTAGTTTTGGTATAGATTTAAAACAAGTACTTTCACCTCTCCACAATTCAAAACTTACTTCTAAAGCATCATAAGATTTTTTTAAATCCTTTTTCGATTCTTCTACAATACATTCCCACAAAGCATGATATCCTCTATGACCCTTTAAGTTTTCATCTTGAATAGCTGCTGTTATTTCTCTAGCTTCTTGCATAAAAGTTTCATTTTCTTTTGCTCTTTGACTAGCAATTGGATATATTTCATTAAGCTCATCGATTGTTACTGGACTTTCTTTAGGATATTCTTTAGTATAATTTTCATCAAAATATACTAAATCAGGTTTTCTTCTCTTAATTTCAGATATAACTAAACCAAGTGGTCTTCCAAAATCTCCTAAATGTACATCTCCTAAAATTTCATGTCCAAGTTCTTTAGCAAGTCTTTTTAAACCTTCTCCTATAATTGCTGATCTCAAATGACCAACATGAAGAGGTTTTGCTACATTAGCTCCACCATAATCAATTATGATTTTCTTTTTATTTTCTACTTTAGAATCAAAATTAGATGCATATAATTCTTCTAAATTTTTAACAATTAAAGAATCTTTTATAACAAAATTAATAAATCCAGGACCCGCTACAAAAACATCTTCAAATATTTCTTCTTTTTTTAAAATTTCAGTTATTTTTTCAGCAATTGATTTTGGATTTTCTTTTAATTTTCTAGCTATATTAAAAGCTTCATTACATTGATAATGTGATAAATCTGGTCTATCAGAAAATTTAACAATCATTCTTTCTGTTTCGTAACCATTATTTTCAAAAACATCTTTTACAAGATTATTTAAGTAATTTAATAAAGTCATAAAATCACCTTTTCCTTAATATGTAAATAGTATAACACAATTTAATAAAATAAAATATTAATCAAACAAAAATTTGACACTGATAATTATTTTTTGTTATTATACAAATATGAAAAAAGAAGAACTTAGTAAAAAACAATTAAAAATTTACGACGCTATTAAAAGATATATAGCTAAGAATAATTATCCCCCTACTGTAAGAGAATTATGTGATATGGTAGACCTTAATTCTACAGCAACAGTACATTTTCATATTTCTAATTTAATAAAAAAAGGCTTTTTAAAACAACAAAAAGGTGGAAATAGAACTTTAGAAATCGTTGGAGAAAACGAATATGTAGAAACTGATGAAAATGTAGCTGCTATACCACTCGTTGGTAGAGTTTCTTGCGGAAATTTAATTGAAGCAATTGAAGTTAAAGATAACTTATTTTATGTACCAATTAATCTAATAGAAAAAAGACATGAAGTTTTTGCTCTAGAAGTTGTTGGAGATTCTATGATAAATGTTGGAATTTATGATAAAGACACAGTTTTAGTTGAAAGAAAAAAAGAAGCATATAATGGCGAAATAGTAGTAGTCCTAGATGAAGATGGTTTTGCAACTATAAAGAGATTTTATAAAGAAAAAGATCATATCAGACTAGTACCAGAAAATGATAACTATAGTGATATAATCTTAGATAATTGTGAAATAATTGGTAAAGTTATTGGTTTATATAGAGTATTTTAATAATTCATTAACTACATAAGAAACAATAAGAAGTCCCCCTACTGCAGGAACATAACTGCAAGAAGAGATTTCTTTTTTTTCTTGTTTAATTGGTATTTCTTTAGAACAAAGTACCATTATATTTTTAAGTTTTTCGCTTCTTATAAAAGCTCTTAGTTCTCTAGCTATAGGATCATAACTAGTATTAAATATGTCTGTCACTTCTAATAAAGATGCATCTTTTCTTTTACCACATCCCATAGAAGATATTAATTTTATATTATGTTCAAAAGCATATTTTATTAAATTTTTTTTAGTTATTAAAGTATCACAACAATCGATTATATAATCAGGCTTAAAGTTATTAATAACAGAAAAATCATCAATTAGCTTTTTATTTGATTTAACTATGTTTATATCTTTATTAATGCTTATTGCTCTTTTTTCTGCTACATCAACTTTATATTGATCTATAACATCAACTGTTGCTATAATTTGTCTATTTAAATTAGAAATAGATATATAGTCATTATCTACTATTAAAATATTTTTAACTCCTAATCTAACTAATCCTTCAAAGACATATCCTCCAACTCCTCCAACTCCTACTATTAAAAATTTAGTGTCTTGTATATATTTTAATTTTTCTTCTCCAAATAATATTTTTGTTCTTTCATCCATATTTTATTCCATAAAAAAATCTAGTAAAGTGTTATAAAATCCCGCTCCATTAAAGCAGGTGGGTATTCATACATAGTATCGGGATACCCTAAGGCATTCAACGCCAACTATAGATCCAAATTCCCAATTATATAACTTGGTCGGTTTTATGACTTTACTAGATACTTAAATTATACTATAAAAATTAAAAAAATAATATCTATATTAACTATAAATATTATTTTTTTAAATTTATGCTTCATTAGAATTTTGATTATTATTAGAAAATTCTTTAACTATATTAGTAGATTTTACTATTTCATACACATCTGTAGTAAATGGATCTATATCTTCATAGTTTTCCGCTACTAATACATAAGTAACAATAAGTTTTTTATCCATATCTACAAAGAAATAATATCTTCCATATTTTTTATCTTGATAATCACTATATCCATAGTATCTATTTTTTCCTACTTCAATGAATTTTTCTGTTCCACCTACATATTTATATTTTGATGCATAAGTAGAATTTAAACTATTAAAAGTGTCATCTAATGATCTATCTTTATAATAACTTCTAATATTAATTCTTGAAAATCTAACTTTATTGTTTTTACTTACTAAAGCTAATTTAGAGGTATTTAATTGTTTCCAATTTTTACCAACTTTAAGTTCTACGATAGTATCTTTTCTTGTAAGCAAAACTTGTTTATGAAAGCAAAATAAATATAAAAAGAAACAATTTATAACTATCGAAAGCAAACAAAGTGCTATACCAAAAGTTACTTTCTTTTTCATTATAGAATGAATTATAGTAGGTGCTGTTAAGATAAATGATAAAATAAATAAAATTATTTTAACTACACTATTAGCTGAATTATAATTAACGAATGCTAATACCAATGATACTGCAGCTAAAAACAAAGAAACTAATTGAAAAATATCTATATTTTCTTTATAGTTATCTACTTTTATTGTAGCTGCATCCCTTAATTTATCTATATCTGTCTCTTCTGTTATTTTATTACCTGTTAGAGCCGTAGAAAACTTACCATCATCTATAATACTTTGTTCCTCTTTTTCAACAAAGTTTATTTTTTTCATTGGATCTTGTTCTACTTGTCCACCATCTTTTAAATTTTGCCCTATAAAATTATTCATAGAACTAATAGTTTCATTTACTTCAGTACCTACTTCCCATCCACAGTTTGGACACATTTTATCTGTATCCGACAATAAGTTACCACATTTTCTACAATTCATCTTATTTCTCCTATTTAATAAACTTTATTTTACTTATAGTGTTATATAAAATTTCAACTAATCTTTCTTGTTCTTTTATTAAATTATCTTCTATAACATATATAAATCTAATTAATCTTCCGCTTTCTTTATCATAATTATAAAAAATCATGTATGTTGAACTTGTTTTTTGCTCTTCTTTAAATTGTTTACCATTTTTATCAACTAATACATATTTTTTATGTTTTACACTTTCAGTTATCAATAGATTAAATCCAGTATCATTAACTTTAGTTTTGCTAACTATTTTAAAGTCTTTTGTTACATAATTAATTACATCTTCATCACTATAATTTTTAGTAATAAAATCATTAAATACTAATAAGTAAATAGATTTGTTTTGATATTTATAAAAATTATATTTATTTTCTGTTATTTTAGGAATTCTTTCACCCTTATGATTTTGAAAACTTTCAGGTAAGATATATTTCATATCACCTAAAACATAAGCTTTATCACTAGGATTTAATTCTTCCTCTACTTCTTTTTTCTCTCTTGTCTTTGTATTTGGAAATTCTACATTATTAATAAGATCACTTTCTGTTCTCTTTAAAAATTCTGTGAAAGTTTTATTATCACTTGATACAGCGTGAAATATTGCAAAATAATCAGAATTAGGTGCTACTAAAACAGAATAAAAACCTTTTGAACCATCTGCTTTTCTATAATTAAATCTTAAATAATAATTACCATTAGGTGTCTTAGAAAACTTTTCTTCTGCTTTACTAATAGGTGAACCCTTAGCTGCTTTATTTATTAAAGTTACTAGCATATTATAAAATTTTTCATAATCTTTTTTATTGTTAATATCTATATTTGGTAATTCACTTGTTTTTATTAAAGATAGATAATTTTTACTGCTTTTTCTAAACAAAACTATATTATCGTTTGATTTATCATTATAAAAATATTCCTTATTAACTTTATAAACTACATTTTGATCTTTAATATTATTAACAGGCTTACTGTTTTCTTGATTTTGAAATGTGAAAAATATTAACGCTATAGATGCTAACACAGTTATCATAGGTATAATAATTATTCCTTTGATAGTAGAATTTTTAGAAAATATTAACCCTAATATAAGAAGTAAAAATTCTACCCCAGTTCCTATAGATAAATATAAAAATAAATTAGGATAATTTTTTATAAATAAAAATACTAATAATCCTATAATTATTAAAGAAAATATTGCTGTTAGAACCATTAATACATTAGTATTTGACTTGTTTTTTACTTCCTTTTTTCTATAATTTGGATTTGGAGTTGAACATATAGGACAAATCTTATCACTAGGAAGCAAAATATTTCCACAATTATTACAATTCATAACACACCTCTATTATTAATTTAATTTTATATAACTTTTAATATTTTTGCAATAAAAAAGGACTATTCTTGATAGTCACATTTCATATTACTACACTTAATAATTCCTTCTTTATTTACAAGTAAGCTTTTACACTTAGGACAAACATTTAATGTTGGTAAATCCCATGAAGCAGCTTTACACTTAGGATAATTACTACATCCATAGAAGATTTTACCTGTTCTAGTCATTTTAGATACTATATCTCCTTTTTTACATATTGGACATTTTCCAATAACTTCACTTTGAAAATTATTATCTTCTGGATTAGCGTTTTCTTTCTTAATATATTTACAATTTGGATAATTGCTACATGCTGTAAAATATCCATATCTACTTTTTCTTTTAACTAAATCACTTCCGCAATCTGGACATATTTCACCAGTCTTTTCTGCTTCTTTTTTTGGTAAATCTTTAAATCCTTTTTCTACTAAAGCTTCAAATTTATTCCAAAATTCAGTTAAAAATTTAATATTATCTTCTTCACCTTCTGCTATTTTATCTAAGTCACTTTCCATATTAGCAGTATATTTAACATTTATTATTTCACTAAACCCTTCTTGAAGCATATCTGTTACTTCAAAACCGGTTTCAGTTGGTTTAAAGTTTTTCTTTTCTATTACTACATATTTTCTATCTTGTATAGTTGAAATAATAGTTGCATAAGTAGAAGGTCTACCTATTCCTAGTTCTTCTAATTCTTTAATAAGTTTAGCTTCTGTATATCTTGCAGGTGGTTCGGTAAAATGTTGTACTTTTTCAATACTTTCATTTTGATAAATTTCACCTTCTTTAATATCTGGTAATATCTTATCTTCTGATGTTTCATATTTAGAATATACTTTTAAATATCCATCAAAAACAAGTATTTGACCAGTAAGCTTAAATTTATAATCATTATTATCAAATATAATAGTAGTTCCATCTATTTTAGCATCAGCCATTAAAGATGCAAGTGTTCTATAATATATAAGTTCATATAATTTAAACTCTTCATCGCTTAAATATTCTTTTACTGATTCTGGAGTTCTATAAACAGATGTTGGTCTTATACCTTCGTGGGCATCTTGAACATTATCTTTCGCCTTTTCTTTCTTAATATATCCTTTATATGTATCTCCATAAGTCTTTAATATATAATCATTTGCTTCTGTTACAAAAGAATCAGAAAGTCTTGTAGAATCACTTCTCATATATGTTATAAGCCCAACTCTTTCATTTTTAAGGTTAACCCCTTCATATAGAGTTTGCGCTATTTTCATAGTTCTTTTAGCAGCAAAATTAAGCTTATTTGATGCTTCTTGTTGTAAAGAAGAAGTAGTAAACGGAAGTTTAGCACTTCTTTTTCTAGTCTTCTTTTCTACACTTTCAACTTTATAATTATTTGATAAACTAGCAATTATCTTATCTGCAGTCTCTTCATTTTCAATAGTTAAATCATCTTTTTTATATTTAAATAATTTAGCTTCAAATTCTTTAAATATACTTGTTATAGTCCAGTATTCTTCTGGAATAAAAGCAAGTATTTCCCTTTCTCTATCTACTATAAGTTTTACTGCAACACTTTGCACTCTACCAGCAGATACACCACTAGTTTTAGCTTGCATAAGTTTAGATAAACGGAAACCTATAATTCTATCAAGTATTCTTCTTGTCTCTTGACTTTTTACTAAATCAAAATTAATTTTACCTGGATTATCAAAAGCTTCTTTTATTTTATCTTTTGTAACTTCATGAAAAGTAACTCTATAATATTTATCATCTGCTATATTTAAAGCTTCTTTTAAATGCCAAGAGATAGCTTCTCCTTCTCTATCGGGGTCGGTTGCAAGATAAATTTCATCATAACTTTTAGAAAGTTTTTTTAAATCATTTACAAAAGTCTTTTTACCTTTTATAGGTTCATAGCTTGCTTTAAAGCCGTTATCTACATCTACTCCTAAACCAAACTTACCACTAGTAGTAAGATCCATAATATGTCCCATACTAGCTGTTACTTTATATCCGCTTCCTAAATATTTTTCTATAGTTCTACTTTTACTTGGTGACTCAACTATTACTAATTTACTCATAAGTCTATTAATTTATTTCCTTTACTCTTATTTGATATTTTCCATTAGGACTTTCAACATCAGCTATTTCTCCTACTTTTTTACCAATTAAAGCTTGCCCTATTGGTGATTCATTAGAAATTTTACTATTAGCTGGATCAGCTTCTCTACTTCCAACTATCATATATTCATCTGTTTCATCATCATCTAAATATTCTATAGTTACTTTTGAACCTAAACCTACTTTCCCATTATCTTTTTTCTTAATAATTTCAGCATTTGAAAGTTGTAATTCTATAGTTTTAATTTCTGTTTCAAGTAAACTTTGTTCTTCTCTTGCAGCATGATATTCTGCATTTTCAGATAAATCTCCAAGAGCTCTTGCTTCTTGTAAGTCCTTAATGTTTTTAGGTCTTCTTACATTTATTAAATATTCTAATCTTTCTTTTAATTCTTGATAACCTTCTTCAGTTAAATATGTTTTCTTTTGCATTTTTATTCTCCTTATATAATAATGATAACTTTTATAAGTAAAACCCCCAGCTATATAGATAGCTAAGAGTTTCTAATGTTTTTATTAATTATATTTTTTTATGCTTAGTATGCATAAAACATAAGCAATATTATCACATCTAGTAGAAGATGTCAAACTAAAAATTTTTAATAATTAATTACATTATCTTTTAATTGCTGATGTTAATATTTGATTATTTTCTTTATCTTTCAAATATTTTTTTAATGCTTTGACCATCTTTTTATATCCTGCCTCACTCATATTATTAGCAACAAAATTGTCATGAACATATTGTCCTCTTCTTTCTGCTAAATGATTATCTCCAAAATCCCATATTTGATAAGCTGATTGAAATGCAAGAAAACTTTTTCCATCAGCTGTTTCAACAAAACTTTTAGCAGCATCAATAAATGAACCACCATTTTGAAGAATCCAATTTTCGATTCCAACTCCACCTAAACCACCTTGAGGTATTTCTCCACGATTAGGTTTATATGCTTCAGCTTTTTTAAGAACTTGTTTGGCTAGTAATATATTAGCAATAACATATTTATACTTTTCAGGATCATTTTTTTTAATAGTAGCAAGTCTATCTTGTAGTGCCATATCAGTAGAATATGATAGTTTATCTGTTTTTTCAGTAAATGTAATATCAATATCTACACTCATATCAGTATCAATTGGAACACTCTTTAATCTAAAGTCTCCAGTTCCAATTGATTCAGAAGAATTTTCTCTACCTAAATTTTTTAATATATTTTGTTTTAATTCATTTAATTTTGTAGGATTTGATAATATAGCTTTATCTAATCTCATCATAAAGTCAAAATCTCCATCCCCAGGTTTATTTGTTTTTCTTCCTGTAGAACCTGTATCAATTAATTCAACAAATCCCTCACTTAAATCTCCATCAATATTTGTTTTTAGATGTAGTCCTAATTCTTCAAGTGATTTTTTAATAATACCATTGATTTTTTCTTTTTTTGCTTGAACTTCGAAATTACTTTGTTCTATTTGTTCAGCGAAATATTCTGTTTCTTCTGTAATTAGATTTTCAGAAAAAATATAATTATTTTCATCAAAATATGATAAACCACTCATTTTACTTCTTAATTCATCATAATCTTTTGGAGTAAATACAATTTTTCCTTCTTTATTAGCTACTGGAATATAAAAACCATTCATAGCAATTTCTAATCCTACTTTTGGATCATATTCATTCATAACAATATAATTTATTTCGCTAGAAGCAAATCCTGTTCTAATTCCATAATGTCCTTTTCCTAAAACTCCTGTGTAGAATACTTCCATTTTAGACATATCTCTTACTGGCTCTAATGTTTCACTACTTGTTCTAGTAGTTATAAATCTATCATCATTTTTTAGTACAAACCATATAGGTCCATAACTAGAAGCAGCGGTTTCATCCATTTTTTGACTTATTGTTGCATTTACACTTGTTATCATTGAAATATCTGTATCAAGTGGAGTAAAATCACTACTTGAATCTGAACCTAAATATTCTTTTGAAACACTACCATTTTGTAAAATGTTTCTTAAATATGTGATATCACCAATTCCTTTTATAAAATCTCCTTTATCTAATACCATATCTGAAGTTGATGCATTCCTATTTCTTGAATCAGCAGTTTTAACTTTTCTTTCAATATATTTTTTTGCTTGTTCTAAAGTATCAATTCCAGTAAATCCACAGAATTTTCTAATAACTATATCAGCTAAATTATAATCTAATGAACCATCTGGAGACAATTTCTTTGATAATTCAAAAATATCTGTTAAAAGAGATCCAGTAGATTTAAATGTTTCATTATTCTTTTTAGCTTTCATTGTATTATTATATAAGGTTGATAAATGACTACAGAAAGTATTTAACTCTCTTATTTCTTTTTCTCCAAGTGAATCGAATTGAATTTGACCAGATTTTATACTTTCATATAATTTTGAACCAAATTCTATATTTTTTAAATATGCATTAACAGATCTATTATTTGAACCAAATGATGATTTAATTAAATCAGAGAATACTATCACTTTTTTACTCATTGTTGATGATTTTTTTAATACTGGTGATATAATTGAATTTTCAAAGTTAAATCCTTGAAAATCAGGATGTAATATTTCAAAGCAAGAATATATTTTTCCAACAGTAGGAATATTATTTTTTATAAATATATTTTCAATTTTACTTAAGCTTTCTAAAGGATTATTTGTCTTCAATATTTGAGTAGCAAGTTCTTCTCTAAATGTAAATATTTCACTTGAATTTGATAACGAAAGTCTTGCTAAAACTTCTGAAACATTTTTGATTTTTTCTGCATCAATATTATTACCAAATTTCATGACATATTCTTTAAATTCTTGTTGTAATGCATAATCTTCTATTTTTGAATATGCTAATATCACTTTCATACGATTATAGTTTCCAACTTTAAAATTTTCAGAATCCTTAAATAAAGGAATAATCCAAGACATATCTTCTGAAAAACCACATGCTATATTTGTATTTTCAAATATATTAAATAATTCTTGATTATCATTAAAATCTTTTAATGTAAGTTCTCTATTATAAAATTTTTCTTTTATTTCTTGTGGAACATCATCAGCTAAGAAAAAAGTTGGATTATTATTTTTAAAATGACTTGGCATATTCTCATCATATTTCATATTTCCATTAATAATATTTTGTAATATTGTTTTATCTAATTCATCAAGAAAAGCATCTGGTGTAAATTCTGAATTATATAAGAAGTTTTTAAGGTCATTTTTTTCATATACTTTTTCAATATATTTACCATATATAAGCATTACATCTAAGGCATAAGATTCACCAAAAGTTTGTTTAACTGCATTAACAAAATTTATTTTATGATATTTTATTCTGTGTTTTAATGGTCCAGAAATAATTATATTATCTGAAGAATTTTTAGGCATTATCTTAACAGGCATATATTTGAATAAACATTCTAAATCAACACCATTTAAATAATTTCTATAAGCTGGATTTGATAAAATAAATTCTGAAGTAATAGTTCTACTATAAAAAGCTTCTTTTAATTCTTTTGGAGCATTTTTATCTAAGAACATAGATGGATATTTTTCACTTAAATCTTTGGGAATATATGTAGGGTAAGTTGATCCTTTTGTAATATTTTCTCTAAATTTTTCATAAATTTTGTTTTTAATTTGGTCTATATCATCGTTAACTGAAACCTTTGGTAACATAATATTTAAAATAGCATTATATTCAGTAATAAAATTCATAACTCCATTAAAGTCAGTTTTATTACTAAGAAATTTATAAATATTTTGATATTTATCTAATTCATTAATATCTTCAACATATACAACTCTTCTTTTTAAACATAAACTTAAATCTTTTCCATTTAAAAATTGAATATATTCTGGATGTTCTAATAATAGTTGCGGATCAATAGAATTTGTATAAAACATTTCTTGTAATTCTTCAGGTGCTTCTTCTGAAATAAATAACTCTGCATTTCTAACTCTGAACTCTCCTGTTATAACTCTATAATTAGGAGAATTATACCCACTATTATGCCCATATTTTATCATTCTTCTCATTGCTTCATAGAATTCATCTTTAGTATATGGTCTATTAATATAATTACCATTTTCATCATAATCCTTTTTTGTAAGAATTGTTTTATTAGGGTCATTCTCTAGCTCTGAACCATTTAAATACATATCATTCATTAACTTTAACATTTCACAATTATTCTTTGTAAAGAAATGACCACATTCATTATCGAAATCAACAATGTTTTTTAACCCATATGTTCCAATGAAAGATAACACATTATAGTTTAATAATTCTGAAATTGGAATTGACATATTAAAAACATAGTCTCGAGGTAATGTTTTTAATTCTTCTATTATAGGTGTTGCTATATATTCATTACTAAAGGTTTTTAAATATTCTTCAATTGATGAATACTTGAATATTTTTTTATATTGTTCATCTGTTAGTTTTTTAATAGGCTCTTTGTAATTTCCATATTTTCTATAACTATTATTTAATATATCATCAGTAAATTGTTTTAAATAATTACGTTTTTCTTTTTCTGAAGAAAGGCTAGAAATATTATTAATAAATGTATAGAGGTCAATATTTATTAAAGGCACTAATGTCCCATAATTATTCATAAATTCTTTTAGTGAACTATCTGTAATATTATTTTTATTATTTTCATCATTTAATAAGCAAGAACTTAAATCCTTATTTTTAAATAATTCCCAATTAATAATTATATCTTTTAGATTAACTTTAGCATCATTAAAAGCCATTTTCAAAAGGCTTAAGTTATTTTCGCTATTTTCTATTTCAGTTATTTCAAATAATCTATCAGAATATATTTTAGACATTTTCGATGAATAATTGCTTGGCTTTATTTGATCCTTTACTAGCTCATATAAAGCATAATTAATATCTTCTGTTTGTGAATCGATAGACATTAATATATCTCTAAAGTTAATGTTATAAGCATTTTTTGTTTTATTAATTAATTCCCAATCTAATTTTTTACATTTATCTATACCAAATTTTTCAAGTATTTTTCTATCTGCTTCATTAATACATGAAGTTGGTATTTTATCATCTAATTGATACTCAATATAATCATAAAAAGAAAGAGTACAATTATAAACATCATTTAATATATTTTTAGGAACATTTAATCTCTTTCCAAATAGTTGCCACCTTTTATATTTATATTCCATATCATCACCCTATAATAGTATTTTATCATACGTTAAACCAGATAAAAAGATAAGTTAATTAACTTATCTTGATTCTTTTAACTTATCTTCTAAAATTATAGCTGCTTTTTTAGCAAAATATTTATCTTTTACTATAGGTAAATTATATAAATTAATTTCTTCTTTCATTTCTTCTATACTACTATATGTTTTATTTAAATATTCTGATTTATCTTCAAGTTCAATAAAAATATACTTATCATTAACTAGTTGAACTGCAAATTCTATTTTATCATTAGTATAAACTACACTATTATTTTGGATATGAATTAACTCTTTATAACCTATAGTCTTCATAAAGTTACTCGCTTCTTTAATATCATTTACTTTACAACTAACTTTAGCTTGCTTTAGGATATCTCCATTATTACTATATTCTTTATATTTATATAACAACTCTTTTACTTCATTTTCTATATATCTAACAATTACACATTCTTTTAATATATCTAAATAATTTTTATTTTTTAAATCATAATCTTTTGATATTAAATATTCATCGATTATTGTATACTTTTCTATTATTTTAAAACCTTGTTTTATTAAAAGATTATGTAATTCTTCATAATTACAAGTTACTTGTACTGTTATTTCATTTTCATATTTCATAATTTTCTCCTTTATACAAAATGCTCTAAAATACTATTACTTACATATAAATATTTAGGATTAATAAATAAATTATCATTTTTAAGAATTAAATATTCTTTTGATAATAGATCTTTTATATTATATACTTCATAAATATCTTTATTAAATAATTCTTTAAATCTTTTTATACTTATTCCCTCTATCTTTCTAAGACCTAAAATCATAAAATAAGTCATTTTATCTTTATTATTAAGATATTCTTCTTCCTTAACAAACGGATACTTATCTAAATTTCTCGTATTAGTATACCTTATATTTTCTATATATCCACTAGCAGATAAACCAAGTCCTAAATACTCTTCGTTATTCCAGTAAACTAAATTATGTCTTGATGGTTTTTCTTTAGCATAATTACTTAATTCATAATGCTTATAACCAAATTCTTCTAATTTTTGTTTTATATAAAAGTACATTTGTGAAGAGATACTATCATCTATTTCTTGATAATTAACATATTTTAAATAAGTATTATTTTCTAAAATTAAAGAATAAGTACTAATATGTTCTACGTCAATTGATAATAGATAATTTATATCTTCATCTAATTCTTCTAAAGTCTCATCTTTAAAAGCATAGATTAAATCTAAATTAATATTATCAAAATATTTTTTTGCTAAATTTATCTTATCAGTTAGAACTTCTTTTTTAACTACTCTTTTAATTAATTTTTGATATTTAGGATTAACTGTTTCAACCCCTATACTTATTCTATTAACATGATATTTTTTAAGTAAAAGAAGGAGTTCTTCTGTAATATCTAGTGGCATTAATTCTACTGTAAATTCATAGTCTTCTTCTTTTTTTAAATCTAGAATTTTTAATATTTTTTCTAAATTATTTATTCCAATAGAAGAAGGACTTCCTCCTCCTATATAAATAGTTTTAAATGTATTATTAAGATAATCTTGATAAATATCAACTTCTTTTACTAATTTTTCATAATAAGTATTAAAAAATAAATCATTATAATACATCTTACAAAAGTCACAATAACTACATATATTAGTACAAAAAGGAATATGTAGATAAATACTTTTAATATTATTCATCAGTCTTTAAGATAGCTAAAAATGCCTCAGTTGGAAGTTCTACACTTCCTATCATCTTCATTTTCTTCTTACCTTTCTTTTGTTTTTCTAAAAGTTTTTTCTTTCTAGAAACGTCTCCACCATAACATTTTGCAAGTACATCTTTTCTCATAGCTTTTACCGTAGATCTTGCTATTACTTTAGCATTTAGTGATGCTTGAATAGGTATTTCAAACAATGCTCTAGGAATTACTTCTTTTAATGCATCTACAAGTACTTTACCTCTTTCATAAGCATTTTCTTTAGGTACAATAATAGATAAAGCATCTACTTTTTCACTATTTACTAAAATATCTATCTTAACTAAATTAGATTCTTTATAACCAATTATTTCATAATCAAAAGATGCATATCCTTTGGTAATAGATTTTAATTTATCAAAGAAATCATACACTATTTCTGCAAGTGGTAATTCGTAAATTATCTTAACTCTAGTCTTATCTAAATAAGTCATTTCTTTATAAATACCTCTTTTATCTTGACATAAATTCATAATACCACCAATAAATTCATCTGGAGATAAGATAGTTGCTAAGATATAAGGTTCAGACATAGTTTTAATTTTAGTTACTTCTGGCATTTTTTGTGGTGAATCTATATCTATATTTTCTCCACTTGTCAAAGTTGCTTTATATAAAACAGATGGTGTTGTAACTATCGCATCGATATCAAATTCTCTAGTTAATCTTTCTTTGATGATTTCCATATGAAGAAGACCTAAGAATCCGCATCTAAAACCAAAACCTAAAGCTTGAGATGTTTCAGGTTCATATACTAAAGATGCATCGTTTAATTTTAATTTTTCTAAGGCATCTCTTAAATCTTCAAAATCTCCTGCATCAATTGGATAAACTCCAGAATATACCATAGGTAACATAGGTTTATACCCTGGTAATTTTTCTTTACAAGGATTATCTTTATTAGTTATAGTATCACCTACTAAAATATCTGAAATATTTTTAATAGATGCCGTCATAAAACCAACTTCCCCTGCTTTTAATTCATCTACTTTCTTAACAAAAGGAACTCTTTTAAATAAAGATAAGACTTCATAAGTTGCTTTAGTCTCCATCATCTCTATCTTATCTTTAACTTTAATTGTTCCATCCATTATTCTAAATGCAACTACTACTCCTTGATATGAATCAAAGATACTATCAAATATCAAAGCTTTTAATGGTAGTTTTTCATCTCCATTTGGTTCATTTTTATTTTCTATTATTCTATCAAGTAATTCTTTTACACCCTCTCCAGTTTTACCACTAGTACAAATAATATCTTTTTCATCAAATCCTAAATCTTCAACTATAGACTTTTTAGTTTTTTCTATATCAGCATTAGGTAAATCTATTTTATTTATAACTGGGATTATATCTAAATCGTTTTCCATAGCTAAAAATAAATTAGCTAAAGTTTGTGCTTGTACACCTTGAGTAGCATCTATTAATAAAACTGCTATATCACTAGCTGCTAAAGATCTAGATACTTCATAAGAAAAATCTACATGGCCTGGTGTATCTATTAAATTTAATTCATAACCTTTATATTCTAAAGTAGCGGTATTAAGTTTTATTGTAATACCTCTTTCTCTTTCTAAATCCATACTATCTAGAAGTTGAGATTTTTTTTCTCTCTCACTAACCGCCTCACATACATCCATGATCCTATCTGCTAAAGTACTTTTACCATGATCTATATGAGCAATTATTGAAAAATTTCTTATTTTTTTCATAACTATCGTTCCTTATCTTCTACTTTCACTTATCAAATCTACTTCTTTTGCAAGTGTCTTTATTCTATCAAGTATTCTTCTTGCTCTTAAAGAATTACCACCTAAAGAGAAATGTTTTTCTAATTCATCTATTGAATAATTAGATGTAAAGAATGTTGCTAAATTATTTTCCATTCTATAGTTTAATATAGGTTCTAATATTTCATCTCTTGACCATTCAGTTAAATATTCAGCACCTATATCATCAAGTAATAGAATTTCTACATTCATAAGTGCTTCCATCTTATCTTTATAACTTAAATCATTAAAACTTTCTTTAATACTTCTCATAAGTTCTGGTACATGAATAATAATAGATTTGATATTTTTTTCTGCTAATTTATTAAGTAATGCTGATAATATATAAGTCTTACCACTTCCAAAAGTACCATATAAATAAATAGCTTTTTGTTTTTTTCCATAATTATCATAAAACTCTTTTATAGCTTCAATAATCTTTTTTCTTTTTTTATCATCAGTATAAATACATTTCATATTAGCATCTTTTAAATTCTTAGAAACCGAAAAAAGTTCAACATTATTCTTAACATGAACATCTTTCATACAACTACATTCATCATATACAAAATATAATTTATTATTTTCAACTACTGCTCTTGTTACATAACCTTGATTTACATTCTTACATTCTTCATAACCATGAAATTCTAAAGAATTTTCTTTATCTTTAATAACAGATTTTAAATCTTCTATATTTAACATAGCTGTTACATCATCAATATTTAAACGTTTTATTAAATCTTTTAACTTACTATCTTTTAATGCTTCTTTATAATTTTTTTCTAATTTATAAATATTTTCATTAGATAACTTTAAATTTATTTTTTTCATAGTTTCTCCACTAATAATATTCTACCATAAGCTTATCTTTATAACTAAAAAAAGTAAGTTTTAACTTACTTTTATCCGTTTATTTGACTCATAACTTCTTCTGCAAAGTTATCAACTTTCTTTTCGATTCCTTCTCCAACTTCGTATCTTATATAACTTAATACTTCCATCTTGTTTTCTTCCAAGAAAGTCTTAACATTCTTTTTAGAATCATCAATATATTCTTGATCTAATAAACATATTTCTTTAAAGAATTTATTTAATCTTCCGTTTGCCATCTTTTCAGCAACTTCAGCTGTAACATCTTTCTTTTCATTAGCAATTTGCTCTTTAATAACTGACATTTCTCTTGCCTTAACTTCTTCAGGTACTTCTTCTTCAGTCATATATTTAGGATTCATTGCAGTTATTTGCATTGCTAAACTCTTAGCTAAAGCTTTATCTCCACCTTTTACAACTGCAAGTGTAGAAATTTTTCCACCTAAGTGAATATAAATTCCAAAGTTTTCATCATCAGCTTTTTCTACTAATTCAAATCTTCTGAAACTTAATTTTTCTCCTATTACAGCAGTTTCTGCAATAATGTAATCGTTTATTGTTCCATCGTTATATTTTAATTCCATAGCTTCTTCTAATGTCTTAGCGTTAGAGTTTAATACTGTATTACCAATATTTGCTATTAAATCTTTAAATTTATCATTTTTAGATACAAAGTCAGTTTCACTATTTACTTCTAAGATAACTGCTTTATTTTCTTTTTCATATATTGCAGTTAATCCTTCTGCAGCTATTCTACTTTGTTTCTTTTGAGCTTTTGCTATACCTTTTTGTCTTAAAATATCTACTGCTTTTTCGATATCTCCATTTGCTTCTTCTAAAGCTTTTTTACAATCTAGTATCCCTGCTCCTGTTCTTTCTCTTAATTCTTTAACTTGTGCTGCGCTCATAACAACCTCCTTATTAATTGTTAATTATTAAATCAATGATTTCTTGTTTTTTCATAGTAGAAAATCCAGTTAATTTCTTTAATCTAGCTACTTCTTTTAATTCAGGTAATGTTTTTTCTTCTAATTCTTCTTTTGTTAACACTACTTCTTGTTCTTCTTCTACTTCAACTTTTTCTTCTTGTTCTTTTTCTACTACTTTTTCTTTTACTACTTCTGTCTTTTCTTCTTTAACGTTTTTTTCTTTATCATCTTCTGATAAATAATCTGTAGTTTCTAAACCTTTAACTTCTAAAACTGCATTATTTAATGCTCCTAAAAGTAATGAAACTGATTTAACTGCATCATCGTTTCCTGGTACTACATAATCAACTAAATCTGGATCAGAATTAGTATCTACGATTCCAAGTACTGGGATTCCTAATTTTTTAGCTTCTTTTACAGCTATTATTTCTTCGTTTGGATCTACAACAATCATAAGTTGAGGTAATCTTCTCATATTTCTGATTCCTCTTAAGTTTCTATTTAATTTGTCGTATTCTTTTTTAATTTTAATAACTTCTTTTTTAGGTAATAAAGCAAATGTTTCATCTTTTTCCATTTGTTCTATTTCTTCCATTCTTCTAACTCTTGTTCTAATTGTTCTAAAGTTAGTTAATGTTCCACCTAACCATCTTTCGTTTACGAAGTAGTTTTCAGCCTTTGTTGCACATTCTTCTACTGCTTCTGCTGCTTGTTTCTTAGTTCCTACAAATAATATCTTACCATCTTTTTCAGCTACAGATTTTACTACTTGATATGCTTTTTCTAATGATTCTGATACTTTTTGTAAGTCTATTATATATATGTCATCTCTAGAGTTGAAGATATATTTCTTCATCTTAGGATTCCATCTTCTTTTTTGGTGTCCAAAATGTACACCCGCTTCTAATAAATAATTTATTGATACTATTGCCATTTTTATTTTCCTTTCGTTTTTCTTCTATCAAGTTCTATTTATCCACCTTTTAGGCACTAGGTATAAACAATTCCTTAATATGCTTATTTTAAAGCTTCTAATAATTCAGCTTTTTTCATTGTAGAATATCCTTCTACATTTTTTTCTTTTGCTAATTCTTTTAATTCTTTTAAAGTTTTACTTTCTAAATCAGAACTAGCTTTTCTTTCTTCTTTAACTTCTTTTTCTACTTTTACTTCAGCTTTAACAACTTTTTCTGTTAAACCTTTTTTAGATGTTTCTACTAATGCTTTAAATGCTTTTTCATCCATAATTGCTATTTCACTAAGCATCTTTCTATTAATATCAACTCCAGCTTTTTTAAGACCACTCATAAATTTTGAATAAGACATATCATACATTCTTACTGCTGCATTGATTCTTTGAATCCATAATTTTCTAAAGTCTCTTTTCTTAGCTCTTCTATCTCTAAAAGCATAAAATCCACTATTCATTAATTGTTCTTTAGCAGTTTTCCATAATCTATGTTTGCTACCAAAGAAACCTTTAGCTCTTTTTAAGATTTTTTTTCTTCTAGCTCTTGTTACTACACTATTCTTAACTCTTGCCATTTCTTCCTCCTTATATAATATCTCTTAATCTTCTTCTATCTGCTCTTGATAGAGAACCTTTTTCTCTCATATTTCTATTGTGTTGAGAATCTTTTTTTCCAGTATTATGTCTTTGTCCTGGATGTCCAATTGTTATTGTTCCACCTTTTCTTGATTTTAGAACTTTTGCTACACCTTTATGTGTTTTTAATTTTGGCATACTCATTTCCTCCTTATTTTTTGGGTACTAATATCATCGATATAGTTCTACCTTCTAATTTTGCTTTTTGTTCTATACTTGCTATATCTTCTAGTTGATCAACAAAATTTTGCATAACTTGAAACCCTATATCTGTATGAGCCATTTGTCTTCCTTTAAATCTTAAAGTAAGTTTAATTCTATCTCCTTTAATTAAATACTTTTTAACATTTTTTAACTTAAATTCAATATCTCCTACATCTATATTAGGTGATAATCTAAATTCTTTTAATTCAGATATCGTAGCTTTTTGTTTTTTCTTAGCATCTTTATCTTTTTTTATTCTTTCATATCTAAACTTGTTGTAATCTATAATTTTTGCAACTGGTGGATTTCCTCCAGCATTTATTAAGACCAAATCAAGTCCTGCATATGAAGCTAATACTAAAGCATCATTTACTTTTTTTAAACCTACATGTTCTCCATTAGGTCCTATAACAAGTACTTCAGGTACTTTTATTTGTTCGTTTATTAACCAAACATTACTATCTTTTGCGATATTACACCTCCAACAATAAAAAAGTAGGTATAAATACCTACTTTAAAATACATATAAATAAAATCAAGTTTATTTAAAAGCATTTACCCATCTTTATGTAAAATCAGGTGGATGTAGGTACATCTCTTTCTTTTTTAAGTCATATATATACTACATTAAACTTGAATATATGTCAAACGTTTTTTATTATTTTTTTATTTGACTAATATTATTAGATGCTTCTGAAATGCTTCTTGCTGCTTCTTGATCACGTTCGATAGTTCTTTGCTTAACATCTTGTAAGAAATCTACAAATCTTGTAACTATATTTTGGATTTGTACTTTATCTGTTTCAATAATTTGCATTGCTTCATTTATTTTTGATACAACATCTCCTTTAAATGCAACATTTGCTAAATCGTCTGCTGCGCGTTTCATTTTATCATATTCTGTATCTATTTCATCTTTTTTAGTATTTAAATTACTAATAAAACTTTCTACTGCTGATACATCTAATAATGTTTTTCCACCATTCATAATTTTATACCCTCCTAATTAACTGTTTAATCCTTGTGCAGATGTTGCTCTACTTCTTTCATCTTCTGCATATCTTTGTGCAGTATCTTCAATTTGTTTTGCAAAGTTAGTAATGTTATCTGCTTCTGCTATAAGATCTTTAGTTAAACCATCTAATGAATTTTTGTATGCATCTGCATCTGTTCCTACCCAACCTTGTCCTATAAACTGATTAACATCAGTTCCTATTACACCAACAAGATTACTTAAGTTACTTGACGCTTCTATTAATTCATGAACTCCACGTTCTGCTGATTGGTAATCTATACCGTATTCGTTTGCCATTATATTTCCTCCCTACTATCTTAAATTTATCAAACTTTATTATTTTATGCTATTATTTTAAATCATTTTTACAATTTTTTACAGTTATTTTTTCTTACTTAAGAAAAAATATTTTATTTTTCTTCTTATAGGTATTAAAAGCTTAAATATTAAATATAAAGTTTTATTTATAACTAAGTCTAATTCACCACTAAATTCATAAAAATCACCACCAAAACTTTGTTTCATAGTATTTAAACCAAATAAAGGATGATCTTTCTTTTCAAGTGATACTGCTCCAAAATTATCATAGAACTTACATCCATTCTTTTTTGCATCTAATATATGATATTTATAAAGTCCATAATTAGAACATGAATCAAGTAATACTGTTTCATTTCCGGCATATAAAGCCCAACACATATCTTTATAGTAAATTATTATATGTGCATTTAAGATAATTTTATCTTTCTTAAATTTTTCTAATACTTCATTATATTCTTTTATATAATTTTTACTATCTTCTATTTGTTTTAGAAGTTCATTCATATAATTTTTCTTATAATTATCATGAGTTTTTAACTCTTCTATTTCTTGATTCAATCTTTTTATCTTATCTTCATAATTCTTAATAACTTTTTTTGGATAAACATAAGCTTTATATAATTTTACTTTATATTCGCCCTCGTTATATATTTCAAATAAATTTTGATAATAAGTTATATCATGTTGAATAAAAGTCTTTCTTTCTTCTGTAAGTCTCATAAGACGATAAAATTCTTCTATATCGTTAAAGTCTCCCTCTTTTATTTCAATATCGAAGTTTTCGCTCTTTTTAATTCTTTTCTTCAATGTCTTAGAAAAGTTATTAACTATTTCTTCTTCACTTTTAGTTAAATCTATTCTATATGTAAATCTAGGTTGAGCACTTTCAAACAATTTATTAAGACCTAAAGAAATAAATCCTAAAGACGTTAAAGTTTTAAAAAAACTCTCTTTATCATTATTTTTTTCTATTTTCTTTTCATCATTTGATACTTTATTTAATATAAACGCTGGATCTATTTTTAAAAATATAATTTTTTCTTTTTTACAAAAACTTTTTATTTCTTTTATAAAAAATTCTAACAAATCCTTATTTTTATAATCTGTACAAAATGCTCTAGGTAAATATAAATAAGAATAACCTAAATATAAATTTTTCTTTAGCCCCATGCATGCAAATAAAAGATTATCCTTATCATCTACTACTCCTAAATAATACGCTTTTCTTTTAGTAGCTTTTTCTTGAAACTTCCCCCATCTATAACTTTGCATAAAATGAGCAAAGTCATTTTTCTTCATAAATTCTTCATATTTTTCTTCATTTATATTACTGATAAATTTCATAAAATTCTTCCTCAATCATCTAAAATATAACATAAAATCAAAAAAAATAAAATTTTTTAATTTTTGTATTGCTTTTTTAGAAAATTTAGTATATTCTTTAGGAGTAGTGAAGAAATTATTCGGGCTTGTAGCTCAGGTGGTTAGAGCGTTCGTCTGATAAGCGAGAGGTCGAAGGTTCGAGTCCTTCCAGGCCCACCATTTTATTTGTTTACTATTATGCCTCAATAGCTCAGTTGGTTAGAGCATCTGACTGTTAATCAGAGGGTCCTAGGTTCGAGTCCTAGTTGAGGCGCCATCGGCCAGTTGGTGAAGCGGTTAACACACTGCCCTTTCACGGCAGCATTCACGGGTTCAAATCCCGTACTGGTCACCATTTTAAAATTTAAACTTCTATTTATAGAAGTTTTTCTTTTTATCTAAAAATGTTATAATACTAACATAAGGAGGAATTATGAAAAAAAATATTATATTATTTGTAACTATATTAATATTATCTACTCTAGCGTCTTTTTTCATATACGAATACTTCGATAAAGAAGTTAAAGCAAGAAGCAATCTTTCTAATACTTATACAAAGTTATCAAAAGATAACGTATTTAAGATTATTGATATTGATACCGCTATTAACTTAGTTAAAAAAGGAAATGCTGCTTTATTTATTGGTTATAAAGAATGTATATGGTGTCAACAATATGTTAAAGTAATAGATAATATAGCTAAAAAGAATTCTCTTCAATTAGTATACTATTTAGATATTAGAGAAGATAGAAAAAATAATAGCAAAAAATATCAAGAGTTAGTTAATTTACTAAAAGATAGATTAAAAAATGATGATTTAGGAAATAAAAGAATATTCGTACCTTTTTTACTGATAGCAAAAGATGGAAAAATTCTTGAAACAGATGATGAAACATCTGATTTATCTAAAGATAAAGTAGATCCATTAACATATTGGACTGACGAAAAGATAAATGCTTTAAATGAAAAATTAAAAAGTTCTATAGAACAAATAAAAATTTGTAATGATTGTAATAAATAAAAAAATCTAGTTTAAAACTAGATTTTTTTATTTTACCAATTACTTCCTTTATTTCTCATTTCTGTTTGAATTATATTTCTTCCAGATTCATCCATAACATCAATAGAAGAAAAATGATTACTTTTAAATATATCTTCTTCTTTTGGTTTTCTTATATTAAAAGAATTAACACTATTCTCTAAGTGTTTTTGATTATCAAGTGTATTAGTATTTAAAGAGTTCTTTTTTAACTCGTTTAGACTATTAAAACCTAAACTCGTCTTATTGGCATTATTATTATAATTCATATTTTTATTTTGTACTTTAAAGCTAAAACTATTATTTAAAGGATTTTTAAATTTATTAAAATTATTTATATTCATATTATTTATCTCTCCTACTATATAAATATTAATATAAACATAAAAAAAATACAAAATAATATTTTGTATTTAAGCTCTTGATACATATTTTCCGTCTTCAGTAGACACAATAATTTCTTCACCTTCTGATATAAAGATTGGAACTTTAACAGTAAGCCCTGTTTCAATTACTGCATCTTTCATAGCACCAGAAGATGTATTACCTTTTACAGCTTGTTCTGTACTAGTTATTTTAAAACTAATTTTATCTGGTAATATAATTCCTACTATGTCTGAATTATAAAATTGCATAATAATTTCTAAATTTTCTTTTAAATAATTTACAGTATTTCCTAGTGTTTCTTTTTTTACTTCTATTTGTGAATAGTCTTCCATATCCATAAAAATATAATCATCACCAGAATTATATAAATATTGCATTTCTTTTTTATTTAAAATAGCTTTTTCAACTTTTATACCTGCATTAAAAGTAACATCTATATTTGCTCCTGTATGAACATTTTTTAATTTAGTTCTTACAAAAGCTGATCCTTTTCCAGGTTTTACATGTTGTTGATCTAATACTAAATATAATCCATCGTTATATTTAATACACATACCGCTTCTTACATCGTTTATATTTATCATTTCTTATCCTATTTCTTTTCTTTATGTTTTGTATGTTTTTGACATCTTGGACAATATTTATTTAATTCTAATCTATCTACTGTATTTTTAACATTTTTTTCTAATCTATAGTTTTCTTCTTTACATTCATCACAATAAAATGTTTTAAGTTGTCTATTTTCATTCTTTGCCATAATTTTTTCCTCCTAATACTGCTTTATATTATAACAAACATAAGCATTTTTTCAAACATTTAAATAAATTAACAATAAAAATATTAACATAATAATCAAAAAAATAATATTATTTATATCTAATTTGCTAATTTTTTCTTCATTTTCTTCACAATACTCATTATAGTTTACAAATTTTTCTATTTTTTTATCATTTTCCATATATCTATTCCCGTTATATAAATAGTAAATATTATAAGAATTACTGCAAATATTAAACTTAAAGTTAATTCAATTTTAGGATTAACTTTCTTATTAAATAATTTTTCTATAATTAAGAAAAATATTTTACCACCATCAAATATTGGAAATGGTAGTAAATTTAAAAATCCTACATTAATACTTAGTACTGCAGTTAAGAATACAAGACCAATTAATCCATTTGTTTTATTTTGATCTTTTACTACATTATATATTCCAACCGGACCAGAAAATGCATTTATTCCAAGTTTACCTTTAAATAACATTTGAAAAACCTTTATTATACTTTTTACATTAGATTTAATTTTCAAATATGAATTTTTAATAGCATTAACAAATCCTGTTTCTTTTTTTGTATTTAAAGATATACCATATCTATATCTTTCTATTTCTTTACCATCTATTTTTTCTTTTATTTTCTCTGGTGTAACAGTAATAAACTCTATCTTTTCATTTCTTCTAACTACAAAAGTTAATTTTTCATTTGGATTTAAAAACATAATTAGATTTATATCGTCTTGAGTAGTTACTTTATCATAGTTTATTCCAACAATAGTATCATTTTTCATAAGTCCAGAATAGTATGCTGGTGTATCTTTTTCTACATCTACTATTTTAGTACTTTGACTAGGACTTCCATTAAATAAAAATATCATAAAGAATATTAAAAATGCTAAGATGAAGTTATTTACTACTCCAAATACCATTATTAAGAATCTTTGATATATTTTTTTGTTATTTAAAAGTCTATCTTCTGGTATATCTTTAGATTTTTCTAATTGATCTTCTTCTCCCGCTAAAGAAACAAATCCTCCAAGTGGTAAAAGTCTAATACTATAAACTGTTTCTTTACCTTTTATTTCAAATATTTTAGGTCCCATACCTATCGCAAATTCAAATACATATACTTTAAAAATCTTAGCCATTATAAAATGACCAAATTCATGAACTAGTACAATAACTCCTAAAATAAGTAGAAAATATATTAAATTCATATAAGTCCTCCAAATATAAGTATACTATATCCAATAATTACAAATATTAATGAATCTATTCTATCTAATATTCCTCCATGCCCTGGTATTAATTTAGAAAAATCTTTAATATTAAAATATCTTTTAATAGATGAGAACACTAAATCCCCAAGTTGAGAAACAATTGATAAAAACATTGTTGCTAACAAAATAACAACCATATTTGCACGAGTATTAATAACTACCACATAAAACATAGTACAAAATATACTAGCAGCTACAAAACCACCTATTGCACCTTCTACTGTTTTCTTAGGTGATATTCTTTCAATTAACTTATGTTTTCCAACTAAACTTCCTGTTATATATGCAAAAGAATCTGTAATTATAGGAATAAGTACAAGATAGATTGCAAGTCCAAGTCTTTCAGATCTTATATTTAAGAAATATCTCAAAGGTAGCGATGTTAAAAGAACTGCAGATATTAAAAAAAATGCATCTTCTACATTAAACTCTTTTTCTTTACTAAATAAAGGAATTACTAACATAATTAATAAAAATAACATTATAAATCTATAATCTAATAAACCGTTTGTAAAATATATAATTATAAACGTAAAAATATATGCTATTACTTTAAATATGTTTAACATATTTTTTCCTTTAGAATTAAGAAGTTCTCTTGTTGCAAATATTCCAAGCAAACTAACTACTATTTTAAAATATTCTCCTCCTATAAAAAGTAGTGGCACAAATAAGAGTGTCATTACTAAAGCACTTATTATTCTTGTTTTCATATTACTATCTCCTATTTAAAATTATACCTTAAAGAAATAAAGAAAAAAAGATTAAACTAGAATTTATCTACTTCAATCTTTATCTTCTTATTGTTTTCTATATGACTTGCAGCTTGTACTAAAGTTTTAATTGAAGATATAACACTTATTACATTATCATAATCTTCACTATTTACCATAACTTTAATAAAAACTTCATTTTCATCATTGGAATTTAATTCTTTAACTTCTAATTCATCTATCTTTTTTATAACTAATTTAACTAAATCTTCAGTTATTTTTACTAACATATTACTTGTTTCCTTTTTGTTTTGATTCAGCAAATTCTTTCATAACTCCAGTTTCTGATAATAAATTTCTAGCTGTATCAGTTGGTATAGCACCTCTATTTAACCATTTTAATGCTACTTCTTTATTTACTGATAATTCTTTTTCTTTATTATCAAATCCAGGATTATATGTTCCAATTAATTCTAGGTATTGACCATCTCTTGGTCTTCTAGAATCACTAGCTACTATTCTATATATAGGTCTTTTTTTAGCACCCATTCTAGTTAATCTAATTTTAACTGCCATTTTCTCCTCCTTAGATACATAAATTATATAATTTTATTTTTTTATAGTCAAGTATTTTTACTTAACCCCTTTAATCTAGCTATTATATAATCTAAGTCTTTATCATCTTTATTTTCGTATCTTGTTTTTAAATCTTGAAAATATTCAAGATTATCTTTATTATCAATTAAATCTTTTCCATACTTATATTCTATATCAGAATATCTTTCTATTCCTTTAGTTAAATAAAACACATTGTAATATTTCTTATCAAATACTAAAGATTCTTCTATAATAAATCCTTTAGTATGAATAAATCTTCTAAAGTCTTCTAAATCTTTTTGGACGGAAACAATTAATGTATTAACATTTTTTAAATCAGTATCTAATATTTCTATTGCTGTTTGACTTCCAAGTCCTGCTATTATAACTGTAGTTATATCTTCATTTAACTTACTAAGTCCATCAGAAACAAGAAATTCTACATTAGAATTATACCTTTTCTTATTTTCTAAAGCTCCTTCTATTGCAGTTTTCTTTATATCACTAGCTATTACTCTACAATTTTTTTCTTTTTCTAAATAAATTGCAAGTAATCCATGATCACATGCTACATCCATTACATTTTCTTTTGCTTTTACTTTATCAGCAATAAATTTTAATCTTTTTGATAACATAAGTTTATTATATAATTAAATTAATTTTTTACAAGAAAATAAATAATAATATTTATTTTCTTGTTATTGTACTTAAATAAAAAATCATTGCTACTGTGTAGTATATCTGATTTATATCAGTAATACCATAATAAATTTCTTTTTTATTAATTTGATAATTATTATTATTTTCATCATTTGATTTTTTATGTCTTTCATTAAATTCTTCAATTTCTTTTAAATATTTATCACTATAAATTGTTCCATTTTTAAAAGATAAATCTAAATCTTCTGGAGCAGTTTGTTCTATAGTATATTCAAAGATTTCTTTTGATATAACTTCTAAAGCATTTACTTTATCACTAAATATAATTAAAATTATAATTACAGTAACACTTAAAAATATTTTTATTAAATTTCTCATATTTTCCCCTAAAATACAAATAACAAATTTAGCTATTTAAAATATAAAGTCATTTGTTTTTGTGATATACACCTTAAACTAAAAAATAACAAGTTTATACTTGTTATTAATTTATTAAAAAATCTTTTAATTTTTTACTACGAGATGGATGTTTTAATTTTCTTAAAGCTTTAGATTCTATTTGTCTAATTCTTTCTCTAGTAACTCCAAATATCTTACCTACTTCTTCTAAAGTTAAACTTTGTCCATCATCTATTCCAAATCTAAGTCTTAATACTTTTTCTTCTCTTTCAGTAAGTGTTTTTAAAACATCATTTAATTCACTTTTTAACATTTCACTAATAGCATATTTTTCTGGAGACATAGAACTTTCATCTTTAATAAAGTCTCCTAAATGAGAATCATTTTCTTCACCAATTGGTGTTTCAAGAGATACTGGATCTTGTCCTATCTTATGTACTTCTCTTATTTTATCTACTGGCATTCCCATTCTTTCAGCAAGTTCTTCATCAGTTGGTTCTCTATTTAATTCTTGTTGTAGTTGTCTTTCTTCTCTTTTTAACTTATTCATAGTTTCAACCATATGAACTGGTATTCTTATAGTTCTTGCTTGATCAGCTATAGCTCTTGTAATAGCTTGTCTAATCCACCATGTAGCATATGTAGAAAATTTAAACCCTTTATCTGGATCAAACTTATCTACTGCTTTCATTAAACCAATATTTCCTTCTTGAATAAGATCTAAGAATCTTAAACCTCTTCCTAAGTATCTTTTTGCAATAGATACAACTAATCTTAAGTTAGATTCACTAAGTTTTTTCTTAGCTTCTTCATCCCCTTCTACTGCTCTTTTAGCATATTCAAATTCTTCATCAGCAGATAAAAGTTTTATCTTACCAATTTCTTTTAAATACATTTTTACTGAATCATTTATTTTTACATCTTTAGTACTTTCTAAATCTTCAGTAAATAGTTCTGTTTCTGTATCATCATTATTTTCTTCTTCAGAAATTACTTCTATATTATTAGCAATTAATTTATTGTATAGTTCATCTAAATTATCAGAATCTACATCTAAACCTTTTAAAGTCTTAGCTATTTCTTCATATGTAATAAATCCCTCTTCTTTTCCTTTTTTTATTAAATATTCTTCTTTATCTTTAAAAGTTTTTAATTCTTTAGACATGTTAAATCCCCTTCTCTAAATTATTTTTTAGTATCCCCATAGTATTTAGATATTCTATTTGCTTATTAACATCTTTTTCTTCTTCAATCATCTTTTGCAAATATTTGATTTTTTGAATAGTTACACATTCATTAATACTCTTAATACAATCTTTATAGTAATCATAACTATATACTTCTTCATTAGTAATTAATGTTTTAAAAAACTCTCTTAATTCATCATTTGATATAAGTTCATCAAATATTTCAGCAACTTCTACACTTCCATAAACATCATATCTATATAATATTTCATTTAAAACCGCATCAAACTTATCGTTTATCATCTGTATATTATAGTTTTTATAAATATCTATTACTTTATTATCGTATAACATACCCATTATTAAGTCTCTACTAGCAACATAATATTTATTAACTACCGCTTTAGTTTCTTCTTTTTTCTCTACTTTAATCTCCAAGTTAGTACTTTTTTCTAAACTATAATCTTTTAAGCGATTTTCTAGGGTATTATACGATATATCAAAGTCTTTTGCAAGTTTTTTTAAAACTAACTCTTTTTCTATTTCGTTATTATTATATTTAAGTTTTTCTAATACTTTATTAATATATTCTGTTACTTCTTTAATATCTGTAGTTGAAATAGTATTTTTTTGATAATCCATGTAATATTCTTGATAACTTTTAGCTTCTAAAATTAATTTTTCAAACTCTTCTTTACCATTTTTTAAAACAAAAGAATCAGGATCTTCATTATTATCTAAAGATATTACTTTTATATCAACACCTGCTTTAATTAATTCTTCACCATTATTAATATTTGCAAGTTTACCAGGATTATCTCCATCAAAACATAAATATATATTATTTGATAATCTCTTTAATAATTTTATTTGATTTATCGTAAGAGAAGTACCCATAGTTGCTACTACGTTATTAATACCTACTGTAGCAAGTCTTATAACATCCATAAAACCTTCAACTAAGATTAGATACTTCTTAACTCTTACTTCTTCTTTAGATTTATAATAGTTATATAATATTTCACCTTTTTTAAAGATATTCGTCTCTTTAGTATTTATATATTTAGAATCTTTACTAAGACTATCATAAATTCTTCCAGAAAACGCCACTGTATTATTTTCTAAATTCATTAAAGGAAACATAATACGATTTTGAAATATATCATGATTTCCTGATATAAGTCCAATATCTTCTAAATCTATTAAATTATATTTTTTTTCTAATTGTTTAACTATTTGATTATTAGAAAAAGATAAACCTATATTAAATTTTTTTATCTCTTCTATACCTATATTTCTAGATTTCAAATAGTTTCTTGCACTACTACCTTTTTCAGATAATAAGTTATTTTGATAAACTTTACTAGTTAAATCATATATTTCATAAAATTTATCAAACTTATCATTTACTTTAATACTAGTAGTTTCTACATTTATTCCAAGTTTAGAAGATAATTTAGATAAAGCATCTTTAAAATCAATATGTTCATAATCCATTAAAAAGTTATAAATATTACCACTTGCTCCACAAGAGAAACATTTATATATTTGTTTTTCTCTAGATACTGACATAGATGGATTAGAGTCATCATGAAAAGGACAAACACCAAAATAATTCTTACCTTTTTTTATTAGTGGTATATATTCTGATATTAAATCTACTATATCTGTTTTCTTTCTTACTTCTTCTATTATATTATCCATGCCTCACCCTAAAATAAACTAAGTTGACTAGACTCATCCATTCCATCAAACATATTTAAAAGTCTCATTTCTTTAATAAGAGTATTTGATATTTTACCTCTTTTTTCAAATTCTTCAATATTACTATATTCTTTTACATTTCTTTCTTTAACGATATTTTCCGCTACTACTTCTCCTAGACCATCCATTGCAATAAATGGAAGTAATAAAGTTTTATCATCTATTACTTTAAACTTCTTAGCATAACTTTCGTTAACTCTTGGTACTAAGAATTTTATACCTCTACTACTTGCTTCTCTTACTACTTTTAAGCAACCTAATACACTATCTTCTTTATTTGATCTAGAATATCCTTTTTCTTCTAATAAAGAAATAGTTTCGTTTATCTTATCATATCCGTTTACCATAGCATAAACATCAAAGTCATGTTCTCTAATAGAAAAGTATGCTGCATAGTAATATATTGGATAATAAACTTTAAAATACGCAATTCTAAGTGCACTTAATACATAAGCACAAGCATGAGCTTTAGGAAACATATACTTAATTTTATGACAAGATTCTATATACCATTCTGGTACGTTATGTGCTTTCATAACTTCTGCATATTCTAACCACTGTTCTTTTTCTTTACTTGGTTTACCTTTTCTAACAAACTCCATTATCTTAAATGCTTTTAAAGGTTCTACTCCATAACTTATAAGATTAACCATTATGTCATCCCTACATCCAATAATGTTTTTAAATTCAATACCAGCTTTAACTAAATCTTGAGCATTGTTATTCCATACATCAGTTCCATGAGATAAACCTGATATTTTAACAAGTTCTGAAAATGTTTTTGGTTTAGTTTCAAGTAACATATTTATTACAAAGTCAGTTCCAAGTTCTGGAAGACCTAGCGTTCCTATTTTACAACCGATTTGTTCTGGAGTTACACCCATTACTTCAGTAGATGAAAATAAAGATAGTATTTTTTCATCTCCTACATTAATCTTTTTTATATCAAGACCAGATAAGTCTTCTAACATTTTTATCATCGTAGGATCATCGTGTCCAAGTATATCTAGTTTTAATAGACATTCATCAATTGCATGATAATCAAAGTGAGTTGTAAACCATTCACCTTTTTCGTTAGCTGGATACTGATATGGAGTAAAATCAAAGATATCCATATAATCAGGTACTACGACTATTCCTCCAGGGTGTTGACCTGTTGTTCTTTTAACACCTACTAACTTCTTAGCGATTCTTTCTATTTCAGCTTTTCTAAAGTTACTTATACCTTTTTCTTCAAGATATGCTTTTACATAACCAAATGCTGTTTTTTCTGCAGCTGTTCCAACAGTTCCTGCTCTAAATACTTTATCTTCACCAAAAAGTACTTTTGTATAGTCATGAGCATGAGATTGATAATCTCCTGAAAAGTTTAAATCTATATCTGGTACTTTATCGGCATTAAATCCTAAGAATGTAGCAAAAGGCATATCTTGACCTTCACCTTTCATTAAAGTATCACATTTAGGACATTTTTTCTCTGGTAAATCATAACCTGAAGAATAATCTTCCGATATACTTTTTCCATCTATTTCAAATATTGAATGTTTACAATTTGGACATAGATAATGTGCTTTTAAAGGATTAACTTCTGTAATACCCATCATAGTTGCAACAAAACTAGATCCAACACTACCTCTAGATCCAACTACATAACCATCATCATTACTTTTCTTAACGAGTTTTTGTGCTATTAAATAAATAACATCAAATCCTCCACCTATTATACCTTTTAGTTCTTCTTCTATTCTATTTTCTACATACCCTGGTAAATTTTCTCCATAAAGTTCATGAGCTTTTTCATAAACTATTCTCTTAGTTTCTTTATCACTATCTTTTATCTTAGGAGAAAAAGGTATTCCTTTAGTATCGATAATTACTTCGATGTTTTCACATAAATCTAATATTTTCAAACTATTATCTACTACTATTTCTTCTCTTAATTTCTCATCTAAAAAGCTAAAGTCTTCTAACATCTCTTCAGTAGTTCTAAAGTAAGTATTAGGTATATTTTTAATATTATTTCTATTTAATGGATGTCGTCCACCACCTGGTACTTTTTGATTAATTAAGATTTTTCTATATATTTCATCATCTTTATTTAAAGTATGTACATCTCCAGTTGCAACGATTATTTTTCCTCTTGCTTTAACTCTTTCGATAATATATTTAATTTTTTCTTCTATTTCTTCTATAGAGTTAAAATCTCCAGAATCAATTAACTGTGAATAACAAACTGGAGGTTGAACCTCGACATAATCATAAAAATCAATCATTGTATCAAGTTCGTTTTCTGATACATATCTAGATTCAACAAATATTTCAGATTGATAACATCCAGAAGATACTAAAATATTTTCTCTTAAAGATTCTAAAACACTTCTAAGTATTCTAGCTTCACCTTTATAAAAGTATTTTGTATTAGCAAAAGACACTATCTTAAATAAGTTCTTCAAACCTTCTCTATTTTGAGCTAATAAATTAATATGATAAGTTCTACCAAATTTATGTATATCATCTTTTGATACGATATTTGGTAAATCTTCTAAATATAAAATATCTCTTGGGGCAATTTTTTGTAACATCTTATGAAACACTAAAGCTGTACCTTCTGCATCATAATCTGCTCTATGGTGATTATCTTCATCAAATTCTATTTCATATCTTTTTGTAATTGCAGATAATGAGTGTCTTTTTTCTTCATTATCCAAAAATCTTGATAAAACCAAAGTATCAATTACTGGATTTTCTATTGTTTTATAATTGTTATTAGCTAAACTATTTTTAATAAAAGAAACATCAAAATGAGCATTATGAGCAACCATCGGATAATCTTTAACCCAGTCCATAAAGTCTTTAATTACTTCTTTTTCTTTTCTTTTTCCCTTTACCATTTCATCAGTAATAGTAGTAATTTCTGTAATCTTTTGTGGTATTGGAATACCTGGATCAATAAGTTCATCAAACCTATCTATAATAACTCCGTTTTTTATCTTAACTGCACCTATTTCAATAAGTTTATCGTTTACTGCATTAAGACCTGTTGTTTCGGTATCAAATACAACAAAAGTATCATTTAACATCTCTATTTTATTTTTAAAAATAATAGTTTTATCTTGAACTTTTATCTTCTTTAACTCTTCTATAGTTTCAACATCTAATTTATCAAACATTTTTAAAAGTACTAAAGCAGTAGCTTCTGCATCGTAATCTGCTCTATGATGATTATCTTCACTAAAGTTTACTTCATATCTTTTAGTTACAGTAGATAAATTATGATATCTTTCATTAGGTGTTAAATATCTAGATAAGATAAGTGTATCTAAAATATCATTTTTAACTGGATTTAAATTATATTTTTCAATAGCATAATTTAAAAACGACATATCAAATCTAGCATTATGCGCAACTAAGATACTACTAGAGACAAATTCTAAGAAAGATTTAACAACTTCTTCTTCACTTCTTTTACCCTTTAACATCTCATCAGTTATATTAGTTAAAGAAACAATTTTTTCATCAAGTGGATAAGAACAAGAAATAAGTTCATCAAATCTATCTATAATTTTTCCATCTTTTATCTTAACAGCACCTATTTCGATCATTTGATTTTTATCTTTAGCATCAAGTCCTGTTGTTTCAACATCAAACACTACATATTCTTGATTTTTAATATATCTTTTAGGATTTATTACTATTTCTACAAAATCATCTACAAGTACTAATTCTGTCCCATATAATCCTTTAAATTTTTCATCTTCACTTAAAGTCTTATTTATTGCTTTTACTTCTTTAAAAACTTCCGGAAAAGCTAAAACTCCATCGTGATCTGTTATAGCAACTCCTCTATGTCCAAGTTTATATGCCTTTTTAACTAAATCTTTAGGATCAATCGAAGAATCTAAAACAGAAAGTTTAGAGTGAGCATGTAGTTCTACTCTAGATTTTCTTTTTTCTTTTATATCTTCTTTTACTATTTCAATTTGTTTTATTTCTCTAAACATTAAGCTAAGTTCACCGTTATCAAATGGATCATGTGAAAGTACTCCCCTCACACATATATTATTCCCAACTTTTAATAATTTTCCTAAAAAACTTTGCATTTCTTTATCAGACTTCTTAACAAATGTTTTAATTACTAAAGAGTTTGTATCATCGTTTATCTTAGATATATATATATCATTTTCTTTTTTAGTTTCACGAAATTCAACTTCAAAAACAATACCTCTAACACAGTATATATTGTCAGCATTTGGATCTACTCTTAAATTATTTAAAGGTGTTATTTCATAATCGTTTTTCATCTCTCTTAAATTAGTTCTCATTATAGGAGAAGATGGTGTAAAACTAGGTTTATTATCACTAAAACTAACACTATTTAAACTAGTTTCTCTTTCTTTTTCTAATTCTTTATCTAAAAGTTTATTTTTCTCTTCATTAATATAAACATCTATATCATATAAATAACCAAGTTTTTTTAATTCTTCACTTAAATGCTCTGCTACTTCTTTTATTTTTTCTTTTTCAACTTCATTAATTACATCTATTTTATAAACTCCATCTTTTTTATAAATACTACTTAAATATCTATAAATAGATAAATCTTTATAATCTTCTATTAACTCTTCATAATAATCTTTAAAGTAATCATCTTTATAATCATCTACTTCTAAAAATATTTCTACTTCATTAACTAAAAAAAGAGATTTAAATCCTTCTTTTAATTTATGATAAAAATCTATTTCTAATCTTATCTTTGATGTTATATAAACTAATAAAATTTTATCTTTAGTTTTATGCTTAATTTTTGTAAATTTTATAGCATCCATATATTTATCATTATCTATATTTAAAACTTCAAATATTTTTTTATTATCTAACATCTAATCCTCCATGTTAATGAATTAAATATTGATAGTTTTCATCACAAAATGTAATGAATTCTTTTAAATCAACTTTTGCTAATCCATTTTCTATTACTTTCACATCAAATTTTATATCGTCATACTTACTTCTTTTTAAAAGTTCTTCTTTTTCTAATATTCCTAAATACATAAGAAAATAAGGATACAAAGTATGTTTAATTTCTAACAGTTTTTTAAAACCTTCATTATAACAAGATTTATTTAATAATCTCGATTGTAATTCGTTAGTTATAACCATATCTATTATAGAACTTAAAACATTTTCTCTTGTTATTTTTAAATCACTCAACTCGTATTTTAAAGCTGTATAAAGTATTTTAAATACTGAAGAAAGCGAATCTTCTTCATCTTCTTTTCTACCCCATACTATAACTTTTTTAGGATTATTTTTAACATATTCAGATATATTTAACTCTGGATACATAATTATTATTTCATAAACATTTCTAATCTTATGCTTTAATATATCCTTTAATTCTTTATCTATAACTTTTTTATTAATATCATATGCTTCTCTTAAGATAAACATATTCTTATCTGTTTTCTTTTTATATTCTTTAAAGTAATCAGTTTCAAAAATTTTATCGTATATTAAATCATTACTTGGTATAAAATTATCAGTATCTTGCATTATTTTTACATTATCTTTTTCAATTTTTTTATATTCATCTGTATAATTTTTCCAAAGTTTTAATTTAATCTTTTGAAATTCTGTATCAGTAGATGGTTTAAATAGTAAATACCATGCTAATAAATAATCATTAGTCTTAAAAACAACTTCCATCTTTGCTCCTTTACGTTTAATATTCTACCATATATTCCATTATAGTTTAAAGACTTGTTAGTTTTTTTATCGTTTTCACTATTATTTGTCTTTCACTATTTCTAATAACTACCTGTCCATTTACTTCCACTATATCTTTTTTATTTATTTCTATATCCTTATAAGTATTTGGAAAAATAGTTAAAGATATTTTATCTTTATCACTAGCATCAACAAATGCCATCTTTTCTCCATTTTTAGTAATTATTTCTTTAATCTTATTAATATAAAGAACGATTGTTACATCTTTATTTATATAGTTATCAATATCTTTTACTTCTATAAAACCTTCTTTTTTATATAAAGATGTCGGATAACTAGATAAATAAAATCCAAGTAATTCTTTTTCCATCTCAAGTTTTTCTATCTCAGTATAATCTTTATAACTAACGATAACTGGTCTTATATCTTCAGAAAAGTAATTTGTTTTTAACTCTGCATAATTAATAAGAGAAGTTAAAGCTTCAATTAAACTTTTTCTATTTATTTTATATGAATCAAAAGCTCCTACTTTAATTAAAGTTTCAAATGTACTTTCTCTAACTCCTATTTCATATAAAGAAGTAAACATATCATATATATCAGTTGATTTATTAATAGAATTTATCTTTTCTGCTAAAACTAAACCTATTCCTTTAACTCCAATAAGTGGATAATATAATGTGTTTTTTTCTAATGAATAATTAGTTGCAGATTTTAAAATACTAGGTCCTTTTATCTCTATTCCTAAAACTTTAGCTTCTTTAATATAATCTTCTGTTTTTTCTTTATCGTTTATTTCGTTTAATAATATTTCTTTATAAAAATATTCTTTATAATGAGCTTTAAAATACGCTTGTTTAAACGCTACTACCGAATAAGCAACAGAATGTGATTTATTAAATCCATAATTTGCAAATTTTAATATCAAATCAAATATCTTTTTAGTAACTAAAGGATCTCTATTTAGTTTCATTGAAGAAGATATAAAACTTTCTTCTAAGTTTTTTAAATCATTTAAGTTCTTTTTAGATACGGCTTTTCTAAATGAATCTGCTTCTTTTAAAGTAAATCCTGCATAGATATGAGCTATTTCCATAATTTGTTCTTGATATATTAAAATACCATATGTTGAAGATAAGATATTTTCTAAAGATTTATCTAAATATTCTATCTTTTCTTTACCTTCTTTTCTTCTTATATAACTAGGTATATTTTCTTGAGGCCCAGGTCTATATAAAGCAATAGCTGCATATATATCAGAAAAACTATCTACTTTTAAATTAGATAAGAATCTTCTCATACCATAACTATCAAACTGAAATATACCTTTAGTATTAGCATTTTTAAATAAATTTAAAGTTAATTTATCATCTAAATCTATCTTATTAAAATCTATTTCTATATTTTCATTTACTTTTATATCTTCTATTATATTCATAATAGTAGTTAAATTTTTAATACCTAAAAAGTCCATTTTTAAAAGACCTAACTCTTCTAAATAATTCATAGTATAAGATGTTAAATATAAGTCATTACTTTTAATTAAAGGTATTATATTTTTTAAGTTTTTATTAGATATTATAATAGCGGATGCATGAATTGAAGTATGATGTGGAAAAGAATCAAAAAAGATACATAAATCATATATTTTTCTAAGTTCTAAACTAGAATTAAATATCTCTTTTAAAGTTAAACTCTTATCTACTGCTTCTTTAAGTGGTGTTTTTGAATCTACTAGTTTTAATATTCTTTCTACTATTTTATTATCTATATTAAATAACTTAGATATTTCTCTAACTAACTGTTTAGTTTGCATAGTAGATACTGTAACTACTCCAGATACGTTTTCTTTTCCATATTTATCTTTAACATATTCTATTACATCTTCTCTATAAATATCAGGAAAATCTGTATCGATATCAGGCATAGTAATTCTAGAAGCATTTAAAAATCTTTCAAAATATAAATTATATTTTAAAGGATCTATATCTGTTATTCCAGTAGTATATGCTACTAAACTACCAACAACAGAACCTCTTCCTGGAGATACTAATATTTTATTTTTCTTAGCATATCTTATAAAGTCACTAACTACTAAAAAGTAATTAGCAAAATTCATAGAATTTATTACCGTTAATTCTTTTTTTAATCTTTCTTTATACTTGACATCTATATCTTTATAATCTTTATTAAGTCTTAAACAAAGTCCTTTAATAGATAGCTCTATTAAACTCTTCTTAGCATCTATATTTATATCATATATTGGAAGTACATCTTCTTCTTTTTTAATATCTAAAACAAAGTTAGATAAAAAGTTTTCTGTCTCTTCTTTTTTATCTATATTTTCTAAATAATAATTATTTATTTCTTCTTTATCTACTTTTTCATTCTTTAACATAGATAAGTATTTAAAGTTTTCTGCATCTTTTACTGTTAATGATGTGTGTTTAGGTAAAAAGATAATCTTATCTGATAATAAACTAAGTTCTATTTCTTCTTTTTCATTCTTATAACCTAAATAAATATTATCTAATTTTAATATATCTAATAAATCTTTTGAATCATATGGTAAAACATAAGTTAAACTATTATCTAAATCACTTATTTCTAGTTCTTTTTCACTAGATAAAGTCGCAAGAGAAATAAGTGAATAATAATTACCAAAAGCAAGTAGTTTTAATGAATTTAGACTTATTTCTAAACCTACAACAGGTATTAAATTATTTTGTTTAGCTAAATGATAAAACTCCATAACAGCTATCATATTTATATCTGTAATACATACATATTTAAAGTTCTTAGTAACAGCAAAATCTATTAGTTTTTCAATTCTAATAGTACTTTCTAAAAATGAGTAATTTGTTTTTAAATATATAGGTGTATACATAATGCCTCTTTAATAACTATTATAAATTAATTTCTTATTAAATTCTATTTATCTTAGATATTATTCAAGATATGAAAAATTTATATGACTTTTTCTTTTAAGATTATTTAAAAGGTAAAAAAACATATAAAACATAAAGGTTATATGTTATGATCTTCGGACTTAAGTCCTTTCTTGATTAATCACTTTAATTATAAAGCTTAAGTCATTTTTGTTTATATAAATATTTCGCATCTATTGTATAACAATAAAATTTCTTATTTTTATTGATTAATTTTTTATACCAAAAAGAAAAATTAATTTATAAATATATATGAAAAAGCTGTACTTAATTAAAAATTCAATTAATATTAAAAATAATAATTTTTTTTATATTTATATTTAAAAACATAGAATTAGTTGTTCACTTAAATTTAACTCATTGTCCTTAATAAATTATGAAATTGAAAATTATTCTTTTGTAAATCTACTTAAAAATTCAAAAAAATTATCAATTCCAAATAATAAACAGAAATAAAAAAGACGATAGCTTATCGCTTTAAATTATCGTCTTTTTTAACTAATTTTTTACTTATACAAGTTGATTCTAACTTTTGCTCTACATCTTGTATTAAGTCTCTAAGATATTCTAATTTTTGTTCATTTGTTAAATTTTTAACAAAAATTTGCTTATTTAAAGAAATTGGTACTTGATCCTGTCCAAAAATAGACTCTTCCTTCTTTAATTTTTTTTGTCCTTTTAAATCATTATTTTCCATGTTTAGCACCTTCTTCCATTTTATCTTTTTGCACACTTAAAATTGCCCAAGAGTTTATAAAATTTTGAATATCTTCATTTCCTAAATCTCCTCTGATATTATGTCTAATAGTTCTTAAAACTTCTTGAGGAGTATATGTTTGTAATAAAATATCTATTGGTTCATTACAATGAAATTCTTTTAAGTCAGAAATTGCATAAGTTTCTTGTAATGATGATGCAAACTTTATTAAGTGTTTCGATACATCATATTGTAAAAATTTGGGATTTAATCTAGCTTTGTTAATAAATCTAGTTCTGTCAAGTGCATCAGCATCTTTTAATACTTCAGCCATTTTTCTTACTTTTGGTATTTGATCATCAATAATACCGTTTTTTCGAGCCATTTCAACAAATAATTCATTAATATTAGCAAAATTTCTTGGTATTTCATGAAATTCAATTATAGTACTAATTACTGATAAATCTTCCGGAGAACATTTATCTTTTAATTTCTCAATAGCAATCTTTGAACTTGGTTCAGCATGTTCCTCATAAGCATCGGTTTTTCTACCTATATCATGATATTTAGCAGATAGCATTATTAAATCTAAATCATGTTTATCTTGAACAACAGATTGTCCAATTAATATAGAATACAACAAAACATTTTTTATATGTCTTTGTCCATGAACTTTTAACCTACCATTTATATTCTCTTCTTTAATCTCATTTTCATACATAACTAGTGATGAAGATAATCCACTTTTAGTTAATATACTCATAACATCAGAAGAAGATAATTGTGTATCAATAAGTGATTGATCAATAGTAGAAATATCAGTTCTTTTAAATTGTCTTTCATTACCATCACTATTATTAATCATAACTAATGTTGAATCCATACCTATTTTAAAAGATGATTTTAATTTATTAATATTAATTAACGCTTCTTCAATATCGAAAGATGGTAATGTTTGTCCCACTCCATGTTGAGTATTATTATATTTTTCTTTCTCACTTCTAACTGCTTTTTCTAATTCATAAATACAGCTAATTGCATCATTAGGTTTAGTCTTATATATTTTTTCAACTGTTTCTATAATTTCACCAACAACACTATCTGATAATTGCTCATGTTTTGGAAAATATTTTTCAGATATATCAAGATGATAGCTTCTGTTACCTGCATAATTACTTTCATAATCAGATATAATATCTTTTATTAATTTTGAATCTAAAGTAGTTTTAAAATCATTTAATTTATTTTTGATTATTTCAAGTTGAGATTTTGCTATTTTTTCTCTCTCAACAACCATAATAGGTAATGGTTTCTTAACACCATCAACATCAATAGAAAAGTTAGATGCTGCTTTTTTAACAGAATTCCATTGTTTCATGGCTTCTAAATCACTTAGTCTATCTTCAAAATTATCTACAAAATAAACTATATAAGAAGGTTGTTTTTTAAAGATAGAATCTCCAGAAATATTTCTTCTTTCCCAAACAGTTTCATTATGTGTATGTCTAGTATAACTTAAAACATCATCTGGCAACAAGTACATTGACGAATAAGTTGAAGTTATTTGATAACTATCTTCTCTTGATGCAGAACATAAGTCATAAGGACCAGATAATTGCAATGCACCTAATTCATAATCTGTAAAGCCTAAACAACAATATTTTACTTCTGCAGTACCTAAATTTTTCTCACCTATATAACTACAACAACAACCATGTGAAGCTATTTTACCAATATTCCAACTTGCATAATAATCATCTGGTTCTTCCATACTTGCATAAGCACCAAGTGAAGTTATCATCATTCTACATTTCTTTTTTCCATCACGACCAGCAGCTAAATAAATATCTAAATCTTGTTCATCATGTATATTACTAATAACTTTATCTTCTTGAAGTGGCTTAGTAAAACTTTTATTAAATTCTTGAGTAAACAAGTATTTTAACTTTGCTTCATAAGTAACCATTAAATCTGGTTTAACTATAAATTCTGGATTAATATTTTTAACATAATATTTTAATACTTCTAAATTATTTAAATTAATAATTTTTTTCATATTCTCAAGTAAAATAAATTCTGATCTACTTTTTTCATCTAAATTATTTATTGTGTTACTTTCTAAGCTTTTTCCATATAAATTTACTAAATTAATAGCTGTTGGTAAATCAATACCAAAAGTCTTTTCAAAATAAGCACTTTTTAAACTACCTATAGTATTTCTTTTTATAAGCATATTTATATAGTTTTTTCTTATAGAATCTATATTTTTTAATTCTTCAAAACTTGAAATATCTAAATGATTATTCGTCATTAATAAATATATTAAATTTTCTTTTTCTTCTGACGATAATTCTTTACCATTTATTGATGAAAGCAAATTAGCATATTCAGAAGAATTTAGATTATCTAAAGATTTTTCTAAAATAGATGTCCACTCTAAATTATTCTTATATTTGTCTACTAACTCATAAATTATTTTATCATTAGGGCTGTTAGATGATAAATTCAATATTTTTTCTTGTAAATTTGGATAACAAGATAATATTTCAACTTGAGCTTTTGTAAAATGATTAGTTATTTCATCTGACAAAAATCTTGGATTTATGGTATTTGAAATCTCATCATTATTAACATATAATCTTTTTGTTTTTCTTAAAAAATCCATAGTCTTATCATCTAAATAGTTAGGCCAATTGTCTTCATCAACAGATAAAAATAATTGTAACAATTGGTTTTTATTTAAATTATTAAGTTTTAAACCAGATTTTATTGATATATCAATTAATTTTAACATCTCCTCTGAATTTGTTATTTCAACATTTAATAAAAAACTTGGGTATTTAGAAATATATCTTGCCATTAGATCATAATTTGAACACATTTTATTTCCTTCATGAACAGTTTTATTTGTTATTTCATATCCACAAGATATAGCTAAACGGCATAATTCATCATATTGAGTTTTATTTGAAACACAACATGCCTCAATTAAATTAGGTTTTAAAGGTATAACTTTCTTCATAATATCATAACTATAGTTATATTTCGTTATAGTCAATCCACCATAACCATCTCCCATTGTTTCTACATTTGGGATAAAACCTGCATCTATAGCTAATTTACAAATTTCATCATAACCTGAAAAAGGACTAACTAAGAAAAGTGAATTTCGATCAAATAAATTAACTTTTTCTAAATACTCAGGGTAAGTTTTAACCATAATTTTTGCAGTTTCGTAACCATAGCCAAATATTTCATCATCAAATTTTGGAACATAACCACCTTCAATAGCAAGTAAACCTAATTCATCAATTTGTTCTCTTGATAAATTTTTACTTAAACTAGTTATATATTCTGGATTTTTAGATATAATTTTTTTCATTGTTTCATAGTTGGAATTAAACAAATTAATAATTTCTTTTGTTTTATAACCCTTTTTAATCAAATAATCATAAAGATTTATAGTATAATTATTACCATATTGAATAGTGTTATTTAATTTTTGACCTTTATCTAATTGATACATTATTGCAGTTTCTGTGTACAACAATTTATTATAATAATCTTCAGTACCTTTATATTTTCCTATAATAGTCCCGTTAAAACCATTTTTAATAGCAATTTTTAATAATTCTTCTTTATTTTGAGTTGTATATCTAATTATATTAATTAGTTCTGGATTATCTTGAATCATAATTTTCATAATATCAAAACTATCAGCTAATCTAGGATTATATTCTATATCTTTTAATGTAGGTATATAGCCATAATCAAGTGATAAACGAACTAAATCAAAAAATTCATTTTCTGTTTCAATATACTTAATTGCCTCTGGTCTTTGAAGTATTAATGCATGCATTAATTTTGGGCTTTTTTTTACATATTCACTATTTTGTCCATCGCTTAAACTAGGAATGTATCCCATACATAAAGCAAGTTCGTCAATTTGTTTTTTTTGCTCTTTATCTGTTATCTTGCAATATTTAATCATTTCTGGATTTTGCTTAACAATTTTAGAGAAAAGTAAAAAATTACCAGTTATTGTATAGTTATTTAAAATCTCTTTGGGAATATAACCTTGCTTAAATGCTTCAATCCAAAATTGTTCAAAAGCAGGACTATGATTACTCATCACCAAAAGCAAATCTGGTCTTTCACTTATAATTTTTTGTTGTGCTTTTTGATTGCCATAAAAAATTTGACTATTAATAACTTCTGGTGTAAGTTCAATAGTATCAAGTACTCTATCAACTAAATTAGAATTATTTAATAAATTTGTTCTAGTAATAAATTCCAACGATGGAATATATCCAAAATCTAATGCTTTTACAAATAATTCTTCATTAGAAAAAATTTTACTATACCTTTCAATTATTTCATTTGTTGGTCTATATCCTATATCAATTAATTTTTTCATAATCTCAACAGTAGAAAAATTTGTAAAATTAGTATTAATATAATCACTAGATGGAACATATCCATTGTCTAAAGCCATCGATATTAATTTATAAGATTGTAGAATATTTTGTTCTATAAAATTTTCAACAATTTTAGGATTTGATTTTATAGCAATTCTATTAAAATAATCAGCCCTATGATACCAATATTGATTCATCTGTATTAAGAATTCTGGATTATTAGAAACTTCTTGTTCCATTCTAGCTAAAATACGATTTATATATTTTTGATTAGTTAATCCAAATTTTTGATTTTCATCCATATCAAATAATATATTGTAATTTTTTTCTTCTATTAATTTAATAATTTGATTATATCTTTTTCTTTCTTTTCCTATAATTATATCAATTAAACTATTATTCATATTAAAAATACTCCCATAAATTAGTTTTATAATATATTACTTGTTTTATTTTATATAATTGTAACATTTTTTATTTAAAAAAAATTAATTTTTCATTAAATCATTTTATATTTTTTGTTTTATATCATTTAAAAATATACAAAAGTAAAAAGCATAGAATATATAGTTATTGACTATTAAGTATATTATATGTTAAAATCTTAAAGTAATTAATTAAACAAGGAGGCATCATGGCAATTAATGTAACAAGCAGAAAACCTAACTTTAAAAATTTAAGATCTCATGCTTTAAATGCAACTAGAAAAAAACAAGGATTAAACCTTCAAGTTGTAAAAATTAATAGAACTAAAATAAGAATTAGTGCAAAAGAATTAAGAACATTCAGAAAGTTAGGATTAATTTAATATCTCAAAAGAGATATTTTTTTTACAAAGAAATAAAAACTATGTAATTCTTTACATAGTTTTTTATTATTAAAATAATTACTTTCTATTTACGCCACCATTATTTTCTTCTAAATTAGTATCAAAATAATCTCTAGCTGTTTCTCCCCAATATCTATTTCTAATATCATTAGTAATATCTGCAATATTAGTATCTGATAAAGTATATTCTCCTGTTCTTAAGAAATTTCCATTTTGATCAGTACATGGTATATCAACAGTATTAACTGCTCCATTAGAATCAGTTACAGTATATCTGCTTTGGGCCTGAATACCTGCTCCTTCAATATATGTTCTAGCTGTTTCATAAGCTTGTTCGTAACTTATAGTATTATTAGAGTTACTTGATATATTTCTAGCTATTTCTTCTAATGTATGAGAATTTCTAACAACTGTTGCGTTATTGTCAGTAATTCCTGCTCTTGTTAAAATAACATTTCTATCTTGAGCTGGAACATCAGATGTATTGTTATTATCATTTTGTACATTTCTTAAATATTCACTATAGTCTTGATTATTATCTGCTCTAAACAAGAAATCAGTCATATTTTCTATAGATTCATCTCTATTAACACCATTTCCTGTTGCACGTATATTATCTAAATTACTTTCATTAAGTAAATCAAAATGTCTACCTCTATTAGGTCTTGGTATAATTGGTGGAGTTGGAGTTGGATTTTGCTCTTGATTTTGATTTTGGCCTCCACCTTGATTTCTTGCTTCTGGAAACATTTTATTAAATAAATTTTGTGCTGCAGCTGGAGCTCCTGTTTGATGAAGACCTGTTATTTGATCTGCAATACTTGTAATTCCACCAACAGTCTCTCTTAAGTCTCCAATGGCATTATTTCTTATACCTTCTGCTGCTGCAGTTCTCATTCTTTGTAGAGCATTACCTCTACTTCTTCTTTCAGCAACTTGTTGATTTCCATAATCTCTTAAAGCATTTCTACTTGCTTGCCTTAATTGGTCACCAGTAAGACCCATCTCTCTTCCTCTATTAATGGCATTTCTACTAGCTTCTCTAGCTCCAGCTATTTTACTTCCAATATTTCTATTTAAAGTACCCCCTAATCTATTTAAAGTACCTCCAATTATTCCACTTCCAGCCATAAGTCCAGCTCCTGCTGCTCCAAGAACTGCAGTTGCTGCACCGCTTACCATACTCATAGCAGAACTTTCTTGTACTAAATCAAATCCAAGTATGCTTCCAACATATCTTGGTAAATCTTTCATAAACGCTATTAACGCTAAAACTATTATTGCTCTTAATAAATCATCATCTGTTTTTAATAAGTTACCATTTGGTAATCCATCTGCAGTCATCAAAGAAAGTACAAATATTGTAAACCAAATAGATAACATTCTAACAAATAATGCTAAATAATTAGCTATTACACTAGTTTTCCACTTTTCAAATATTCCACCATCTCCACTTACCATATATTCTACTATAGCAATAGGTGCCATTAATTGATATAAAAGAGTTTTAAAAAACCTAGTAATAACATCTAGTGCATATCCAATCATTATTTTAAATACCATAAAAAGAACATATGTAGAAACTATAAAATAATATGTATAACTATAGTTAACAATTATCCCCGGTACTACTCCTTCATTTATGTTGATTAAATCTGGATTTGCTGATTTTTTCATAGATTCATAATTCGTTTTTACTGAGGAAGAACTATTAGTTGTTGGTCTTATAAAACCAGCTAAAACATAATTAGCTAAATATTGTCCTCCATTTTGAGCATGACGTTTATTAAATTGTTTAAAAGCTTCATTTTGTATAAATATATTTTGTACAACATTATCTTCTACTATAGCTATTTGAAGCTTATTTAAAGTACTAAATAAAAATGGTACTAAAGCTATCATAATACTACCTATTACTATTCTTTTAACAAGGCCCGAAAATAATCCAGTTTTATCAACAGAACTTTCAATAGTTTCTGGATTAACTAAGTATTTAATTAACACAGTTGCTAATCTAAAGAATATAATAAGTCCAATAAATACGTATATACTCGATAATAATTGCGATATTATTTGTTCATTAAACATCTCACCTTTCAAAAGTAAATTAAAGTACTTATATACCATACCAATTAAATTTACAAATTGAGAATCAACAAAATAACTGATAGATCTTAGTATATAAATAATACCATTTAGCATAAACCATCTACTAAGTAATAGTCCAACTATATCTATACCAAGTTGTGCAAAATCAACTGTTTTTAAAATATCTAATATTGGCATTTTCTCTCCTATTTAAATAAACAATCTATAACTTGTATAGTTGATGTTTCTATAGTATTTGCACTTTTTAATAAAGTAACAAGAACACTAGTAAGTATTGGTAACAATAAAATAACTACCAATAATATAATTCTATTCCTAATTTTTTTAATTGTTATAGGTAGTTGTTCTGCAGGTGATAAACTAGATACAAAGTGAAGTATATCAATCGCTATAAGTATAATTACTATAGCTCCTATACCTAATCTTCCAAACTTAATAACTTCTCTTAATATTTTTGCAACATTTGGAATCGTTTCACAAAGTTTATCATCTGTTTCTTTTCCTAACATATTATTTTCAGAGATTTTTTTATACTCTAAAAAATTAACTTTACTTTCTTTTTGTGCAACAGTTAAATATGTTTGTTTCTTATTATCGTATGTTTTAGGAGCTATTTTAACTCCTCCACTAGAATCACCAGTTGCAGATACAACAGAATCATTAAGATATACCTTACTATCATCTTCTCTATTATTGCAAATATCATTTATAACTTTACTTTCTTCTTTTCCAAGTAAATTATAGTAATCATCACTTGTCTTAATAAATGTATGATTAGAATATATATTAGCAGTTATTATATCTTTTCTAGTAGAAACTGTATCTTTTTTACTGCTAGATTCAAAGTGACAAACCTTCTTTGGCTGAATATTACTAGAATCTAATATACGATATCTTTGATTTACTAATTCATATCTTTTTTGTTCTACAACTGCAGTTTCTAAAGCTTTTCTAATTTCTGTTTTAAATACGGGAATTCCAATTGTATACCATTTTCCTGTATAACTATCTATGTTAGCTTCATACACTTTCATAAAGTCTTCTGATGAATTACTTCCTTTAACAAACATATAAATGTTTTTAATATTATCTTTCTTTACTTCTTCATCTTCTCTTCTGGATACTCCACTATAAATATATCTTTTACAAGTTAAGTCTTTATCTACAACTGTAAGAGATTCATTATTTGATGTAAGTTCTGATAAAAATACAATATTAGAAGGAACAACTTTCTTACCAACTCCTAAAAATTCTTGTCTATTAGTTACAAATTTATCTTCTGCTTCATTATATTCATAAGAATATAATCCACCATCACTATATATACATTCGACTATTAAATTTTTATTTGATAAAGTCGTATCTTTTTTTTCTTCTTCTGCTAAAGTAATAAAAGGTAATAATAGTAATACAAATAATACTAACACTTTTTTCTTCATTATTACTCTCCCTATTCTATATAACATAATATCATTTATTAAAAAAAAAAGAAACTAAATATTTTTTAGTTTCTCTTCTATTTCCTTACCATATTCATAAGAATTATCTTCTATAAATACGATTTTTGGCAATTTTTTTAAACTTAATTTTGAACTTAGAACTTTATTTATATAAGGCATAGATCTCTTTACTTCTTTAGTAGTTTTTTCTACATTTCTATGAGTCATAAAATAAACTCTAGCATATTCTTTTTGACTAGTTAAATCTATATCAGTTATTGTCATAGCTCTTAAATAATCATTTTTAGCACTTTCAAGTATATAAGATAATTCTTTTTTAAATGTACTTTCAATTCTATTTAAACCTATACTCATATCTTTTTAATTTCCTTTAATTCGTATGCTTCTATAATATCTTTTTCTTTAATATCTTGATAATTTTCTAAAGTAATTCCACATTCGAATCCTTTTGCTACTTCTTTTATTTGATCTTTTTCTTTTTGTAAAGTCTTAATCTTTCCAGTATAAATAACTACACCATCTCTTATAACTCTACAGTTAGATGTGTTTTTAATAATTCCATCTAACACTCTACATCCAGCTATATTACCAACTTTAGAGAATTTAAATACTGCTAAAATTTCAGCTGATCCAATAACTACTTCTTCATATTCAGGATCTAGACTTCCTAAAATAGATTTTTCTAAGTCTTCTATAAGTTTATAGATAATATCATATAGTTTAATTTGTACTTCTTTAGTCTTAGCTATTTCTACTACATTACTACTTGGTCTTACATTAAATCCTATAACTATAGCTTCACTAGCTTTTGCAAGTACTATATCACTTTCAGATATTGCCCCAACACTTCCTCTTACTATCTTGATTTCTACACCTTCGATATTTATCTTAGCTAAACTTTGTTTAATTGCTTCTAAAGATCCTTTAGTATCAGTTTTTAAGATAACGTTTAGACTCTTTTCACCTTTTTTAATAGCAGAGAATAATTCATCTAAACTCATATTAGTCTTACCTAAATCATCTGATTTTAATCTTGCTATTCTCTTATCCGATACTTCTTTAGCTTGTTTTTCTGTTTCAAATGCCATAAATTTATCTCCAGCATCTGGTACTTCAGATAAACCTATTATTTCAACTGGAGTTGAAGGTAGTGCCTCAGTTATTGATTCTCCAAGATCGTTTTTCATATTTCTTATTTTTCCGAAAATAGTTCCACAACAAATAGGATCTCCAATTCTAAGTGTTCCATTTTGTACTAAGACACTTGCTACTACTCCCGTCTTAACATCTTTATATGCTTCGATAACTGTTCCTATAGCATATCTATTAGGATTAGCTTTATATCCTTGCATTTCACTAACAAGTAAAATATTATCAAGTAAATCGTTAATTCCTTCTTTAGTCTTAGCAGAAATGTAATTAACTATTACATCTCCTCCCCAAACTTCTGGTTGAAGACCAGCTCTTGCTACTTCTTCAAGTGTTTTTTCTTTATTAGCATCTGGTTTATCAATTTTATTAATTGCAACAATTATTGGTACTCCAGCTGCTTTAGCATGATCTATTGCTTCTTCTGTTTGTGGTTTAACTCCATCATCTGCTGCTACTATAACGATAATAATATCAGTAACTTTAGCACCTCTTGCTCTCATTTCAGTAAATGCAGCATGTCCAGGTGTATCTATAAAAGTAATTGGTTTTCCTTTATAGTTTATTTGATAAGAAGATATTGCTTGTGTTATACCTCCAGCTTCACCACTTACAACATTACTTTCTCTAATAGCATCAAGTAAAGAAGTTTTACCATGATCAACATGTCCCATTATTGTTATAACAGGTGCTCTTTCAACTAAATCTTCTTCTTTATCTGCTATTTCAAAATCTTCATCAAATTTAGATATATCAGTATCTTCTATTTTCTTTAAAGTCTTATTGTAATCTGCTACTAATATTTCAGCTACTTCATAACTTAAAGATGCATTCATATTAGCCATTACTCCAAGAGAGATAAGTTTTTTGATAAGTTCAGCTGGATTTACTTTCATAATTGTAGCAATATCCATTACTGTCATACCTTCTTTATATACAACGAAGTTATCATCTTCTCCTATAACATTAGATTTTAATTTTTTCTTATGTTTATATAAGTTTTTCTTTTCTGATTGAAAAATAGCTTTATTATCATCTCTAGTTGAAGTCTTAGTCTTAATCTTTTCTATTTTCTTTCTAGAACCAAATTTTTCAACTAATTGTTCTTCTTCATCTTCATCTTCATTTTCCAAAATTTCTTCTTCATCTTCGTTTTCTTCTTCATCGTCCATATTTTCTAGTTCAGACAAATTATTATCTAATAATATTATATCTTCATCAGACAATGTAGAATTTTCATCTATATAATCTATTCCTAAACTATCACACAAAGCCAATATCTTTTCTACATCTAAATTTACATCTACTGAATATTCTAAAATACTCATCATGCTAATCACCTACCTTTCTTATTTTATTAGGTTAATTAAATCTTCATATAATTTTTCATCTATTTCTACTTCTAGTTTCTTATCTAGTATTTTTAAATTTTTTGCTTTATTTATAACTTCTATATCTTTTTTAAGATATACTCCTCTACCATTTTGTTTACCAGTTAAATCTATACTTACTTCTTTATCTTTATTTATAACTACTCTAAGTAATTCTTGTTTAGGTAAAACTTCTTTTGTAACTATACAAGTTCTAAGTGGTATTTTCTTAGTTTTCATTTTTGAAATTTATTCCCATTTTACTTGCTTCTTTTTGAGTTTTAATATCAAGTCTAAATCTAGTAAGTCTTGCAGCAAGTTTTATATTGATACCTTTTTTACCTATTGCTAAAGAATAGTTATCATCATTTGCAAAAATAAGTGCTTCGTTTTTATTATCATCTTCTACGATTACTGATAAATTTTCTGCTGGTAATAAAGCATTTGCTATATATCTTTCAATATTTTTATCATATGGAATTATATCTATTTTTTCTCCATGTAGTTCTTTTATAATATTAGAAATTCTAATTCCTTTTTCTCCTACACAAGCTCCAATTGGATCTATATTAGCTTTTGTAGATTCAACTGATACTTTACTTCTAACACCAGCTTCTCTTGCTACTGCATGAATTAAAACTGTTCCATCCATTATTTCTGGTATTTCCATTTCAAAAAGTCTTTTGACAAAGTTATAATGTCTTCTAGAAAGTAAAATAGTTAATGATTTATCACTTATTATTTTAGTAACATATACTTTTAATTTTTGACCTATTTTAATAACTTCTTTTGGAATACATTCGTTTTTTGGAAGCAATCCTTTAATTCTACCAAAGTCTATATAATAGTTATCACTATCTTCAAGTTCTACTGTTCCTAAAAGCATTTCTCCTTCTTTATCTTCAAAATCTTTTAATATAGAACTTCTTTCTGCTTCTTTTATTTTTTGTAACACTACTTGTTTTGCTGTTGCAGTTGCAATTCTTCCAAAATCTTTTGGTGTTATTTCAGTATCGAAAGTATCTCCTACTTCTTTTAATTTATCTATTTTTCTTGCTTCTGTTAAAGTAATTTCAGTTTCTGGATTAAATTCTTCATCATTTATTTTTTCATCTTCTACTACTGTTATAAAAGAATAGATTTTAATATCACCTTTTTCTTTATCTATAAATACTTTAACATTACTTAAAGAATGAAAATTCTTTTTATATGCACTAGTAAGAGCTAATTCCATAGCATCAAATATTACGTCTTTATCTAAACCTTTTTCTTTAGTTAATATTTCAACTGCTTTTAAAAATTCTTTGTTATTCATTTATTTCACCTTTTTCTTTTGAATATATATCTAATATATATGAATCTTCAATTAAATCTAATTCATCTAATGTTTTATCAATAACTGAACTAACTTCATATATTAAATTAGAATCTATAATAAAATCTGCATCTACTACGACTCTTAAATAATGATTGTTTCCTTCATCTTCTTCAAAAACATCATCAATGAACACTTTGTAGCTATCTAGCTTATCACCTAATGCATGTACAAGTTTTTCCTTCATTTCTCCTCCAAATAAAGCAAGTGGGATTTTTAATTCCCACTTGTTCTTTTAATATTCTATCATATTTTATATATAATGACTATATTTTTTATATATATTGATATATACATTCTTTAATAATTGATCTTAATAAATTATAGTCATCTCTTTCTATATCTTTTTTAATGTTTTTAACATTATCTTTAAGATGGTTTAATAATTCTTGCATTCTTGTGCTAACATATCTTCCATCCATAGTTAAAATACTATCTATCATGTTAATTTTAGAATATTTACCATATTCATTAGTATTCATATAAGTTTCATAAAATTTTAAAAATTCAAATATATCTATATTATTAAATCTTTCATCTTCTATTATTTTAGTAGATATATAAGAATTATGATTTTCAACGCTAATATCAAAAATCGTCTTATTATCTTTATTACGTAAGTTAATATCAAAAGTTTTATTTTTCTTCAACTCTTTAAATATCGGTACCACTGCTACATTATTAAATTTAGCAAGTATATGTCCAAAACTTTCTTTATCATCATTTTGATAATTAACATCCCAATTTTTATTTTTTATTACTTTTATAACCAAATCATATTTTGCTGATTTTAATAGTTTTATAGCTAAGCTATCACTATTAGTTGATATCAGATTAATATCGATTAATTCTTCATCTAACATATGATTTAATAATTCGTCATTGTCAGCTCTAATTAATTCAAAAATAATGGAGGGATCACCTTCAGCTGCTTTTATTGCTTGATCACTCGTAAATATATTTGTCATTGTTACCTCTTTCTCAAGTGATATATATTGTATATAGAATATTTTATTTTGTCAAATTAGAGAAAAAAATTACTATGAAAATCATAGTAATTTTAAGTTATTTATTTAGTTTTATTATTATAAAATGCTTTGTAGTTTACATAAGAATAATATTCGTGATCAACTTCATAATAATTTTCTTGTAAATTAATTGGTTTATCATATTCTCCTACTACTTTATTTTCTTTCGTATTAAATAAAGCATATTTAGAAGTTTTATTATTTCTTAATATAGCATATTTATCATCATCATTGTGCTCATATCTTCCAGTTCTACTAATTCTATATAAAGTATAATTTAATTCTTCGTTTGTTTTACAATCTATTAACTTATCTTTTTTAGAAAAATAAAATCTATTTCCTAACTTAACAAAACTTTCAGAATCTGACTTAGGTGTAAGTTCTTTATTGTTAAGATCTACGTAATAGTATTTACCTGCATCTTTAACTTTAACCATATTTGCACTAATATTTACATCCAATATAAAGTCATAAGACATAAGTGTTTTACCTTCTTTATCAATAAGCAAATATTTATCTTTATTTCTTATTACATAATATGGATCTTTAACGTATCCACTAGCAATACCTGATCTAGTTAAAATTCCATCTATTGTAGTTTTTAACTTACCATCTGAATAAACTTCTATCTTTTTAGAATCTTTCAACTCTCTTAAATAGCTATTTGGACTATTAAATGATATTTTAGATTCTTTATCAAATTCTATTCCAACTTCGCCATTATTATTTAATATAACTTGACTCTTATAAATAATATTATAGTTTTCTACTCTAATAGAAGATTTTTCCTTTTCTGCTACTACTTTATTATTTGAAACTATATAATCTTTATCTCCAAAAACAACATAAGAGTTACGATTAACTTTATCAGTAAGTACAGCACCTATTGTTAATCCAGCATCTACTGAAACAACAAATTTTTCATTTTTTAAATCAAATACATAGTTCTTCTTCTTATAGTTAACTGATGCTATTTTATCTACAGTGTTTTCCCTTGCAACAATATCAAAAGATGATATGTATTTTTCACCTTCTATTTCATACATTAATTTTCCATTTGATGAATAAAAATATATTTTAGCCTCATCTGCTACTATAGACATTTCTTTTAAATATGTAGAAAGCATTGTTAAGTTTTTTCCTTCTTTAACAACTTTTAAATTACGATCCAAAAGTTTGTTTTTTTCTTGTGTTAGAAGTAAAAAATGTCCTCCACTATAAAATATGTACTTGTATTCACCCTTTTTAATTACATCTTTACCATTTTCATTAACTATAGCTTTTGTGTTATCAGAATATGTAACAACTGCATAACCATTAATGAATTCACCTTTTTCTTTGTAAATAAAATCAGTCTTCTTAGTTCCATCTCTTCCGTATATAGCAAATTTATTTTCTTTAGAACTTCTTATAAAAAATGCTTTAGAAGTACTTGTTTTAACAGAATTATTTTTAAATACTATCTTAGTCATAAAAAAGATAATTCCTAATAATGCTAATAAACCAATACCTACAAATATAAGTATTTTAACTATATTATTTTTCTTTTCCATAAATTTATTTCTCCTTATTTATATAATAACACTATTATAAAAAGAAAAAAAGAATAGTTTATACTATCCTTTAACTTTATAACATATTTTTGTTACTTTAAAACTGCTAGCATCTTTTGGATCAGTTTGATCAAGTACTTCTTGAGCATCACTTATTCCATCATTATCATCATCTTCATCATCTTTATCAGGAATTCCATCATGATCTGTATCTCTTAGAATTGTGGTTTCAAATTTTGGGTTTTCTAGCGTTTCTACATTACTTTGAATAGGAAAAATATAATAAATTTTTTCTTCTTCATCACCTTGCCAATTTATAAATTTTCCACCAGTTCCATTGCCATGATTTCTAACAACTTGTTCCATCTGTTTACTATTATATACTTTAACTTTACTATCTAATATAGCTGTATTATTTACTGAAAAATAATCATAAGCTTTTCCTGGTATTGGATTATCAGAAATTGCTTTATCTCCTATAGATCGATAAAAAGCTTCTGTTTTATACCTTATATTATCGCAAATAAATGTTTCATAATTACATTTTGATTTTTTATTTAATATATTTAAATAATCATCTCTTTCATTTTGTACTTCAGAATAACTAAGCAATAAATTTTTTGCAAATTCTCCTTCTATATACTTACTTTTTGGATAAATTGGTTTAAATGGTTCTATTTCTTTTATATTTTTTTCAAATACTGGTATTTTAACTTTATATGTTTTCGTTGAACCATCACCAAAAGTAATTTTAACATCACAAGTTCCTAGTCCTTTTTGATTAGGAACTAAAATTATTCCTGTTGCATTTCCATGATCACAAGATGTTACTGATACTATATTAGCATCTCTTGGTATATTATAAATTTTATCAGCTAAACTACAGCTTTGATTTATATAACATCTACTATCATTAGTAGTTATTAAAGGAGTAAAATTTTTGGAATCCCCTCCAATTATATTAACTTCTACTGTACCACTATAGTCTCTGTCATCATCATTAAAATTATAATAATGTGTTCCTACTTGATTAAATGTATATACGTCATTTTCTCTAGTAAATCCACTACCTTCTAAATAAGCATCATAATTATTTACTTTTAATGGTATCCTTATAGGAACTCCTTTTTCAGCATTTACTTTTATTTTTTGATTACTTGCACCAAATTTATATCCTGGATTAGCTTTATCAGCTTTAATTAATTGAAGATTATTATTTTCTAAATTTATATTTTTATCATCCATTAATCTTCCTTTATTAGTTAGATCTATTTCTTTTAAAGAACTACTTTCTATATATATAGCTTCTAAATCAGGATTACCACTTAAATCTATAGTATTTTCTTTATGCGGTTCAAAATTTAATATAAGATGTCTTAAATTCCTATTGTTTCTAAGATCTACATTATCTAATTTAGAAGTTCCTTGAACATAATGTTTGAAATGACTTTGGTAAAATCTCTCCGGTAAAAATAAAGTTTCTAACTTAGGATTATAATTAAAATGCGCTAATTTTATATTAGAACCAGATATAGCAACTACTGCTAAATTTGGCAAATACTCTACACCAGCTAAATCAGCAATTTTTTTATATGTTTCAGTATCTGGATTAGTATGTATTACCACTATTTTTTCAAGAAAATTCTTATCTAACTTATCTTTACTATATCTATTTAATTCTTCATCAGTTAATGCTTTATCTATACCTGCATCCCATAAATCTCCTGTAAGTTTAATTGCATGATAAAAAGTATCAAAATGCTCTCTCTTCCTCTCTAAACCATAATCACGTTCATTATATTTATAAAGCATTGTAAGTATTAATCTTCTAAACTCTTTATCTGGAAAAGCTTGTTCGTAAGTTTTGTCATAATTTAGTTTAACTTGTTTTTTTAATATTTTATTATTTTTACTTATAAAAAATATACTTAAAAAACTTAGAAATAACAATAAAATTATTATAAAATTTAGCAATTTTTTAGAACTTTTCATAAAAGTCTCCTATTTTTTATATAATAACACTATTAGAAAAAGAAAAAAAGAATAGTTTATACTATCCTTTAACTTTGTAACATATTTTTGTTACTTTAAAACTACTAGCATCTTTTGGATCAGTTTTATCAAGTACTTCTTGTGCATCACTTACTCCGTCATTATCATCATCTTCATCATCTATATCAGGAATTCCATCATGATCTGTATCTCTTAGAATTGTGGTTTCTAATATATTAGGAACTCCATTTAACCACTGATTATAAATATAAAATATTTTTTGATTTTCATCCCCTTGCCAATCTATAAGACTTGATCCATTAGGATAATTTCTAACAACTTGTTCCATCTGTTTACTATTATATACTTTAACTTTACTATCTAATATAGCTGTATTATTTACTGAAAAATAATCATAAGCTTTTCCTGGTATTGGATTATCAGAAATTGCTTTATCTCCTATAGATCGATAAAAAGCTTCTGTTTTATACCTTATATTATCGCAAATAAATGTTTCATAATTACATTTTGATTTTTTATTTAATATATTTAAATAATCATCTCTTTCATTTTGTACTTCAGAATAACTAAGCAATAAATTTTTTGCAAATTCTCCTTCTATATACTTACTTTTTGGATAAATTGGTTTAAATGGTTCTATTTCTTTTATATTTTTTTCAAATACTGGTATTTTAACTTTATATGTTTTCGTTGAACCATCACCAAAAGTAATTTTAACATCACAAGTTCCTAGTCCTTTTTGATTAGGAACTAAAATTATTCCTGTTGCATTTCCATGATCACAAGATGTTACTGATACTATATTAGCATCTCTTGGTATATTATAAATATTATCAGCTAAACTACACCTTTCATTTACATAACATCTACTATCATTAGTTATTAAAGGAGTAAAGTTTTTTGCTTCCCCTCCAGTTACAGTAACTTCTACCGTACCACTATAATCTCTTTGTCTATTATAAAAATTATATGTATGTGTTCCTACTTGATTAAAAGTATATACGTCATTTTCTCTAGTAAATCCAGTCCCTTCTAAATAAGATTCTGTATCATTAAATTTTAAAGGTATTTTTATAGGAACTCCTTGATCAACTTCAATAGTTATTTTTTGTTCACTCGCTCCATATCTAAAATTTTCACTAGGACTGTTAGCTTTAATACTTTGAAGTTTATTACCTTGAAGATTTATATCAGAACTATTTAAATTAGGATTATGAGTTAAATCTATTTCTTTTAGGTTACTTTTTATTATATATAAAGCTTCTAAATTAGGATTACCACTTAAATCAACTGTATTTTCTTTATTAGGATTAAAATTTAAAATTAAATGTTTCAAATTTTCATTACTTTTTATATTAACTCTTTCAAGTATTGAAGTTCCCTCTATGTCCAGAATTTGATATGTAGAATGAAATTTTTCAGTTAAAAATAAAGTTTCTAATTTTTGGTTTTGACTAAAATCTGCTTCTTTTATTTTAGAATTAGCTATTACTATTCTTTTTACATTTTTCAAATATTCAATTCCAGTTAAATTAATAATATTTTGATAATTTTTAACTTCTGAATTAGGGTGCAAAACAAGAACTTTATCTAAAAAATTTTTATCTATTTTTTGTTTACTATATCTTTCTAATTCCTCATCTGTAATAGCACTTGTAATTCCAGAATTTGCTGCATCACCAGTGATTTTAAGAGCACTATAAAGATCCCCATATATTTCTCTATCTTCTCTTTCTCCCCATTTCTCTTCAGAATGTTTATATAACATAGATAAAATTAATCTTCTAAATTCTTTATCTGGAAAAGCTTCTTCATAACTAAGTTCATAATTTAATTTAAGATGCTTATTATTAATTTTAGTATTTTTTTCTTTAAGTAACATTGCTAAACTAGAAATTAGTACAAAAGTTATTAAAAGAAGTAAAAATATCTTTGAAATTTTTTTATTCATTATCATCTCCTATATTATCTATATAATAACATATTTATAATAAAAAACATCAAAGAATCATCTTTGATGTAAATATATATTTATTGTTTCTTTTTTAATTGTTTAGTTTGAGAAAGAACACGTTGTTTAGTTTGCATATAAAGAGAATGAGGTAAAAATTCATCTATAAATACTGCAGAATATAAATCTCCTGATGCCATTCTTGCTTCTACAAAATTTATATAAGCTATATCTCTTTCATAATTGTCTTTTAAACCCATTTCATAAAAATTTCTTTCTATTTGTTCAAGATCTTCTGCCATTGGCATAGAAGTACTATAAAAAGAGTTTACTCTTTGACGTAATTTATCTCCAAAATTTTTATTATAAGGATTTTCTTTTGTTAATTTTTCTATTTCTTCTATTGGTATATCTAAAGATTCTCTAGCTTCTTCTAAAGTTTTTAAACTAATTTTTTTGTCTTTTAACATGTCATTTTTTATAGCATTAATTAATTTGTTAACATCATGTGCTATTTTCATATGAGTTATTAAATTTAAACGTTCTAGTTCATTTTCTATATATTCTATATATCTTGTTGCTGTATCTCTATCAATTTCTCTTTTATTTAAATCTTCTTTTTGTTTATAAAATTTTTTTAATTCTTTAATTCTACTTGTTTCAATTTCTTTTTTTATATCATCAAATGCTCTCATTTAATTTTCCTTCCTTAAACCAATTTATATTTGATGCCAATAATCAGGATTATTAAATTTTTCTTCTGTCCCAATATTAAAGCATGGCTTATTTACATCTATATTATTTTTTCTTAATTCTTCTATTAAATAGTGTTTAAAATAACCACTATAATCTGCAAATCTATGAATGATTTTACTACCAAGCTCTACTTTTATAAGTTCATCAATAATACTAGGTGATACAGACCCTAAAAAATTAGGCCTTGTATTTTTAGTAGGATCTATTCCCATACTAAATATACCTTGTAATTTAGATGGCTTATCTCTTGCTTCATCTAACCATGGATTTTCATATACTTTCATAGGCTCTAACTTTTTACCGTTAATATATCCATCTACTCCAACTTTTAAAGATTTTTTTAATTCTCCAATATTTCTAGCTGAAAATACATTTTCATGTAAATTATGATAATTTTTATATTTATTTTCTCCTGAATATATATCATTAATTAATAAATCCACAATTTTATCAGTCATATAATCTTTAAATTTAACTATTTTACCATTTCTTTTTAAATCTACATCTTGATTTTCATACATCCATCTTCTAATACTTCTTGTCATCGCATTATCTATACATTCTGCTCTTAAAGTATTAAAAGAATAACTTTTATCTTCAATGTTTGGTTCGTCTCCTATACAATAATAATCACTTATTCTTCCACCAAACATTAATGGTGAATAAGTACTCATTCTAAGTTCTTTATTTTCACTATATACTTCATCTAAACATTCTGAATATTTAGCTAAATTTTTAGTATCAGAATATATTACAAATCCATCTTTTCTATTATTTAAATCTTCAAATTTAAAATAAAATGGTAGATTTTTTTCACCAAACTTCTCTACTAATTTATGAGCTAACTTATAAACGTTTTCATTAGCTATATTTACATAAAGTCTATGTTCCACATCAAAATAAGTGTCTTCTGATAAATCTACTTTTTCACTTATAGTATGAACAAACCTATGATTAAGTAAATTTTCAGGCATACAAAAATAAGCTTTATCCATTTTTTCTTCAGTTAAAAAATCATATATACCCAAAGTAGTATTTAAATTATATTTTTCATCTAATGGCATAGATAATCTATGTCTGATTCTTCTAATATCTTTGTAAAGAAATCTTTTTTCTAATTCCTCTATTCTTTCCATAGATAAATTTAAAATACTATTTTTCCATATATCAAATAACATTTTATTATATTTATCTCTTTGAGGAATATCAAACCTCGTATTAGGTTTAGTACCTAATCCTACAACTATATTATAAGTAGGAACAAATCCATAATTATCATATATGTATCTTATAGTATTATTATCCAAAGGATTTTGAATATTATCATAAATATATTTTAATTCCATTCTAACCTTCCATATCTTTTTTTAACTCATATAAAAAATTAAGTGCTTCAAGTGGTGTCATAGTATTTAAATCTATATCTTTTAAAACATCTAATTTTATACAAGATTCTTTTTCTTCTTCAAAAACAAATGAATCTTGTATTATTTCTTTTGTTTTTTTCTTCTTTTCGTAAGTGTTTAAAATTTCACTTGCTCTATCTACTATTTCTTTATTAACTCCTGCTAAATGAGCTACATTAACTCCATAACTCTTATCTACACTTCCATTTTCTATCTTATGTAAAAATATTATATTCTTATCTTCTACTATAGCTTTTACATGAACATTTTTCAAGCGTTTTAAGTCTTTTGTAAGATTAGTAAGTTCATGATAATGAGTTGAAAAAAGTGTCTTAGCTCCTATTTCATTATGAATATATTCAAGCATTGCTTGTGCAAGAGACATTCCATCATATGTTGCAGTTCCTCTTCCAAGTTCATCAAATAGGATTAAAGAGTTTTTAGTAGCAGATGATAACGCAAAACTAGCTTCTTTCATCTCTATCATAAATGTAGAATCTCCAGATATTAAATCATCACTTGCTCCAATTCTTGTAAATATTTTATCAAAAATCATAATATTTGCACTTTTAGCAGGTACAAAACATCCCATTTGAGCCATTATAACTATTAAAGCAAGTTCTCTCATATACGTACTTTTACCAGCCATATTAGGTCCTGTTATTAAAAGTATAGATGTATCTTCTTTCATCTTTATAGAATTATCTACATAGTTATTAGTAACACTTTCAACTATTAAATGACGACCATTTTCTATATCGACGATATTTTCTTCATTTAACTTAGGTCTTACTAAAGAATGATTACTACTTATTATCGAAAAAGATAATAGCATATCAATCTGTGCTATATTTTTAGCATTTTTTTGAATAAGTTCTAAATAAGTCTTAACTTTTTCTTTAACTTCAGTAAATAAATCATATTCTAAAGCATTTATCTTTAAAGAAGCATTAAATATAATATCTTCTTTTTCTTTAAGTTCCGCTGTAATAAATCTTTCTGAATTAAATAATGTTTGTTTTCTAATATAGCCTTCTAATTTAATATCTTTTAAACTTGCTTTAGTTATCTCTATATAATAACCAAATACTTTGTTATAAGATATTTTTAAAGTTTTTATACCTGTTTTTTCTCTTTCAGCTCTTTCTAGTTCAAGTATATATTTTTTAGAATTATTTTTAATTTCTCTTAAGTCATCTAATTCTTTAGAATAACCACTCTTTATTAAATTACCTTCATTTAATACTATAGGTATATCTTCGTTAATTGAACTTTCTAATAAGTTATATAAATCATCTAGTGTATCTATTTCATAATCAAAATTTAGCTCTTTAATTATTTTTTTTAAATCTTTTAAATAGTAGATACTATTTTTTAATTGTAATAAATCTTTACCACTTAAATTACCATAAGATATTCTAGATACTATTCTTTCTAAGTCATAGATATTATTTAATACTTCTTTTAATTCACTAGATATAATAAACTCTGTTAAAAGTTTTTCTACTTGATCATATCTTTTTTCTATTTCTTTTCTATCTCTTAGGGGATGAAGTAAATTATATTCTAAAGTTCTAGATCCCATAGCAGTTTCAGTTTTATCTATAAAACCTAAAAGTGAATTTTTTCTTTCTTTAGTTCTTAATGTCTTAACTAATTCTAAATTTCTTACAGTATTATCATCAAATTCTAAGAAGTTATTAGCTTTTAAACTTACTATTTTCTGTAAATGTTTTAAGTCACCTTTTTTAACATATTCTAAATATGATAATAAATGACTTGCTGTTATTTTTAATCTTTCATCTTCTAAATCTTTATATAAATAACTATATTCTTGATTAGTATTAATATCATCACTTATCGTAACTAAAACATTGTTATTTCTTAAATTATTAACTATTTCTTTACTTGTATTACTAGTTACTATTACTTCTTTAATATTTTCTTTTAAGATAGTTTTTTCTACATCTTTATCTATTATAAACGCATAAAAATATCCTGTTGTAATATCTGTATAAGATATACCATAACAATATGAAAAAGCATATATATTAGCAATATAATTAGATGTTTTAGAATCTATAAAGTTATCGAGTATAGTTCCTTTAGTAACAACTTGTATAACTCCTCTTTTTACCATACCTTTAGTAGTTTTAGGATCTTCTAATTGTTCACATATTGCTACTTTATAACCTTTTTCTACTAGTTTTTCTACATATACACTATATGCTTTAGCAGGAACACCACACATTGGCACTCTTTCATCAAGTGATGCATCTCTTCCAGTAAGTGCTAGTTCTAATTCTTTAGATCCAATTACTGCATCTTCAAAAAACATCTCGTAAAAGTCACCTAATCTATAAAATACTATAGCATCTAGATATTCATCTTTTACTTCAAGATATTGTCTCATCATAGGGCTAATTTTTGTTCTATCTACTTCGTTTCTTTTCATAACAAACTATATTATAAACTAAACAGATTAAAATAAAAAGAAGTTATATTTATAACTTCTAATAATTTCTATTTCTTAAAAAATTTGGTAATACATAATCCCCATCTGTATCAGTATCTATATCATCGTATGAATGTGATACTTCTTTAACAGGTTCTATTTCTTTTGGTTTTTGTATATCTATTACTTCTGTCACTTCTTCAGTTGGTATTTTTTCATAATCTTCAAATCCTGTTGCTATTACTGTAACAATAATTTGATCATCACTAATATTTTTATTAATTATAGTTCCATAGAATACGTTTAAATCTGTTTGAGCATAACTTTCAATAATCTTAACTGCTTGTTTTGTTTCATATAATGTTAAGTTACTTCCACCAGTTATATTAATAATTGCTTTAGTAGCTCCAACTATAGATTTTTCTAAAAGAGGAGATTGAACAGCTTGTTTAGCTGCTTGAATAGCTCTATCTTCTCCAGTACCTACTCCAATACCAATTACTGCAGTTCCACTATCTTTCATAGTAGTTGTAATATCAGAGAAGTCTAAGTTAATATCTCCAGGGAAATTAATTAAATCTGATATTGATTGAACACTTTGTCTTAAAACATTATCAACTTCTCCAAAAGCTTGTAATACTGGTGTATTTTTATCAATTAAAGTTTCTAGATTATCATTAGGTACTACTATTAAAGAATCAACATGTTTTCTTAATTCTTCTATACCTAATTGAGCATTTTTCATTCTAGATTTACCTTCAAAAGAAAATGGTTTAGTAACTACAGCAATAGTTAGTGCTCCTAAGTTTTGTGCAATTTCAGCAATTACTGGAGCAGCTCCTGTTCCAGTTCCTCCACCTTCTCCACAAGTAATAAATACCATATGTGCACCTTGTAATGCATCTTCTATTTCTTTTTTAGATTCTTGTGCTGCTTTTTTACCTACTTCTGGTTTAGCTCCACTTCCTCTTCCACCAGTTAATTCTTGTCCTAATTGAATTTTAACATCAGCATTAGCTGTAGTTAAATCTTGTAAATCAGTATTAGCAATAATAAAAGTTACACCTTCAACTGTTTCCTTCATTCTATTAACGGCTTTACAACCTCCACCACCAACACCTATTACCTTAATATTAGCAGCTCTTATATTAGTTAATTCATCAAACATTTTTTCCTCCTAGATCACTCATACTCTTTAGAATTTATCTTTTCTATTTCTAAAGAATTTAACATTCCAATATTTTTATATTTATTTTCCAAACAATATATAGAACCAATTACACTTGAATATATATTATTTCTAGCTCCTATAAGTTTTATATTACCAATTTTACTTTTAGGTCCTAAAACTTTTTCTACAACTTGAGAACATCCACTTAATTCTGTCAATTCTCCTGTTACAATTATATAATTAATTTCTTTATTTGTTAAGGTTTTAAATTTATTTTTTGCTAAATCTAAAATATTAATAACTCTACTAGTAATAAGTTTAACAACATCACTTTCGTTTATTTTTATCAAATTACCATTACTAGTATTAAGTTCAATTGTATCATATTTATAATTAGCTATACTAGATAATGATGCAAAATTCTCTTTTAAATATTTAATATCTTCTTCTTTCAAATTATAAATATACTTAATATCTTTATCTATTGCATTACTTCCAATCTTTAAATAATCTGTTTTTATTAATATACCTTTATTAAAAATACCAATATTTACTATATCTTCTTCTATATTAATAACCACTCCATGTTCTAATTTATTATTTTTAGCTTGATTTGCTTCAAAATCTCCTACTAATGAATAACAAATATCTAAAACATCTATATTTAAAGTATTAAAAACATTAAAGTATGGATAAAGATTTTTCTTTGCCATAGTAGAAGCTACTGCTTTAGAATAAAGTTTATTTCCAGTCATTCCTACTGGATCTAAAACTGTTTTTTCATCTAAACTAAAACTAACAGGACTAGTCATAACAAGTTCATCTTTTAAATCTTTTTTACTATCTACTGCAGAATTTAAACTTTTATCTATAAAGCTCTGAGTAACTACACCATCTATATTTTCAATATAATTTGTAGATGAAACTACCATAAAATTAGCATCTATTGGATTTATAGTTAATATTACTTTATCTATTTTTAAATTTATTTTATCACGAGCTTTTTTTAATGATTTTTTTAACGAAGTAATAACTTCATTACTATCAATAATTAATCCTTTAGATATTCCATTACAATCAGTAATATCAGAATACAAACAATAAAATTTATTTTGAATTTTTTCTAATATAATTAATTTTATATATTTAGAACTCAATTCTATTGAAGTAAATAGTCTTCTCATACTCTCTCCTATAGTAATTATACTATATATTATAAAATTTAAAAATAAAAAAGATAAAGCAAAAACTTTATCTTATATAATTTTTCTTTTGTTTTATTAAAAATACACTAATTAAAATTATAAATATTATTACTAAAGTATATGATAAAATACCTGTCTTAGGATTTTCAAATATAATTTTTTTATTTAATAATAAATCTATTCTTTTTATCATATCTAACATTTCTTCTTTAGTTATATTTGTTTTAGTATATAATTCTTTTGCTGCTTCTAATGTTTTTTTACATTCTTCTGTTATACATTTATTTTCTTCTATCGCTTTTTCTAACTCATCTATCTTATTTTTAAGTTTTGTTCTATCTATAACTAATTTATCTTTTAAATTTTTAATAATCTTAGTCATATTATCAACATCTTCTTGTGTTGCTGTATCTCTAGAAATATTTTTTGCTTCTTCTATCTTATCTTTTAATGGCTTAACTGATTCAGGTGTATAAATATCTTCTTCTATATCTTTTGATATTTCTTTATCTAACTCATTAAAATTAGCTTTATCTCTTAATTTATTTATTTCTTTTTTTAAATCATCTATTTCTTTTTCTACTTTTTGTTTTAAATTTTCTAAATCTGTATCAGAAGTACTATCATTATATGAATTTTTCATATCATTCTTTTTATTTTCTTTATCAGGTAAAATATTATTTTTCAGATTATCTACATCTAGTTTATTTTTATTATTAAATGGATTATCTTTAGTATTATTAATTAGTTTTTCAAGATCTTTTACAAGTTCATCTAATTGCTTTTTCTTTGTCATATCTGGTGTTGAATTTTTATTATACGGATCACTTCCCTTAGCTATTTCTAATGCATTGGAATATCCATCTCCATCCTTATCATCATCTTTAATATCAGGTATTCCATCACCATCTGTATCCCTTAACAATTTTATTTGAATTCTATCACTCCAACCAGGTCCTCCACTTTTTGTATCTTCCGAATGAGAAATAACAAATGTATGTTCTTCTTCTGTTCCAGTAAAAATATAATTTATTACTCCATTATATCCATTTCCATTAAATACTACTCCACTAGGTACATTATCATGATGATAATTAATTATCTCATCTTGTACATATTTTATTAAATTAACTTCATCTATATAATTTTCTTTTTCATACGTTCTAGTAATTGAAATATTTACTGCTTTTTCTTCTATAACTTCTACTGGATTTGGAATAATTCTTCCAGTTGGTGGAATATAATTTACTTTATAAATATTTACCGGTACATCAAATTCTTTAAATGTATCATCACTAAATGTTACTCTTACTCTAATTTTTTGTTTAGCATTACTATTAAATATAGTTGGTTTTGGATCAACAATTTCAAATTCTTTTATATTGTCTGGTAAATTAGTAATCATCTTCTTTATCGCTTCTTTTGTTATTTCTTCATTTAAAAGTGGCATATAATCTTTTTGATCTATTTCAGGATTAAAACTTGCTTCTTCACCTGCTTCTACTTCAACAACAACACCAGCTGAATATGTAAAATTATTTAGTGTTTTTTCTGCTCTTTCATTAAATGTTCCTAAAGTTGTAAATAAATACTTACCATCTTTTTTTATAAAACTAGTATTATTATTTAACTCTACTTTTTGATTATTATAATAAATTGGTATATTTTGATAAGCATTTTTCTTTATTTTAAATTTTAAAGTTTGATATGTTCCACCACTTAAATTAGAATTCACTTTTAAATTAGATATATGATTATCACCTAAACTTATGCTTCCTCCAGCTTCACCAAGTTTTGGATTTTTTGTTAAATCAAGTTCATTTATAGAATTATTTATTAAATATAAAAAATCTAATTTTGTTACATTATCTAGATTTAAATTTTTTAATTCTGCACTTAATGTCAATTTTTTTAATTTTAAATTATGGCTAAAATCTAAGCTTTCTATTTTGATTGTACTTTGAGATCCAATATATACTTCTTCTATATCAATATTTTTACTAAAATTTATATTATTTTTTAATTTTGTATTATTAAGGTTAATATATTTTAATTTAACTAAATTATCTATATTTATATTAGTTATTGGATTTGATTGCATATTAAGTTTTTCGATATTATTTGAATTATTTTTTAAATTTATCTCTTTTATATTATTATTACTTAAATCTACTATTTTAGCACTACTTGGTAAAAGAATAGTTTTAATTTTACTTTCTTGTAATATTATTGTTTCTAAGTTTATTAAATTTGAATAGTCTAAAATGCTATCATTTTTATCTAATTTTATAGCTAATTCTTTTAGTTTAATATTTTGATTAAGATTTATATTTTTTATAGGTCTAGGATATGCATCATCAGTTACAACATTTATATATAATTTTTCTAATTTTTTATTATATGAAAAATCTATATCTTCTTGCATAACTTTATGCAAGACAACTGCTTTTAAATTAGTTAAATATTCTATTCCTTGTAAACTATTAACATTTTTAGTAAATTCATTAGACAACAAAACCTTTATTTTTTCTAAATCTTCTTTTTTTATTTTTTCTCTTTCTTTTAGATTTAATTGATGATCGTATATAGTTGGACCATAATTAGAATTAAAAATTATAGTTTGATAATACTTATTAAAATATTCACTAGTTGAAGGCCATTTTTGGATAGAATCATTATATTTTTCATATTCATATGCTCCAGAATTATAATCATCTTCTCCACACTTATTACGCATAATACAAAGTATTATACCTCTTCTTAAATTTTTATCTGGAAAAGCTTCCCGATAAGTTACATCATAATTTAACTCTTTTAATTTTTTAGTTGTTATACTATCATTTTTTTTAAAAAGGAAAAAAGACATCACTAACATTAAAAATCCAATTAATAAAACTAAATACTGCTTATTTTTCATAATAACCTCTTATATTATGATTATATAATATTAAAACTATATGTTTTTAAATTTTATAGTTATATTGTTTTTTATGTCAAACAAAAACAAACTAATTACTTAGTTTGTTTTTGTTTTTCATTTGTTTCATCATTTGATTAATTTGCTTTTGATTAACTGGTCTTCCCATTTGAGCCATTAACATTTTAATCATATCTTCATTAATCGGTGGATTTTTTTCCAAATACTTTTCCATATATTTCTTAGATATCAAGAAACCAACTAATGCTCCTACACCAATTCCTAAAAGAATTAATAATATATCTTTTAACATTTAACCTCCCTATACGTCTAAATCTATTCCATCAAAATATTCTTCTTCATTATCTACATCTTTTGATTTAGAACTAGTATTAGCATTGCTACTGTAATCGTCTTTATCATCGCTTGATTCATAAGTTGTATATTTTGTTTTTTTCTTTCCTAAGAAGAAATATAATACTATTACAATAACTATTACAATTAACACTAATATTATTAAAACAGAGTTGTTTGACTTTTTCTTTTCTAAACCTACTTGAACATCTAAACTAGCAAGTTCTTTTCCATTGTACATGACTTTAACATGAGATTTACCAGATTTTAAACCTACTAAATATCCATTAGTATCAACCCATACTACACTGCTATCACTGTTTTCATATTTAAAATTTCTCTTATCAAAACATGTATTATCTGGTTTTACATCTAAAGAAAATACTTCTCCTACCCTAATAAATTTACTTGGTTTTGTGATTGTAACTTTATTTACTGTACATTCTTCTTTTTCTTTTGGTGTTACTTTTACTTCAACAGTTTTTTGGTCATCTTCTGCAGCAATAGTAACTTTTGCAGTCCCTTCTTTTACCCCAGTTAAAATACCATCTTTATCAACTGTAACTATAGTTGGATCGCTTGATGTAAAAGTTAACTTCTTATCTTTATATTCTTTTATTAGTTCATAATTTAAAGATTGATTGTCTTCTACTGCTACTTCATATTTTTCTGATACTTTAATAAAACTTCCATCTTTTGCTTTAATTTTTGGAATTATAATATCTGTTTTAGATGTTGAAAATTTTACTTTTTCATAATCACTTTTTATAGATGCTGAAATTTTCTTATCTGTATCAAATGTCTTAACAACTTTATACATAACAGTTATTAATTGTTCTTTTGAATGTTCAACATTATAACATGTTATAACATCTGATGTTGTAAATTGACAAGCTGGATTTGGTTTACCAGGAAGAGATACAACATATTTTGCTGATAAATATTCAGTTGGATATTCAAGTTTTATTTGAATATTTGTATTTTTATTAGATTTATATAAAAATACATAATTTACTGTAATAAGTTCATTTACTACTGTAGGTCTTTTATTAACAATCATTTTTCCAACTATAGCCCCATCAGTTACAGTAAGAGCTTTAGCTGTAAATCCAATTAATAAAATTGTTAAAACAATTATTTTTTTTAATGTTTTCATATACTACCTCTCATTTAACATTTTCAATATTTCTTTTTCTATTGTATCATGAGTTAAATTAAAATACTCTAATATATCTTTAACTTTTCCACTTTTTCCAAAAGAATTGACAGAAAAAATATGTTTTTCTTCAGTAAGTGATGTCCAAGACATAGATGAAGAAAATTCAATAACAAATTTTTCTTTATCTGTTAGTATTTCTTTTTGATATTCTTCACTTTGCTCTTTAAAAATATTTAAAGATGGCATAGATACTAACCTTAAGTTATATCCTTTAGAACTTAAATCATCAAAAATATCGCTAGCTAAATCTAACTCTTCTCCAGAAGATATAATTACAAAATCAACTTCTTTGGTTTCTTTTAATATATACCCACCTTTTTCTACTAATTTTATTTGAGTTTCGTTTTTTAATTTAGTTTTATTTCTACTCGCTATTAAACAACTAGCTTTTCTTCTTTTAAACATAGATTTATAACAACCAATTAATTCATTCATATCACTAGGTCTATATACATCTAAGTTAGGTATACTTCTTAAAGCTACTAATTGTTCAACCGGTTGATGAGTTGGTCCATCTTCTCCTACTGTTATTGAATCATGAGTAAATATATATATAACAAACTGATTCATAAGAGCAGATAATCTAATACTTGGTTTTAAATAATCAGAAAATGATAAGAAAGTCGAAGCAAAAGGAACTAATCCAGATAGTGCTAAACCATTACTTATTGCTCCCATCGCATGTTCTCTTATTCCATAGGCAATATTTCTATTTTTATAATTATCTTTGTTAAAATATCCACTATCAGTAATAGAAGCTTTTGTAGATTCTCTTAAATCTGCACTTCCACCAATTATAAAAGGATTTTCTTTAGCAATTAAATTAAGAACTTTATTATTAGCTACTCTTACAGCTTCATCTTCTCCATTAAGACCTTCAAAATTCAAATCATAATTTTTATTTATGTAATTATCTAAGTCAATTTTCAATTTATCATCTAATATATCAACTTTTTTTAACCAATTATCATAAAGATATTGATTTTTCTCATCTACCATTTTTTGAAATTCATCAATTGTTTCTTGAGAAACAGAAAATTCCTGATTTCTTAATTCTAGTTTTTCTTTTAATTGCTCTATATCTTCTATAGAAAGAGGAGCTCCATGCACTTTATGAGTTCCTTGTAATAAAGAATATTTTCCTATCACTGTTCTTATTTCTATAAGTACTGGCTTATCGCTTCTTTTAGCTTCTTTAATAGCATTTTCTATTTCCAAAATATTTTCGCCGTCTTTTACAAAAATATAATTCCAATTCATAGATTTTACTTTTAATTCTATATTATCAATACATGAATTATATAAACTTCCATCAAGTGTAATTTCATTAGAATCATATAATACTATCAAATTATTAAGAGATAAATTTCCAGCTATACTCATAGCCTCTTGTGCTACACCTTCTTCTAAATCACCATCTCCAACTAAACAATATGTTTTATAATTAATTACATCATCATTGAAATAATTGCTAAGATATTTTTCAGCTATAGCAAAACCTACAGAAGAAGCAATTCCTTGGCCAAGAGGACCAGTAGACATCTCTACTCCCAATGTTTCTATTTCAGGGTGTCCTGGAGTTTTCGAATTCAAATTACGAAAGTTTTTCAAATCTTCTAAGTTCAAATAACCTAAATAAAAAAGTAATGAATATAATAAACTTGATCCATGTCCTGCAGATAATATAAATCTATCTCTTGAAATCCAATTTGGATTTTCTCTATTTATTTTTAAAAATTTAGAAAACAAAGTATAAAGTATTGGTGCTGCACCAAGTGCTATACCAGGGTGTCCACTACTAGCTTTGTTTATCATATCTATAGAAAGACCTCTAATATTATTAATTATCTTTTTATCTATTTCTTTCATTTTCTTCTCCCATTATATCATTTATTGCTTCGCTTACTCCATCTTCATTACTAGAAGCTACTGTTTTAAAAACAATCTCTTTTAATTCTTCACATGCATTTTCTACTGCAAACATCTTATTAACATAATTATTCATAGATATATCGTTATTTCCATTACCTACTGCAAAGCTATCTAATTTATTAATTTCTAAATATTCTAATAATCTTTTAATAGCTAAACCTTTAGAATTACCTTTTAAATTAATATCGAACAAATGATATTTTTTATATTGATTATAATAATCATGTGTAATTTGTACTTCTTTATGTAAAGATACAAATTCTCTTATTTTATCCAACTTTATTTTTTCAAAAGGTTCATTAACTACATAAGTAACTTCATAAATATCTTCATCTATTATATGCGTTTTTGTAGTTTTCATTGAATGAATATAAACTAAAATATTATTTTTTACTCCATAATCATATAACAATTTAACTATATCTTTTGAAATATAATCATTATGTAACAATTTATTATTTATTTTATCTAAAATAATAGCACCATTACAAGCTATATAATACTTTGCAAAATCATAGTTTTTAATAAAATTTTCTATTGCAACTATACCTCTTCCTGTTGCTAAAACAAAAATATTATTATCTTCTATCCATTTATTAATACTTAAAAGATTCTTTTTTGAAATTATTTTCTTTTGTCCTATTAATGTATCGTCGATATCACAAAAAAAGATCTTATTCATCTTATTCTCCTATTAGGATTATAATACAAAAAAAAGACTTTATCTATAAAAATCTTTTTTATTGTTTTTTATTAAATAATTGTTATATTCTATTCTTGCTTCTTTTATTTTCTGATTTATTTCATTTAATAATAAAATGTTTTCTGTTAATCTATCAATTTTTCTATTATAAAACAATATTTTTTTATAATCTTGTTCCATAACAGCAAAATACCTTAAGTTATTTATTTCTTTACTATTTATGTTTGATATCAAATCATATCTTATTTTGAATAATCTATCTAATTCTTTCAATATTAAAAATTATCGTCATCAAAATCGTTTAAAAACTCATCTTCATAATAATCTTTTTCATGTTCTTTTTCTTTTTTAACTGGTGTTTCTATAATTTCAACTTTTCTAGCTATTACTTCATCTTCATCATCGTTATTGCTTTTTCTGTTAGTTTCTTTAACTATATAATCATGATGTGTTACATATCTATAAATTTTAATACCAACTAAAACTGGATAAATTATAGTTATAATAAACATAATTATAAAAAAGAACCAATTATTAGTACCTAAAACATTAGAGTATCTAGTTGTATCTGAAAGTAAAAAAACTTGTGCTAATACTACAGCTATAAAAGTAGATATTATTACTAAATATTTCTTAGGACTATTATTTTTAACTAGATAAGTTGTATAACTATCTATACTAACTTCAAATAAAGAATATAAATTAAGAGTATAAAGTATTAAATATAATACATAAAACATAAGTCTTATATTATTTGCTTTTTGTAAAGGATATTTTTCTTGTAATATAGAATATAAAAAATCACTCTTAATAAAGAAATAAGCTAAAACTGTTATTAATGTAAATACAAATAAAGATTTTACTAATTGAAGTAAAGCAGAATTATCAGTTTCTTCTTCTCTTATATAATTACCTAAAATTAAATCTAATATAAATATAGAAATTATAAAACATATATAAAATATCATATTAAACCCCCAAACTTGTTATATTATTATACTTATTTTTTAAAAAAAAGCAAATATTTCATGAATTTTCAATTTTTTCTAAAAAATATTTGTTTTCTTTTTCATTATATTTAAATACTAAGACAAAATTACTATTTATATCTTTACCATTTATATATTTTTTATAATAATATTTAATTATATTTTTATTTTTTTCTATATGATAAAGTTTATTACTAAGTACCTTTGGATTTTTTAACTCAACACAAGATAAAATATTATTTTTATATTCTAAAACTCTATTATTATCAAAAGATATTTTTGTAACAAAAGCAGTTACTTTTATTTTCGTTTTATACTCTTCTTCAAATTGTTTTTCTAAATTTTCTTTATCTACTATTTTTTTATTACAGTCATATAAAAAATTATTTTTTAAATAAGTCTTAAAAAAATTACTTACATTTAATATAACCATCTTATCAGACTCACTCATATTTTTAAGATACAATTCTTTTGCTTCAAAAATTCTTGAATTTTTATATTCTTCTTCATACAAAAAATCAAAATGATAATCATTAACTAAAGATAATGCTTCTTTATTGTTCGTTAAATTAGTTTCATTTAACGAATAAAGAGTATTTTTTTCTATTTTTTCAATTGTTTCTACATTTTTATTAAGACTCTTCTTTTTGAATATAAAACCGTTAATATATAAAAAAGTTAAAACAAAAAGAAAGATAAAAAAACTCACGAAAAGTATTAAAAATCTAACTTTATTTAATGCTTCTTCTTTTTCTTCCTTTGTTAAAACTTTTTTTTCTAAATTTTTTATATCATCAAAGTTATTTTCCATTTTATCCTCTTATTTTTTAAAAACAAATATTTTTGAAAATAAATAATTTAAAATTACAATTATAAATTGTACTAATACTTTAGCAACTTTATCATTTATTTTTACAACACTTGTCAATATAAACATTACTAACATTTCAATTAATAATGACATAATTCTTGAAGTTACAAATTTTACTGCTTCAGTTTTTCTAGAATTATTAGATTTAAAAACAAATATTCTATTAGCAAAATATGCAAATGTTACTGCTACTATCCATGAAAAAACAGTAGATATTTGCACGTTTAAATTTGTATTAGAACTTAATATAATCCTAAATAAATAATAAGATAATATAGATATAATAGTAGTCACTCCCCCTACTACTATATAATTTATTATTTCTTCATATTTTTTATATAAATTTAAACAATTTTTAATCATTAGTATTAATTCTCCTAATTATATATTGTGGTCTATTTTTAGTGTCTGTATCGATCAATTTTATATAACTCATAATTAATGATAATACAAATATATTAATAGAAGTCATACTTAATATTAAAAATATTAAAATATCTATTTTATCTATTCCTAACTTTATCCTAACTACTAAAAATATAATAGATGATAAAAATAAGAATAATGATATAATTTTTATAATATTTAAAAATATATTAGTAAAGTTTTTAAATCCTAATAAAGCATAAGAAAATAAACTAAAGAAATTCCATGATGTTTTTCCTTCTTCTCTTTTTTCTACTTCATAAGGCATGTAATAGATATTAAATCCTACATAAGAAAATATTCCCTTAGAAAACCTATTATGTTCTTTAATAGAAATAATAGCTTCTAGTACAGGTCTCCTAAACATTCTAAAATCACTTACGCCATTTTTAAATTCAACTTCACTAAAACTGTTAATAATCTTATAAAAAGTCTTTTTAAATATAGATAAAATACCTTCTTTTCTTTTCTTTTGATAACATGCTACTTCATCAATTTCTGGATTTTCATTTAAATATTTATACATTTTTAATAAATATTTAGGATTTTGTTGTAAATCAGCATCAATTATAGATATGTAATCAGCATCTTTTCTAACGTTTTCTAACCCTGCTAACATAGCACTTTCTTTACCAAAATTTCTCGAAAAATTAATACATTTAATTTTAAAATCTTTATTTTTTAATAGTTTATCTACTTCTACTTGTGTTTTATCTTTTGATCCATCATTTATAAAGATTAATTCTAAGTCTATATCTTTTAAATCTTCTAAAATCTTGTTATAAAATTTAACTATATTTTTCTCTTCATTATAACAAGGAACAATTACAGATAATTTTCGTTTCATAATAACTCCTAATAAAAATATATCATTATTTTTATTAATTTTCTACATATTTAATTTCCACTCTTTTTTTAATACCACACAATATATCGCCATTAATAGTATTAAGTTTTTTAGATATTTCATCTATTTTTATATTGTCTCCAAATAGTTCTACAATGTCACCTACTTTAACATTTTTATTCGTTACATCAACCATCATATGATCCATACATATTCTACCTAAAATATTGCATTTTTGATTATTAATATATACATAAAAATCATTTGATAAGTTTCTTTGATATCCATCAGCAAAACCTACTGAAACAACTGCTACTTCTGTTTTTTTATCGGTAATATAAAGTCTAGAATATGAAACAGGCGTATTTTCTTTTACAGTTTTCACAGAAATTACTCTACTAAAAAACTTAACTGCTGGATATAATTTTATATCACTTAAATTTTTAAGATCTTCTCTTACTGTTATTCCATATAAAATCATACCAGGTCTAATATAATCATATTCACCAGGATAATTTAGTGCGGCATGACTTGCAAACAAATGTGTAAAACCATAATTTATATTTTTTTGTTTTAATAAAGATAATACTTCATTAAAAAGTTTTATTTGCATATTACTATATTTACTATCTTCTTCTTCAGCTGAAGATAAATGTGAATATATTCCTGTTATCTTTATATTAGAAAACTTAAATGCTCTTAATATATCATCAATTTCTTTTTCATTTTCAGAATAAAGAAATCCAAGTCTAGTCATACCTGTATCTATTTTTAAATGAGCATTTATAGAAAAATTTTCTTTAATTAAATAATTATTAAGTTCTTCTAATTCTTCTAATGAATATGCAGTTAATGTGATATTGTTATTTTTTAACAAATAATATTCATCATCAAATACTTTAGAAAAAAGCAATATATTAGACTTAATATTATTTTCTCTAAGTAACAATGCTTCTTTTATAGTACAAACAGCAAAAAAATCTATCCCTTCTTTTTCTAAAGTTTGAGCTATTTTAACTGATCCTAAACTATATGCATCATTTTTTATAACTGGCATAATTTTGGACTTAGTTATTCTTCTTATTTCTTGTAAATTTTTTCTTATATTGTTTAAGTTCACTTCCAAGTAACTTCTCATTATTTTGATCCTTCCATATTAAAAATATATATACAAATAAAGATACTAAAGTTATTATTAACGCTTCTTTTTTTAAAGGAGCATTAAATTTAATTATAACTTTGTGTTTTCCTTTTAAAACTTTAAATCCAACAAATCCCTTATTTACCTTTTCTATTTTTACTTCTTTACCATCTATTAATACTTTAAAACCTTTATCATAAGGAATAGTAGTTATAAAGTATTTTTCTTTATCAGAATTAACTTCTCCATAAAATATAGAATTTTTATATGCTATATTTACTTTTTCTTTTTTATCGATTGAAAAATTTTTAATTTCATAAATTTCAAAATCTTTTATATAATATTTACTATTTTTAAGTTTTAAATTTAATTTATCTGAAGTGACAAAATAATCAAAACTATAATTTTTATTATGATATTTCCAAGTTTTACAAGTTAATTTATTTCTAATATTATTAATATCTATATAATTATCTCCAATTTTACACGAAGGGGAATCATACATATTTATCCTAATAAATAAATTTTTAACTTCTTTTAAATCTATACTATATTTTAAAATTTTGTCTATTTGATATTCACCAATTTTTATTAAATTAATATTTTCTATTTTTTCTATATTAAAATTAACATTATCATTTGATTTATTTACTACATCATAATTCATTAATGCTAATGGCTTTTCATAATATTTTAATTTATCATAATTTTCTTCACTTATTAACTTATCACTAAGATAAAACATATATTTACTATCTTCATTTAAATAAATATTATATGAATCTATTTTTTTTATTAACTTTTTATTAATTAAATTTTTTTTACTAACTACATATTTATTAGATAAACTATTTAAATAATAATCGGAAGTTGTAGTTGTAGTGATTACTCTATTTCTATGTTTTATATTATTTAATAACTCTTCATAATAAAAATTACTATAATTTTTATTATTTAATGAAGAATATATTGTAGATGTATAAACAGACGAATTATCAAATATTTGATTTATAAATCCTTCATTTTTATAATCTATTGCAATTCTATATAAATCGCTATCTTTTTTTCTTATATAATTAACTATATTTTTTAAAGTTTTATAATCTCTATCATATTCTTTTTTGTTTAACAACGGATCATTTAAAGAAAATATTATCGATATAATTATTGCAAATAACATTATAAAATATAATATAAATTTCTTATTAAATTTCTTATATAAAAATAAAATTATAATTAAAATCATTAAATCAATATATATATATATAATAGAACTCATTATACATAAATTAGTAATTGCTATTATAAAAATAAATTCATTGTTAGTTATTAAATTATCAGTTACGTTTTTTATAAAATTAGCTATTAAAACTATAACAAGTGGTAAAAATGGTATTAAAATTTTAGCATCAATATACATAGTAGCATTTAATATATAATTAAATACCGGGAAAAGTAATATTAAAAATAATATTATTGATAAAAACTTGTATTTTAAATCTTTTGATATTAAAGCATAAAGTATAGCTACTATCGCAATTACAGTTAAACCTATTCCATAAGGAGAATATAAAAAATATAAGGCATTAAATTTAGGAATTAAAGTATCTAAAAATTTTATTGCTAAAGTAGTTTTTTCTCTTCCGTTTATTATTACAGCTGCAGTTGGAAGTAATACAATTGCACTAAAAAGAATTCCATGTATAAAATTTAAAGATAATTTTATAAGTCTTATAAATAAATCTTTTATAACTATTTTTTTATTATCTTCTATATATTTGAAAATATAATAAAATATTAAAACTATATATGCTGATATAGAATAATAAAAACTAGTTATCGCTATTAAAAATATTGATAATACTAATAAAGAACTTTTTTTCTTATCATACTTTTCATCTATAGCAAAAAGACCCATTAACAAAAAAGGCATATAATTAATAAACATAATATGTCTATGTGAATGAAAAGATAAAGACATTGAAAACATAAACAAAATACTAGACATAAAACTTATCTTTTCATCATATCTTTTTCTTAACCATATATATATCAAAATAGTTGAAGATATGGGTATTAATATTCCAATTAGAGATATAAAATCCACCATTTTTATAAATGGAAAAAGATAAGAAATTAAAATATATGGATTTAAAAGCCCATAATATGATAAATAATAAATATTTTGACCTGCTCCTATATTTAAAACAAAATCAGGTAAAAATTCTAAATTTTGATAAAATAATGTTCTAAAAGTATTTGGTATAGCTATATGTTGAGCTTCCCAATCAAGTAAAGATCCATAATAGTTAGTAAATCTAGTTATTATTATTGTAAAAATTAAAAAAGCTATAATAATTATAGCTATATTAAACTTATCTTTTTTGTTTAAATTGCTCATTTTTTATCCAATCTTCATAAGTTATTAGCTTTTCAAAAGCTATCATATGATAAAACATTTTCTTTATAAATCCTTGTGATTTATAAATCGATAATATTTTTTTCTTCTCTTCCAAGTCTTCTTTTGGCATAGGATCGTTATAATCTATAATAGATTTTCTTTTATACATATTAAAATAATAAAGTTTTTTATGATCAACTACTTCTGTAACAATTTTACTAGTCATTTTATGATGCATATGTCCATATTCTCCCATCGGATTATGCACTACTACCTTTTTCCAATTTTTTAGATTATAGATTCTTTCTACATCTTGTTTTATAGAAGCATATTCGTTTTTCCAATTACTTCTCATATTCATAATCTTATCTGGATAACCTAACATTAAATATTGATCATCTACTTGTTTCATTACTTTTTTAAATTCTTTTACTCTTCTTTTGTTTGTTCCACAAGTAATACATACTACAAGATATTTGTTTTTAATAAGTTCTCTTCCACCCCACAGCATTTCATCATCTGGATGAGCTACAAACATCAAATTGTCTACTTTAGTTAAATCAAGTTTTTCAAAAGCATTTTTTCTTCTAAAAAAAAGGAAATAAAAAACACTAAATATTGTTATAACAAAAACGATTATGAAACTTATAATTAATATTTTCTTTTTCATCAAATCACCTATTCAAAATTATACTCCTAGTTAGTAAATGATACAAAATTATTGTTTCTAAGACTTAAATATTTATTAAACATAAAATAAGAAACAATAAACACAATCATAACATAACAAGGAACAAAATAACTTATATTATTATATTTTATACTTAAAGAAATAAGTAAATCATATATTCCATGTAAAATACTAGGTATTAAAAAAGCTAAAAAGATATTAGTAACAGAACTAAAATATTTATAATTTATTTGATTATCTTTAGCGTATCCTATAAAGTATCCCATTGTAACTCCTAAAGCAAAATGAACTCCACAAGACATAATAGATCTTAAAACAATATCTATAAAATTAATATTTAAAGTATTTATATATATTATGTTTTCTATAAAAATAAAACCTAAAGATAAAAACGTAGAATAAACTATAGAATCATATATTTCATCAAACTCTAATGCATTAAAACATATTAAAAATAATACTATAAATTTAATAAATTCTTCTTTAAATCCAATAAAAACTATATTCTTAAAAACTAAATTATCTACTACTATATTTTTGGTAAATTCACTTAATGCATATGAAAATATTGCACTAAATATTCCACCCAAAATTAAGAATATTATCATATATAAAGATTCTTTATGTTTATCTTTTTTATAAATATAATAAGTAAGTAAAAGTACTGGCAATAAACTAATAACTATTTTCATTTAATATCATCTATGAATTTTTTTAATTCTTTTGAATCTCTACCTAAAACAATTTTCAATTTATTATCTATTTCTACTATCCCTTTAGCACCTAACTTTTGTATTCCTTCTTTATTTACTATAGATATATCTTTTAAAGTAACTATAAATCTAGACATATTGTAACTCGTATCTATTATATTGTCTTTACCACCAAGATATTCTAATAGTTTATTCATATTTAAACTAAAATCTGATTTATTAATTTTTAATACTGTAAATAATATAATTATAAGTATTAATAAAACCACATAATATTCTGCTTTCATTCTTTCTCCTTATTCTTTTTAGTATTTTTATTTTTCTTATTTGTCTTTTTAACTACTTTTTTTATTTCTTTTTCTTCTTTAATTTCCTCTTTTGGCTCTTCTAGATTTTCATCTATATTTACAGGAAGTTTTTCTTCATACTTATCTAAAAAATTATCTTCTGTTACTATTCCTTTTTTCTTAATTCTATATAAATTTATAAAGTATAAAACTACTAATAAAAGCATTATAAAAATTAAAGATATTAATATATATAAAGTTAATTCTTTCATATATTCTGAATACATAAAAAGTAAATTATTTAAATAACTTGCCCATATATTACCAACAAACGCTATATATTTTGGAACAAATGTAACTATTAAATTTAAAAGAAAAATAACAAAAAATACAATTGCAATATTAGAAAAAGTTTTAGATACTGATCTATTCATTAACATAAACATAATAAACATAAATATAAGCATTACTACTATTACAATAAATATTTCTTTTAAATCTATCTTATATATTTCTTTAAACAAACCAACTTTATATCTTTTTATTTGTTTTAATATCTTTTTTTCTACTTCGGTTTGTTCATAAAAATATTTATCAACTTTTTCTAATTTTAATTTATCTTTTAAATATTCTCTATCTATAATAGCATCTTTATTATTGATAGCATCAATTAAAAATTCATCTATTTTTTTATCAATATTTACTACTTCATATTCACCAAGTTCTTTAAAAAATTCATAAACAAAATTTTTATTATTTTTAGCATATTCTATTTTTTCTACATTTTTTCTTATGTTTTCGTTATTGTTCACTAATTTAAAAATATATAAATTACTTAATAAAACAAACACAACAATAAATATAAACATTACTATTTTATTTAAGATTTTCATAGTTTTTTCCTACTTTCTATAATTTTATCAAATTCTTGCAAGTCTTCTTCATTATAAGACCACATCAAAACTTCCATAAAAGTATCATTATCATCAAACAAATAACACTTCATATAATAGGTTTTATTATTTTTTGTAAATGTAAAAGTGTAAGAATTTTTACCTTCTTTTACTACTAAATTCTCTTTATCTTTTGAATTGTCTTCCAATTTATATTTTTTATAAAAATTAAAATCATTTTTATAAGTGCTTTTACTATCTACAAAAACTGTAATTATTTTAAAATTTTCTTTATCAAAATAAACCATATCAGATAAATCATTAACTTTAGTTTTATCATTTTTTTCGTATTTTTCATTTATAGAAAACTGATAATTATTACTAGTTTTAACTTTTTTTAACTTAATTTGATTAGTTTTACTGAATAAAAAAGAAGCTGTTATTAGCATGATTCCCAAAACTAAAAATAAATTTATTATTCTTTTCTTCATATACTAAAAGTATAACATAAAAAAATAAAAAGATAGAAAATTCTATCTTTTTTTATTAAGCAAAATCACTGTTTTCTGGTGTCATAATTGGAACGTAAACGGAACTATCAAATGCTAATATTCCCCAGAAAACAATTGGTACAAATATTAAACCTAAAGCAAACACACCAGGTTTTCCAAAGTTCTTAGAAAGATTAATATATGATTTTACTAATATATACACATTTAATAATGGTACAAATAATAATACTACATTCCAAGCTGGAAGTCCTGATATTTCAAACATAACAATAATATTATAAATTGGAATTAATGCAGCCCATCCTGGTTTTCCAGCTTTTACAAATACCTTCCATTGAAATATTATGTTAATTAAGTAAAAAATTAATACAATAAACATAACGAACATAAATATTCCTGCAAATATTCCTAATGCTTCTGGAGATATATCTGCACTATTTGTATAATAATCTGACATTGTTTTTTCCTCCTTATTTTAAGTATACAAAATTATAACTTAGTAAACAATAGTTATTTTTTTCTTATATTAATTTCTGCTTTTAATGCTTTTTCATACATATCTTTTTGATTTTCATCTAAATTTAATAATTCTACTCTTTTATCTTCTGAAATCTGTTTTAAAGCAAGATTAATTTGTAATGCAACTTCATCTTCTATATCTATAACTTGCTCATGATTTTCTATTTTTGTGTTAAATAATAAATCTGCTATCTTAATTTTATCTTCATCCTTTTCATAAAGAATAGCAAAATTAGAATTCATTACAATTCTTGTCTTTTGTGGATCCAAATTATTTTTTAGCCCCAAATTTATAATAAAATTACTACCTTCTGAAATGTTTGTAGTTTCTTCTTTAGTTATTTTTTCTAATGCTTTATATGTATCAAAACTATTGAAGTTACTATCAGTATATTCAATATATTGGTCGTTATATACATATAAATTTTCTCTATTATGTTCTTTTGACACTTCTTCTTCTCCTGATAAAACAAATTGAATCATAGAATCAGACAAATATATATCTTTCTTTGTAAAAACAGGAGTATATTCAAATGGTTGTAAAGTTTCTTCTGGTTTGACTACATCTAAATTTTCTTTTAATTCTTTAATAATATCGTTGCAACCTAAACCAAAAGTTGTCCTTTTAAGCCTTAAAATTTCATATTCTTCTTTTGTTATTTTTCCTAATTCTAATAAAGATTTATAAGTTTCACTATCTATTTTAATTAATTCTTCTCCTGCTTTTTTATATATTTTTAATATATTAGAAGAAAATTCATTTAAATTTTTTCCTTCACTACGCATATTTTTAATTAGTAAATTAGGAACTTCTATGTTATCAAAACATAATGTATCACCGTTTCTCCATACCCAACTTTGAGCAACTACATTACCAACTTTATCTTTAACTACAAAAACTCTTCCATTTTTATCTAGCATACTATGTTCCATACAAGTTTCTCCTGCATTTGATAGTTTTTGACAACAAGTAGTAAATTCTCCTATCGTCAAGTGAGTCGGATCATCTAACCTTAACATTTCATAACTATAACCATTATATTTGTTTTCTATTCTAGGGATACTACTCAAGCATCTAGTTTTACCTATATTATAAATTCTTTGTAAAATTTCAAAGTCTTCATCTTTATATCCAGCTAACAAAGATGTTCTAGCTAAAGCTTCATTTCCATAATTAATATTTTCATAATTTGCACTAGATATATAAGAAATAGCTCTATTTAAGGTTAACTTTCTATTACTATTTATTATTCTTATTTTTTCAAAATTTTTAGCAACATCACTAATTAAAGCACTATTTTCGTTGTGATTTCTTAAAATAGAATCTAAATTTTTTATAAAAAATTCTCTAAATTTTTCATCATTTTTATATGGAAAATCAAAAAAGATTTTTTCTACTTTATCAGGAGTTAGTATTGGAAGTTCATTATATTTTTGAATAATTTTTCTAAATAATTTTCCAGTGTTAGGACATAAATCAAAATTAATTTTTACTTTATAATTATCTAAGTCATCTTTTTTATAAAAAAAATCAAACAAATTACCATCTACAAACTCTATTTTATCTTTAGTTAAAGTTTTTTCTAATTCTTCACGAAACAAGTTGTTTACATCATTTTTTATTTTTTCTACTATTTCTTTTTGATCATTATAAATAATTTTAGGTATAGACGTAAGTATAGCATATAAATTATCAAAGCCTTTTTTGTCTTGATCAAATATCCCAAATAAATAAGATAGCTTTATCAAAGATATTGTTTTATTTTGAGTTAAAGAATAATATTCTAACCTCATAAGTGTAGACCAATATTTACCAGAAATTAAAAATTTATCAATATCTTCTTCAGGAAAATTAAGCATTATTGTCTTATTTGGAACAAAAGTCTCTCCTGTTTTAGAATACCATAAATCCAAAATATTTATATAGGAGTGTTCAATCATATAATTAACATTATCTGGATTTTTAAGTGCTAATCTTAAAGCTTTTTCTAAACCAAATTTTTCTAAATATTCTTTTATTTGATTTCTAGTAGCAGGATTTTTTAAAATTGCTAATTTAATTTGTTCTTTTGTTAAATATTCTTTCCACTCATTAAAATTTTCTTTTAAAATCTTAAAATCTAAATATTTTCCTTCGTTTGCATAAAAATATTTTTTTAATTCTTCTGGAGCATCTTCTCTTAAAAACAAATCTTTAGCATTTTCTTTTAAAAAGAATGGTACATTTTCTTCATATATATACTCACCAGATAAACATTTTTTAATGATAATATTTTTTATATCTTCTTCCAAATTACTTGTATTATTTAAATTTTTAATATCTTGAATAGTTACAGCATCTATATATTTACCAAACTTTTCTGCCAAAGATAAAAATTTGTCTTTACCTAATTCAATTATTAAATTACTTGAATTTATATCTTTTTGAAAAAACAAAAATAATCTTTTATCTTTTAAATATTCTTTTAATTTAGGATAATCTCTTATGTATTCAGGTTTTAATAAACCTTCATAACAAAGATTTTTTAACATTTCATTTTCTTCATTAGTTAAATTTAAAATTTCTTTAAAATCTACAAACAAATCTTTATATTTATTAAAAAAATTTTTATTTTTTTCTAATTTTTTATAATGAAAAGAATCAAAATAAGTTCTACCAGAAAGAATAACATTATATATTGCTTCCATTATTCTTTTATCAACTACTTCTTTATTATCATCTATTTCTAATTGATTAAGTACTCCAATATAAGAAACAAATGGACCATATTCAGTACATAATTTTAAAAAATTTTCATTACCATATAATTCAATATATTTTTCAAAAAAACTTTTATTATACGAAGAAAAATATTCTCCTTCAGATAGTAATAAAAATGGTCTTAACTTTAAAAGTTCTATTAAATTTTTATCCTTTAAATATTTTATATATTCATCTTTGAAATATAAACTTTTTACATTAAGATTACCAGAGTTAAAAAGTTCCTTTAATTCTAATGGTATTTCTTGATCAAGAAAAAGTTCCGGATATTTTTTATGTAAAGCTTTAGTTACTAAATTATAATCTATAATTTCATAAAAATTTCCTAATTTTCTATTAATTTCAAGATATAAAAGAAATTTTTTTTCAAATTCTTCATAATTTTTTATAGGTTTACTATAATTAATTTCAAGTTTCGACTCTAATATATACTTTTCTATTATATTAAATATTTCAAAATTACTTTTACTAAAAAGATTAGTTTCTTCTTCTAATTTTCTTAAGTATTCAGGAGTAAAATATTGTATTATTTTTTCTCTAGATAAATTTTTTAAAAATGTATTATAGTTATAATTAAAAAGCTCTTCTACATTTGTTAAATTTTCAACAATATCAAAATTTAAAGATTTAGCCCATTCTGGCATTTTTAATGTATCATCAACCCAACGGTAATTTATTATATATTTTTTAGCTGCTTTTATAAAAGACTCTTCTAAATTCGCTTCTGGAATAAAATAATAATTAAAAGTTATTAAATCTCTTATGCTACTTAATTTATAAAAAAAATCTTTATATTTTAATATAATCTTTTGATATTCTCCTAAAGGATAATTTTCTTTAATATTTTGAGATATTTCTAGTTCTAAATTTAAAAAATTATCTATTGGAAATCTATTAAATATTTCTTCGTATTCTATAAATTCTTTTATACTTAAAGTTCTTCTAAAAAAATTTTTTTTCACATCTTTTGGAATTTCTACATCTATTAAAAACAAATCTTTATTTTCATCAATAAATTCCTCATTGTATATATTAATATCTAAAGGAAGATTACCATCAATTATTTTCTTTCTAATATTCTTTACAATATCTAATCCACTTAACTTTACATATTTAAAATTTTTAAATTGGTCTATATTCACGTTTGCTTTTGTTTTTGATAAATCCATTACATTATTTTCATCAGCTAATATAGTTATACCTTCCCATTCACTAGAGGGAATATCACTTAAATCATACGAGAATAATTCTCTTTCTAAACCGTAATAAAAAACAAGGAAATTCTTCTTAAAAATTTCAACATCAATTTTATCAAGTTCATTTTTTAAGTTTATAATTTCTATTTTTTTCTTTCTAAATTCTTCTATATTTAATTTCATTATATCTTTCTTTCTATAATATTATATATCATTTTTTCACTAAATTATAAAGTTTAAAAAAAATATAGAATTAAAAATTCTATATTTTACTTATCTTCTTTTGGTCTTATAACTTCTAAACCACCCATATATGGTTGTAATACTTTTGGTATATTAACACTTCCATCTTCTTGATAATTTTGTTCAAGTATTGCAATAAGTGATCTAGGACTTGCTATTACTGTATTATTTAAAGTTGCAACATATTCATTACCTTTTTCAGTCTTCATTCTTATACCAAGTCTTCTAGCTTGTGCATCTCCTAATGTAGAACAACTTCCAACTTCAAAGTATTTTTGTTGTCTTGGACTCCATGCTTCAACATCACATGATTTAACTTTTAAGTCTGCTAAATCCCCACTACAACATTCTAAAGTTCTAACTGATAAATCCATACTTCTGAAGAATTCTACTGTATAACTCCACATTTTGTTATACCAAGTCATAGCATCTTCTGGCTTACAAAGTACTATCATCTCTTGTTTTTCAAATTGATGAACTCTATAAAGTCCTCTTTCTTCTATACCATGAGCTCCTACTTCTTTTCTAAAACATGGAGAATATGAAGTCATAGCTATAGGTAATTTTGTTTCATCTATTATTTGTCCTTGAAATTTACCTATCATAGAGTGTTCTGATGTACCTATTAAATACAAATCTTCATTTTCTATTTTATACATCATTGCTTCCATTTCAGGAAATGACATAACTCCTGTTACTACATCACTATGAATCATAAATGGTGGAATACAGTATGTAAATCCTTTATTAATCATAAAATCTCTTGCATATGCTATTGTAGCTTCGTGAAGTCTTGCTATATCACCTACTAAATAATAAAATCCATTACCACTAGTTCTTCCAGCAGATTCTTTATCAAGTCCTGCTAAGCTTTCACAAATATCTGCATGATATGGTATTTCATAATCTCTTGTAAATGCTTCTCCAAATCTTTCTACTTCAACATTTTGACTATCATCTTTTCCAATAGGTACAGTCTTATCCATAATTTGAGGAATAACTAACATATTATTTTTTAATACTTTACTTAGTTCTTCTTCCTCTTTTTCTATATCTATAAGAGTCTTATTAATTTCACTAACTTTATTTTTATTATTTTCTATCTCTTCTTTTTTTCCTTCTTTTACAAGTAAACCTATTTTACTAGATATATTATTTCTTTCTTGTCTTAAGTTATCTCCTTTTTGTTTTAAATCTCTTATTTTTATATCTAAATCTATTACTTCATCAACTAGAGGTAATTTTTCATCTTGAAATTTTTTCTTTATATTTTCTTTTACTAATTCTTTATTTTCTCTTATAAATTTTATATCTAACATAATTTTCTCCTTAATTTATACTATTTAACAAATCTTTTAATGATTCATCATTCGACAGTTCTTTTTCTTGCTTCTGATCAAACCACTCTGGTAATATTTCCATTTGTTTTTTACTACTAGTTACTTTTACTTTTTTATTAGTTGTATTTTTAAATTCTGTACAGTGTTTCATTGCTGCTTCTGCTGTTTTTATCCCAAGTCTTAACCACTGACTTGCTATAGTATCAACATAGTTTTTAGTAAACTTTTGATTATTAACTTTTAATACATACGAAATTAATACGTTTATAACTTCTGGTTCCATCTTACTTTTTAAAAGTAAATCCTCTATTATCTTCATCTCTACCTTAGTAGGACTACCGGACTTATATTTACTTTTTAAATATACAAATGGTGATGTGTTCTCAAAAGTTCTAATAAGTTTATCTTTTTTACTTTCATTCTCATCAGTTGTTTTCATTCTTATATATTTTAAAGTTGGTAAAGATGAATTTTCAAAGACATATAAATCTCTTGCTCTATTTATTAAAATGTCTAAATCTACTGTATTTTTAGTATTTACCGAGAATAAAACTAAATCTCTTAATTCTGAATCTTTTAAATTATATAAAAATGCTATATTATTCAAATCTTCTTTTAAACTTTCCGATATATTAGGTAATCCTTCTAAAACAAAATCAAAATCTATTACACTAGCCATCTTCATCTTAGCAGATTCATAATTAATAACATTAGAATTATTTAATGTTAATAATGATGTTGTTTTAAATACTTGATCAAAACTTTTAGTAACATCACTATATTCACTTAAATCTATCTTTATATCTTTATATTCTTTTAAAATATTTTTATAAAGCTTATTTCCTAGATTATTATATAAAAGTGTATTTAATAACAAATTATTAAAAAAACTAAATGCATCAAGTGGTTTATATAAAACATAAATAAATTCACTTGATTTTTTATAGGTCTTAATTAAACCTATTCCTTCTAATTTTTCTTTATTTATCCTAAATAAATCAATATTAATACCAAGTATCCTAAGTAAGGATTCATGATCTAATTCTTTACTTAATAAAGTATCTGCTTTTACTTGATTAAATAAAGTCATATAAATAAGTATAGATAACGATCCTATAATTGGTTGATATAAGTCAGTTAATATTTTCTTATCATAATCAGTAGAGTTAGATTTATTAATTATTGTAAATTTATCTTTTGGATTTAAAATATACATAACTTCACCTTTATGTATATTTAACCACATTTAAAGAATAAAAAAAAGATTATAAATATTATTTATAATCTTCTTAAAGATTTTTTGCTGTACCTTCATTTTGAGTATCTTGCTCATGTATTTGGCTTGAAGTTCTTTCTATTTGAGTAGAAAGATTTTTAACATCCTCTATACTTGAAGTTACTTTTACCTTTAAGTCTTGTAGTTTTTGCTTATATGAATCTGCATCTTTTCCAGCCCATTCACTTGGATCTCCATTTAAGAACAAATTTGATGCTTTAGTAAAATTTTCATCAATTTTTTCTGATAATCCATTAATATTTTTTGCTATTGCTTCTGAATTTTCTCTATTATCTATTAATACTGTATCTGACATATTTTCACCTCTACTATTCTAAATAAATAATATATTATTTAAATTAATATTTCAAGTTTTTTTATTTTTTTAATACTTCGATGTATAGTTCATAACCATTTATATCATAGTTATTTTCATTATAATCAGTTAAGTTTACTTCATCAGATAAAGTTTCTCTTTTTATAACATCTTCGTATGAAGATATAGCTTCTTTAACTAATTCTTCATTTGTATTATAGTTAACTACTATTCTATCTACTACATTAAAGTCTTGAGTTTTTCTTATATTTTGAATCTTACTAATTATTTCTCTAGCTATTCCTTCTTCTTCTAATTCTTTAGTAATATTAGTATCTATTATTATATATGTATCATATATTCTTGCTGCATTATAATTTTCTTTTACATCTACTCTAACTTCTACTAAATCAGAATTAATAGTATAATCATCTCCTAAAACTGAGATAACTATTTCTTTTCCACTAGCTAAAGATTTAACGTCTTTTTCTTCTAAATTACTTAAGATATCACTAACTAACTTAATATTCTTACCAAATTTAGGTCCTAGTTCTTTAAAGTTAGGTTTAATACTAATATTCATATAGTTACTCATATCAGATACGAACTCTATTTCTTTAATATTTAGTTCTTCTTTAATTAAATCTATTAAATCTCCAATAATTTCTTTATTAGAAATATCTAGTATTGCTCTTCTAAGAGGTTGTCTTATCTTAATCTTAGAATTTTCTCTAACTCCTCTTCCTAAAGTAATTAAATCTCTTACTAAATCCATTTTTTCTTCTAGTTTTAAATCTATATATTTATCTTCACATACTGGATAACTATCTAAAAATACAGATTCTTTATTAGTTAAATTCATATATATTTCTTCTGCTAAGAAAGGAGAAAATGGTGCTATTAACTTAGATAATCCTAAAAGAATATTATAAGTTGTTTTATATACTACTTTTTTACTTAATTCATTTCCTTCTACTTTAGACCAGAAACGTTTTCTATTTCTTCTAATATACCAGTTAGATAAATCATCATTAACAAAATTAGTTATCTTCTTAACAACTTTTGTTAAATCAAATTCCTTCATAGAACTTTCTATATATTTTATTAAATTATTATATTTAGAAATAATCCATCTATCTATTTCTTCTAAATCTTCATCATTTATTTCATAACTACTTGGATTAATAGAATCGATATTTGCATACATACTAAAGAAATTATAAGTATTCTTAAGTGTTGAAAACATCTTAGTATTTATTTCTTTTACACCTTCTTCATCATATCTAAGTGGTGTCCATACAGGAGATGCTGATAAGAAGAACCAACGTACTGCATCTGCTCCAAATTCTTCTAACGCTCCAAATGGATTAACTGCATTTCCTCTTGATTTATGCATTTTACTTCCATCTTTTGCAAGAACTAAGTCATTAACTAAAACATTTTTATATGGTGCTTTTTTCTTTAAAAATACTGATATTAATAAAAGTGAATTAAACCATCCTCTAGTTTGATCTATTCCTTCACATATAAAATCTGCTGGAAAATGTTTTTCAAAGAAATCTTTATTTTCAAATGGATAATGACAACTAGCAAATGGCATAGCACCACTATCGAACCAGCAATCCATTACTTCTGGAATTCTAGTCATTTCTTTTCCACATTTTTCACATTTAATATGAATATTATCTACATATGGTCTATGTAAATCTATATCTTTTATATCTTCAACTGCTTTTTCTTTTAATTCTTCTATAGAACCAATCATTTCTTGATGACCACAGCTACATTTCCATAGAGGTATTGGTGTTCCCCAATATCTACTTCTAGATATTGCCCAGTCAACCATATTTTCTAACCAATTACCAAATCTTTTTTCACCAACATAACTTGGAAACCAATTAACTGTCTTATTAGCTTTAATTACATCATCTTTATATGCTGTTGTTTTAATATATAAACTAGGGGATGCATAATACATTAAAGGTGTTGAGCATCTCCAACAATGTGGATAATTATGTTCTATCTTTTGTTTTTTAAATAATTTATCGTTTTCCTTCAAATACTTAATTATATCTATTTCAAGTTCCGGATCTAAAACAAATCTATCTTTCCAAAGACCTTCTTTATATTTACCTTCTGAATTAACTGGATTTATAAGTTCTAAATCATATCTTAAACATACATCGTAGTCATCTTGTCCAAAAGCAGGAGCCATATGTACTATACCAGTACCATCTTCCATAGTAACATAAGTATCATTTGTAACAATAAATGCTTTTTTAGTCATCTTTATAGATGGTATTAATTGTTCATATTCTTTATATTCTAAATCTTTACCACTATATTTTTCTATTACTTTATATTCGTTTCCTATTACTTTTTCTACTAATTTTTCAGCTAAGATAAAATTATATCCTTTAGATTCTACTTTTACATATGTTTCTTCTGGATTAACACAAAGAGCAACATTAGCTATTAAAGTCCATGGTGTTGTAGTCCATACAAGAAAATAACTATCTTCATCTTTTAATTTAAATGGAATATATACTGAATTAACTGAAACATTTTTATATCCTTGTGCTACTTCGTGAGATGCAAGACCAGTTCCACATCTTGGACAATATGGTAATATTTTAAATCCTTCGTATATTAAACCAGCTTTATAATATTCTTTTAATATCCACCATTCTGTTTCAATAAAAGAATTATCATATGTAATATATGGGTTCTTAGTATCTATTAATTGACCCATTTTATGTGTAAAATCAACGAATGCTGCCTCGTTAGCTAATACACTATCTTTACATTTTTTATTAAATGCTTCTATTCCATATTTTTCAATATCACCTTTTCCACTAAAACCTAGTGCTTTTTCTACTGCTACTTCTACTGGAAGACCATGAGTATCCCATCCTACTCTTCTATCTACTTTATATCCATTCATAGAATAGTATTTACATACTGAATCTTTTAATAACTTCGCCATCATATGGTGAATTCCAGGCATACCATTAGCAGTCGCAGGTCCATCATAAAAAACAAAATTTTTATCTTTTCCTTGATTACTTTTATTTAATATATCGTGTTCATCCCAGTAGTTATATATTTTTTCATTAACTACACTAACTTTTTCTTTATCAAGTTCTTTAAACATATTTCCTCCTCTAAACAAAAAAAGATGATACCTCATAAGGGCGAAATGCCGCGGTACCACCTTAATTTATTACTCATTCATGTTAACGGTTTCTAACCGGCTTTAATAAGTTAAAGCACATCAAAAGTGATTTAAATTAAATGTTTTATTGATTCTCACCAAACATCAACTCTCTTAAAAAACTAACTTTAATTTCGTCTTTCTCATCTGTTTTGATGATATTAATTTAGCATATTTATCTTACTTTTTCAACCGTTAATTATCTTTTGATAAAATCATTAAATAAGTATCTATATTAACTCCATTTTTTTGATAAGAATTACTAATTTTTTTATATTCTTTAAATCCTAATTTTTTAGCAAATTCTTCTGATTTTTTATTTCCAGTATCATATCCTATAATTATATTAGAATATCCTTTATCAAATAAAAATTCTATTACTTTTCTAACAGCTTCTGACATATATCCTTTTCTCCAATAATCCGGATGCATATTAAAAGATAGTTCAATAGAATTAAGACTTTTAATTTCTCTATCAGCTGTTATATTTCCAATTGGAATTTTATCATCTAAAAAGATATACCAATCAAACATCTTTTCTTTAGCTATATCTTCGTAATATTTTTTAGAATCTTCTCCTATAAAATCAATTGGTTTTTTAACTTTCTCTATTACTTCTTCCCCTGCTACTGCCCTACACTTAAGCATATCATATTCATATACTTTAATAGAGTCTTTAGACGTCCCCTTTTTTAATACCAGTCTTTTAGTATATAAAGTTTTTGTATCATATTTATTTGTTTTTATCATTTTAAATACTTTCAAGATAATTCATATTTTCTAATAAAGTTTAAATTATCATCTAATTCATAAACTGTAAGAACTCCAGTTTTAATTTCTAAATTAAGTATATCTTCATCACTAATATTTTCGATATATTTTGCTAAGCTTCTAAGTGAATTTCCATGAGCTGCTATTAGGATAACATCATTATTAACAAAAGAAGTTTTTATTACAGCTTCATAATAAGGAACTACCCTTTCTAAACATAACTTTAAACTTTCTCCAAGTGGTAGATTATCTATTCCTTTATATAATTCATCAAACTTAGGATTCCTTTTATCATCTTCACTTAGTAATGGTGGTAAAACTTCATAACTTCTTCTCCATAGTTTTACTTGTTCTTCTCCATATTTATTAGCTGTTTCTTCTTTATTTAACCCCTGTAAAGCTCCATAATGTCTTTCATTTAGTCTATAGTTTCTTATTACTGGTATCCCTAAATTATCATTATTTTCTAGAGTTAAAAATAATGTTTGATTAGCTCTTTTAAGTACAGATGTATATGCTATATCTATTTTTATATTATTTTTCTTTAATATTTTACCTGCAGTTCTTGCTTCTTCTTCACCTTTTGGGCTTAAAACTACATCTGTCCATCCAGTAAAACGATTCTCCTTATTCCATAAACTTTCCCCATGTCTTAACATTATTAATTTTTTCATTTTCATTCCTTTCTTGATTTATATATATTTTTTTTATAAAATTTATCTATATGCACCTATAACTCAGTGGATTAGAGTGTTTGGCTTCGAACCAAAAAGTCGGGAGTTCGAATCTCTCTAGGTGCTCCATTTAGAATTTAAAGTAACATTTATGTTACTTTTTTATTTTTCACCTTTTATATAGTGATAATGACATACAGCTATATATTTATCATTTCCGCCAATATCAACTTGTTTACCTTCTGCTACTTTTTTCCCATTTTCATCTACTCTCATATTCATAATAGCTTTTTTATTACAAAATTTACAAATATTTTCTATTTCATGTATTTCTTCTGCTAATGTAAAACAAGCCATTGTACCTTCAAATAAATTATTTAAAAAGTCAACTTTTAAACCATAAGCAATAATAGGTATATTATGCTCTATTACAAAAAATTCTTTTAGTTTTTCTAACCATTCTTTTTTAAAAAACTGAACTTCATCAATTAATACACATACTGGATTATCTTTTAAATCACAAACTTTTTTAATATCTTCCATACTTGATATTGCTATTGCTTCTTTTGAATCTCCAGTTCTAGAAGTAACTTTACCTACTCCATAACGATTATCTATTTTAGATGTTAAAACTAAAACTTTATCACCTCTAGAATTATAGTTATATAATGTTCTAAGTAATTCTTGAGATTTACCTGCTCCCATTGTTCCATATTTAAATTTAAATTTAGCCATAATTCACCTCTAATTTTATTATATATTCTTTTTTAAAATTTTTAAACAAAGAAAAAACTCTTCACATAGAAGAGTTCAATTTCTTAATTGGTGCCCAAGGCCGGACTTGAACCGGCACGAACGGTGAAGTTCCCAGGATTTTAAGTCCTGTGCGTCTACCAATTCCGCCACTCGGGCAATGGTGCCTTGTTGGAGGCTCGAACTCCAGACCCCTTGATTAAAAGTCAAGTGCTCTACCGACTGAGCTAACAAAGCAACTGGCTGCCTCGATTAGATTCGAACTAATGTATGGAAGAGTCAAAGTCTTCTGCCTTTACCGCTTGGCTACGAGGCAAAAATATGGTGGAGGGAGATGGATTCGAACCACCGAACCATAAGGAACTGATTTACAGTCAGCCGCGTTTAGCCACTTCGCTATCCCTCCATAAAAATGGTGCCGAAACCAGGACTTGAACCCGGAACCCACTGATTACAAATCAGTTGCTCTACCAATTGAGCCATTTCGGCAATAATAAATGGTGGGCGATTACGGACTCGAACCGCAGACCCCCTGCTTGTAAGGCAGGTGCTCTAACCAACTGAGCTAATCGCCCATTTATCAGCTAATCTAATAAGTGATTAACAATTAAGATTATAATATGATTCTTTTTTTTTTACAATACTTTTTTAACAATTTCTAAAAATAATTAAAAGGATAGTTTAAAACTACCCTTCTTTTTTAACTAATTTATCGATAACTCCACAATATTCATTACTTGTTCCATAGGCAAAACAATCATAAACTTGTCTTTCTTCTTCTTTTACTTTTTCTATTTTTATAGCTTTTATAGCTATTGCATCTTCACCTTTTTGATTTTTTGCTTTAACAAATACTCCTTTAATATCATAATACCCAGAGTCTTCTACTCTCATAGTATTATCAGATTTTACTGTAAATCCAACTAAAGTAGCATCTGCTGCACAACAAGTAATATAATATTTACCTATTGCAAAATAACCAATAGGTATATAACTTGCTTCTCTTACGACAAATCCCCTAATATTAACTGTTTTACCATACCAATTTTTAGGATTATTATTTATTTCAAGAGAAGCTTCTACATAATTATAATCTTTTATTGTTAAATCTATCTTTTCAAGATCATAATTACCTATATTTTTATTATCATCTTCTACTTGAGCAAAAGTCAAACTAGTACTTTTATTTTTAATAACTTTTGTATCTAAAGTAGCATCTCCTATAAAGAACAATGCTAAAAAAGGAACGAAAAGTATTAAAGAATAAAAATTATATTTTTTATCTATTTCTTTTTTCGTTTTTATTTTTTCTTCTGTTAATAATAAGTAAGTTGCTATAATTAAAAATATAAATACAGTTATTAAATTATAATTTATTATCTTTGGTGATAAAAATTTTTTAGTAAGATTTAAAAAATGTAGTATGTAAAACAACATAGAATACATTATTAAAATAATTGAATAATTTGTCTTTTTCATATTTTCACCACACTTACTACAATAAATATTGTTATAAAAATTAAAAATATTAATGTAAATACAAATTTTTTCTTAAATCCTGACATTAAAACAATAGTATTTTTTATATCTATCATAGGTCCTAGTAATAAATATGCAAGTATTGCTTTGTCATTAAAACTTCCCATCATACTTTTTGCAACAAATGAATCAGATGTTGAACATAAAGACATTAAGTAAGCAAAAATCATAAGTGATATAGTTGAAATAAACTGGTTACTAAATAAACTTGCAGGTATTAAGTTTTGCATTAAACTTGCAATTAATGCTCCTACTATTAGATATTTTAAAACATCAAACATATCTTCTATAGTATGTTTTAATATCATTTTTAAATCATTTTCTTCATGATCTATGTGACAAGAACAACAATGATTGTGATGTTCATGGTGATGTTCATGATCATGATTTGTTTCTTCTTCATCTTCTATCATAGGGTTTTTATCTTTATAAATAATCGCCATTATAATCGATACTATTAAAGATACAACTATTCCAAGTATAAATCTTAAATAGAAGAAATTTAAATTTTTACTAAATGCCGTATACGTTGCAAATAGTACTACTGGATTAATTATTGGAGAAGATAACATAAACGATAAAATAACATTTAATGGTACCTTCTTCTTTAATAATCTTCTAGCTATTGGTATAACAGCACAATCACATGCTGGTATAAAAAAACCTAATAAAACCCCCACAATCGCTGCTAAAAACTTATTTTTAGGTATAAGTTTAACAAATGTTTCCTCAGACACATATCTATCTATTATTGCAGATATCAAAGATCCAAGAAATAAAAAAGGTAAAGCTTCAAAAAAGATTGAAATAAAAATTATTATTATGTTCTTAATCATTTTTTATTATTTTCTCCATTATCTTTTTTATTGGATTTTTTTCTTTTTCTTTTACTCTTAAATCTATTTTACCCTTTTTATCAAGACCTAGTACTTCTACATCTACTTTATCTCCTACACTAAACTTATCTTTAATGTTTTCAATTCTTTCTTTAGATAATTTAGAAATATGTACTAAACCTTCCATTCCTTCCCAGAATTCTACTATACATCCAAAGTCTTTTATTTCTTTAATTACAGCAGGATACACTTTACCAAATTCTAGTTCTTTAACTATATTATCTATCATAGCTTTAGTCTTATCTATAACTTTTTTATCTTTATGATAAATTATAACTTTTCCAAAGTCATCGATATCTATCTTAACTGCTTTAACATCGTTTACACTAATAACTCCACTTGCTTCTTGAATAATCTTAGTAATTGTTTCTCCACCTTTTCCGATAACTTCTTTTATTTTTTCAGGTTTAATATTAAAAGTTAACATCTTAGGTGCATATTCACTTAATTCTTTTCTTGGTTCACTAATTGCAGATTTCATAACTTTTAATATCTTAATTCTTGCTTTTTTAGCTTCGTTTAATGCCTCAGTTAAAATTTCTTTTGTAATTCCTTTAATCTTAATATCCATTTGTAAAGCACATATACCGTTTTTTGTACCAGCTACTTTAAAGTCCATATCTCCTAAGTGATCTTCCATACCTTGAATATCAGTTAAAACAGTATAATCATCTCCACTAGTAATAAGTCCCATAGCAATACCTGCTACCATATCTTTAATAGGTACTCCAGCTGCCATTAATGACATACAACCAGCACAAATTGATGCTTGTGAACTACTTCCATTAGATTCTAATATTTCACTAACAACTCTTATAGTATAAGGAAATTCTTCTTCACTAGGTATTACTTGAAGAAGTGCTTTTTCTCCAAGTGCACCATGACCTATTTCTCTTCTTCCAGGTGCTCCATATCTTCCAGTTTCACCTACTGAAAATTGAGGAAAGTTATAATGAAGAATAAATCTCTTACCTTCTTCTTCACTAAGTCCATCTAATATTTGATATTCGTTTAATGCTCCAAGTGTTGTAATAGATAAACTTTGAGTTTCTCCTCTTGTAAAAAGTGCTGAACCATGAGTTCTAGGTAAGAAATCTACACTAGCAGATAAATCTCTTATCTCATCCATCTTTCTTCCATCAGGTCTTTTCTTTTCTTTTACAACAATATTTCTAAATAATTCATATTCTAAATTATTAAAAGTATTTTTATATTTTACTATAAGTTCATTTAATTCTTCTTCTGGAACATTCTTATTAGTTTCTTTTACATATTCAACTAATTTTTCTTCTATAGAAGATATAGCATCATATTTTTCTTGTTTTTCTTTAATTCTTAATGCTTTATCTAACTCATCTTTTACTTCATCTACTTTTTTAATTATATCTTCAGTAATAATAAGTTTTTCATATTCCATCTTCTCTACTGCTAGTTCTTTAATTATTTTTTCTTCAAATTTAATTAATTCTTTTATAGCTTCATGACCAAACATAAGTGCTTCGATCATTTCATCTTCTTGTAATTCTTTAGCACTAGATTCAACCATATTTATAGCTTCTTTAGTACCAGCTACTGTTAAATATAATACTGATTTATTTTGTTCTTCAACAGTTGGATTAATTATTAATCTACCATCTACTTTACCAACAACTACAGATGCAATCGGTCCATTAAATGGTATCTTAGATAAACTAACTGCAAGAGAAGATCCAAATGTTGCTGCAAGACGAGGATCACAATCTTGTTCAACTGATAATACTGTATTTACAATTTGGACACTATTTCTAAAATCTTCTGGAAAAAGTGGTCTCATAGGTCTATCTATCATTCTTGCTGCAAGTGTTGCTTCATCAGTTGGTCTTCCTTCTCTTTTAATAAATCCACCTGGTATTTTACCTACTGAATAAAGTTTTTCTTGATAAAGTACTTGTAGTGGAAAAAAATCAGATAATAAATCAACTTTTTTAGCTACTACAGCACAACTTAAAACAACAGTATCACCATATCTAATTAATACTGAACTATCAGCTTGTTTTGCTACTTCTCCTATTTCTACTTTTAAAGTTTTACCATAAAACTTCGTTTCATAAACTTTTTTCATTTTCTCTCCTTTTAATAAAAAAGACACTCAAAAAGTAAGTGTCTATTTTCTTAATCCTAAATCTTTTATAACTTTTCTATATCTGTTAACATCTTTAGAAGCTAAATATTTAAGTAAGCTTTTTCTTTGTCCTACTTTCTTTAATAAACCTCTTTGTGAATGATAATCATGAATATTATTTTTCATGTGTTCAGTTAAACGATTAATTTCTTCAGTTAATATTGCTATTTGTACTTCAGCTGAACCTGTATCATTCTTAGATGTTTGAAATTTTTCCACTATTTCTTTCTTTTCTTCTTTTAATAAAGCCATTTTTCTTTCCTACCTTTCTTTTCACTTTTAACCAAGTTTTAGTCGGAAAAACTCTAAAACCTCGTTAAAGAACATTATTAATATATAACATTTTCTTATTTTTTTCAAGATATTAAATCATTCTATCAAATATTGATAAATCTTCTTCGATTTTTTCTATATAGTCCTCACCTAATTTTAATATTAAATCATTTATTTTTTTTTTAAAATCTTCATCTAAAAACATAATTATATATCTTGTAAATATTTCATCTACTGATATAACATTTAAACTTTTCAAATAATTATAATTATCCATTACAGTTTCTTTATTATCTACTATATCTTTTTTTATAGAACTTCCATAAGTATCAACTATATCATCTATCATTACTTTTTATAAACTTCCATAATCTTTGGAATAATTTGTTTCTTTCTAGATACTATATCTTTTAATGCATATCCTTGTTCTAACTCTTCTATTTTGAATGCTTTTTCAAGTATATTTTTAAAACTATCTGTATAGTATAAATAAGAAGTGCTTGTTAATATATCTGTTACAAAAAGAGTTGTTGCATAGAAATCTCCTGCTTTTTTAACACTTTCTAAAGCATCTTTTAAGAACGGTTGTTTTTCTTTAATTGCATCCATTCCTGTAACAAACACTTGACCTACTCCAATTAAATAATCGTCCATTGTAAATCTCTTAAAATCTTGTGTAACTATATCTTCTGGATCTTTATCGCTTAAGTCACTTCCTTCTTTAAACATTTCTAAAGCATATTCTTCATAATTAATATTTAAAGATTTAGATAATTCACGAACTGTTTCTTCATCAGTTTTTGTAGTTGTAGGACTTTTTAAGCAAAGAGTATCCGATAATATTGCAGATAACATAACTCCCTTAATATCTTTTGGTATTTCAATATTTTGTTCTTTATACATCAAATATAAAATTGTACATGTAGAGCCAAGAGTCATACATCTTAAATTAATTGGTTTATCAGTAGATACATTACCTAATTTGTGGTGATCTATTATTTCAATAATATCTGCTTCATCTATTCCTTCAACACTTTGATGTTTTTCATTATGATCAACTAATAATACTTTTACCTTATTAATATCAAATGTTTCATTATATCTTAGTAATCCTAAACATTTATCGTCTTTATCTACTACCGGTAAATTAGTATAATTATATTTCTTTTCTAATTCTTCTATTCTTTCACTAAAGTCATTTTCATATAGACATACTACATCGTTTCCCTTATACGATTTTAACGAATTAGATAATTTTAAAAGTTGCATTACTTCAAATATAGATAAATCAGTTTTAATAACGTTAATTTCATTTTGAATAGCTAAAGCTAAATGTTCTTCTTTCATGTAATTACCATTTGTAAGAATTATCATTTTAACTTTACTTTCAACAGCCTGTTCTATAATACTATGTCTATCTCCAGTAATAACTATATCATCTGTGTGCAATACTTCTTTTTCTCTGAATGTAGTTGATCTATAACTAGTAAGAAAAATATTACCAACTATTAAATCATCTACTTTATTTACAATTTTTCCATTAATTGCTTTTAAAATATTATCCATTGTCGTATCAAGAGATGTAGATAAATCAACAAGTAATTTTGCTATATCCTTTAAAGTTATAACTGATTTTACCTTTAATTCACAATCTACTATTGGTACTCCACTTGTTGAGTGTTCTGTTATAAAATCATAAGCATCTTTTATAGAATTATCTTCATGTATATAAAAATCTTTTCTATATGCTATATTTTTAACTTTTAATTTAACATCATTTAAAAATTCTGGTGTTTCTATATTAAATTTATTTAATATAAAATTTGTTTCTTTTGAAATTTTACCAAGTATTCTAGGTACAAATTCATAATCTTTATATTTTTGATTCATTAAATATGCTGCTGATATTGAAGCTGCTACTGAATCACTATCTGGTTTTTGATGTCCAAATACATAAACTTTTTCTTTTTCCATATTAAAATTCCCACTTTCTTATATTATATTTTTTTACTTTGTAAGCTTCTTTAGCTAATCTTGCTAAAGGTAAATCATTATTAGAATCAGAATAAAATTCTATAATTTCATAATTTTTTAATACCTTATTTAATCTATTAACTTTTTCTTCTTTATTGCAATTAGCGCCTTCTATTATAGCACTTTTCTTATTCATTGGTGTTGCAATTAACTCACATTTTAACTCTTTTGCTATATTTTTAAGTAAAAATTCTGGAGATGCAGAAATAATATAGTTATTTTTATTATTTTTTATTATTTCTAAAAACTCTTTCTTTATATTTTTTCTATGTTTTTTCCAAAAATTATCAACAAAACTATCTATATCATCTATATCTTGCAAAAATAAGAAAACTATCTCTTTAAATTCTTTAGTAGTTTTTAACTTAAATAAATATAATATAGTATTAAAAATTATTTTTAATATCTTAAAAAAACTAACTTTAAAGTTTTTTACTGCATATAAGAAAAAATGAAATGAACTATCTCCATTATATATAGTATCATCAAAATCATATACATTTATTTTCATTATTTTCCAAATCTCCTATCTCTTACTTGATATTCTTCTAGAACTTTATCAAACTCTTTTGGTCCAAAAGCTGGAAAATAAAGATCTACAAACTTCATTTCAGAATAAGCAAGACTATAGAGCATAAAATTAGATATTCTTACTTCTCCACTAGTTCTAATCATTAAATCTATCGGTGGAAGATTTTTATATAAATATTTATAAAAACTTTTCTCATCTATTTTATCTAACTCTATTTTTCCTTCTTTATATAATATTGCAATTTTTTTAGTAGCATCAATTATTTCTCTTTGACCACCATATGCTATACATAAATTTAATGTATATTCTCCATTACTAGTTTTTTCTAATTCTTCTAATTTTTCTCTCAAATCATCATTTAAATATTCTAAATGTCCAGAAAAAACAATTTTTATATTCTTTTCAGTTATCTTTTTTAAAAGTTTAACTGCTTCGTTATAAAAAAGTTTCATTAAATATTTTACTTCTTCTTCACTTCTCTTAAAATTTTCTGTAGAAAATGCAAAAAGACTTAAAGTTTTAATATTTTTCTTATAAAAAATATGTTTAACTAATTTTTTTATATTCTTTGCTCCCGCTAAATGTCCAAGAGAAGGAAGAAGACCTCTTTCTTTTGCCCATCTTCTATTACCATCCATAATTATTGCAATATGTTTCATTTACTATTCCTCTTCTTTAATTATTATAAATATTATCATAATTATTATTTTTATTCTATAATATTAATTAGCATATATAAGGAGGAATATATGAAAAATAGAAAAATAGAAATTATAGTTTTAATATTCTTTATAGTATTGGTAGCTATACTTTCAGCTTACATATTAATACCAAAAATAGAATTAATTGGAAAAAATAAAGAAATAATAGAAATAAATAAAGATTATTATGATCTAGGTGCAAAAATAAAAGATAAACATATATCGTCTACTTTTGATAATCTAGATATTTCAAAGATAGGTAGTTACAAAATTAGCTATTCTACTAAATTTTTATTTTTTACAATTAAAAAAGATAGAATTGTTGAAGTAACAGATAAAAAATTAGGATCTATCGAAGTTAACTATAATAAAAAATTAACTTGTAAAGGTAAAATATTTAAAGATGATAAAGTTATATATAAAGACGCTAATGATAAAGAAGTAACTAAAACTATAGAAAAAGAAACAATAGATAATAAAGTTATATATTATATATATGATAACAATTATAGAATTAGCAAAATTATAAATATAAACCAAGAAGATAAAATAGCTCCAGAACTAAATTTAGTTGGAAGTAATAGAATAAATATAAAAGTTGGAGAAAAATATCAAGATCCTGGTGTTAAAATCGAAGATAATTGTGATGATTTAACAACTAATGACATTAAAATTCAAGGTGAGGTTGATTCTTCGAAAGAAGGAGAATATATATTAACTTATACTGCTAAAGATAGTGCTGGAAATGAATCAAGCGTTAAAAGAACTGTTATAGTAACAAAAGAACTAGTAAATAACGAAAGCTATAAGAAAGGTGTTATATATTTAACATTTGATGATGGCCCTGATAGTGTTCATACTCCAAAAGTTTTAGATATATTGAAAGAAGAAAATATTAAAGCAGCATTCTTCATCACATGTAACGGACCTGATAGCATGGTAAAAAGAACATTTGATGAAGGTCATGCTATTCATATGCATACATGTACACATAACTATGCCACTGTATACAGTAGTTTTGAAAACTATTTAAATGATTTAAAAAAAGTTGAAGATAGAATATATAGAATTACAAATAAAAAATCTAGAATAATTAGATTCCCTGGTGGAACATCTAACACTATATCAAGACACTATTCAAAAGGAATAATGTCAAGAATTGTTAAATATGTTAATAACAATAACTACTTATATTGCGATTGGAATTTATCTTCCGGAGATGCTGGAGAAGCTAAAAATTCTACTCAAGTTTATAACAATGTAACAAGAAATTTATCTAAACAAAGACATAATGTCATATTATTTCATGATATAAAACAAATTACAGTTGATGCATTAAGAGCAATTATAAAATTTGCTAAAGAAAATAATTATACATTTGAAATATTAGATGAAAATTCTCCTCTAATACATCACAGAGTAAATAATTAAATAAAACTTCGGTTAATCCGAAGTTTTTATATTATCTTTTATTAATTCTTTAACTATATTATTATATGTCCTAATAAGAGGTCCTATTCCAAGTTTTACACCTCCAAAATATCTAATTATAACTATTAAATAATTATTTAAATTATTCTTATCCATCAAAGATAAAGTAGTATCTCCCCCTGCTCCTACTATCTCCTTATCATTATTAACTTTTACATTTGTACCTATTTTATATACATATATATAATGTGTAGCTTTTTTATATTCGCTTTTTAATTCATCTATTAATTTATCTAATGTTTCTATTTTATTAATTGGATAAATAAAGCCATAAAATCTAGATTTCTTTATAGTTAAACTATACATTCTCATTTCTTTTATTTCTTTTTGCATAGATTAATTATAACATAGCTATGTTATAATTAGAATTGAGGTACAATATGATAAAATTATTAAAATTTATACAAAAATTACTTTTGTTAGTAGGAATATTATCGATATTTTCTACATTAATTATTTTAAATAAATTTACTATAATAAAATATTTAAATAAGTTTACAATGGGCTCTAATACAGAGATATTAAATAATAAATATACTAAAAATACCACATATAACTATGTAAATAATACAAGTAATTTAATTCCTAAAAATAAACAAGATTTACTTAACTTATATTATACATTTATAAATAGTGGTATGGAAACATTTAATTTTACTTGTGATAATAACTATGTAGATTGTTTAAAAGACTTAGAACAAATATCTAAAGATCAACATACTCTATCAGCTTTAAATTCTTTTGTTCATCCCTATAATAGTTTTAGTGAAATTAAAACTTCATCTAACTTACTTGGTAATGTAACTTTATCTTCTAAAAAATCTTATAATCAAAGTGAAATATATAGATTAAATGAAGAAATAAAAAAAATAGATCAAGAAGTTATAAAAGGCGAAAAAGATCCCAAAAAAATAATAACATTACTACATGACTACATAATTAAAAACACTGATTATGACGATAAAGAAAACACTCAAAATAAAGTTAATACGGCATACGGTTCACTTATACAAGGTAAAGCTTTATGTGGTGGTTATACAGATGCTTTAGCAGTATTTTTAGATTATTATAAAATACCTAACTTTAAAGTTACATCTAAAGAACACACTTGGAATGCAGTAAAAATTAACGATATTTGGTATCATGTTGACTTAACATGGGATGATCCAGTTGTTCCTATTCCAAGAATATTTAATACTTATTTATTCTTAACAACTGATGAATTATTTAAAAAAGATGACAAGCAACATAATTTTGATACTAAAATATATAGTGAAGTGAAATAAAAAAGATATCATTTAACAATGCTATCTTTTTTTTCTAGTGATTTAAATTTTCTTTTAGTCATAGTTAATACATTACTAAATTGTTCTTCTTCTATTATATCTAACCCTTTTTTCTTTAAATATTCTATCCTTGCTTTTAAATCTTCTGGCTTTAAAGTAAATATTGCCTCATTATTAGGTAAATATTTCAATAATCCTTGAGATGCCATATATTGAAACACTTCTTTTACTCTAGCATTAGCTTTAGTCATGGTTGTTGAAGTTACATATTCTGTTCCATAGTTATCTTTTATATAATTATAGTTTAATTCTAATTCATTTTCATCTGCTCTAAATAATGCATTATTTAAAACAAGACCATAATCATTACAAACTTTTATTCTATCGTCTAAATATACTTCTCCTTTACTATACATAAGAGATGTTGGTTTTATATGATTGTCTTTTAATGATTTAATCATCTTTTTTACACTTTTGTTATCTTTTAAATACATAGTAGCGTATAAACTTACGTTTTCTCTTTCACAAATTTCTATTAATTCAGTTAATTCTGCTGGTTTCTTTTCAAATATAGTAGAATTTAAGATTAAATTTTTTTCTGTAGCTATTCTTAAAATTTCTTCTATATCTGCTAAATTTCTAGACATAATAGAAGATGATAATGCTAAACCTTTTTTTTCTATTAATTCAATTATTTTTTCTAATACTTCTGCTTTTTGTTCGAAGTTTGCATCTTTTATTGATCTTTTTTTATTTTTTAACAATCTTATTATTTTTAGAATTTCTTCATTACTTCTTCCAAACATAGAAGGCATTAAAGGAACTTTTTCTTCTTTTAAATCATCAATTAGACTTTCTAAATCTTTTGGATTTTTCCTTAAAAAATATTTTTTAAAATCCACGTCTTTTTCTTCACAAATTTCTAATATTTCTTTTATTTTTTCTACATTAGAATAAAATATATCAGAACTTAAAGAAATATTTTCTTCTTTACAAAATTCTATTAAATCATCTAAATTTTCTTTGTTTAAATGAAATAAACTTGCTTTTGGTTCTATGTTTTTATTTTTAGCTACTTTCAATATATCTTCTAACTCTTTTGAAGTTCTTAAAAATACTGAACTAGGTATATTTTCTAATTTAAAATCATTACATACCTGAATTATATTTTTTAATTCATCTATATTCTTAGTAAATGCCATAACATTGTATTTTATATTGTTGTCCTTTAATTCCTTAAAAATTTGTTTTAATTCATTTATATTTATAGAATACATTATTTCGTTAAATTCTAAGTTATTTTCTGTTATATAAGATAAAACTTGTCTTATATTTTTAGAACTTGAAGATAACATATAAATTGAAAAATCTATGCCTAATTCTTTTGATAATTCCAACTTTTCTTCTAGATTAGTATCACTATGTTTAAACATTTTAGATTTTACTTCTACTTTATACTTTTCACATAATTTAAATATTTCTTCGTATTTAGAACCTTCATTAGAATCTATAATAATACTTAGTAACAAATCATCATTTAAATTATAATCTTCTAATAATTTTTCTTGATTTATTATATATTGTTTTTCTCTAGAAAGAACAGATAATTTTTTGTTTATTAATCTTTCATCATAATGTTCTTCCAAATATTCTAAAGATAATTTTAAATCTTTCTCTTTTTCAATCAATATATGAATACAATTATTTATTTTAGATTTATTAAAATGTTTATTTAATAAATAATTATAATTATTTACTACGGTTTGATAATCGCCAAGTAATATACTAGGACACTGTTCTATAGTTTTAATTGCTACTTTATTTTTTGTTAAAAACTCAAGCACTTTATCTACTTCGTCTTTATCGATTAAATCAACTTGGTTGTCTTGAAGAGCATGTAATATTTTAATATCTATATTATACTTTTTGATTGTTTCTTCTAATGTTTTCATAAGTTCCCCTTAAACAAGATTATTATAATAAAAAAAATAAGAAAATTAAAGTATTCTCTTATTTTTAAGCTTTTACTTTATAACAAATCTTTGTTACTTTAAAACTTGTACTATCTTTTGGATCAGTTTGATCAAGTAATTCTTGCTCATCGCTTATTCCATCATTATCATCATCTTCATCATCTATATCAGGAATTCCATCATGATCTGTATCTCTTAGAATCGTTACTGTTTGAACAAGTTGATTTTCTCCATTATCAATTTTATTTATTTTTACAACTCTTTTCTCTTCTTCTCTTCCCCAACTTGGATTATTAAATGATTCTGGCCATCCTTCATCATCTTTTGATCTAAACCCAGGATTAAATCTTTTGGTATTTATATAACCATCATAAATATATAAACCACCTTTAATTCCCCTAATAGTTCCATCTATATTACTAGCACTATAATCAGATGGAATTAAATAATAATCAAAACATTCAAAAGTTTCATGATTACAAAATCTTTTTTCAAAATCTCTATTATATATAATTCGTATTTTATTATTATTGTATTCTAAATATTCTTCATTTTTAGGATTAAAAATGTATTCATCACTATATATGCTTTTATTTTGATATCTTTTAACTGGCATATCGTATTCTCTTGAACTATTATCTGGAAAAAATATTTTTATTTTAAAATTTTTTAATCCTTTTATAGGAAGTTCTTTATGAACTTCTTCTACAGTCATCATCTCTTTAGTTATTGGATTTAAGAAACGATAAGAAGCATTTTTTGGTAAATTAACAATATTATCAAAAACACTATAATTTATTTCGCTTTTATATACAGGTTCAAAACTATCCGCCATTACAGAACTTACAATAACTGGAACTTTAACTTCTTTTATATCACCATTTCTAAGTACTACATTAAGTATTGCTTCATGG
>CAUUHY010000002.1:0-111592 GCA_963545265.1 uncultured Eubacteriales bacterium | reverse complement strand
GATTATATAAGTATCTTTAAAGAGAGTTTCTAGTAGCTGAGAATGAAACAAGTATCTTATATAGTTACTCTTTTCTAGCAGACTTCGTAATGAAGATCCGGTTAAAACCGTTATATTTATAATTAAGTAAAAGAAAAAGATGGTACCGTGTAAAAAGCACTCTTTAATAAGAGATGCTTTTTTCTTTTTTATAAAGGAGGAAAATATGATAAATTTTAAAGAAGATGAAAAACTTAACCATTTAAATCATTCAACTGCTCATTTATTAGCACAAGCAGTAAAAAGAATGTATCCATCTGCTAAATTCTGGGTAGGACCAGTAATAGATAGTGGATTTTATTATGATATGGATTTAGGAGATGTTACACTTACAGAAGAAGATTTAGAAAAAATAGAAAAAGAAATGAAAAAATGTTCTAAAGAAGCAAGTGATATAGTTGAAATAAAATTAACAAAAGAAGAAGCTTTAGAAATGTTTAAAGATGATCCATATAAATTAGATTTAATTTCTAATATGGAAGGTGATATTACAGCATATAAACAAAGAGAATTTATTGACTTATGTCGTGGAGGACATGTTAAAAATACTAAAGAAATTAAATATTTTAAGTTAATTAAAGTTAGTGGAGCTTATTTTAAAGGAGATTCTAAAAATAAAATGCTTCAAAGAGTATATGGAGTATCTTTTGAAACAGAAGAAGATTTAAATAAATATTTAGAATATTTAGAAGAAGTTAAGAAAAGAGATCATAGAAAACTTGGTAAAGAACTAGAACTTTTTATGACTAGTGAATATACTCCTGGTAATATATTTTATTTACCAAACGGTATGACTATTTATAAAGAATTAGAAAAATTTTGGTATGAAGAACATATTAGAAATGGATATAAAATTATTAAAACACCTATAATTTTAAATAAGACTTTATGGGAAACTTCAGGACACTGGGATAACTATAAAGAAAATATGTATACTACTAAAGTAGATGAAGAAGAATATGCTATTAAACCGATGAACTGTCCAGGAGCTATGCTTGTATTTAAAAACTCCGTTAAATCATATAGAGATTTACCACTTAGACTTGGAGAACTAGGTCTTGTTCATAGACATGAAGCAAGTGGAGCACTATCAGGACTATTTAGAGTTAGATCATTTACTCAAGATGATGCACATATCTTTATGAGAGAAAGTCAAATTGAAGATGAAATAAGAAATATCTTTAAACTTCTAGATAAAATGTATAGTGTATTTAATCTAGATTACAGTATTGAATTTTCAACTCGTCCAGAAAAATTTATTGGAGATATTAAAAAGTGGGATGAAGCAGAAGAAAAACTTCTTAATGTATTAAATAAAGTTGGTAAACCATATAAATTAAATCCACAAGATGGAGCATTCTATGGACCTAAACTTGATGTTAAAGTAATAGATTCATTAGGAAGAAGCTGGCAATGTGCTACAATTCAACTTGATATGCAACTTCCAATTAGATTTGATTTATCATATATTAATGAAGAAAATCAAAAAGAAGCTCCTGTTATAGTACATAGAGTTATTTATGGATCATTTGAAAGAATGATGGGTATTTTAATAGAACATTTTGCTGGAGCATTCCCTGCATGGCTTGCGCCAGTTCAAGTAAATATCTTACCAATTAATAATGAATTACATGCTAAAAATGCTGAAGTTTTATATAAAGAATTACTAGATATGGGAATTAGAGTAGAAGTAGATAACAGAAACGAAAAATTTGGTTATAAGATGAGAGAAAGTCAAATGAGGAAAATACCTATTAATATAATTTTAGGTGACTCTGAAATTCAAAATAACGAAATTAGTTATAGATTATATGGAGAAGAAAAAACTACAACTTTATCAAAAGATGCTTTCATGAACTTTATAATAAAATTGATAAACGAAAGAGCATAATATGATAAAGGAAAAGAAAAAAGAAATAGTTAATACTCTAGGAGGATTTATAAAATTACCTAGTGCTGAAGAATTAGAAGATTTAAAGAAAAAATTAAAAAAAGATAAATAAAAAACTGTCAATATGGCAGTTTTTTATTTATATAAATTGATATAAAAAGAAAAATTTACTATTATAATAGTAACAGTGGTGAATAGTGGAGAAAAGTGGGGGATAAAGAATGCTAATTGGTGAATATCATCACAATTTAGATAATAAAGGAAGACTTACTTTACCTTCTAAGTTTAGAGATGAACTTGGTGAAGATATAGTAATTACTAGAGGGTTTGAAAATACTTTATTAGTATATACTTCTAAAGTATTCGAAAAAATGGCTCAAAATATATATGCTCTTCCTTTTACTAAACAAGATTCTAGAAATTTCCAACGTTTTTTCCTATCTGGAGCTACTGCTAGTGAATTTGACAAACAAGGTAGAATTAATATAACCTCAATTCTTTTATCCTATGCTAATCTTACTAAAGAGTGTGTAATTATTGGTTTAGGAGACCATTTAGAAATATGGTCATTAGAAAATTGGAATGCTTTCTATAATTCTACAAAAGATAAAATGTCAGATATAGCTGAAAATATATATTTAGGAGATAAAAATGAGACATTATCCGGTGATGTTAAATGAAACAGTAGAGAATTTATCTCTTAAAGAAAATAGCGTTGTAATAGATGCTACGCTTGGGGCAGCGGGACACTCTAGCTTCATATTAAAGCAAATTAAAAAGGGGTTTTTGATTGCTTTTGATCAAGATAAAGATGAGATAGAAAAATCTATCGAAACTTTATCTAAGATTGGAAATAATTTTTCTGTAGTAAACAGTAATTTTGCAGAAATGAAAGATAAGGTCAGAAAGTTAGGTTATGAAAAAGTAGATGCCATACTTTTTGACCTTGGTACTTCATCTATGCAAATGGATGATATAAATAGAGGTTTTAACTATCATGAAGATGCGGTTTTAGATATGAGAATGGATAGAAGAACTGCTCTAACAGCTAAAGATATAGTTAATACCTATTCTAAAGAAGAACTACTTAGAATATTAAAAGAATATTCAGATGAAAAATTCAGATTACCAATTGTAAATAATATAATTAAATATCGCGAAAAGAAAGAAATAAATACAACTTTAGAACTTGCCGAGATAATAAAAAATTCAGTACCTCAAAAGGTTAGAAATAAAAAGCATCCAGCTAGAAAAACATTTCAAGCTTTAAGAGTAGAAGTTAATAATGAATTGGAAGTACTTAAAATAGCACTTAATGATGCACTGGATTTACTTAATGTTGGAGGAAGACTTTGTGTTATAACTTTCCAAACTAAAGAAGACATGATAGTTAAAAAACTATTTAATGAAGTTAGTAAAGAAGATTTAATAACAAAAGGTGATCCTTTTATATCAGCAAGTTTTATACCAGAATTTAAAAAGATAAAAAGAATAATGCCAAGTAAAAAAGAATTAGAAGAAAATAACAGGTCTAGAAGTGCAATATTAAGAGTAATAGAAAGGGTGCATATTAGTGAGAAAACTAAAAAGGAAATATAATAAATTTGAAAAAATTTATAGATTTATTACTGTAGTAGGAATAATATTTATATTAATATCTCCTTTTTTAGTAGTGTTTTCTCAAGCATCTTTAGCTAAGATTAACTTAGAACTTGAAAAGAAAAAAATAGAACTTAATAAACAAAAAAAGAAAAATGACAGTTTAGAGATGAAAATAGATGAACTTGCATCATTAAAGGAAATGAAACAAGTTGCAATCAATAAAGGATTAAAATACAATAATAGTAATATTATAAGAATATCAAGTAGTAGGTGATAAAGTGAAAAAAAGAACAAATTCAATTATTTTCCATAATATTTATTGGATAGGTGGACTTATTCTTTTTTTTCTTTTAACTATACATTTGATATCAATAAGCTTATCTAGCAAAGTAGATGGTATTAATTTGCAAGAATTTGCTAAGCAAAGAACAACTCAAAAAAACTTTATTACAGCAAGTCGTGGATCAATAATAGACAGAAATGGAGATGTTATAGCGCAAAATATAACTACTTATAATATTTTGTGTTATTTAGATAAAGCAAAAAACAGGAGTAAAGATATCAATAAACCAATGTATATAGTTGACAAAGAACTAGCTGCTGAAAAACTTTCTCCTATACTTAATATGACTAAAGAAGAAATACTAACGTACTTAAATAAAGATAAATATGTAACAGAGCTTGGTATTAACGGTAGAAATTTAACTGAAATAAAAAAAGATCAAATTTTATCTTTAAATATACCTGGTATTGAATTTGAGGAAAAAGAAACTAGATATTATCCTTATGGTGATTTCTTATCTTATACAATTGGATACGCAAAGGAAGTAGATAGTAAAAGTGGAGGATCAGCTAAGATTTTAGTTGGAGAACTTGGTATTGAAAAATACTATAATGAAGAACTAAGTGGAAGTGATGGATATACAGAATATCAAAAAGATAGAAAAGGTTATAAGATACCTAATACTAAAGAAATAAATGTTCCTGCTAAAAGAGGAAAAGATATTCAGTTAACAATAGATTCAACTATTCAGTTATTTGTAGATCAAGCAATACTTCAAGAAAAAAATAAAAATAATGCTCAGTTTGAATGGTTATCTATGATAGTTGCAAATGCTAAAACTGGAGAGATACTTGCTATGAGTCAGTATCCATCTTTTGATCCAAATAAAAGAAATATAACTAATTATTTAGATTATAATATCTCTTATCCATTCGAACCTGGTTCTACTATGAAAACTTATACTTTTTTAACAGCTATAAAAAAAGGTATATATAATGGTAGTGATACATTTTTAAGTGGTAGTTATATTACAAAAGATGAAACTAAGATAAGTGATTGGAAAAAAGAAGGATGGGGTTATATAAGTTATGATAAAGGTTATGCTTTGTCTGCTAATACTTCTGTTATTAGTTTACTAAAAAAAGGAATTAGTGGAGAAGAGTTAAGACAGTCTTTTAAAGACTTTGGATTTGGTTCTAAAACAGGTATAAGACTTGCAAATGAAGCTAGTGGTAAACTTAATTTTAAATATGAAACAGAAATACTTAATGCATCTTTTGGTCAAAACGTTACGACAACTCCAATTCAGCAAATTCAAGCGTTAACTTCAGTAGCAAATAATGGTTATTTATTAAAACCATATATTATAAAAAATATCTATGATCCTAATACGAAAACTAATGTGTTTACAGGAAAAAAAGAAGTATTAAGAAAAGTAATGGATAAAGAAGATGCTGAAAAAATGAGAGAACTTATGGATAAAGTAGTTTCTTCTCCACCAGGAGAGTCGGCAGGTAGAGGATTTTATTATCCAGAATACTCTTTAATAGGTAAAACAGGAACAGCACAGATATATAATGGAAAAAATGGATATTTTAACGATACATATATTAAATCGTTTGCAGGTATGTTTCCTAAAAAAAATCCGGAAATACTAGTATATATAGCAAGTAGAGGGCCAGGAATTAATTCTACATATATATCTAATATAGTAAAAGATGTCACTAAAAATATAAGTGAATATATGAATTATAAAGAAAATGTTAATGAACAAGAAACATTTGTAATTCCTAATTTTTATAATAAAGAAAAAGAAGAAGTAGAAGAATATTTAAAAACTAATAAATTAAGATACATGATACTGGGAAGTGGTAAAAAAATAGTAGAATATTATCCAAATAGCAATTATGAAGTAACTAAAAAAGATTTAATAATATTAAAAACAAGTGATAGTAATATAGAACTTCCAGATTTAAAAAATTTATCTTTAAGAGAAGTGGAAATAATACTTAATATGTTACATATAAAATATGAACTTTTAGGAAATGGATATTATAAATCTAGTAGTATGAAAGATAATAAATTAATCGTTAATTTTGAACCGCTAGTCTCATAGTCTTGAATAAAACATTAAGTTTTTATATAATTTAGGTAGGTGATAAATATGAATGAAATTTTAAAAGACCTTGAAGATAGGTTAAAAACTTCAATAAAAGTAATGGAAGAAAGATTTACTAATATTCAAACAGGACGTGCTAATCCTAAAATATTAGACAAAGTAGAAGTGATTTATTATTCAACTCCTACACCATTAAAACAATTAGCAATTATTTCTGTTCCAGAAGCCAGACAATTACAAATTAAACCATTTGATAAAACTACGCTTTCTTTAATAGAAAAAGCAATATTTGAAGCTAATATTAATCTTACTCCAAATAACGATGGAGAAGTTATTAGAATTAATATGCCACAACTTACAATGGATAGAAGAAAAGAATTAGTTAAAGAAGCTAAAGCTATTGCAGAAGAGGCTAAAATAGCAGTAAGAAATATTAGAAAAGATATTTTAAATTCTATAGAAGAAGAAAGAGAAGACGAAGTTAAAAGAATAGAAAAAGAGGTTCAAGAAAAGATAAACGAATATAACCATTTAATAGATAAAGAAACTCAAACTAAAGAAAAAGAATTATTAGAAGTGTAATATGAAAAATAATTTTAATAAATTTATAATATTTTTAGCAGTAGTTTTATTAAGTTTAACAGTGTATGTTTCTTTTACTAAAAAACCTAAAAAAGAGTTAAGACCAAAAATTAATACTGTAAAAATAAGACAAATAATTGAAAATGATGAAGTATATAATATAACATTATCTAATTTAAAACATTGTAATTATGGTGAAAATAATATAAATAAAGAAAATTATAATAATTATCTATATAAAGATAATTATACTTTAGATACAATTTCTTTAGATCAAAAGTTTTATTGTATTTTATCTTTTGTAACAAAAGATGATTTAGGTATAAAAGACGATTTTGATAGAAAACAATTATCTACTAAGATACCGTCTCCATTAATTCAAGATAAAATAAAAAGTGTTTTTAATATAAAAGATTATCCCAAAAGAAGTTTTAAAAATATTTATTTAGATAGACTTGGAGTATATCTAGATATAATATATGAAGGTGATAATTATTTGTTTAAAGCTATTTATGAAGAAAGTAATCAAGTAAAAAGTAAATTTAATGAAGTAGTAGCAAAGTATCTTACAGGTGGATATAAAAGTGTTAATAATAAAGAAGAAATTATATTAAAAGAAAAGTTTGTAGTTATAGATGTAACATTTTTAGGTATTAATAATTATAAATTTAAAATATATAAAAATTATAAAAGAGATACTTTATTAAAAGAATATGAAGGAAGTCAATTAATTACTGATGATGTAATTGATAGTGGAAGTACTATTACTTATAAATTTAATAAAATAAATAATAAGTGGTATTTTAAAGAAAGTATAATAAAATAACAATGCTTTAAGCATTGTTATTTTTTGTTAATAATTGAATGAATTATATAAAACTTGCTTTTTTTAAAACAATATGTTATTATATGTCAAATTTATGGGGGTAATTATGATAAGATTTAGTGAAATGGTTAAAAATATGGAAAGTATGAATCCACAAGAAAGAGAAAAATATTTAAAGGATTTAATAAAAGAATTAAAAAAAGAAAAAGAATCAACATATTTTAACGAAGAAAATACAAAAGTAAAAACAAAGAAAATATAAAATACTTGTAATAAAGTATTTTATAATATATAATATCTCCTTACCAGGAGGTTTTTTTATGGGAGAAAATAAAAATACTTTATATTTAGATAAAGAGGGTTATGATAGATATTTAGAAGAAATGAAAAATATCGAAAAAGAAATTTTAAAAGTAAGAGCATCAAAGTATGAAGCTTTTTCTACAACTGCAAGTAATTCTTTAGCAGATAATTTTGATTTCGAAGAAACAGAAAGAATTGAAGTAATGCTTATTTGCCAACTTAAAAAGAGACAAGCTGCATTAAACAATGTTGTAATAGTAGAGGAAACAGATAAAAAAGTAGATCATATTAATCTTAATGATTGTGTCGAATTAACTTTATTTATAGAAGATGAAGAACAGGAAGTAGAAAAAATTAAGTTAGTTGCATATAAAGATTTAGAAAATGAAGAAGAGGAATATAGATCAATTAGTTTATCAAGTCCTATTGGACAAGCAATATATGGTAAAAAATGTGGAGATGTAGTTACATATCAAGTTGGAAGTAATACATTTGTTGTAAAAGTAGAAGAAATTTTAAGAGAAAAAGCAAAACAAAAGAAAAAAGATTAAATTTATCAAATATAAATAAAGATTTTATTTTAGGAACATTAGTTCCTTTTTTTATTAAAAGAGAAAAATTTGTAGTTATAGATGTAACGTTTTTAGGTATTAATAATTATAAATTTAAAATATATAAAAGAGATACTCTATTAAAAAATATGAATGAAGTCAATTAATTACTGATGATGTAATTGATAAAGAAAGTGTTATTACTTATAGATTCAATAAAGCAAATGATAGATTAACTTTAAATCAAAAACAGTATGTGTCTTTTTTATACGTTCCAAGTATATAGCTTATATTATATTGACTTTATTTTTTAATTTGTTAACATATTTAATAATTATATGAGAAAATATTTGCGTTAAAAGAAATAAGCTTTTAAATTAATTTTTTTAGTAAAGGAGAAAATATGGAATCTATAAAATTAATGAATATGTGTAAAATTGTTAATAATCAGACTGGAAAAGTATTGGTTCAAGAAAGAGTAAAAAGTTGGCAAGGAATTGCCTTTCCAGGTGGAAAGGTTAAACCTGGTGAAAGTATAGTTTTATCAGTAAAAAGAGAAATATTAGAAGAAACAGGTTTAAAATTAAACAAAATAAAAATATGTGGTATTAAAGATTGGTATGATAAAAAGACAAATGAAAGAAATTTAATTATTTTCTTTATATCAGATGATTATGAAGGAAAATTACTATCTGAAACACCTGAGGGAAAAGTTTATTGGATTAATGAAGAGGAGTTGAAAAATAAAAAGTTAGCAGATGATTTTGAAAAACTTTTAAAAGTATTTAATGATGATAAAGTTAATGAAATGATTTATATTGATAATGAAAATGAAAATGAAAACGAAAGATGGGATTTACATTTTTATTAAAAAACTATTTTACTAAATGAAGAAAATTAAAATTGCTATTGAGGAATGGATGGGGCTGGTAAAACTACAATTGCTAAAACGTTGGCATAAAAATTAGGATATAAATATATAAATAAACCATTTAAATTTATATATGAGGGATTAAATTTAAGTGAAAAACAAATTAAAAATTTAGAATGGAGATTGTATGAAATAGAAGATAAAGCAATATTAACTATGTTTTATGGAATAGGACTATTATATGGTACAAGATGTAGTAATGAAAATATAATATATGATAGACATTTTGTATCTAATTATTATTGGCACGGAAATGAAGAAAATCAAAAATTACATGAAGTAAAAGAAAAGATAATTTAAATAGTATTTATTTTAGGAACATTAGTTCCTTTTTTTATTAAAAGAGATAATATAGTTAAATTAAATTTTATATTATTTGCTTTTTATATTATAATAATATGTATATTTGGAGGAAAAAATGCTTGAAGATATAAAAGAAAAAATAAAAAAAGTAGCCAATATTAATGAATTATATAATTTAAAATTAGAATATCTTGGTAAAAAAGGTCGTATTACTGAAATGATGGCTTCATTAAAGGAGCTTACTATAGAACAAAAGAAAATAGAAGGTCAAAAAATTAATGAAATTAAAAAAATTTTTAACGAAATTTATAAAGCAAGAGAAGATGAAATAAAAGAAAAAGAAAAATTAGAAAAATTAGAAAATGAAAAGATAGATCTTACTTTACCAGGTTTAAAATTTAAAACTGGAGGAGCTCATCCACTTTTAATGATTCAAGAAGAATTAGAAGAAGTTTTTAAATCAATGGGATATATTGTTGTTAAAGGACCAGAAGTTGAAAAGATAGATAATAATTTTACTTATTTAAATATAGAAGAAAATCATCCTTCTAGAAGTAGTAGTGATACATTTTATATAGATGATGATATATTGCTTAGAACACAAACTTCTGCAATGCAAGTAAGATTTATGACTTCAATGGAAGAAAAGAAACCATTTAAATTAGTTTGTCCAGGTAAAGTATATAGAAAAGATGATGATGATATGACCCATTCTCATGAATTTCATCAAATGGAAGCTTTAGTAGTAGATTATAAATCTAATTTAACTAATCTAAAGAGCACTTTAGAAAATTTAGTTAAAAATTTCTTTAATACTAATGGTAAAATTAGATTTAGACCTTCATTTTTCCCTTTTACAGAACCAAGTTATGAAGTTGATATAGAATGTTTCAAATGTGGTGGAAAAGGTTGTTCAACATGTAAAAACACTGGGTTTATTGAAGTTCTAGGAGCTGGTATGGTTCATCCAAATGTTCTTAAAAACTGTGGTTTTGATCCTGAAAAATTTCAAGGATTTGCATTTGGTATAGGTTTAGAAAGATTAGCAATGTTTAGATATCAAATTAACGATGTAAGAGATTTTTATATAAATGACCTTAGATTTAATAGAAACTTTAAAAGAATGAAAGGAGACGAATAATGTTAGTATCAAGAAATTTTTTAAATGATTATATATCTTTAGATGATATTAAAACTATAGATTTAGCAGAAAAATTAACTGAACTAGGGCTTGAATACGATTATGTAACTCCATTAGTAGTAGCTGATAATACGGTTATTGCTAAAATAATAGAAGTTAAAGATCATCCTGATAGTGATCATTTGCATTTATGTAAGGTAGATGATGGTGAAAAAGTTTACGATATAGTATGTGGAGCACCTAATGTTAGAAAAGATATGAAAGTAATACTTGCTAAAGTAGGTGCTAAATTAAAAGATATTGAAATAAAAGAGAGTGTTATTCGTGGAGAAAAATCTGAAGGTATGCTTTGTTCTTTAATGGAACTTGGAATAGATAAGAAGTTTTTATCTCTTGCTGAACAAGAAGGAATACATGAAGTAGATGAAAACATTGAATTAGGAAGAGATGCAAAAGAAGCATTATTATTAAATGATGAAATAATAGATTTAGAAATACCTTCTAATAGAGGTGATTTACTTAGTATTTATGGTATAGCAAAAGCTAGTAGATTAATAGTTAAAAAAGATGTTAAAGAAATAGAAGATACATATACTGAAACAAATGAAAATATAAAAGATTATTTAACAGTTTCTTTAGAAAGTGATAATGTAAGTTTTTATCAAGTTAAACTTGTAAGAGATATAAAAATAAAAGAAAGTCCTCTATTTATTAAAAATAGACTTATCGCCTCAGGCGTAAGACCAATTAATAATGTTGTAGATATATCAAATTATGTAATGTTAGAAACAGGACAACCTCTTCATTTTTATGATTATGAAAAAATAAATAAAAATATTATTGTAAGAGAAGCGAAAGAAAACGAAGTAGTAAAGACTCTTGATGATAAAGAAAGACAATTAAATAGTAGTGATATAGTAATAGCAAATGATAAAGAAATACTTGCGATAGCAGGAATTATGGGAGCTAAAAATAGCGAAGTAGATAATGATACTAAAGATATTGTAATTGAATCAGCTATATTTAAAGACGTTAATATTAGAAATACTTCAAAAAGAACTGTGCAAAGTGAGGCAAGTTTTAGATTTGAAAAAAATTTAATAAAAGAAAATAGTATTTTAGCAATTAAAAGAGCATGTAATTTACTTGAAAAATATGCTGATGCTAAAATAGTTAAAGAAGAAATAACATTTGATAAAACAAATGTTAAAGAAAAAGAAATAATACTTCAAAAAGAAAAAATATCTAAACTTTTAGGTATAAAAATAGAAGATGAAGTAATTAAAAATTATTTTGATTTATTAGATTTTAAATATGTAGATAATAAAGATAATTATTTAATAAATATTCCAATATATAGACAAGATATTAAAATAGATGTAGATATAATAGAAGAAATAATAAGAGCTTATGGAATTAATAATTTAGAATCTAAACCTATAGAAACATATACAATAGGTGGTGAATCACAAATTGATAGAAAAATAAGAAATTTAAGACATAAACTACTTAATTTAGGTCTTGATGAAGTATTAACTTATACTTTAGTAAGTAGCAGTAATAATTTATTTAATATAGAAAATATTCCTAGTATAAGTATAAAGAGTCCATTATCACAAGATAAGGCAGTTCTTAGAACTACTCTTATTCCATCTTTATTAGACGTATATGCTTATAATAAAAAAAGACAAGTAGAAGATATTAATATTTTTGAAATATCTAACATTTATTATAAGAAAGAAGAAGTGGAAGAAGAAAAACTTTTAACTATCTTATTATCTGATGATATTAATTATTCTAATTATAAAAATATAGTAATAGAAAATAGTTTTTATACTATAAAAGGTATGATAGAAAATATATTTGATTATTTCGGGTTTAACAATAGATATAGCTTCGTAAACGAAAATATACCAGGAGGTTTTAATCCATATCAAACAGTAGCGGTTAAATTAGATAGAGTAGTAGTAGGTTATTTTGGGATGCTTCATCCAGATGTTGTTAAAGATAAAATATTTGTAGCAGAACTGAATTTAACAAAGATATTTAACAATAAAGTAAGAGGTATAAAAGTAAAGGAAATATCTAAATATCCTTCTATATCAATAGATTTAGCGTTTGTTGTAAATAAAGATGTTAATTATGAAGATGTTAAAAATTCTATTAAAAAAGCATGTTCTAGAGAGTTAATTAATATAGAATTATTTGATTACTATGATGGTGAAAAGATAGAAAAAGATAAAAAACAATTAGCATTTAAGCTTACGTTTAATTCATTTAATAAGACTTTAGAAGATAGCTTTATTAAGGAAGAAACTGAAAAAGTAATAAATAGATTAAAAGAAGATTACAATGCTTATATTAGAGATAAATAAAAGGTGAAATTTTATGTCAAATCATACTGATAATGAAATAAGAGCAATTAAAGATTTTAATTATAGTGGAACGGATTTTTCTTATACAGAAAAAGTTAATGAGTCTAGATTTAAAAATTTTGATGAATTAGATGAATATTTGGATAAAAAATTTATTCCAAAACGTATAAAAACAAAAAAGATAAAAGACAAGGAAACTGGAGAAATAGAATATTTTTCTTCAGTTCCTCTTTCTAAAATTTTAGAATTAAGAATAAGTACAAAAGAATTAGAACATATAATAAATTATTTAGAAGAAAAAGATGTAAGAGTTAGTGGAATGGATAGTACTTTAGATTCAGAATTTTCTAATTATGATTATATAACTACATATAAATCAACTCCTTTACCAGAGACATTAACAGCAGAAGAAGAAAAAAATTTATTTGAAGAGTATAACAAAAGTAAAGATAAAAGTATAAAGGAAAAAATAATATTAGCTAATTTAAAATTAGTATCTTTTATTAATTATAAAATAGCGATGACATATAATATTGATATTAATGAATTAAATAGTTATGGTTATGAAAAATTAATAATGTTAGTAGATAGGTTTGATCCATCAAAAGGGTATAGATTTTCTACGTTAGCATATACTTCTATAAAAAGAATGATTTATGCTAATTTACCAAAAATTTTAGGTTATCAACATTTAGAAACATATAAAACTTTTATGGAAGCTAGCAAAAAAATGAGAGAAATGTATGATGAAAATGGAATTTCAGAAGAAGTAGCATTATCTGAAATAATAGATTTAATAAAGAACACTGAAGATTATGGTAAAGTTAAATTTAGAAATGTAGAAAAAGAAATTTTAATAGCAAATACTAAAAATATTGATTCTATAAGAGAAGAAGATTATGTTGATGATTATAGTTTAGAAAGAAAAGAAACAGATATAGCTGCTTATCAAACATTAATGAATTTATTATCTAGATTTCCAGAAAAACATAGAGATATAATTATAGAAAGATATGGTTTTGAAGATGGAATATTTAAGACATTAAAAGAAGTAGGAAAAAAATTTCAAATGAGTGGAGAATGGGTTAGAAAAATAGAAGAGGGTGTTATAGAAGAAATTAGAGACATTCTTTTATCAAATACCAATATAACTAAACATATATATCCTATACAATTAGCATATGATGAATATAATTATAATGAAGAAGAAAAATTTAAAAAAATTTAACAAATAAGAATACACAAATTTATAAACCAAATATGTGTATTCTTTTTAATTTATTAAGAGTTGACTAAAATGTTACTTTAGTATAATATTTTATATGTAATCAAATACAATTATTATATTTTATTGGATCTATAGCCAAATTGGTAAGGCATGGGACTGCAACTCCCCGATTGTCGGTTCGAGTCCGGCTAGGTCCTCCAATTAAAAGTTTAAACTTATGAATATTCATAAGTTTTTTTGTAGTATAATATTAATAAAAGTGGAGAAATTATGAAAGAAAATAAACACTTATCAGTTCTAGGCGTAGGACCTTTATATGTAATTAGTATTTTAATTTTAACTATTATAGCTTTAATATTAAATCAACTAAACGTAGTTTATAAAATAAAAGTTTTAAATAAATTTTTAATAATACTAGCTATAATATCTATATTGATTGCAATTTCTTTATGGGTATCTGCTGTATTATTTTCAAAAGTAAAAACTAAAATAAAAGAAAATACACTTGTAACAACAGGAGTTTATTCTGTTGTAAGAAATCCAATTTATTCAGCTTTTTTATTTTTATTTACTGGTATTTTATTATTTACTAGAAATTTATATTTACTTATCTTTCCAATAATTTTTTGGATATATTTAACATATCTATTAAAAGAAACAGAAGAGAAATGGTTAAAAGATAAGTTTAAAGAAGAATATCAAAAATATATGAAAAAAGTGAATAGAATTATACCAAACATTTTTAAAAAGTAATCATTATGCACTATATTCTATGATTTAATATTATTAAATTGAAATCTAGTATGAAAAAAATAATCAATTTACAAATATATATATGAATTTAATTTTTTTATAGCATGTGAAGCAACAGATAATGTTAAAAAGTTATTATTTGATAAAAAAATATATGAATCTACATTTCATATTCAAAAAGGTAATTTTGAAATATTTAATAATATGGTATTTTGTAGTTTGTAAAAAACATATATTTTTAAGCTATATTATTTGTTTTTAATATATACTAATATTATAGTATGGAGTTTTATGATGAATGATAATAATTTTAATGAAATTGTAAATGAAAATGATATTGATTGGGTTAATGATGAAGATGAAGAAATAATTGAAGATAACTCAAATTATAATAAGTGGTCAGATTCTGATGATTGGTCAAAAGATTGGGAAGATTTTGATGAATCTGATGCTGAATGGAATATAGTTTCTAGTACAACAAACGATAATGATTCTAATGACGATATTTATTATTTGGACGGTTATGGAGATATATATGAATTAGATAATTACTTGAATAATAGTGATGGCATAATTGAATTACTACGACATTCCAAAAATAAAGAACAATTCAATTATATTTTAGGTATGTCTCGAGAAGAAGGTCATGATTATAATTTATTGAACTATTTGATAAGTATTAACTATAGTATTGAAGATTACACATCAATAAAAAGTGGATATCAAATATTTAAATATGAAAATTTAGTTGAGTATTTATTATCAAAAGCTGATAATAATCAAGTTAGGGATATTTTAAGTAAGATAGCCTATGTTAATGAGAAAGTTGCTAACATTATTTCAAAGAGTGATGATAGAATTAATTTGATAAACTCTAATTATCATTTGCGTGATAAAATTGTTACTAGAAAGATTATTCAATATTTTAAAGAAAACCCTGATAAAACAGATTTAGATGTGATTGAAGTCTGTGATTTAGATACAGATATTATAAAAGATTTTATTAGTTTGGGATATAAAATTTCAGAAGATTCTCCATATAATCTTTTAGAAAATAATGAGATAATGAGAGAAGAATTTTTAAAAAAAGTAAATATAGAATATAAGGAAATATTTAATAAATTAGATAATGAAATAAAATCAATACCTGGTGCTTATAGAAGGTTATTTCAAAGTAAAACAAAAGAAATTTTTAAAAAAGAATATGTAGATACATTTGGTAAATCAGCAGTAGAAGAAATGATAAAATATATTGTCTTAGGTGACTATGAAATAAATTTATCAAAAGTAAATGCTGATAATATCAAGGATATTAAGTATATTTATGATATTTTAAAGACAGAATCTACATTTGATATTCAATTATTTACTAAAATAATATATAAATTCAATATAAATCCAAATAGTATTAAAGATATTCCTAATTCTAATATAGAAAAAGCCAAGTTAAAATTATATTTTGAATTTAAAGAATTGATGATTAATGATATAGATGACTTAAATAATATAGAAGAATTATTATATAAGTATGAAAATAATAAAATTGAAGCAGCAAATAATGTAATTGATTTAAAAAATGTTATATGTAATTTGTTAACAAATCAAACTTATTTTGAAACAAAAAAAGGTTTATTAGAATTAGCAAATAAGGAAAAGTTATCAGTATTAAAAAATTCTATAAAAAGTGAGGATTTTAATAAAAAATTAGATAGTTTTATTATTTTAAGTGATTTTATAGAAAAAATTGATGAAATCGATGATATTATACAATTAAGAAAATTAGCATATATATTAAATCAACAAATATTAAAATATGGTATTAATGATAATTATATAGATTTTAATAAAAAGATTATGAATTTTTATTCTTTAGAACTTAATGAACGAATGACAGATTTTAATAAATATTTAACTGATAAATTTTATGATGCAACAGATTTTACTTTTAAGGATGGAATAAGTGTTAATGGAAAAAGAGTTAAAGTTGCACATATTAAAAAAGGAGAAGAATTTAATTCATTGATTCATGTATTAAATGCTTATCAAAATGGAGGAACAACTGGCTCAGTAGAATCTATAAGGACACCTAAATTTATTGGACAATCTTATATGAGTTTGACAGGAATTAGTGATGAATATAATAGAATATGTATTAATAATGATTCAAAATTTTCAATAAAAGTATTATATTCTAATATTCCAGCTGGAGATATGTTTTGTGCATCAAATAGAGATACAGGAATAAATGCAGAAGCAAATAGTAAGAATATATATACTAGATTACCTTGTAATATGTCACCTTTTAGAAGATTAGTTAGAAATACAGAAACACATGGTTCTGAAACTTATAATGAATTTGATGTTTTTAGAGATAATCTTGTTCCTAGTGGAATTGCTTTTATGAGTGAAGAACCAACAGAAGAAGAAATCAATACAGCAGCTTACTTAGGAGTTCCCTTAGTAAAAATCGATGATTTACAAGAAAGTTTTAGAAAAGATGTATTTTCAATTTCAAGAGGTGGATTAGCTTATGATCAAAGCTTTTATCATATAAAAGAACATGAATATGAAAATAAAGAAATATCAGTTACCCCTAATGATAAATATGATGTATTAATAAATACAATGAAAGAAGTAATTCAAAAACAACCAAAAGCAGTAAAACCAGTAGATGTATTTAGTGAGAAAGATGAAATAGGAGATGAAGAATATTTTGTTATATATAATAATGAAAAATATTCAACAATACCAGTATATTATTATGTTGATTCTAAAAGAGTAAATATAGAAGAAACCTATTATGAAGAAAGTTTAATTAAAGATAAATTATATGATTTTTTAGATATAAAACCTAGAACAAAATTTATTAATTGTAAGTATCCAAATGGTAAAGAAGTAATGTCTGTTATAAGTGATATAAATGAACCTAGATTAATTGATAAATATATAGATTATTTAGTAAATGTTTCTAACTCAAATAGTGATTTAAGTGATTGTAGTATTAATTCACAAGAAGAAATAAATTTACTAAATAAAATTAATTCTTTAGATAATAATGTATATATAGGTTTATTTGAATCATTGATAAAGACTAGTAATTATATTGAACCAAGTATATTGTTAAATAATATTCTTTCAAGAAAAGAACAATTAAATCTAGAGCTTTCAAAATATAATGAAAAGTTTAATCAATCACAATTGAAGACAAAATAGAAATAAAAATAAAAGACTTTTAAACACTTTAAGTTTATTTAATTTAATGAAGTAGAGAAATATTTAGAAAAAGAAGAGTGATTTATTCCTCTTCTTTATTTTCTTCATAATTCCAAATATTTAATCTTCCTTTAGCTTTAATTGGAGTAATAGCTATAACATCTTCTAATACCCATGCATATCTTCCAACTTCATATAGTCCACAACAAAATTCTTGTTTATCTTTTCTTATTTCTTCTATAAATTTTTCATCCATATATATACAATCTACTAAGTTAGCTTTACATATTATATATTCTTGATTAAGAGACATATCTTTAACTAGTTCTTTTAACTCAGTTCTATTTTCAATATCTTTATTCATTTTACTTTTACTAGCATGAATATAAATTTCGCCTCTATAATTAGTTTTCCAACTTCTTGTTTCAATTCTTTTTTTCTTATTCATTATAAGAGAGGCGAAAGGTTCTTTTATACTTAGTACTTTCATTAAAATGCTCTATATTTATTTTTATCTTTGTATGGATTTTTCTTATCTATTCTATCTGGGAAAAGTATTCCATTTAGATGATCGATTTCATGTTGTGCTACAATTGCTTCTAATTCTCTTAATCTTATTTTTTGTTTTTTTCCATTTATATCTTGATACTGCATAGTTATTCTTGCAGCTCTTAAAACAATTCCTTCAACTGGTCTATTAACACTAAGACATCCTTCACCTTCGCCAACGTACATTAGTTCTTCAGATGTAGATAATATTTTAGGATTTATAAATACTTTTTTATCAAAACTACCATCTTCTTGTTCCATAGCCCAAACAAAATATCTTTTTAAAACACCCACTTGTACAGCACTCATTCCCATACCAGGTCTTAAATCATATTTTTCGCTTAACTTTTCATTTTGAGAATTAACTAAATATTCCATCATAGTATCAATAGTTTCTAAATCGCTTTTTTCAAGCGGAAAAGTAACTTCTTTACTAACTTCTCTTAATATTTTTTCTTTTTCATCAAGTATATCTTTTGTTCTTAACATAAAAAACTCCCTAGATAAGTATAACATATAAAAAGAGTAAATTTATATAGAAATACATTCTTAAAATTGATACAATAAAATAGAGGGTAGATATGAAAGATAGAATTGATAGCATTAATAAATTAGTAGATGATTTAATAGAAAAATATAATAACGATATATTGAGTGATGAAATTTTTACTAAAATAGTTAATAATTTTAACGAAAATTTAAGATTAGCTATTAATTCAACATCAAAAGAAAAATACGATGAATTACTAGATGCTAATTTAGAAAAAGCATATGCATTTGCAACATATGCAATATATAGAAAAACTGGTAAAAGACTTAGAGATGTTCAATTAATGGGGTCTTTAAAAATGAATGATGGAAATATCATAGAAATGAAAACAGGAGAAGGTAAAACTTTAACTGCTGTTTTGCCAGCTTATTTAAATGCCTTATCTAAAAGAGGAGTCCATGTAGCTACAACAAACGAATATTTATCAGAAAGAGATTATTTAGAAACAAAAGATATATATACTATGCTTTCTTTAACGTCTTCCCATGTAGAAGAAGGAATTTCAAAAGATAAAGAAAAGAAAAAAGAAGCATATAGTCAAGATATAGTTTATGGATCTATTAATACTTTAGCTTTTGATAAGATGTATGATGATGTTAAATTCGAAGAAGAAGATTTAGTTAATAAAAGAAATCCTAATTTTTTAATAATAGATGAAGCAGATGATATAATGATTGACACTGCAGTAACTCCTTTTATAATTAGTGATTATCATTATGGTGATAAGGTATTATATGGAGAAGAATTTTTAGAAGAAGAAAAACTAGAAAAAAATCAACGGATGAGAAACGATGCATTATATATAAATTTATGTGTTTTAAATTTATTTGATGAAATAAAAAATAATGATAATTCTATGATGTTTTTAACTAAATCGAAAGAAGAATTTGATTATTTAACACTTGGTAAAATTGGTGTATTAAATACAAACAAAGTTTTTAAAGAAAGAAAGTATATTTTAGATAATTCTTTTATTATAGTTAATCCTAGTACTGGAGAGTATGATTTAACAGAAAATGGCTATAGAATCCTTTCTTATCCTTTGTTAAAACAAAAATTAGAAGATAATAATTCAGTTATGGATTACTTTATTAACAATTTAAAAGAAGGAAAAGATTATAGATTAGAAGATGGTAAGTTTAAAATATCATTATTAGGATATACTAACTATTTAAAAAACACGAAAAATGAAAAAATAAAAGAAATAGCTAATAATATAGAATTAGAAAAATGTTCTAAAATGTTGAAAACTTTAAATAATAGTTTAACTGCATATTTTATGTTAGAACAAAATAAAGATTATATTATTGATAATACAGAAGATAAAAATATCAAGAAGATAAGTTTAATAATTAATGGAAGAAAAGCAATTGGAAAAACATATTCCGATGGATTACAATTAGCAGTAGAATTAAAAGAACAAAGTTTAATGAAATATAGAAAAGTAAAAGGTATTACTATAAAAGAAACTTTAGATAATCCTACACTTACTAAACTTACAATGGCTTCTTTTTTAGAAAAATATAAAAGAGTTTCAGGTATGACAGGGACTAGTCCAGAAAATGCTTTTGATTTAATTTATAATTTAGAAACATTTAAGGTACCAACTAATAGAGAATATTTAGAAAATATAACTCATAAAACTTATCCTAAAAGAACAGATGAAACTTCTCTTGTTTTTTATTCTGATCAAGAAAAATATGAATATTTAAGAAATGAAGTATTAAAAATTCATCAAACAGGACAACCTATTTTATTATCTACGACATCTATAGAAGAAAGTGAAAAACTTTATCAAGAATTAATAAAAGTTTTAAAGGAAGATGAAATAGAAGTTTTAAACGCTAATACCGATGAAGAAGCTAAAATAATAGCTAATGCTGGAAGACTTGGTAAAATTACTATTTCTACAGAAATGGCAGGTCGTGGAACTGATATTAAACTTGGTTCTGATATAAATGACTATATAGAATTAAAAATATTAGAAAAATATAAATTAGAAGAAAAAAAATATTTAGAAATAGCTAGAAAACATTTAGAATCTAAAGGAATAAATGACTTTGATACATTTAAACAAAATTTTTATAAAAAAGCGTTTAAATCTAAGTATGAAGAAAAAATAAGAAAAGAAGTTTTAAATGAAGATTATGAAGAAGTAAAAAAAGAGTTAGAAGAAGAACGAGAATTAGTTAAAAAAATAGGAGGTCTTAAACTTATTGCAGTTTCTCACTTTAAATCAGAAAGAATTGATAATCAGGTTAAAGGAAGAGTTGCTAGAGGTATGGATCCTGGTGTTTCCAAATTTATATCTAGTTTATCAGACTTAGAAAATATAGGAGTTATATTAAATAAAAACGAAATAGAGGAATTAAAAGAAAAAAGAGTAATAGATGAAGATAGAATAAGTGATAAAATTAAAAAAGTACAATCTATTAAGGATAATTCTAAATTTACTAGTATTTATTATGAAAATCAAGAAGAAAGACAAATGGGAATTATTAGAAAAATAACAGAAGATGCCCATAAATATTTAAGGACAGAAAAAGATTTTACTGAGATATTAGCAAGAAAGATAAAAGAAAGTATATCTTTTATAAAAAATGAAAAAGATGAAGAGAAATTAAGGCAAATAGAAGAAGATTTAGGAATAAAAGTTACTACAAATGAAAAGAAAATGTACTCAGATATAGCTGAAAAAATAGAATATTTAAAAGATATGATGGGAGAAGATAATTTTAACAATAAAATTAGAACAATACTTATGCAATCTAACATATCTATGTGGGATGAATTTAGAGATAGAGCAGATATAATTAGAAAACATAATAATATAATTAGTTTTAGTTTTAGAAGTGAAGATGAAAAAAATAATAATTTAATTAAGGGTTTTTATGATACTTATAATGATTTAGCAAAAAGGTATCAATATAATTCTATGTGCTTAATATTAAAAGATAAGAATAGTAAATATTTAGAAGAAGGAGAATATAGTGGAAAAAAACCAAAATAAGCCAAAAGAAAAAAAGAAATTATTTTCTTTCTTAGAGCAAGATGAAGAAGTGAAAAATTTAGGTGTTTATGAGAAAAAAGATATTAATGATGAAGTAACAAAAAAAATCGACCCTAAGATTCTTGTAGATGAAAAAGAAGAAAAAAAGAAAAAAATATTTTATTTTCTTTCTGGATTTTTCATATTTTTAATATTTATTCCACCTTTGTTTCAAAAGTTGGATCCAAATTATGAAAAAAGAGATCCAACATATCAAGCAGAAATAAAATCTTTAATAAAAGTTAAAAGTCAAAAGATGATATGTATTTTAGATAACGCTATATTAACTAGAAAATTTGAAGGTGTATATTATAACTCTAAAGCTGTAAGAACGGTAATGAGTTATAAATATAAAACAACAGAATATATAAAACCAGAAGCTGAAAAATATTTAGAAATATATACTAGTCTTACACAAGGTAGCGAAACAGGTATTAAACTAAATCAAAAAGAAAATGATTTTACTATTTCAGTATCATATTTAAAAAACAAAAATTTAAAAAAGAATAAAAAAATAGAAAAATTTTCAGTATCTATGGACGTTGCAAAAAACAATTTAGAAGAAGAAGATTATAAATGTAGTGTTTCAAGTCAAGGAGAATTTGAAATAAAAAGGGAGGAATATAATGTACTTGGTTAAAGAAATAGATGACTATATTTTTAGGGGGAATGATATTAGGGGAAAATATCCTAGCCAAATAAATGAAGAAGTAGCTTTTATTATAGGTAAAAGTTTTGGAACAGTAGTTAAAAATAAAGGTTATACATCTTGTGTAGTAGGAAGAGATATAAGATATTCTTCATCAACAATATCAACAAATTTAATTAGAGGAATACTATCAACTGGTATTAATGTAGTTAATTTAGGTATAGTTACAACTCCAATGTATTATTTTGCATCAATGTTTTTAAATATACCTAGTGGAATTATGGTTACAGCAAGTCATAATCCTAAAGATGAAAATGGATTTAAATTTCAATTTGATGGCCTTAATGCAAAAGGAGAAGAAGTATTAGAGTTTAGAGATTTTACTAAAAAAGGTGATTTTAGTGAAGGGGAAGGAAAATTATATTTTTACTATATAGATAACGCTTATATTAAGTTATTTAAAAAATCTTTAAAACTAGAAGAAAAAAAATTAAAAGTAGTACTTGATTTAGCCAATGCAACTACTTGTGTAGTCGCTAAAAAGATATTTAATGAATTTAAATTTTTAGATATTACATATTTATATGACGTAGTAGATCCTAATTTTCCAAATCATCACCCAGATCCAACCATTAAATCTAACTTAGAAGACTTAAGAAAGAAAGTTTTAGAAGTTGGTGCAGATGTTGGTATATCTTATGATGGAGATGGAGATAGACTTGGAGTAATAGATAATGAAGGAAATCAAATAGAAGCAGATAAACTTATGATTATCTTTATAAGAGATTTAATGAATACTAAGAAGAAAAAAGAATTCTTATACGATGTTAAATGTTCTAAAGCTTTAAGTGATGAAATAAGAAAACTTGGTGCTAAAGAAGTAGTTTCTAGAACTGGTAATTCTTATGAAAAAGCAGCTATTATAGAACATAATCTAGCATTTGGTGGAGAATACTGTGGACATATATTCTTTAGAGATCGTTTTCCAGGATTTGATTCAGGAATATATGCATCTTTAAGACTTATAGAAATACTTACAAAGACAGATCAAAAACTATCTGATATGTTAAAAGATGTTACAAAATATTATTCAACTCCAGAAATAAAAATAGCAACACCTGATGATGAAAAAGACAAAATAGTAGAAAAAGTTAAAGAATATGTTATATCTAAAGGATATAAATATCTTGATATAGATGGTGTTAGAGTAGAGTTTGATGATTCTTGGGGACTTATAAGAGCATCTAATACTGGACCTAATTTAACTTTAAGATTTGAAGCTACTACAGAAAAAAGACTAGAAGAAATTAAAGAAGAATTTATGAATTTATTAAAATAGATGTTATGTGTTATAATTTAAAAAGGAGTTAATTATGAATTTAGTAGATATATTTTTCTTACTTATTATATTAGTATGTGGTCTTATAGGACTTAAGAGAGGGTTTTTTAAAGAATTAGTACTTACAGTAGGTTATATAATATTACTTATAGTATCTTATAAACTTATTACACCTACAGCTAATTTAATAATATCGTTAGTTAAGGTTGGTAATAATCCAATAAATTTACTTATATATCAAATAATAGCTTTCTTAGTAGTATTTATAATATTAAGTATAATATTCCAATTAATAGTATTTTTAACAAATGCACTTGAAAAATTACTTAATATTACAATAGTACTTGGAATATTTTCAAAAATATTAGGGTTTATTTTAGGGCTTGTTAAAGGAGTTATAGTAGCATATCTTTTATCGCTATTATTTACACTTCCAATGTTTAATAACATTCCAATGTTTAGAAATTCAACTATAAAAAGTGAACTTTTAACAAAAATGCCTAATATAAAGCTTAATCAAATAGTAAATGAAATATCTAAGTTAGATATAAATAGTAATGATTTTAATAAACAAGTATTACAAATATTAATTAAGTATAATATTCTTACAAAAGAAAAAGTTATTGATATGGTTAAATCTGGTCAACTAGACTCTACTTTTTTAAACTATATAAATGGATAAAATATTAAAAGAAAAAATTGATAACTTACCTGAAAAGCCAGGTAGTTATCAATATTTAGATAAAAATAAAACAATTATTTATGTTGGTAAAGCCAAAAATTTAAAGAAGAGAGTGAAGTCTTATTTTACAAGATCTGTAAATATTAAGACTTCATTATTAGTTAATGAAATAGATGATTTAACATATACAGTAACATCAACTGAACTTGAAAGCTTATTATTAGAAATAAATTTAATAAAAAAATATAATCCTAAATATAATATCTTATTAAAAGATGATAAAAGTTATCCATATATTGAACTTATAAAAAGTTCTAGTCCAGTACTTAAAATAACAAGAAGTAAAAAACATAGTAAAAATTCTATACTTTTTGGACCTTTTCCTAATGTAAAAGCTGCAAGAAATACTCTAGATATAGTTAATAGAGCATATCCTTTAAGAAAATGTAATACTATGCCTAAAAAAGTATGTCTTTATTATCATATTAATGAATGTTTGGGATACTGTGAAAAGAAAATAGATGAAGAGATAATTAATGATTTAATTAATAAGACAGTAGCATTTTTGAATAATAAAGAAAAAGGTTTAAAAGAAGAACTTATAAAGAAAATGCATGAAGCTAGTGAAAGATTAGATTTTGAAAAAGCAATAGAGTATAAGAACACTTTAAATGATATAGATATTACTTTGAAAAAACAACTTATCGATTTAAATAAAAATTATAATTTTGATATGTTTTCTATATCAGAAAATACTAATTATTTAGGTATTAATATCTTTATAGTAAGAGAAGGTAAACTACTTGGATCTATTAAAGATATGGTTGTAATTAATGATAATTTAATAGATTCTTTAGAAGAATATATTTTAATGTTTTATGAGAAAAATCTTATGATACCAAAAGATATTTATGTACCATATGAAGAGATACAAGAAATACTTGAAGAATATCTTAAGGTTAAAGTACATGTTGCTAAGAAAGATAAACTTAAGAAGTTATCAGTACTTGGTAGTGAAAATGCTAAGATTTATTTAGAAGATAAATTAGATTTATATAAGAAAAGAGAAGATAAAAAACAAAAAGCTATAAAAGAGTTAAATAGTATTTTAAATAAAGATATTAAAAGAATTGAATTATTTGATAACTCTCACTTATTTGGGACTTTTTATGTAGGTGCGATGGTCGTATATGATTACTTTGAAAAGAATAAAAATTTATATAGGAAGTATAAGTTAGAAGTAGATGTTAAGGATGACTTAGCTGCTATGAAGGAAGTACTTTATAGAAGATATTATAAAGTACTCATGAAAGAAGAAGATAAGTGTGATCTTATTATAGTAGATGGTGCTGATAATCAAATTAATGTAGCAAAAGAGATAATAAATAACTTTAATTTAGATATAGAAATACTTGGTTTAAAAAAAGATAAACATCATAATACTTATGCTTTAATAGATAGTAATTTAAATGAAATACCACTTGATAAATCTAGTAGTTTATTTTTATATTTAACTAGTATGCAAGATGAAGTACATAACTTTGCTATAAATTATCATAAAAATTTAAGAGATAAGGGAATATATAAACTTAGTTTTGACTTTATAAAAGGAATAGGTGAAAAAAGAAAGAAAGAATTACTTAAGAAATATAAATCTATTGAAAAATTAAAAGAAGCAAGCATAGAAGATTTATGTACTCTTTTACCAGAAAAAATAGCAGAAGATTTATATAATTTTTTACATAAGGATGAAAATAATGAATGAAGAATATGAATATAGTTTTAAAGTTAAAAATATAAAAGATTTTTTAGATTATTGTGAAAATAATAATTACAAAAAACAGGAAGAGTACTTTCAAATAAGAACTTTGTATAAAAATGGTGGAGCTGTTATGGCTCGTATTACTGAAAATGAATATGAAGAAAAATACGAAAAAATTTTAAATTTTAAAGATGATAATTTAAATGATAAAATTTTAAAAACATCTAGAGAATCTAAAGATTTAATTATTACAAAAGATAATGAAGAGTTTGTGATGTCATTGATAGAAATACTAAATTTAAATAGAAAAATAGTGTTAAAAAGAAAAAGATATGTTTATGAAAAAGAAAATGTAAAATTTGAAATAGATGAATATATAGAACCATTAATGAATGTTATTGCTATTGAAGGTAAAAAAGAAGAAGTAGATAGAGTATATAAATATTTAGAAAATATTATAATTAAAAATAAAGAAGACTAAAAGTCTTTTTTATTTTACATTTTTTTTATAAAAGTAGTATAATTAGTAAGTCTGAAATGAGGTTATTATGATTTTATTTAAATATTTAAAAAAATATAAATTTTTAATATTTATTATTTTAATATTATCAATTTGTAGAATTTATGCAGAGTTAGAATTACCTAATTATACTAGTAGTATAGTTAATGTTGGTATAAATCAAAAAGGTATAGAAGATGCTCTTATGATAAAGATGAGTAGTAAGACTTATTCTACTTATTCTTTATTTATGAATGAAGAAGAGTTAAAACTTTTTAATAAAGCTTATAAAGAAGATAGTGGGTATTATAAGTTAGAAAGTGTAGATAAAGATTCTAAAAAGAAATTAAATATAACTATAGAAGAAGTAGCATATACAATATATACTTTAATGTCTTCTAAACAACTAGAATCTAGTATATTAAACAATGTAAGAAATAAAGATTACTTATATAATTATAGAAAAGAAGCTATTAACAAGATAAAAGATAATAAAGAATTATTTTTAAGTAAAGTAGCAGTTCGTTTTGTAGAAGAAGAATATAAAAATGTTGGAATAGATACAAATAAAATAAGTAATGAATATTTGAAAAATACAGCTATAAATATGATGTTAATTACTTTTATTATACTTTTTATATCTGTTACAGTTGGTTTTATTGCAAGTAGAGTAGCTGCTAGTATTGGTAAAAATTTAAGAAAACAAATTTATGAAAAGGTAATGAATTTTTCAACTTTAGATATAGAAAAATTTTCTATATCATCTTTAATTACTAGAACAACTAATGATATAACTCAAGTTCAAAATTCATTATCTATGATTTTAGTTATAGTTTTATATGCTCCTTTAATGGCAATAGCTGGTAGTATTAAAGTACTTAAAACAAACGTCAATATGAGTTACATGATAGCTTTAGGTATTAGTTTAATAATAGTTTTAATTGTAATATCTTTTATTTATGCTATGCCAAAATTTAAAGCTATGCAAACTTTACTTGATAGAATTAATTTAGTTAGTAGAGAAATACTTACTGGTATTCAAGTAATAAGAGTATTTGGAAGAGAAAAATATGAAGAAAAAAGATTTGATAAAGAAAATCAAAATCATATGAAGAATGAAAAAGCTATAATTAAAGTTATTGCCTTATTCTTTCCATATTTGATGTTAGTATTAAATGCTTTATCAATATTAATTTTATATGTTGGATCAAAACAAGTTGATTTAGGATATCTTCAAGTAGGAGATTTACTTGCGTTTTTAACATATTCTATGATGATTATTTTTTCATTTATTTTCCTTACAATGTCTATTGTCATTATTCCAAGAGCAAGTGTTGCAGCTAAAAGAATAGATGAAGTACTAACTACAGATTGTTCTATTAAAGAAAAAGAAAAAACATTAGATGAAAAACTAGAAAATGTAAAAGGAATAGTTAAGTTTAACAATGTTACATTTAGTTTTCCAGATAGTGATGATGAAGTACTAGAAGATGTTAGTTTTACATTAGAACCTAATAAAACAACTGCGATTATCGGAGCTACAGGAAGTGGTAAATCTACAATTTTACATTTGCTTTTAAGATATTTTGATGTAAATAAAGGAAACATTACAATAGATGGTATAGATATTAGAGATTTATCTTTAAGAAAACTTAGATGTTTAATAGGATTTGTTCCTCAAAAAGCAGTACTTTTTAGTGGTAATATAGAATCTAATATAAAATATTTAGATGAAAGTTTAGAAGATAATATTATGGAAAAAGCTGCACAAATAGCAGAAGCCGAAGAATTTATTTTAAATAAAGATAAAAAATATAAAACACCTATTTCTGAATATGGTTCTAATGTATCAGGAGGACAAAAACAAAGACTTTCAATAGCAAGAGCAGTAGTAGGAAATCCTAATATATTATTATTTGATGATAGTTTTTCAGCACTTGATTATAAAACTGATTTTAAAGTAAGAAAAAATATTCATAAAAACTTAACTAATAAAACAGTAGTAATAGTAGCTCAAAGAATAGCAACAATTTTACATGCTGATAAGATTATAGTTTTAGATAAAGGTGAAGTTGTAGGTGTTGGAACTCACGAAGAATTACTTAAGAAAAATAAAATATATAAAGAAATAGCAGAAAGTCAACTAAGTAAAGAAGAATTAACTACAGGAGTTAAAAATGAAAAATAATAAAAAACAAAGTAAGTTTTTTGCTAGTATTTTTAGAGTAATTAAACTAATTTTTAAAGAACATCCTTTTGCAGTAATTATATCTTTATTATTTGCAGTTACTAGTACAGTGTTTTCAATACTAGGACCTAAAATACTTGGTGAAGCTACAACTAAATTATTTGAAGGAATAGTTAAAAAAGTTACTAATACAGGATCTATAGATTTTAATGGTATTAATAAAATTTTACTTATAGTACTAATCATATATGTAACATCTTCAATATTTGGTTTTTTTCAAGCTTATCTTATGGCAAATGCTGCTACAAAGACAACTTATAAATTAAGAAATACTATAACTCATAAATTAAATCGTTTACCTGTAAGATACTTTGAAAAAAGAAATGTAGGAGATATATTATCTATTATTACTAATGATATAGAAACACTTGCAAGTAATTTAGATAATACAATAATTCAAATAGTTACTAGTGTTATGACTATAATTGGAATTCTTATAATGATGTTTTCTATTAATGTTACTATGACTTTAGTTGTACTTATTCTTGTTCCAATAATGTTTTTAGTTTTTGGTACAATTGTTGGAGTATCACAAAAATATTTTGCTATGCAACAAAAAACACTTGCTAAAGTAAATTCTGAAGTAGAAGAAAGTTTTTCAGGACTTAATGTAATAACAGCGTTTAATCATCAAGAAAAGAGTATAGAAGAATTTAATAAAGTAAATGAAAAACTGTATAATGCTTCATGGAAAGCACAATTTTTATCAGGAATTATGTTTCCACTTGTAAATTTTATAGGTAATTTAGGTTATGTGATGGTTGCAATAGTAGGTGGAATTTTATCAATAAATGGAAAAATAACAGTAGGTAATATTCAATCATTTATTCAATATGTTAGAAATTTTACTAGTCCAATAGGTCAAATAGCTCAAATTATTAATCAATTACAAAGTATGTCTGCAGCTAGTGAAAGAATATTTGAATTTTTAGATGCAGAAGAAGAAATACTAGTAGAAAAAGAAGAAAAAATGAACAATTCATTAGGACTTGTAGAATTTAATAATATAAGTTTTTCTTATGATGGTAAGAAAACAGTTATTGATAATTTTTCATCTATAGTATCTAAAAATAAAACAGTTGCAATAGTAGGACCAACAGGAGCAGGTAAGACTACAATAGTTAAATTGCTTATGAGATTTTATGATGTAGATAAGGGAGAAATTAAAGTTAATGGTGCTAATATAAAGAATGTTAAAAGAAAAAAATTAAGAAATAATTTTACTATGGTTTTACAAGATACTTGGTTATTTAAAGGAAGTATTATGGAAAATATCAGATATGCTAATCTAGATGCAACTGATAAAGAGGTAAAAGAAGCAGCTAAAAAAGCTAGGGCAAATCACTTTATAGAAGCTCTTCCAAATAGTTATGATTTTGAAATAAATGAAGAAGCAAGTAACTTATCTAATGGAGAAAAACAACTTATTACTATAGCAAGAGCAATACTAGCAGATAAGCCAATACTTATATTAGATGAAGCTACTTCTAGTATTGATACTAGAACTGAAATTTTAGTACAAAATGCTATGAATAAACTTATGGAAAACAGAACTACCTTTGTTATAGCTCATAGATTATCTACTATTAAGAATGCTGATACTATATTAGTTTTAAAAGATGGTAATATAATAGAACAAGGAAATCATAAAGAATTACTTGAAAAAAGAGGATTTTATTTTGATTTATATAATAGTCAATTTCAAGAAGTGTAATTTAACACTTCTTTTATTATTGAAAAAAGATTATAATTTTTTTATAGGAGGATATAAATTAGATGAAAAAAATATATATAGCAGGTTCACTTTTTAACGAAGCAGAAGTAGCACAAAGAAAATTAGAAGGTAAATTATTAAAAGATAAATTTAAAGATAAGTTAGAAGTATTTAATCCAATAGAAAAACCATTTAATGATAATAAAGATACTTTACCAACTCCAAATTTCATATTTTTAAACGATACAAAAGCAGTAAAAGATGCAGATATTTTTTTAGCAGATATTACAAATAACGATCCTGGAGTTATGACAGAACTTGGAATAGCAATAAGTAATAATAAATATATAATTGCAATACTATCAGATATTAGACTTAAAACAGCAAATAAATATGATATACCTACATATGGATTTAATCACTATGTGTTAGGTGGAATATTAGAAAATGGAGTATTAGTTTATTCTTTTAAGGAAGCAGTAGAAAAAATAGAAGAATTTATTAATAAAAATTAAAATGAATAGGTTAAAAGAATTTAGTGATATATTTCCTAGAATCCTTAAATTTCAAATACTAACTCATTTATTATTTATATTTATAATATTACCTAGTTATTTTTATATAAGAACGTTTATTGTTTCATTAAATAAGCTCTCCGTTATAGATAATACAGAACTTTTAAGGTTTGTTTTTTCCCCACTTGGAATTATTTTATTAATAATATCTTTAATGGTTATATTCTTTTATTTTCTAGTAGAATTATCGGGTCTTATTTTACTTACTAGTTCTTATCAAAAAGAAAGATTAGAACCTAGTTTTATAACTATACTAAAAGAATCAATTAAACTAATACCTAAATTTTTAAATAAAAGTATTATAGTTATAAGTTTTTACTTTTTGTTACTTATACCAATAACTAGTAGTGTTTTAGGTTTTAATTTATTTAAAAAGTTTAATATACCTAATTTTATATTTAGAGAAATAATAAAAAATCCACTTTATTTAATTATTTATATTTTGATAGTTATAATATTTTATTATTTATTTATAAAAGCAATTTTTACATTTCATTATATTCTTATAAAAAAAGAAAAATCTAGTACTGCTATTAAGAAAAGTTTTAATTTAATAAATGATAATTTTAAAGACTTTTTTGATACTTTTATATTAAGAATATTAAAATATTTAGCTATATTTTTAATAATATTTTTTCTATCTATATTTATAATTAATTTTACTAAAAATATAAGTAAAGAACTTTTTACTTATTCAATAATATTTTTATTAGTAATAAAAAATATTATTTTAACTACTATAATTTTAATTTTTATACCTTTAGAAATTAAATTTTTAACTGATAAATTTTATGAATATACAAAAATTAATAAAAGATTAGTAGTTAAAGAAAAGAATAAGTATAATATCATAGATAAGATATTTAGCTTTAAAAGACCTGTAATATTTACTTTTATATCTATGTTAATTTTATTAAATGTTTTATTTATATTTGTACCGAATTTTTTTAATAATTCTTTTAAAATTAAATTAATTATTGGACATAGAGGTGGAGAAGGAGTAGAAAACTCTTTAGGAGCTATAAAAAACTCTATTGATAAAAGAATAGATTATGTAGAAATAGATATACAAAGAACAAAAGATAATTATTATATAGTAAATCATGATAAAACGTTTAAAAGAGTAGCGGGTATTAATAAATCTGCTAGTGATATGACTTTAAAAGAAATTAAAAAGATATCTTTAAGAGGTGAAGAAAAAATACCAGAGATAAACGAAGTATTAAAGTTATCTAAGAATAAAATAAATTTATTTATAGAATTAAAAGGTAAAACAGCAGATAAGAAAATGGTAGATGATATAGTTAAACTTGTAAAAAAAGAAAAAATGGAAAAACAAGTTGTATTTATATCTATGAGATATAGTGTAATAGATTATATTAAAACTAGATATAAAGAATTTAAAACAGGTTTTATTTACTTTTTATTTCTAGGAGATATGTCTAAAATAAAAGCTGATTATATGCTGTTCTCAGAAGATTTTGTTACAGAAAATCATATAGAACAAATTCATAGACATAATAAGAAAGCTATTGTATGGACGGTTAATTCACCTGATTCTATGAAAAAGTATTTAGATTCAGCAGTAGATGGTATAATAACAGATAGAGTAAATGATATTTTAAGATTAAAAGAAAAATTAGATATTAGAAGTGATAAAGATTTAGTTTATGATTTGTTAGAAAGTAGTCTTTTAGATAAGAGTAATTCTTAATATAAAGAGGGAATATGGAAAAGATATATACGATGATGAGTTTTTAAATGGAAACAACTAATCTTTCAAAAATTAAAAGAGAAAAAATGTTAGAAACGATTAAAAACATAAAAAAGAATATTACAGATGAAACTACAGTAGATAATCTTTCGATGATAGAAAATGAACTTACAAAAAAGAAATATGGGCTTATTTGGGAATAACATGAAGAACATGTTGATCAAGAGTTAGAAACTAAGATACCTGTTTTTGAAGAAATAAAAGAAAAAGAGATTATTTCTGATCCAAGAGATAAATTTAATTTTTTATTAGAAGGAGATAATTTACAAAGTTTATATTTGTTAGAGAAAACTCACAAAGAAAAAATTGATAAATGATAGAATTAGGGTTATATAGGATAACTTTGTTGTAGTGAAAGGAAAGAAGAATGGAGAAAATAGAATTTGAAACAGTGCTTGTAGAGAGTGCAAAACTTCCTATGGTTAAAATTGATAGAGAATTATTTCTTAGGAAAGAGTTAAAAGGTAGATTCGCCCCTGAAATTGTAGAAAAAGCAATTCAATATAGCCCAGCGTATGCAGGCATAAGTGTTCAAGACATAAATAAAATTGCTAAAAGTTGTATAACGGCAGAAACCACTAGGGTAACTGCTATATCTGCGGCAGCAGGGATACCTGGTGGATTTGCATTGATAGGCACAATACCAGCAGATTTAACTCAATATTTTGCTCATATTTTACGTATTGTCCAAGAATTAATCTATCTTTATGGTTGGCAAGATTTAAATCTTGATATTACAGAAATGAACCAGGAAACAAAAAATTTACTTACATTATTTGTTGGAATAATGTTTGGTGTTAATGGAGCTGTTAATGCGATAAACAAGGTAGCAGCTCAAATTGCTAAACAAGTAGCTAAAAAACTTCCTCAAAAGGCATTAACAAAGGGTGTGTTATATCCAATAGTAAAGAGAGTTGCAGGACTGTTGGGTGTTCAAATGACAAAACAGATTTTCTCAAAAGGAGTTGCGAAAATAGTTCCCATTATAGGAGCTGCAATTTCTGGAGGATTAACATTTGTTACATACAAGCCAATGTCTGAAAAACTTAGAAAGTATTTGGCTTCGAGTGAATTAGCAAGTGTTGAATATTACCAACAAATGGAAGATTAAGTAATTGTAGACACTGAAATAATAGAAGATTTTGAAGAAAAAATCTTTCTTGAAAAAGTTATTGAATAAAAAACACTAGATTTTCTAGTGTTTTTATATTCTGGTTTTTAATATTCTTTCTGTATTAATAAAGTGTAATTTAGCTATATCTTCTAATACTTCTTTACCATATTTTTCTATTAATCTTTCAGCTTGTTTATCAACTTCGCTACTTGCTCCTTTTAATAATGGTTCGTGATATTTATCACTAAGTTTATCTATTATTTCTAAAAAGGTAAATCTTGCAAGTATCGCTGCTGTTGCTACTGCCATATTTTTATTTTCAGCTTTAGGAGTAAATATTAAGTTTCTTTCTACATTATTAACTTCTTTTAAATAATTAAAGTAAGAATTTTCTTTTGCAAATTCATCGATTATTATTTTATTACAATCACTATGTCTTTGGTGTAATGTATATAAAACCTTATTATGCATTATAGCTTTTATTTTATTAATATTTTTTATTGTCTTATATTTTTCATTATATTCTTTGTTTGATAATACTAGTAACTCATAATCTATCTTTTTAGCTATAGTAGGTGCGATTTTTCTTATGTAATCATCTGTTATTTGCTTAGAATCTTTTACTTTTAATTCTTCTAAAAATTTAATATCTTCTATATTTACATATGCTGCACAAACAACAACTGGTCCAAAATAGTCTCCAGTTCCAACTTCATCACTTCCAATAGATGTAATATGATATAAATCTTCTTCATTATTTGTTTCTTCTTTTTTATCTTGAAGCATAGCCCACATTGATGCATCTACATCTGCAGATATACCTTGAAACATAGCTTTACCTGATTCATATAAAGTAATTACTGTATCTTCTTCCTGTGCTTGAAAAATAGCATAAGGTATTTTTTTATCTCTTATTTTATCTTTATAATAAGCTATCATCTTTTGTTTTGTTTCTTCATCAACTTTTATAACAATATTCATTTTTTCTTCCTCTTTTATATTTATTTATATATTATGATAATTATTATTTATTTTGCAAGTAATACTTTATGTTATACTACATATTGAAGGAGAAAAGATGGTAGTAGGTGTACTTGTTGATAGAACTAACTTAAGCGTAAATAAAGTTTATCATTATAACTATAATCTAGATAAAAAGATATCTATAGGATCTAGAGTATTAGTTGATTTTAATAATAAATTAAGTGAAGCTTTAATAGTTAGTTTTCCTAAAGAAACAGAATTAAAAAAATTAAAAGATGTAATTGAAGTAATAGATGAAGAAAGTATTTTAACATTAGAACTTTTAAAATTAGGTAGATTTATGGAAAAAAAATACTTTACATCTTTAATGTCTTGTTATCAAACTATGTTACCTAAACCATTTAAACTTGGAACACAAGAAAAACTTCAAGATAAAAAAATAACATATTATTTTTTAGATAAAGAAAATGTAAAACTAACTGTTAAGCAACAAGAAATAGTAGATTATTTAAAGGATAAAAAACTAGATAGATTAGAAAACTTTTCAAAAGCTATAATTAAAGCTTTAGTTAATAAAAATGTTTTAAAAGAAAAGAAAGTTTTATTATCTACTATTATTGAAGATAAAAAAGAGTTTAAAGAGATATCTTTATCTGTTAAACAACAAGAGATATATGATGAAATAATTAAGTCTAAAGAAAGTAAATACTTATTATATGGAGTTACAGGAAGTGGTAAGACTTTAATTTATTTACATCTAATAAATTATTATTTATCAGAAGGTAAAACAGCATTACTTTTAGTACCCGAGATATCTTTAACAATTCAAACGATGAATTTTTTTAAAAACTATTTTAAAGAAAATATTGCTATATTACATTCATCTTTATCTGATAGAGAAAAGTATAATGAATATTTAAAGATTAAAAGAAAAGATGTAAGAGTAGTAATAGGAGTAAGAAGTGCTATATTTGCTCCTCTTGAAAATCTTGGAGTAATTATCATCGATGAAGAACATTCAGATACTTATAATGAATATAGTAAGAATCCTAAGTATTCTACAAAAGATATAGCTATATTTAGAAGTGAATATAATAATGCTAAGTTAGTTCTTGCTAGTGCAACTCCACTTGTTAAAGATTATTATTTAGCAGAAAAAACCAAAGAATATAAATTGCTTAAACTTTTAAATAAGTATAATGATTTAAAACTAAATATTAAAATAATAGATTTAAAGGAAAATAAAACTTTATCTTATTTTAGTAAAGAATTAAAAGAAAAAATATTAGAAAAATTAAAAAAACATGAACAAGTAATCTTATTTTTAAATAGAAAAGGTTATGCTAATTATGTGATGTGTGCAAGTTGTGGAGAAGTTAAAAAATGTCCAAATTGTGATATTAGTTTAACTTATTATAAAAATGATAATCAATTAAGATGTAGTTACTGTGAACATAGTGAAAAATATATAAATTCTTGTGATAAATGTCATGAAAAAGATTTAAATATTATGGGAGTAGGTACTGAAAAGTTAGAAGAAGAATTAAATACTTTATTTAAAGATTATAAAGTACTTAGAATGGATATGGATACTACTAGAAAAAAAGGAAGTTATGAGAAAATAATAAATGATTTTAAAAATCATGTATATGATATTTTAGTAGGTACACAGATGATAGCTAAAGGACTTGATTTTGAAAATGTTACTTTAGTAGGAGTAATAAATGCTGATCAATCTTTAATGATACCAACTTATAATGCTATAGAAAATACATATTCACTTCTTTCTCAAGTATCAGGAAGAAGTGGAAGAAGTAGTAAACAAGGTGAAGTTATTATTCAAACATATAATCCAGATAATTATGGTATTTTAGAAGTAGTAAATCAAGATTATGAAAGTTTTTATAAAAAGGAAATAGATATAAGAAAAAAACTATTATATCCACCATTTTCTAATATGTTAACTTTAAAAGTAAAAAGTATTAATATTGATTTAGTAAAAGAACATATAATAAAAATATATAAATATTTAAAATTAAACTTAGAAGAAACTACATCTATTTTAGGACCTAATATTTTAAATATTAGAAAATTAGATAAGAAATATGAATGTAGTATTACATTAAAATATAATAAAGATGAAAATTTAGAAAAGATTATAAAATTTCTAAAAACTTATTATAATAAAGATAGATATGTTTCTTTTGATATAGAGTTTATTTATTGATAGGAGAGGAAAATGAAAGATAAAAATACATTTTATATAACAACGCCGATATATTATCCTAGTAAAGAATTTCATATAGGACATTGTTATACAACTGTAATAGCAGATAGTTTGGCTAGATTTAATAGACTTAAGAAAATTGATGTAATATTCCAAACAGGAACTGATGAACATGGTCAAAAGATAGAAAAAATAGCTAAAGAACAAAATAAAGAACCAAAAGAATATGTAGATAAAATAGTAGAAAACACTAAAGAACTTTGGAATAGTTTAGATATATCTTACGATAAATTTATTAGAACAACTGATGAAGAACATATAAAAAATGTTACTTTAATATTTAATAAATTATATGAAAATGGTGATATATATAAAGGTAATTATGAAGGATTATACTGTACTCCTTGTGAATCTTTCTTTTCGCCTGAAGAATTAGATGAAAATAATAACTGTCCAGATTGTCATAGAGAAGTATCTTTAGTTAAAGAAGAAGCTTACTTTTTTAGACTTTCTAAATATCAAGATAAATTATTAAAGTTTTATGAAGAAAATCCTTTCTTTTTAGAACCTCTTTCTAGAAAAAATGAAATGATTAATAACTTTTTAAAACCAGGTTTAAAAGATTTATGTGTTTCTAGAACTTCATTTAATTGGGGTATTCCTGTTAGTTTTGATAAAAAACATGTTATTTATGTATGGATAGATGCTTTATCTAATTATTTAACTTCTTTAAATTATCCTAGTAGTAAAGAAATGTTTAATAAATACTGGCCTTGTGATCTTCATTTAGTAGGTAAAGAAATAGTTAGATTTCATGCTATTATTTGGCCAGCTATACTTATGAGTTTAGGTATTGAACTACCTAAAAAAGTATTTGCTCATGGATGGTTAGTAATTAATAATGAAAAGATATCTAAATCTTTAGGTAATTATAAGAGTCCTAAAGAATATATAGAAAAATATGGAAAAGATGCTATTAGATATTTCTTATTAAGAGAAATAATACTTGGAAAAGATGGTAATTTTAGTGAAGATTTACTTATCAGTAGAACAAATTCTGATTTAGTTAATAACTTAGGTAACTTAGTTAATAGAACTATTGTTATGGCTAATAAATATTTTGATAAAGAAATTAAATTTAGTAAAAATTATAATCAAGTAGATCAAGAGTTAATTTTAAATACTAATGATTTATTTGATAAAGTTAATAATTTTGTTAATGATTTAAAAATAAATGAAGCATTAGAAGAAATATTTAAATTATTAGATAAGTGTAATAAATATATAGATGAAAATGAACCATGGAATTTATATAAAAATAATAAGTTAGAAAGACTTGAAGATGTTATATATATAATACTTGAAAATATTAAAGTAGCCTCTATTTTACTTGAAGTTTTTATTCCTGAAACTTCTTTAAAAATTAAAAATATGTTAAATAAAAAAGATCTTAATATAGATAATGTATTATTTAATGAAGATGATTTATATAAAGATTTAACTCCATATATTTTGTTTGAAAGAATTAAATAACTAAAAATAACTAATCAATATTTACAATAATATTATTTTTTATATCTATAATAAACTCTAATTTATTTAGTTATGATATTATAAAATAAATATAATAATAGGAGAAATAATATGAAAAAAATCAATAAGTTATTAGTATGTATATTAACTTTATTTATATTATTAAATTTTAATACAATGAAAGTAGATGCACTTGATTATTCTAAAACATATGAAGAAGCATTTCCTGATAAAGAATTTAGAAGATTAATACTTATTTGTGTTAATTATAATTTATGTGATTATAGTACAAATACTTATTTGATAGTTAATTGGCATTTCCAGAATTTAATTAAATACAATGCTTCTAAAAAGTGTGTAAATGATAATGAAACTGTAAATGTTAATATTGATGAAAATTTAATAGAAAGTAAAAAGACAGAAGTTTTAAATAAAGCACAGTTGGATAGAATCACTTATTTAATGAATTCAACAGGTGGTAATCCACAAAATATGAAGAGTTTAAAAGGTATAGAATACCTTACTAATTTAAAACAATTAGCATTTGAAAAAATAGGTACTAAAGAAGTTGATTTAAGTCAAAATAAAAATTTGGTTCATGTATCACTAACTTCTGAATTTTTAAATTATTATCATTCTTATCAAGAAAGTCCAGGAGGAGAATTAGATACTGCAACTTTAGAAAAAGTTAATATTAAAGGATTAAAAAATTTAGAAGGTTTAATGTTAACTTTAAATAAAAATAAAGAAAACACTATAGATTTATCTGATTTAAATAACTTAAAAGAAGTAATAATAAATGACTCTAATTTAACTGATATTAAATTTTATGACAATGCAGTTTTAACAAATGTTTCTTTGCAATTAAATAGTCTTTCTAATATTTTAATACCACCAAAAACAAATTTAAATAATGTGGCTTTAAATAATCAAAAATTTAAAATGACTATAAAAGTAAACGCTGATAAAGAACTTCCTATAAAATTAAATTTGCCTTTTGTAACTAAAGTAGAAAATATGGGAAATACTTATAAATATTATATTAATCCTAGTACTAATGATGTTACAAATGATGGGAATTATAATTATACTTTTAATTCTTTAAATTTAGGTAAAAATGTTTTTAATATCGAAAAAGAAGATCCAACTACAAATATAAAATATAATGCTACGTTGGAAATAAATATAGAAAAAGATAATACTATTTTAGATGTAGGAAGTAATAATATTATTAAAAATCCAAAAACAGGAATTAAAACTTTTTCTCTTATATTGGTTTTAATATCTATAATTAGTTTTTTAATATTTAAATACTTAAAAAAGAAAAAAACTTGCTTATAAAGTAAGTTTTTTATTTATGAAACATAGTAAATTACACCTTTTTATAATATAATTTTTATGTTATACTTTTTTTAGGTGAATAAACAAAAATGGAAATAATAATTGACAATTTAAAAGTCTCTTATAATCAATATGGAGAAGGTAAAAATTTAGTTTTACTTCATGGATGGGGACAAAATAAAGAAATGATGGATTTACTTGGAAAACATCTAGATGGTTATAAAATAACTGCTATTGATTTACCAGGTTTTGGTAAGAGTGATGAACCGCAAGAAGTTATGAGCGTATATGATTATGTTAATTTTTTACATAAGTTAATAGAAAAACTTAATTTAAAAGATATTTCTCTTATAGGGCATTCTTTTGGGGCAAGACTTTCTTTAGTTTATGCAAGTATATATCAAGTTAATAAAGTAATATCTTTAGCTGGACCGATATATAAAAGTGAAGCAGCTAAGACATTAAAAGTTAAAACATTAAAATTTCTAGCTAAAGTATCTTTTTTAAGTCCAATAAAAGAGTGGTTTAAAAAAGTTATAGGATCAAGTGATTATAAAAATAGTAGTGAAATTATGAGAAAAATATTAGTTTCTACTATAAATACAGATGTAGAAAACGATATGTTAAAGGTAAAAGTACCTACGCTTCTTATATGGGGGACAAAAGATGAGGCAGTTGATGTAGAAGATGCGAGAAAAGTAGTAGAAAAGATGCATGATGCAGCTTTAATTGAGTTTGAAAATTTAACACATTATGCTTATTTGGAAAATTTAACTCAAGTAGTTAATATTATTAAAAATTTTATTTAAGAGGTGAAAGATGAAAACATACATAATTTTAATTGGTATATTAATATTAATATACAATTTATATATTTCAAAAAGATCGATACACATGCTTCAACAAAATATGTATAATGAAAATAATAGATATTTTAAATGGATATTTAAAAATATTAAAGAAACATTTAGATTTGATTTAGTTTCTTTAATATTTGTAATAATTTCTTTATTATTAAAAAATAAATATATATTAATTATATCTTTAATTTTTTATATAGTTAGTGTTTGTTATTATAGATATTTAAAAAAATTTGAACAAAATAAAAAACCATTAGTAGTTACTGCAAGAATAAAAAGATTTATTACTACTTTAGTTATAATTAATTTCATATTATTAATTTTAACTATATATTTAAATAATTACTTTTTAATAGTTTTAGCAGCTATAGCAAGTCTTAACTTCTATTTAATTGGTATTATAAATGTTATTAATTATCCTGTTGAAAAATTAGTCTTTTTATATTATAAAAATAAAGCAAGAACTAAACTTAGAGATATGGATAATTTAAAAATAATTGGTATTACAGGAAGTTATGGTAAGACAAGTTGTAAAAATATTTTAAGAGATATATTAAGTGGAGCATATAATACTTTAGAAACTCCTAGATCAGTTAATACATTAAATGGTCTTATGATAGTTATCAATAATACTTTATCTAAATTTGATGAAGTTTTTATTGCCGAAATGGGTGCATATGCTAAAGGAGATATAAAAGATCTTGCTAATTTAGTTAAGCCTAAATATGCAATTATAACTAGAATTGGACTTGCTCATTTATATACATTTGGAAGTGAAGAAAATATCTTAGAAGGAAAGATGGAATTAGTTGAGTCTTTGCCAAGAGATGGGGTAGCTGTTTTAAATAGAGACGATCCTAAACAAGTGAGTTATCACATTAAAAATAATTGTAAAGTTCTTTGGATAGGAATAGATACAGAAGATGAAGTAGATGTTAAAGCTAGTAATATAAAAAGCACTAAACAAGGTATTACATTTGATGTTAAGTTTAAAGATGATGAAAATACTTATAGTTTTAAAACAAAATTATTAGGAGTACATAATGTATATAATATTTTATCTTCATTAGCGCTTGCTAATAGTTTCAAGATAGATAAAAAGAAATTAGTTGAAAGTGTATCTCGAATTAAACCTATAGAACATAGATTAGAACTTAAGAAAATTGGTAATTTTTATCAAATAGATGATGCTTTTAATTCTAATCCTGTAGGTGCAAGCAATGCTCTTGATGTACTTGATAGTATGCCTGGAGTAAAAATAGTAGTTACACCTGGAATGATCGAATTGGGGGACAAACAATATGAAGAAAATAAAAAGTTTGGTAAGCATATTGCTAAAGTGGCAGATAAAGTAATTTTAGTTGGAGAAAAAATTACTAAAGCGATAAAAGATGGATTAGAAGAAGAAGGATTTAATAAAGATAATTTATACATAATTAACGATGTAAAAGATAGTTATAAAATGATTCAAAATTTTAAAGAAAAAAGTGATATTTATGCTTTATATGAAAATGATTTGCCAGATAGTTATGTAGAAAAGGGAGATAAAAAATGATTAGGTTAGCAGTTATATTTGGGGGAAAAAGTGTTGAACATGAAGTAAGTGTTATTACTGCTGTTCAAGCTATGAATAAAATAGATAGTAATAAATATGAAATAATACCAATTTATGTTACTAAAGAATTAGAGTTTTTTACTGGTTATCCACTAAGAGAAATAGATAACTATAAAGATTTAGCTTTATTGAAGAAAAATACTAAAAAAGTACAAATAGTAAGAATTAATAATCAAGTATATTTACAAACTTTAGGGTTATTTAAAAGATTAATTAAAGAAGTAGATGTAATCTTTCCAATAGGACATGGTAGTTATTTAGAAGACGGAGCACTTCAAGGTATGGTAAAACTATTAGATATACCTTGTGTATCAAGTGATCAGTTAGCATCTGCTATTGGACAAGATAAAGTAGTTCAAAAACTTATGTATAAAGCAAGTGATATTTCAACAAGTGACTTTATTTGGTTTTACGACTTTGAATTTATTGATAAAAAAGATATTCTTTTAGAAAAGATAAAAAAATTAAAATATCCTGTTATCGTAAAACCTGCAACACTTGGTTCTTCAGTAGGAATTAAAGTTGTTAAAACTGAAGATGAAATAGTAGATGCGATTAATCAAGCGATAGAATACGATAAAAAAATAATTGTAGAAGAAATGATTAAAAACTTAAAAGAAGTTAATATTTCTATTCTTGGTAGTCAAGAAAGTTTTGAATTATCAGTTATTGAAGAAGTTGGTGGTAAAAATGATTTTCTTACTTATGAAGATAAATATGTAAATGGTTCTAAATCAAGAAAAGGTATGGCTAGTTCTTCTAGAATTATTCCTGCTAATATATCTGAAAAATTAGCTAACGAAGTAAGAAGACTTGCTAAAGAAGTATATAAAGTTATAGGTCTTTCTGGAGTTGTAAGACTTGACTTTTTAATAGATGAAAAAGAAGAAAAAGTATATATGAATGAAGTAAATACAATACCTGGATCATTATCATTTTACTTATGGGATAAGACTAATAAGACTTATACAGAAGAACTTGATGAAATGATAAGTACTAGTATTAGAGAATATAAAAAAGAAAGCAAAAAAATTAGAACATTTAAAACTAATATATTAGAAGGATTTAGTGGTTTAAAAGGACTTAAAGGAATTAAAAAATAAAATTGTTTGGGGGAGAAAATGAATGAAAATTCTGATGATTATTTTAAATATGTAGGACTAGTAAATTTAGAATTTAATAAAGAGCTTTCATCATCAAAATTATCTGAAATAAAAGAAATTTTATTTTCTCCAAATACAATAAAACATATTGAATTTAAAGATAATATATCTATAGATGATGTAGCAAAAATAAAATATTATTTAGAACTTTCTCCATATATAGTTGATTCTAGAGTAGAAAAAAATATATTAACTAATAATAAATTTATAAAAAGAGAATTAACTAAACTAAATTATTTAAATCCTAATACGTGGAATATATCTTATTTAGAAAAAAATAATAATTATAAAGTAACAACTTTAGTGAAATATAAAATTATAATAGAAAATTTAAATATTATTGAAAGTAAATTTAAAGATAATTTTTCTGTAATTGATAAAATTAGAGTAATATATGATTTTTTAACTAAATTTAAAGAAGACAATATAGAAAATCTTGATGATGTCTTTATTGAAAGAAAAGCTAATATGAAATCTTTAAATAGACTTTTTAAGTATATATTGATGTATTTTGATATAAAGTCAGAAATTATAAAGAAAAGAGAACATTATGTTACATATATTTATATAGATGATAAAAAATATGGCGTAGATGGATATTATTTGTTTAATCCTTTTTTAGATTTAGATAATTTTAAAATATCAAACATTTCTAAAGCATTAAAGTATAGTAATTTTATGTTATCAAAAGAAGAATATTTTATTATAAATGAGATTAGTATAAAATCATCAACTGGTAAAATAATAGAAGAAGTAAAAAAAAGAGAAATCTTAAATATATTATAAAGGCACAATTGTGCTTTTTATTTTTTATATAAGAAAATAATTAAAATTTATAAATAGATTAATAGAAGTTATAGCTTCTTTATGCTATACTTCTTATAGGAGTTATTATGTTTGTAGATGAAGTTGAAATAAAAGTAAAAGCTGGTAATGGAGGAGACGGATGTCTTGCTTTTCGTCGTGAAAAATATGTTCCTATGGGAGGACCATATGGAGGAAACGGTGGAAGAGGTGGAGATATTATTTTCTATGCAGATGAAGGATTATCTACTTTAATTGATTTAAGATATCAAAAATTAATTAAAGCAGATAAGGGAGAAAACGGTCTTGGTAAAAATCAACATGGAGAAGATGCTAAAGATGTTTATATTAAAGTACCTGTTGGAACAATAGTTACAGATTTAGATACTAATCAAGTTATTTGTGATTTAGATAAACATAATAAAGAGTTTATAGTAGCAGAAGGTGGAAGAGGTGGAAGAGGAAATACAGCTTTTAAAACTCATGCTAATCCTGCTCCAAATTTTGCAGAAAATGGTGAAGAAGGTGAAGAAAAACTTTTAAAAGTAGAACTTAAACTTCTTGCAGATGTTGGTTTAGTAGGTCTTCCTAGTGTTGGTAAATCAACAATCATATCTAAGGTATCTGCATCTCGTCCAAAAATTGCTGATTATCCATTTACTACACTTATTCCAAATCTTGGAGTAGTAAGAGTAAGTAGTGGTAAGAGTTTTGTTTTAACAGATTTACCAGGTTTAATAGAAGGAGCAAGTCTAGGAGTAGGACTTGGAGATAGATTCTTAAAACATGTTGAAAGATGTAGAATTATAGCTCATGTAATTGATATGGATTCTTATGATAGAGACCCATATGAAGATTATCTACTTATTAATAAAGAACTTAAAAATTATAACGAAAAGTTAGCTTTAAAACCTCAAGTTATTATTGCTAATAAAATGGATTTACCTAATGCAGAAGAAAATTTAAAGAAGTTTAAAGAAAAAGTAGATTTACCAATATTTGAAATATCTGCTATTAAGAATATTGGTTTAGATAAAGTTATGAATTATTTAGCTGATACTTTAGAAATTCTTAAGAAAGAAGAACTTGAACAAAAAGAAGAGGCGATAGATCATGTGATTTATGAATTTAAAGAAGATGATTTTGACAAATTATATGTAAATAGAGTAAATGATACATTTGTAGTAACAGGTAGAAAATTAGAAAAATTATTTAAGATGACTAACTTTAATACATATGAAGCTCATAAGAGATTTATGTTAAAACTTAAGAAAATGGATATAGATAAAGTGTTAAAAGAAGCTGGTATTAAAGAAGACGATAAAATTAATATATATGGAATGGAATTTACTTATAAGGATTAAAATATGAAAAGAACAGAACAAAGAGAAGAAGCGGTTATTAAGTTATATCAATTAAAAGTAAAAAGTGAAATAGAAAAGTCTAGTGGTGAATATACAAATATTTTAATAGATGGAGTTAATAAAAATCAAAAAGATATAGATTTAATTATCAATAAATATTTAAGTAACTGGACACTAGATAGACTAAGTTTAGTTGATCAAGCAATACTTGAAGTAGCTACTTATGAAATAATTTATACTGATATCGATATAAAAATAGCAATAAATGAAGCAGTTGAACTATCTAAAAAATATAGTGATGATAAAGTTAAATCTATGATAAATGCTTGTTTAGATAAGATAGCAAAGGAAAAAATTAATGGATAAAGAAATTTTAACTCCTACACAGATTACTAGGTATTTAAAGTATAAAGTTGATAATGATACTAATTTACAAAGTATTTGTTTAAGAGGAGAAATTAGTAACTTTAAAGCACATACTAGAGGACATTTTTATTTCACATTAAAAGATGAAACTGCAAGAATAAGTGCAATTATGTTTGCATCAAGTGCAAAAAATGTTAAGTTTTTACCAACTGATGGTATGAAAGTATTAATAACTGGTAAAATATCTGTTTATGAACAAAGTGGATCTTTACAAATATATGTTAATTCTATGGAAGAAGATGGAATAGGTAATCTTTATTTAGAGTTTGAAAAATTAAAGAAAAAACTTTCTGAAGAAGGATTATTCGATGAATCTCATAAAAAGAAAATACCAAGATATCCAAATACTATTGGAATTATAACAGCCTCAACTGGTGCAGCAATAAGAGATATTTTAACTACAATAAAAAGAAGATATCCTTTAGTTAAAACAATACTTTTTCCATCCCTTGTTCAAGGAGAATATGCTGCAGAAGATATAGTTAAGAATATTAATTTAAGTAAAAATTATGATTTAGATTTATTAATTGTAGGTAGAGGTGGTGGATCTATTGAAGATATGTGGTGTTTTAATGAGGAAATAGTTGCAAGAGCAATATATGATTTAGAAGTACCTGTTATATCTGCAGTAGGACATGAAATAGACTTTACTATAGCTGATTTTGTAGCTGATTTAAGAGCACCAACTCCAACAGCAGCAGCAGAAATGGCAGTGCCAGATTATAAAGAAGTATTAACTTATATTGATTCATTAAAGAAAAGAAGTTTTGTAAATGTTAATCATAAGATTAAAAATTTACAAGATAAAATATTAAAAATAAAGAAGAGTAGAATACTTCAAAATCCAAGAAATTTATATTTAGATAAAGAAGAAAAATTTTCTTTAATACTAGATAGATTAAATATTGGTATAAAACATTTAATAGAAATAAATAATAATAAATTATCTAAATTAAAATCATCTTTTATCTTTAAAAATCCTATGTTTTTAATAGATAAAAAGAAGAGTAGTTATAAAGAAATAAAAAACAATTTAGTTATTAGTTATAAAACGTATATTAATAAACTTATAAATAACTATATGTTATCAGTATCTAAATTAGATGCTTTGTCACCTCTTAAGACGTTAACTAGAGGTTATTCTATAACAAGATTTAATAATGAGATAGTAAATGATAATAAAAAAATAAATAAAGATGATTTAATAAATATAGAATTAGAAAAAGTAAAAATAGACGCTAAAGTAATAGATGTAAAGGAGAAATAAATGGCAGAAAAGAAACAAAGTTTTGAAGATAATTTAAAAAATTTAGAAGAAATAGTAGAAAAATTAGAAAATGGTGAAGTATCACTTGATGAAGCTATGACTAAATTTAATGAAGCAATGAAACTTGCTAAATTATGTGATGAAAGTTTAAAAAAAGCCGAAGATAATATTAATTTAATATTAAAAGATGGTGAATTAAAAGAATTTAAAGAGGAGGAATAATGTTAGAACTTAAAAAATTAGAATATGGATATGATGATTTAAATCCAGTTATAAATAGTGAAACAATTAGTTTTCATCATGATAAACATCATCAAACTTATTATGATAATACTAATAATTTAATAAAAGGTACTTCTTTAGAAGACAAGAGTTTAGAATATATTTTAACTCATTTAGAAGAAGCAGATGAAAGTATTAGAACTAAATTAAAAAATCAAGCTGGAGGAGCATATAACCACGATTTATACTGGGCTATTATAAATCCAACAAATAAGAAAGAACTACATGGAGAATTAGAAAAAGCCATTAATAATACTTTTGGAAGTTTTGATGCTTTTAAAGAAAAATTTGTAGAAGAAGGACTTAAAGTATTTGGATCAGGTTGGATTTGGTTAGTAAAAGATAGTACTGGGTTAAAAATAATACCGACTTCTAATCAAGACTGTCCTATTACAGATGGATTTAAAATAATATTTGGAAATGATGTATGGGAACATGCATACTATTTACAATATCAAAATAGAAGAAAAGAATATTTAGAAAAATGGTTTGATTTAGTTAATTGGACTATTGCTGAAGAAATATATACAAAATAAAATATCAATATTACTATTGATATTTTTTAATATAGTTTAAATAATTTTAATAAATAATTCATAGAGTTATATGTGAAATTTTTATTTATCTTCATTAAAATTTTTAATATAATTGTTTTTATTGAGGCATATTTTAAAATGTAACTATAGTTATCAATTAAGTCCATTAATAACTCTTGTTCTTCTTTATTCTTAGTTTTTATTAAAGGTATAGCAGAGTAGAATATATTAGCAATTCTAGAATATAATTTTTCTTTTATATTTTTTGGTAAATTATACGTTTGTACTTGTTTTATAACAATATCTGACATAATAATTCTATGAGATATATTTTCATAACTATGTATTTTAGTTATTTGATTATCTCTATTTATTCTATAATTAACTATATTTAAATCTATAAATTCTATAGTATTAGTATGATAAATAATTTTTAAAAGAAATTCTAAATCTTCAAATAAATATGGTAAGAAGTCTATTTGTTTTTTGGTTATAATTTCTTTTTTTATTAAAAAAGTCCATAAGTATAAATCGTTTCTTTTACAAATTAATTCTATAAATTTTTCTTTATTATTTTTTATTAAATTAAATTCACTTTTAAAAATATTTTTTTTAAATTTTTTAGTATTATTGTTATATATATTATAGTTAAATAGTATCAAATCTTGATTGTCTAGATTATTTAATAATTTGATAAAATTTTCTTTATTTATATAATCATCTGCATCAAGAAAAAATATATATTTACCAGTTGCTAATTTTAATAAATTATTTCTAGTTTTTGATATTCCCATATTTTCTTGACTTATAATTTTTATATAGTTATATTTCTTATATTTTTGAATCTTTTTTAAAGTTTTATCAGTAGATCCATCATTAATAATTATTATTTCGTAGTCTATGTTTAAATTTAAAATACTGTTGATACACTCTTCAATATAATTTTCTACATTGTATGCTGGTATCAAAATAGATAATTTTTTCATAATTTAATATTACATTGTTTGCATTTTTTTGTCAAAAGTGTATAATATAATTCGATTTTTATTGAAGGGGTCTAAAATGACAAAAAAAATATATAATTTAATATTTTTTGGAAAAGAAACAGGACTTAGATATATTCAAATAGACGATTTAAAAGCTAAGACTGTAAAAATTGCAAAAAATTCAATAAATTGTGAAAGATATCACTTAGAAGAAATAGATAATTTAACGTCTTTTTATTCAGAAGAAGAATTAAAAAAAGGATTAAATATTGAAGAAGAAGGTTACTTTGTAGTAATTAGTAAAATTAACAATACTTTTCGTAAAAGACATGTCTTATTTTTGGATGAAAATATTTCTTATATTACAGATAGTATTTTAGATGGTGATGATCCAAAAATTTTACAAATAGGTACTATATTAGATGATATAGATTTTTTAGAATATATAAATAAGAATTTTCTTTTCTATAATGTTTCATATAGAGATGATGTTTTATATTTAATAAGAAATTTTTCCAGAAAAGAATCTCCAAGAAGAGAAGAAATAGAAGAACTTAGATATTTAAAAAAGAGTTTTATAAAAGGTTTAAGTACATATTCAAAATATAGAGATTTTTATGCTGCATATAGAGATTTTGAAGATAAAAAATTTATTTCTAAAACAGATCCAAAAAAATTACAAATTGAATATAAGAGGAAAGAAGAAGAGTTAAAAGAGTTAGAAGAAAATTGTTTGTTTGAAAATATGGATAAAGAAACATATCAAAGAGTAAAAGAATCTATCCTAGAAAAAATTAAAGAAATAGATTTTCAAAGTGATGAATTAGAAAAATCCAAAAAGAGAATTATTAAGAAACATTAATTCTCTTTTCTTTTTTCTAAGTATGATTTTACTTGATAATTATGTTATAATCTTGTTGGAGATTAAATATGAATAATAGTTACGATGAAAATTCTATAAAGATAATGGAAGGTCTTGATGCGGTTAGAAAAAGACCTGGTATGTATATAGGTTCTACTGATAAAAGAGGCCTTCATCATTTAGCATGGGAAATAATAGATAACTCGATAGATGAAATATCTAATGGATATGGTGATTATATAAAAATTATTATTCATAAAGATAATTCATTAACTGTTTCAGATAATGGAAGAGGAGTACCAGTTGGAATGCATGCATCAGGTATCTCAACACCTGAAGTTATTTATACTATTTTACATGCTGGTGGGAAGTTTGAAGAAGGCGGATATAAGACTAGTGGTGGACTTCACGGGGTTGGAGCATCAGTTGTTAATGCCTTAAGTAGTTATTTAAAAGTAGAAATAAAAAGAGATGGTTATAAATATGAAATAGAGTTTAATAACGGTGGTAAAGTTTTATCTCCATTAACTAAACTTGATAAGACGAATAGAACAGGTACGACAGTAACTTTTCTTCCAGATAAAGAAATATTTAAAGATGCTAAGTTTTCTTTTACAGCTATATCTGAAAGAATGCAAGAAGTAGCATTTTTAATTAAAAATATAACTATCGAAGTAATAGATGAAGATGGAGATAAGAAAAACTTATATCACTATGAAGATGGATTAAAAGAATTTGTAAATTTTGTTAATGAAGATTTAGAAGGACTTTGTGATACTTTATACTTTAGTGGTACTAAAAATGATATAGAAGTAGAAATAGCAATGCAATATACTACGAACTATTCTGAAAACATCATCTCTTTTGTTAATAATGTTAAAACAGTAGATGGTGGAACTCATGAGCTTGGTTTTAAATCTTCCCTTACTAGAATATTAAATGAATATGCTAAAAAGAATAACATTTTAAAATCTAAAGATAAAACTTTTGAAGGAAGTGATGTTAGAGAAGGTTTAACTGCAATTATATCAGTTAAGATACCTGAATCTATCTTACAATTTGAAAGTCAAACTAAATCAAAACTTGGAACCCCTATTGCAAGAAGTGCAGTAGATACAGTCGTTAGTGAAAAATTACCTTTTTACTTAGAAGAAAATAATAAAATAGCTACTATCTTAATTGATAAGATACAAAAAAGTAAACAAGCAAGAGAAGCTGCTAGAAAAGCAAGAGAAAATATTAGATCAGGAAATACTCAATCTAAATCACTTACTTTATCTGGTAAATTAGTACCTGCTCAATCTAAAGATAAAACTAAAAAAGAATTATTTTTAGTTGAAGGAAACTCAGCTGGAGGTTCAGCAAAAGGTGGAAGAGATAGGAAATATCAAGCTATACTACCTTTAAGAGGTAAAATAATAAATACTGAAAAAGCAAAAGAGTCTGATATCTTAGCTAATGAAGAAATAGCGACAATCATTAATACAATTGGAGCAGGATATGGATCTAACTTCGACGTTAATGAAATGGAATACGATAAGATAATTATAATGACCGATGCTGACTTTGATGGAAGTCATATACAGTGTTTGTTACTTACATTTTTCTATCGTTTTATGAAAGATTTAGTAGATAATGGAAAGCTTTATATAGCTATGCCACCTCTTTATAAGATGACTTTTTCTAATAAGAAGAGTGTTTATGTATATACAGATCAAGAAAAAGCAGATTTATCTGAAAAGAACGAAGTAGTAAATATACAAAGATATAAAGGGCTTGGGGAAATGAATGCTTCAGAACTTGCTGAGACGACAATGAATGTTGAAACTAGATCTTTAATTAAAGTAGTAAATGAAGATAAATTATTATCAGATAAGAGAATATCTGTATTAATGGGAGAAGATGTAGAACCAAGAAAAGCTTGGATAGAAGAAAACGTCGATTTTACTATGGAAGATGATTTTGGAAAGGAGAATCTTAAATAATGCAAGAAGTACTTAAAAAAATATATGAATATTCCTTATCCGATATCATGGGAGAAAGATTTGGGGCTTATTCTAAATATATTATTCAAGATAGAGCAATACCTGATGCAAGAGATGGTTTAAAGCCAGTTCAAAGAAGAATTTTATTTTCAATGTATAAAGATAAGAATACTTATGATAAAGCTTATAAAAAGTCCGCTGCTGCAGTAGGTAATGTCATGGGAAAATTTCATCCTCATGGGGATACTCCAATATATGAAGCAATGGCTAGAATGAGTCAAGATTGGAAACAAAATGTTTTATATATTGATATGCAAGGAAACAATGGGTCAATAGATGGTGATCCACCAGCTGCATATCGTTATACAGAAGCAAGACTTTCAAAAATAAGTGAGGAGTTATTAAAAGATTTAGATAGAGATACAGTTGAAATGATTTTAACTTTTGATGATTCTAACTTAGAACCAACTGTTTTACCAGCTAAGTATCCAAACTTATTAGTAAATGGATCTAATGGTATTTCTGCAGGTTACGCTACTAATATTGCACCACATAACTTATCAGAAGTAATTGATGCAACTATTAAGAAGATAGAAAAACCATCTGCAACACTTGAAGATTTATTAAAATATATAAAAGGACCAGATTTTCCAACAGGAGCTATAGCATGTGGAATAGAAGAGATTAAAAAAGCATATAGAACTGGAAAAGGTAAGATAGTAGTAAAAGCTAAAGTAGAAGTTGAAAAGAATAAAATAATTATTAATGAGATTCCTTTTGAAGTAAATAAAGCTAATTTAGTAAAAAAAATAGATACTATAAGACTTAGTAAAGTAATAGATGGAATATCAGAAGTAAGAGATGAAACTGATAAAGATGGTTTAAGAATAGTTATCGAATTAAAAGCAAATGCTAGTAGTGAACTTATCTTAAATTATTTATATAAAAATACTGAGTTACAAACAACATTTCATTATAATGCAGTAGCAATAGTTAATAGAACACCAAAACTATTATCGATTACTGAAATGTTAGATGCATATATTACTCATTATAAAGAAGTAGTAATAAGAAGAACTAAATTTGATTTAAATTATGCTTCAATTAAACTTCATAGAGTAGAAGGATTAGTAAAATGTATTTCTATTTTAGATGAAGTTATAAAAGTAATAAGAGCATCTAAAAATAAAAGTGATGCTAAGAATAACTTAGTAAAAGAATTTGATTTTTCAATAGATCAAGCAGAAACTATCGTTATGTTACAACTTTATAAGTTAACTAATACAGATGTAGTTGAACTTGAAGAAGAATTAAAGAAATTAAATTTAACTATAGCAGCACTAAATAAGATATTAAATGAAGAAGAGACTTTAAGAAAAGTGATGATTGAAGAATTAAAAAGAATTAAAAAAGAATTCGGACATCATAGAAAAACTCTTATAGAAGAAGAAGTTCAAGAGATAAAAATAGATACTAAAGATATGATTTCAGAAGAAGATGTAGTGGTATCTGTTACAAAAGATGGATATATAAAAAGAAGTAGTACTAGAAGTTATAACGCTACTGATAAACCAAATTTAAAAGATAATGATTACTTCTTAAATATCTATAAAACTACAACTTTATCAACACTTATCGTCTTTACAAATCTAGGTAATTACTTATATTTACCAGTTCATGAAATACCAAACTTTTCATATAAAGAATTAGGAAAACATGTAAGTAATATTATAACTTTAGAAGTTAATGAAAAAGTAGTAAGAACTTATTTAGTAGATGATTTTAAAGAAGATAAATACTTAGTATTAACTACTAAAAAGGGTATGATAAAGAAAATTAATGTTAAAGATCTAGAGGTTAAGAGAAACTCTAAATCATTTACTGCTATTAAATTAGGAAGTAATGATAACTTAGTTGATGTTAATAATCTTGAAGAAGAAATAATATTAAGTACATTTAATAATTATGCTTTAAGATTTAATACAGAAGAAATACCTCTTTTAGGTTTAAAATCTCAAGGTGTTAAAGCTATAAAACTAGAAAAAGATGATTATGTAGTAAGTAGTAATACAATAAATGAAGAAAATTATATAGTTATAGGGTTTAACAATGGTACTTTAAAAAGAATTAAACTAGATGATATAAAAGAAGCTAAAAGAACTAATAAAGGTACTAAGATAATAAGAACAATTAAAACTAATAAATATAATACTATTAAAGCTTTACTTGTTACTAATAAAGATAATATTTCTTTAATAGATGAAGATATAAAAACTATTAAAGTAAGTGATATTGCAATTAAAGATTTAGATCAAGCTGGAACTTCATTTACAAAAGAATTAAAAGATATGTATAAAGAAGAAAAAGAAGAGATAGAAGTAAAAGAAGTTGATTTTGAACAGTTAGATTTAAAACTTAAAAATATAGATAATATGTTAAAAGAAATATAAGTTACATAAGTAACTTTTTTTCTTGAGTTTATATAGTTAATGGAGTATGATATAAGTCAAATAAAGAGATGGTTATGCAAATAGAAAATATTATTATAAATGAATATCTTGAAAACAATTCTTTTATTACTACTAAGCAAGCTGAGTCTATGGGAATAAGTCGTCATATATTATCGTTAATGGCTAAAGATAAAAGAATTAAAAGAGTTAAGCAAGGTATATATACAAAAAATGATAATTTAATTGATATATATTATTTACTTTCTTTAAATACTAATAAGGTAATTTTTTCTTATGAAACTGCACTTTACTTAAATAATTATATAAAAGTAGAACCTAAAGAAATATCTATTACAGTACCACAAGGTTATAATGTTAATAGAATTAAGAAGAAAGCTAAGAATTTAAAATTTCATTATGTTAATATTAATAATTTTGATAACGATAAAGAAGAAGTTACTACTAAAAAAAATAACAAAGTTATTGCATATTCTTTAAAAAAATCTTGTTTTGATATATATAATAGAGATAAAAATACTAAAATTTTAAAGAAAATAATAGCAAATTTAGAAGAAAGCAAAAAAGAAGAAATAAGAGATTTCTTTAAAACAATAAATGTAAGTATTTAAAATTTGACAATAAATATTCCTTTTTATATAATAACTCTTACTTTTTAGGAGCAAAATATGAAAGAGATATTGAAAAATTTTAATGATGAAGCAGGATTTCATGTAGAAGAATCAGAACAAGAAGCTGAATATATAGATAAAGATGGTGATAAAAATTTTAGAAAATTATTTAAATTGTTTGCTTATAATGCAATCGGCGGTATAAGAAGAACAGTTCCTAAAATTGGAGAAGAAAATATATATGAAGAAAAAGAAAGAGTTAATAGTCTTGCATTTTTATATGCATTTAATAAAACTTTTGAAACTTTAAATAAAAATAATATATGTTTATCTGAATTAAGTTACGAAGCTTATTTAAGAGTTATAAAAGAAAAGATATATAATCTAAAAAAAAGAGATATAAAATATAAAAAACTTTATTATTATTCTTCTGATAAAGAGGATTTAAGATTATATGAAGATGTATTAAATACTAATAGAAAACTATTAAGTTTAGAATTAGATGAAGAATATTTAAGAAAAAATTATTCGAAAGTTAATGAAGATTATTATAATTTTGTATCTATAGCTCATGATTTAATAAATCAAAATGCAATAATGTTTTTAAGAATTAAAAAACACGAAGAAGAATTAGAAAAAAGAATAAAAATTAAAAACAAAAAACATAACTATTAGTTATGTTTTTTAATAATTGATAATGTTAAAACTATAAACTATAATATAAATAGTTGATATAATAAGGAGATAAGAATCATGAATCAATTTATTTTAATAACAGTAAAATTATTAATTGGTTTCTTTGCTATGGTTATAATAATAAATATATCTGGCAAAGGTAATTTAGCTCCTAATTCTGCTACTGATCAAATTATAAATTATGTTTTGGGTGGTATTATTGGTGGAGTTATATATAACAATAATATAAAAATATATGAATTTGTTGTAATATTAATAATTTGGTTAATACTTTTATTAGCTTTAAAGTTTCTAAAGAAACGTAGTATAAAAGCTAAGCAGTTAATAGATGGTAAAGCATTAATTATAATTGATCATGGAAAAATAAATGTTGAAAATTGTAAAAAGTCAGGATTATCTGCTCATGATGTAGCTTTTAAATTACGTACTAATGGAATTTACTCAACTAAAACTGTTAAAAGAGCTGTTATAGAACAAAACGGACAACTAATTATAATTCATTCAGGAGAAGAAAATCCAAAGTTTCCAATTATTACAGACGGACAAGTCCAAACTGATATATTAGATATAATAGGTAAGGATGAACAGTGGCTTATGAAAGAATTAAATAAGAAAAAAATAAATAACTATAGTGAAGTATTTCTTGGAGAATATGTTGATAATTCATTAATATTGACTACTTATGAATAATATTTTGGGATAAAAGAATAAAACTTGAATATTTTTTAAAAATATGCTATAATTTTCATATTTTCTAGGAGGAAAAGATGAAATCTAAAGCAATTTTGATTTATAGTATTAAAAATGATGATAATACTATGGATTATATTAATTTAGAAGATAGTAATTTACATACAATAGATAAACTAACGTCGAAGTATGCCTCTATAGATGAGCTTAAAAATATACCTAAATATAAAGAACAAATTGATCGTTTTCTAAAACAAAAGCAAAAGATTGATAGTGGGGAAATAAAATTATTTTATATTGAAAATAAAGATTATAAAGAAGAATTAAAAATATTGTTAAATGAAAAGAACTCTTTAAAAATTAATAAAGATATAACTAATGAAACTATAACTGAATTTGAAAAAGCTAGAAAGTTATTATGGTCATCTAAAAACAATAAATATTTAAAATTATTTTTAAAAAATGATAGATTAAAAGATACTCTTAATTTCATGATAAAAATTCAAAATAAAAAAGAATATAAATTATTAAAAGATCATGGAATGATGATTAAATTGTACCAAAATTCTTTGTATACAAGCGTAATCGATATTTTAAGATTAAAATTAATTCTACATAATGTTACTTATATGAGAGAAATTTATGAAGAAACATTAGAATCTTGGAGAAAATATTTAGAAGATGATAATATGAGTTTAGATAATAAATATTATTATGGAAGAGAATTAAAGTTTTTATATGAAGAATATAAAAATTATTTAAAAAGAGCTGAAAAATCTTTTAAGATTAAAAATTTACAACTATATAATTTAACTACACTTAAAAATACATATGTTATAAAAAACAGTGTATTTTTTTGATATAATAAAAATATGGAAGATTTAAATGAATATATAAGAGAATTATCAATAAATAAAAATTATTCAGAAAATACTATAGAAGCATATAAAAGAGATTTAAATGAATATTTTTCATATTTAAAAAATAATAACAAAAATTATTTATCTATTGATTATGATTCTATTAGAAAATACTTATCTTATTTAAATGATAAAAAAGATACTAATAGTACTATATCTAGAAAGATAAGCTCACTTAGAGGATTTTATTCTTATTTAAGACTTAATGAAAAAATAAAAAACAATCCCTTTAAATTGATAAATTTACCTAAAAAAGAACAAAAGTTACCTAGATTTTTTTATTATAATGAACTTGAAGAATTATTTGCTGCATGTGATACATCGACATCTTTAGGCCAAAGAAATTTAGCTATTTTAGAAGTATTATATGCTACTGGAACAAGAGTTAGTGAACTTATTAATATAAAATTAGAAGATATTAATTTTAGTGAAAAACAAATAAAAGTATTAGGTAAGGGTAATAAAGAAAGAATAGTATTCTTAGGTGAATATGCAGTTGATGCTTTAGAAGATTATTTAAATGATGGTTATTTGTTTTTAAATAAATATAACTTAGATTATGTATTTTTAAATCATTTAGGAAATAAGATAACTAGAAGAGGAATAGAGGATATATTAACTAAACTTATTAAGAAAACTTCAATTGATAAAAAGATATCTCCCCATATGATAAGACATTCATTTGCAACTCATTTATTAAATGAAGGATGTGACTTAGAATCGGTTCAAGAAATGTTAGGTCATGAAAATATATCTGCTACTGCAATTTATACTCATGTAACAGATGATAGAATAAAAGAAATATATTTTAAAGCTCATCCAAGAGCAAGAGAAGAAAAATAAAAAGAAGAATTATTTTTCTTCTTTTTCGATATTTTTAATTATTAAATTAATCCCCATTACAATACATGTAATTAATATAATTATATTTATAAAATTAAATATAACTGATGAAAGTATAATTATTAGGATACCAAGTATTAAATTAATTAAATCTAATCTGTTAATAATATCTGAGTAATTTATCAATATTAACATCCTAAATATTGATCTAACAATCAAATAGCTTCCTAGTAGTTTTATACCAAGAGTAGGAATTAATCCTGGATTAAATGCTATTAAAATAGCTAATGATATATAGATTATCATCTTTATTGTTGCTACAGTTTTATATTCTTTATAATGTATATAATTTTCATAAGCATATACTAATAAAATTATAGGAACAACTATAGAAATTACAGTGTATAAAATATTAGTTTTTAATATTAAACCAACAAGTCCTAGAATTATTAATAATAAACCAATTATTATCTCAGTAATATTATTTTTCTTTTCTTGTTTTATATATTCTTTTTGGAATTTGTCTCCATCTATTATTTTCATATTTTTTCTCCTAAATATATTATAATATAAATTTTCATTTTTAAAAACTTGTACTATAATATAGATATGAATTTTGTAACTGGAGAATTTAGAAAAGATATATTTTGTGGTACTAATGGTTATTTAGTAGCACTTTTTAAAGTTAAAGACACAGATTTATTAGAATACAAAAATAAAACTATTACAGTAGTTGGTAATTTTCTTGAAAATAGAGAATTTGATACATTTAAACTTTATGGACATTTAGTTGAACATAATAAGTTTGGCGAACAGTTTAATGTTGTAAAGTATGAAAAATTAAAAAAAGAAGGTAAAGAAAATATTGTAAACTTTTTATCTTCTGATTTATTTAAAGGTATAGGTATAACAAAAGCAGTTAATATTTATAAGAAATTTAAAGATGAATCTTTAGATATAATAAAAAATAATAGTGAAAAACTTTTTGAAGTAAAAGGAATAAGTATAAAAGATGTTAATGTTCTTCACGATACTTTAATATCTTATGAAAATACATATAACAATATATTAAAACTGACTGATATTGGTTTTTCTATGTCAGATGCTTTAAAAATAACAAATTTATATTTATCAAATATAGATGAACTAATAAGCAGAAATTTATATGACTTATATTTTAATTTAGATATTTCTTTTAATACGATAGATAAAATAGCACTTATGAATAAATATTCTAAAACAGACAAACTTCGTTTAAAATCTCTTATTATCTATACTTTTAAATTAGTAACAGAAAGTATAGGACATATATTCTTATATTTAGATGAGTTATATAAATATGTTATAAAAATAAATAAAGAAGATATAGATATTAAGTTATTTTTATCCATTATGAGTATTTTAATAGATGAAAAACTAATTATTAAAGAAGATAAAAGATATTATTTAACAAATGATTATTTAGATGAAGTATATATTGCTAAAGAAGTTGTTAATCGTCTAAAAAATAAAAAAATAACAGAAAAAGATATAAAAATAGTAGAAGAGATAGAAGAAAAGTTAAACATTTCTTATAATATTTATCAAAAAGATGCTATTTTAAAGAGTTTAAAAAGTAACTTCTTAGTTATAACTGGAGGACCAGGTACAGGTAAAACTACAGTAATATACGGAATATATAGAGCTTTAAAAAAAGAAAATCCTAAGAGTAAAATAAAATTATTAGCACCTACTGGAAGAGCAAGTAAAAGACTTAGTGAATTAACACTAGAAGAAGCATCTACTATTCATAGATTTTTAGAATGGAATAAAGATAGCAATACATTTAGTTTAAATGAAAATAATAAATCTGATGCATCTATTGTCATAGTAGATGAGTTTTCTATGGTCAATAATAGTTTATTTGCATCTTTACTTAAAGCTTTAAGAGATAATACAAAGATTATCTTAGTAGGGGACAAAGACCAGTTACCAAGTGTTGGAAGTGGTAATTTACTTGCTGATATTATATCTTCTGTTGATAATGTAGTTTATTTAAAAGAACTTTATCGTCAAGCTAAAGAATCTTCGATAGTTAAACTTGCATATCTAGTTAATGAAAATAAAGATTATGATTTTACAAGTGATGAAGAACTTAGCATTATTGAAGATTTAGATATATTAGACTCTTTAAAAGAAATAGCAATCAAGCATATAAATGATGATTATAAAGAATTTCAAGTATTAGTTCCACTTTATAAAGGAAGTTATGGAATAAATAACATAAATAAAGTATTGCAAGAAGTATTTAATAAAAAAGATATTTTAAAGAATGAAAAGACAATAAACGATGTTATTTATAGAGAAAAAGATAAGGTAATACAACTGGTTAATATGCCAGATAATAATGTTTTTAATGGAGATATTGGAATAATAGAGAAAATTACTGATAAAGAAATAATAATTGATTTTGATGGTAATAAAGTTAAATATACATCAAGTACTTATAATTCGTTTGCTTTAGCATATGCAATATCTATTCATAAATCTCAAGGTAGTGAATTTAAAACTTGTATAATACCTTTAAGTACTTCATATAGCATTATGCTTTATAGAAAGCTTTATTATACAGCTATAACTAGAGCTAAGAAAAAACTATATTTATTAGGTAATAAAAATATTTTAAAAACAGCTGCTAAAAATAATACATCTAGTATAAGAAATACTTATTTAAAAGAAGAAATAAAAAAACTAAAAGAAAAGAGTAATAATTATTAATTTACTAAATATAAAAAAAGATATTGGTTTTGTGTTAAACTTAAGAGGAGGTATTTAATGGAAAAAGAAAAGTTAATTAGTTTAGGAATTAAATGCTTAAAAGCATTATTTATTATACTTTGTGTTGCTATTGCACTAATAATTATTTATATAGCTAAAGAAATAAAATTATTTAATATTATTCAATATATTATTGGTATTATTTCACCTGTATTTTTTGGATTTTTAATAGCTTGGTTATTTGATCCTGTAGTTACATTTTTAACAAATAAAAAGATTTCAAGATTTCTAGCAACTATTATAGTTTATTTACTTATAGTTTTATTTTTTATATTTGTAATAAATATCTTTTTACCAGTTTTATATGATCAAATAAAAGATTTCGCTAATATGTCACCTAAATTACTCGATACAGGGAAAAACAATTTAGATATGATTATTCAACATTTTTCAGTAAGATTCCATTTGGATTTTGATACTATTAAAAATATTATTTATAAAAATATAATGGCCAATTTTGAAAAAATATCTGATTTTAATCCTGATTTTGTTTTAAATATAATTAAATCTTTACTTAAAACTAGTATAGAAAGTTTCTTATCATTTATTATAGGATTTTATATATTAATCGATCTTCCTAATATTAGATTAAAAGCTAGAAGACTAATTAAAGGAGAAAAAGCTGTATTTTTAGTAAAAACTATTAAAGAATTAGAAGATACATTTAGACAATATGTAAAAAGTACATTTATAGTTGTCATATTACTATGTATATGTCAAACTTTAGCATTTAAAATATCTGGATTACCTTCACCTTTAGCATTTGGATTCTTTTGTGCATTTACTAATATGATTCCATATATTGGACCATATATTGGAGGAATTCCGGCAGTTGTTGTAGGATTTACTATATCTCCTTCAATTGGAGTTGCAACTTTAATCAGTGTTATTTTATGTCAATTTATAGAAAGTTATTTAATTACACCTAATATAATGAGTAAAACTATGAAACTACACCCGGTTTTAATTATTTTAGGTTTATCTATAGGTGCTAGCTTTGGTATAGCAGGAATGATATTTGCAACACCTATAATGGCATGTTTGAGAGTTATATATTTAAGTATAAAAGGAGAATTTAAATGGAAGTTATTTTAATTGCAGGAAAAGGAAGACATGGTAAAGATACTACAGGAAATATAATAGAAGAGTATTTAAAAGAAAAAGGTTATAAAGTAGCAAGAAGTCAAATCTCAAGACCATTAAAAGAATATGCAAAATATTATTTTGGATGGGACGGAAGAGAAGAAACAAAACCTAGAGATTTATTACAAAAACTAGGTACAGAAATAATTAGAGAAAAACTTGGTAAAGAAGAATTTTTTGTAAATAGAATGATAGAAGATATAGATGTATTATCATACTTTTTTGATTTTTTAATCATTACAGATATAAGGCTTATATTAGAGATAGAAAAAATCTCTAAAGTGACAAAACCATTGAAATTAAAAATAATTAGAAAAGATTTTGATAATGGATTTAGTGATGAACAAAAAAAACATAGAACTGAAGTAGAACTTGATAATTATGATAAATTTGATTATGTAATAGAAAATACTACATTAGAAAAACTTAAAGAAGATACTATTAATATAATAAAGGAGCATTATAATGAATTACTTAACACACAATGAAATAAGAGAAAAATGGTATAATTTTTTTGAAAGTAAGGGACATTTAAAGATGCCTAGTGCGTCTCTTGTTCCACTTGATGATGATAGTTTACTATTTAATAATGCGGGAGTTACACCACTTAAAAAATATTTAGATGGATCAAAAATTCCAGAATCTAGAAGAATAGTAAATATTCAAAAATGTATTAGAACTAATGATATAGAAAATGTAGGAGTTACTAAAAGACATTTAACTTTCTTTGAAATGATGGGAAATTTCTCAATTGGAGATTATTTTAAGAATGAAGCTATAGAATTTGCTTATGAATTTTTAATAGATTATATGGATATACCAAAAGAAAAACTTTATATGACTGTTTATACTCACGATACTGAAACTAAAAATAAATGGATGTCTCTTGGAATAGATGAATCGCATTTAGTTTTACTTGATGGAAATTACTGGGAAATAGGAGAAGGACCAAGTGGACCTGATACTGAAATATTCTTTGATAGAGGAGAAGAGTTTGGAGGAGAAGAAGCAAAAGAAGCTTTCTTTAAAGATGAAGAACAAGAAAGATTTGTAGAAATATGGAATAATGTTTTTTCTCAATATAATGCTAAAAAAGGTGTAAAAAGAGAAGATTATGAAGAATTACCATCTAAAAATATAGATACTGGAGCAGGACTTGAGAGATGGTGTTTAATGTTTCAAAATGTTAATTCAATATTTGATACAGACTTATTTCAACCAATTATTAAAGAAATAGAAAAAATAGCAAATAAAAAATATGATAATTCAACACCATTTAAAGTAATAGCAGATCATATTAGATGTATTACTATGGCGCTTTCTGATAAAGCTAATTTTGGTAATACTGGAAGAGATTATGTATTAAGAAGATTACTTAGAAGAAGTGTTAGAATGGGTAAAAAATTAGGAATTAATGAGCCATTTTTATATAGAATAGTTAATGAAGTGGTTGATGTAATGAAAGAAAGTTATCCTGAACTTGAAGAAAATTTACCTAATATTCAAGAAAGTATATATAGAGAAGAAAAATTATTCAAAGATACTTTAGAAACAGGATTTAAAAAGTTAGAAGAATTAATAAAACAAGCAAATAATTCTGATAAGAATATCGATGCTTTAGATGTATATAGACTATATGATACTTATGGTTTTCCAATAGATTTTACTTTAGAATATTTAGATGAAGAAAATATTACTACAGATATAGATAAAGTAAATGAACTTATCAAAGAACATAGAGAAAAATCAAGAAACTTTAATCAATCTACATCTATGAATATTCAAAATGATCAATTATTAAACTTTCAAGAAGAAAGTAAGTTTATAGAAGATACTTATGAACTTGAAAGTGAAGTAATAGGAGTATTTGATAATAGCATAATCTTAAAAGAAACATGTTTTTATGCTGAGTCTGGTGGTCAAGTAGGAGACACTGGAACAGTAGAAAATTCTAACTTTAAAGCAGATGTAATAGATTGTAAAAAAGCTCCATTTAAACAAAACTTACTTATATTAGACAATATTGAAGGAAATATTAATGTTGGAGATAAATTAATACAAAAAATTAATAAAACAAGAAGAGAAAATGTTACAAAGAATCATACATTAACACATTTACTTCAAAAAGAATTACAAAATGTTTTAGGAGATGTTAAACAAGCAGGTAGTTATGTAGATGAAGATTATTTAAGATTTGATTTTACTTATATTAAGAAAATTGGAGATGAAGAAATCATCGAAGTAGAAAAAAGAGTAAATGAAAGAATTAAAGAAAGTATCAAAAGAGATATTAAATATTTACCTAAAGAAGAAGCATTTAAACTTAATTCAATGCACTTATTTGGTGAAAAATATTCAGATATAGTAAGAGTAGTAAGTTTTAATGAGTCTATTGAACTATGTGGTGGATGTCACGTAGAAAACACTTCTTTAATAGGAAAATGCGCTATTTTATCTATTGAATCAAAAGGAAGTAATATTTATAGAATAGAAGCAACTCACGAAGGATTTATTAAAGATAAAGTAAAAGAAAAAGTAAGTAATTATTTAACAGAAATAGATAAGATAATTAATAAATCTAGAAATATTATAGATAGTGCTAATAGTAAAAATATTAATTTAGATTTTAAGTTATATTTTGAAGAAAAAGAATTAAATTCTTATGAATCTATAGTATATTATAAAAATATAACAGAATCTTTAAAAAATGATGTTATTGAATTAGAAAAAGAGTATAAAGAAAAAGTTAAAGAAAAAGTACTTGATCAAACTGATAAATATTTATCTAATATAAAAGAAGTAAATAATACTAAATACTTAATATTTGGAGTTAAAGAAATAGATGTTAAAACTGCAAAAGAACTTTTAGATAATATTTCTAATAAAGAAAAAGAAATATTTATATTTACTTTAATTAAAAATGAAGATTCTTTAGCATATGTTGCTAAATCAACTAACAAGCTATCTGCAGTAGATTATATAAAATACTTCTCTTCACTTACAAATGGAAATGGTGGAGGAAATAATTTACTTGCAACAGGTGGTACTAAAGAAGATATAAATACTGAAGAAGTAATAAAACAATTAGAAGAAAAATTAATAGAAGATATAAATAATTAATCAAAAAGAAGAATTGCGTATGAAAAAAGATTCAAATTTTAATATTTTTAATGAAAAAGAAAATAAAATAGAATATTGTTTTACTAGACTTTTGTATTATACAGAATATTTAAATATTAATCTAGAATATAAACATATAAATTATGAAATATCTATTATTTTAATTTATATAAAAAAATGGTTGAAAACTTATATAAAATTTAAATCTTTAAAAGATATTGATAATAGCGATATAGATAAAGTTTTAAAGATTATAGATGATTTATTTGAAACTAAGAAAATAAACAAAAAATGTGTAGAAATATTAGAATTATATAATTGTGTAAAAGAATTAATTATATTGAAAAATAACTAGGAAAAAAATATGAAAAATAATAATCATAAACTTAAAAGTCAAATATTCTATGAGAAAAATTTTAATATTAAGCTAGTTAATCACCAAAATATAGAATATGCTTTTTCTCAAGCAATATTTTATTTAGAATATTTAATTTTAGATGAAGAATATAGTTATTTAAAACAAGATATTAAAATAATACTAAATTACGTAAAAAAATGGTTAAAAATATATATTAAACAAAGAACTTTAGTATATATAGATCATAAAGAATTAATTAAAGTATATAATAATACACAAGAATTATATTATACAAAAGAAGATAGTTATCCAGTAAAAATACGTATTACAATAGATTGGATTTGGGCTATAATATGCCTTAGAAAAACAGAAATCGATAATATCAAAGAGATATAATCTGTTTATAAAAAAGGAGGAAAAAATTATGGCATTACAAAGAGGTATTGTTGAATTAGAAACTTATAGTGAAAAATGGAAAGAAGATTATAAAAAGGAGGAAGAACTACTAAAAAAAGTATTAGGTGATAGAATTATAGAAATTCATCATATTGGTAGTACATCTATTGAAGGATTAATGGCTAAACCAGTAATAGATATTTTAATTGTAATTGATGATCTTAATAAAATAAACGCAATTGAAGAATTATTAAAAGATTATGATTATGAAAATAGAGGACCACAAGGAGTTAGTGATAGATTTTTCTTTGCAAAAGGACCTGAAAAAGCAAGAAGTCATTATATACATTTTACTTATCCAAAAAGTAATACATATTATAATCAAATTTATTTTAAAAAATATTTAATAGAACACCCAAAATATATTAAAAAATATTGTGATTTAAAGCAAGATTTAGCAAAAAAATATGCTGACGAAAGACCTAAATATACTCAAGGAAAAAATGAATTTATATCTGAAGTTATTCGCCTAGCTAAAGAGGAATACGATGATTAAGGTAGTCTCTTTTGATATTAGTGGCACATTACGTATAAATTATTTTTTCAAAAATCAAAGGGAAATAAAAGAAGGATGGTTTAGTAAATATAAACTATGAAAATTGATAAAAACAAAGTTTATACTTCTAGTAATCCTACTGAAGAAAATATTGAATATTGTTTTGCTAGACTTTTATATCATGCTACATATATTTTGTTATTAGATAGTTCTTTAAATGAAAATGATATTGATAAAAAAATAAAAGAAAAATTAAATTACATAAGAAAATGGTTAAAAATTTATATAAAATATAAATCTTTAATATATATAAATCATTTAGAATTACAAAAAATTCGATATAATGTTATTGTATTTCCAGAAGATGTAAGTTATGAAAAATATATTGAAATAATTGAATTAGGTTATTGGATTTTGGGATTAATACTTTTAAGAGAATATGAAATAAATCATAATTATAAAAAAGATAGAAAATATAAAAATGATATATAAATATATCATTTTTTTGTTATAATGGAAGTGGTGAGATAATGGATTATGTATATTCTTTAGTAAGTGAAGATAAAATAGTAATAGATTATAATTTAGATATATTAAAAGATAAATATAAAGATTATGAAATAGAAAAGTTTGATTATAATACAAGAAGTATTGAAGATTTAATTGTTGTATTAGATTCATATAATTTTTTAGTTCCTAATAAACTTGTAATTCTTTATAATTTTAAAACTAAAGATTTAAAAAATTCTGCCAAATTTATTAAGTATTTAGAAAATCCTAATCCTAATAATATATTATTGATACTAGCAGATAAAGAAGATACTAGTTTAAAAAAATATAGTAAAGTAATGGATGAAAAAATAAATATATATTCATATATAGATGAAAATTATAATATAGATAATAGTACAAAAAGATTTTTAATAGATTATGTTGGAAATGAAAATTATAAGGTTATAAATGCTTTAAAAAATATTAAAGATTATAAAAATGATAATAGTAAAATAACTATTGATGATATAAAGAAAATAGCAGTTAAAGATTTAAATATCAATATATTTACTTTACTTGATATGATAGGTAAAAAGAATACTGATAAAGCATTAGAAATATTAGATGATTTAAAAAATAATAAAGATATGGAACTTTTACATATAATTTATCAAATAGCAGAACAGTTTAGAATCTTATTAAAATATAAATTATATAAAGAACAAAATTTAAGTAATAGTGAAATATTAAAAGAACTTGGAATAAATAAATATAGATTTGATAAGATAATTGAAAATGATTATTTATATGAACAAGAAGAATTAATTAATTTATTAAATAAATTAGCAGATATAGAAATAAAATTAAAAACTGGTAAAAGTTACGAAGCAGAGTTGGAGGTAATAATAAAGAACTTATGAAAACAGTAAAAGATATATTTAATATAAATAGTGATATAGAAGTAAAGGATATAAAAATAAATTCAAAAGCAGTTAAACCTAAAGATATATTTGTATGTGTTAGTGGAGTTAATTTTGACAGACATGAATTTATTGATGAAGCAGTAAATAATGGTGCATCAGTTATAGTTGTAAGTAAAGACATTAAAAGAGATGATGTATTAGTTATAAAAGTAGATGATTGTGATGAAGAAATGCCTAAAATTGCTAGAAAGTTATATGATTATCATGAAGGGGACTTTAAATTATTTGGAGTTACTGGAACTGATGGAAAAACAAGTACGGCAATGATTTTATCTACATTAATAGGTAATGATATATGTGGATATATTGGTACAAATGGATATTCTTGTAGTAAATTTCATAAAGAAACAAATAACACAACACCTGATGCTGATTTAATGTATAAATATTTTAAAGAATTAAAAGATGCTGGATGTAAATATATAGTTATGGAAGTATCAAGTGAAGCATCATTTAGGAAAAGACTTAGAAATTTATATTTTGATGCTCTTATTTTAACTAATGTTACAAGAGATCATTTAAATGTACATAAAACAATAGAAAATTATATTGAATGTAAAAAAGAAATATTTCATCATTTAAAAGAAGATGGAATTGCTATTTTAAATAAAGATGATAAATTATATGAAGATTTTAAGAAGATTAATAAAATTAATTATAGTTATGGAAAAGATGCGGATTTAAGTTTTAAAAACATAGAATATTTTGATCATTCTACTAAGTTTGATATTATTTATGATGATAAGAGAATTAATATAAATTCACCACTTATTGGAAGTTTTAATGTATATAATTTATCAGCAGCAATATTATTATGTGAAAAATTAAATATTGAGTATAAAGATAATATAAAGAATATATCTATTCCTGGTAGAGTTAATTTTATTGATATGGGACAAGATTATAAAATAGTAATAGATTATGCTCATACAGTTAATGCTATTAAAAATATTTTAAGTCTTGCAGATAATTTAAAAGTAAATAGAAAAATAGTAGTTACAGGTATGGCAGGTAGTAGAGATAAAGGAAAAAGACCAATAGTAGGGGAATTACTTAGTGAAAAAGCTGATATATCAATTCTATGTTTTGATGACCCAGCAAATGAAGATCCACTAGATATAATTAATGAAATAATAACTGGTTTTAAAAATGATCATTATATAATTGAAGTAGATAGGAAGAAAGCTATAAAAAAAGCTATGAAAATTGCTAAAAAAGATGATATTATATTTATTTTAGGAAAAGGAAACGAAAAAAGTCATAAATGTATTACTGGTCCAATAGTAATGAATGATGAAGAAGAAGTAAGAAAAAATTTAAGCTAATTTAATAAAAAGGAGTAAAAATGAAAAAAACAATTAAAATATCAGTTATTTTATTTATGACAATATTTTTAGCTAACTTTAGTAGTTTTGCTTTGAATATTAAAACGTTAAATAACGAAATTAATATAGATGTTATAAAAAAAAGCAATAATATTTTAGTGTTAAAATCTGAAATTGTTAATGAAACTTATGAAAATGAAACATATATTAGAAATTATAAAAATATATTAATAAAGTATACTGATAATAAAGAAGTTTTTAAGTTAAATTTATCTCCTAAAAGTATAAAATCAAATAAAAAATCTATATATGAAATGCCTAAATCTTTAATATATATTGATAATGAATTTTATTATGTATTAGAAAATACAGATAATAACTTTTTTTCAGTTACTAAAATTTCAAAAAATGGAAAAATTGAATATACAAAAAGTTTTTCTGGTACAGCTACTAATATAAAGTCTATTAATGATAGTGAATTAATTATAATTGGAGGAAGTCCTGCTTTTATATTAAAAATAAATAAAAATAGTGGTGAAGAAGTTCAAAAATTAGTTGAGGAATATTCATCAATATTTAATGATTTTTTACAAAATAAAGATGCTTTTTTAATGGTTGGTGAAAATTTTATAACAAAAGAATCTTTAATGATAAAATACGATTTATCTTTAAACAAAGTAGTTACTATGTCTTTGGGATATAAAGAATTTAATAAAATATTATCATTAAAAGAAAATAGTTATTTTTTACTTGGTGAAAATAATCAAGGTGGAATACTTACACAATATTCTAATAAAGAAAGAATATTATTTCAAAAAGACAAAGATAAAAATCTAATAGGAAAAGTAATAAATGTAAATGAAAAAAATAAAGAAATAATTATTTTTACATATTTAAAAGATAAACGAAGTTTAGAAATATCAAAATATAAAAATTTTACATTAATGGCTAAAAAATATATTAGTTCTGATATCGAACCATATGTTTTAAAAGAAAATAATGAATTTTATATATCTACTAACAACAAACTATATAAAATGAATAATAACTTAAAGACTAGCTATTTAAATATCAAAAATATAAAAAAGATTATAAAATTAATAATCAACCAAAACTCTATTACTATAGTAAGTGAAAAAAGTATAGATAATTATAATAAATTATTTATAATAGAAAATATTATAAATTATATATTAATTTTAATACTAATAGTTTTAATTGCTGTAATATTTATATATTACAATAGAATTAGTAATATTAAATTTTTTAAAAAAGCAAAAATAAAATCTAATAAAATTCATACAAAACTACATAATCAAACAAGAGAAAAAAGTAAAACAAAAAACAAAAAAAGTAGTAATAAGAAGCACAAAAAGAAAAAGAAAAAATAAGAAAATAATCTTATTTTTTTATTTCATTTTTAAGAATTATTCTTGAAAATAAAAAAAATACAGTTATAATAATATTCATATTAAGGAGAGAAAATGACCAATTATAAACCAATACTTATAATGAGAAATATGATGATTTTTCCATCTAGTGAAGCAAGAATAGAATTAGTTGAAAAAAAAGATAAAGATATCATTAAAATAGCGTCTAATTTTTATGACAACGAAATACTTATTGTTAATTTAGATGATAAATTAGAACAAGAACCAAGTATAAACGAATTATCTAACTATGGTATTTTAGGTAAAATTAAAATGAAAATTGAAATGCCTAATGGAAAAAGTAGAGTAGTAATAGAAGGTTTAAGAAGAGTGTTAATTACAAATTACTTAAAAGAATCTGACATTATTATTGGTAATATGAAAAATATTCAAGAAGATGAATTAACTATTAAAGAAAACAACGCTTATGTAAAAACATTAATCAAAAAAACAGAAAACTATATAGAAAACGTTCCATATATATCTAATGGTATATTATCTAAAATTACAGGTATTACTGATATAGAAATATTAACTGATATAATAGCTATATTTTTACCTTTAGATTACGAAAGAAAATTAGAATACATTAGAGAAATTAGTGTTAAAAAAAGAGTTTCTATGATTCTGGAAGATATTAATAATGATTTAGAAATATTGGAGTTAGAACAAGATATTGAATCAAAAGTAACGTCTTCTTTAGAAAAAAGTCAAAAAGAATTTATATTAAAAGAAAAAATAAAAATAATAAAAGAAGAATTAGGAGAAGGTTTTAATTCTGATCAAGAAATTGATGAACTAAAAGAAAAAGCTAAAAAATTAAAAGCTCCTAAAAAGATAAAAGAGAGACTCGAAAAAGAAATTAATAAATATGAAGCAGGAAATCAATTATCTCCTGAAATGACAATGATTGCTTCATATATAGATTGGTTATTAACTCTTCCTTGGGATAAAACTACAGAAGATGAAAAAGACTTAAAAAAGGTAGCTAAAAAGCTTGATGAAACACATTATGGACTAACTTTAGTAAAAGAGAGGATTATTGAATATTTAGCTGTTAAACAAAAGAAAAATTCTCTAAGAAGTCCAATATTGTGTTTAGTAGGTCCTCCTGGTGTTGGAAAAACTACGATGGCAAAAAGTATAGCAAAAGCTTTAAATAGAAAACAAACTAAAATATCTTTAGGTGGAGTTAGAGATGAAGCAGAAATAGTTGGACATAGAAGAACATATGTTGGATCTTTGCCAGGACTTATAATTCAAGGTATGAAAAAAGCAGGGAGTAAAAATCCGGTATTTATCATAGATGAAATAGATAAAATGACAAAAGATATAAAAGGAGATCCGGCATCTGCATTACTTGAAGTACTTGATAAAGAACAAAACTCTTCATTCGTAGATCACTATATAGAAGAAGAATTTGATTTAAGTGAAGTTATGTTTATAGCAACCGCAAACTATATAGAACAAATTCCAAATGAACTAAAAGACAGATTAGAAATAGTAGATATATCTAGTTATACTGAATATGAAAAATTAGATATAGCTAAGAATTATTTAGTTCCCAATTTACTTAAAGAACATGGTTTAACTAGTAAAGAAGTAAATTTACCAGATGAAGCGATACTACAAATAATTAGAAATTATACTAAAGAATCTGGCGTTAGAGAATTAGATAGATTAATAGCTAGTATATTTAGAAAAATAGTTAAAGAGATAATATTTGATAAAAAGAAAACAACTAGTTATAAATTAAATAAAAAAGAAATAGAAAAATATTTAGGAGTTGCTAAATACTCATATAACGAAAATGAAAATAAGAAAAGAGTAGGGGTAGTAAATGGTTTAGCATATACAGTATTTGGTGGAGATATATTACCTATTGAGGCTAATATGTATAAATCTAAAGACAGTTTAATTCTTACAGGATCTCTTGGAGATGTCTTAAAAGAATCAGCAAGAATTGCATTATCTTATATAAAATCTAATGCTAAAGAATTTAAAATTAATTTAGATAAATTAGATGAAATGGTAATACATATAAATGTACCAGAAGCTGCAACTCCAAAAGATGGACCAAGCGCAGGAACAGCACTTACTACAACACTTATTAGTTTAATTAAAAACAAAGAAGTAGATAGTGATATATGTATGACAGGAGAAATTACTTTAAGAGGTCATGTTCTTCCAATAGGTGGATTAAAAGAAAAACTAATTGGTGCATATAGATCAAGAATGAAAAAAGTATTTATCCCAAAAGATAATATTAAAGATTTAGAAGAAGTTCCTAATGAAATAAAGAAAAACTTAGAGATAATTCCAGTATCATTATATTCTGAAATATATAAAAATATATTCAAATAAAAACATCCTTATTTAGGATGTTTTTTAAGTTCATTTATAAAGTCGTAATATTCTTTAATATTCTTTTCAAAACCAGAGGTTTTAGGAATATAAAACTTCTTATCTTTAATTTCTTTTGGTAAATATTCTTGATTAACAAAGTTATTCTTATAATCGTGTGGATATTTATAAGTAGTTGTATGTATTTTTATATTAGGATTAACTCCATAATCTTTTAATTTTATTAAGTTTAACACCTCATCAATTGCTTTATAACTTGAGTTAGATTTAACTGATAAAGCCATTTCTATAACTATTTGAGAAAGTATAATTCTAGCCTCAGGTAGACCTACAGTAATAGCATTTTGATAAGCAGCATTAACTTTAATTCCCATGGTAGGATTAGCTAAAGATATATCTTCATAAGCAATAACAATTAATCTTCTAAGTATACTTTCAATATCTCCTCTTTCAATTAAAAGAGCTAAATAATATAAAGAAGCATCAACATCACTTCCTCTAATAGATTTTTGAAGAGCAGAAAGTAAATCATAATATGAATCTTCAAGATTATCTAAAAACTTATTAGATTCTGGATTTATTTCTTTTATTACATTTTCATCAATTAAGTGTTCTTCGTTATAATAATATGCTACCTCAAGAAGATTATATGCAAATCTTAAATCTCCATTAGATAGTTTACTAATCATTTTTTTAGCTTCTTCTGTTATTTTTATATTTTCTAACTTAGTTATAGCTTTATTAATACCTTCATAAATATCTTCTTCTTTTAAATCTTGTAATTTAAATATTTGACATCTACTTCTAATAGCAGGATTAACAGCAAAGTAGGGATTTTGACTAGTTAAAATAATTATAGTTATTAAATTGTTTTCAATATAAGGTAAAAACAAATCTTGTTTAGCTTTATTCAATCTATGAAATTCATCTGCTATAACAATTAAATTTCTATAAAGTTTTGCTTCTTCAAATATAATATCCAAATCTTTTTTACTATGAATTACAGCATTAAAATATCGATAATTCTGATTCAAATCATTTACTAAAGCGTTGGCAATAGAGTTTTTTCCATTACCACTTTTACCAGTTAAAATAAAGGAAAATAACTTTTGATTTTTAACCATATTATTTAATATCTTGTTTTCTCCAACTAAATGTTTTTGACCTACAATATCACTTAATGTCTTTGGCTTTAATAAATTAGATAATAATTCTTTCATTAATAAGTACCTCAGTATCAATATTATACCAAAAAATATTGAAATAAACAGCAAGCTTTGTTATAATTATAGACGTAGTAATCCGCTGGTATATTAATTATGATTACATAAATACAAATTGAAAGGAGAAAATTATGACAAACGTAATAGATAGAATTACTGCAAGACAAAGAAGAACTGATTTACCTGAATTCAGAGTTGGTGATACTGTTAAAGTAGCATTAAAGATTAAAGAAGGTAATAAAGAAAGAATTCAAAATTTTGAAGGTGTTGTAGTAGCTCGTAAAGGATCTGGAATATCAGAAACATTTACAGTAAGAAAAGAATCTGCAGGTATTGGTGTTAAAAGAGTGTTACCTTTAAATACACCTAAAATAGAAAGCCTTGAAGTTGTTAAGAAAGGTAAAGTTAGAAGAGTTAAACTTAATTTCTTAGATTCATACGTAGGTACTTATAAAATTAAAGAAAGAGGAAGAAATTAGGCTTAGGTCTAATTTTTTAATTATATGAAAAAATTATTAGAATTAATAAAAAAAGAAAAAAAATTTATAACAATAGTTATTATTATTATTATATTAAAAATATTTGTTTTTAATTTTATTTTGGTAAAAGGGGATAGTATGAATCCTAAATATAAAAATAATGATTTTATGTTTTTAAATAAAATTATATACAGTTTTAAACCTATTAGAAGGGGAGAAGTGATAGTATTAAAATATAGAAATAATGATCTTATCAAAAGAGTTATTGGACTTCCAAATGATAAAATAAAAGTAGAAAATGGTAAATTATATATTAATAACAAAGAAGTAAAAGAAAATTATATTAATTCATATACAGCATCATATGATTTTGATGAAATAACTTTAAAAGATAATGAATACTTTGTTATGGGAGATAATCGATATAACTCTTATGATAGTAGAAACTTTGGAACTATAATGAAGAATAATATTATAGGTCGGGTTGAATTTAGAATCTTTCCATTTGATAAAAGATAAACCATAATAATTAAATATTATGGTTTTCTCTTTCAAAAATTTAACTTCGCATAATTGATATTATGTTGAATTGATTATATTTTATTTTTGTATTTTTTTATTATATATAAGCTAATATTTATTTTAAATATACCTCTAAGTATAATTTTATTATCTGGAGAAAATATATAAAACACATACACATAAAGTTATAAAACAAAATTATAAATTATAAATTTAATAAAATAATACATTATTAAATATAATGTTATTATTATAATCATTATCCTTATATTATATATATAATAAGGATATATATTATTTATATTAATAGTATATATAAATAATATTATTTTAATTTATCTAAAAAACTTTTTCCAAAAGTAGTGTAATCTTCTATATCAAAATTATTTGCTATAGTAGCAGCTATATCTGATTTTGTATCTAAGATAGGGAGTATAGTACTCTCTTTTAAATTTCTGCTGTAAATGATAATTGGAACATTTTCTCTAGTATTACCTACTTCTTCTTTTCTTAAATCTATTCCTGTATCTGAAGTTATAATTAATAAATCATCTTTATCAAGTTTATTCAATAATAGTGGAATTTCTACATCTAATTCCTCTAATAAATAAGAATAGGCTTCTATATCTTTTCTACTAGCTGCATCTTTTAATTCAGTAAGTGATGCTATACAAAGACCTTCAAATTTTTTATCTATTATATCAATTAGCTTATTTATTGTATTTATGTTATTAGAAGATGATTTTATTATTTTTGTTACAGAATCTTTTGATAGATAATCATTTAACTTACCTATTGAAATAACCTCTTTTCCTTGTTTTATAATGTTTTTTGTATAAGAGTTAGGTATATTATTTATAAATGTTTTTTCATCAGTAAATTTAAATTCCCCTTTTTTGTATCCACTAAAACTTCTAGCTATTACTCTTGAAACTGCAAATCTTGAATCTTTATCAGTAAAATTTCTTATTTTTTCAGCATAAGCAAATAATTTTGATATTGGCATAATATCTTCATGAGCAGATATTTCTATAGTAGAATTACTAGTTGAATATAGTATAAGAGAACCATAATTTAAATGTCTTTCCCCTAATTCGTTTATTATTTCATTTTTATTTTGTAATATTCTATTCCCAATTATTCTATAATTAGTTATTTGTTCTAAATTTTCAATCAATTCAACAGGAAAAGTTTGTAATTTGGAAAAATCTTTAAATTCATTTAGATTTGCTATACCAAATAACTCATAATAATTACTTAAATCATCTTTTCCATAATTAGTAGGTCTTGCTATTGTATAGTAAGCTGTTACATTATTGTTTTCATTCATATTTAAAGTATTTAAAAAGCCTAATTTAGATAAATTTGGTAATACTAATTTATTTTCATCTAAAACATGTTTTAGAGTATTTACTCCATTATCTGAATAGGTTAATGCATCACTTGCTTCCCCTACTCCTATTCCTTCAATAATCATTAAAAATATTCTTTTAAATTTCATTTTCTAATTACCTCTTTTACTTCTAGGATGTGTAATATTATATTCATCTTTTAATTTAGTATTTGCTATTTTAGTATATATTTTTGTAGTTGAAATATCAGAATGTCCCATCATAAATTGAATACTCTTTAAGTCAGCTCCACCCTCTAATAAATGTGTAGCAAACGAATGTCTTAAACTATGAGGAGATATATTATAATTTATACCTTTTTTTATAAGTAAATCCTTTATTTCTTTAAAAAAAGTAGTTCTATTAATATTTTTCCCTCTCATAGATAAAAACACAAAATCTGATGGTTTTTCTTTCTTAAAAAACATATGTCTAATTTCTAAGTACTTATTTAAGTATTTTAAAGTTATTTCACTCATAGGAACTATTCTTTCTTTATTACCTTTACCTTTACATCTAATTATGTAATTAACTGTATCTATATCATGCATTTTTAAATTAAGTAATTCACTTGATCTAAAACCTGTAGCATATAGCATTTCCATCATAGCTTTCAGCCTTATATTTTGAATAGTATCAAGTTCTATATCTAAAAGTTTATTTATTTCTTCATGAGATAAAGCTTTGGGAAGAATTTTTTCTAATTTAGGTCTTTTAATATTTTCAGCTACATTTTCTTTAATTTTTTTAGTTTCATATAAATAATTATGTAAAGACTTAATAACAGTCAATTTATGTGCTATAGTTGTAGTTTTGTTATTATCTTTATATTTTTCAATAAAATTTATTATATTTTTTGCTTTAACATCTTTTATATCAAATATTTTATTGTTAGTTAAATATTTATAATATATATCTAAATCATTTTGATATGATATATAAGTATTTTTACTAAGTCCTTTTTCGATTTTTATAAACTCTAAAAAGTCATCCATTTCTTGTCTCATAAGTTAATTATATCATTTTTAAATGTTTAAAAAAAGAAAAAGCAATATATGATTGCTTTTACCATCCACTATCTCCTCCATCACCAAATCCACTATCACTTGACCCACTAAATCCAGAATCTGATATTTCACTAACATATTCACCATAAGAAGATATATAATTGATTCCTTCGTTATTAAAATCAGCTATAGAAAAAAGGGTATCTAAAGAATATAAATAATCAAAATTATCTATATCAGAATATTTATAATCTAGTTCTTTAAATACTTCCAACCATTTTTTAGTAAGTCCAAATGCAAATGCTACTGGTAATATATCAAAGAATAACTTAGGATTGTCATCTAACAACATTTTTATTTTATCTTCTTTTGTATATTTTATAAAAGTATGAAGTCCTTTTACTTCTCCTGAAATTTTATTTCCATATTCTGTTCTTTTAGATAAAAATTGTATTAAAAATATATTAAAATAACAAATTAAGCTAAATAAAACATCTAAAAATGTTAGAGGAATTACGCCCTTTTGTATATGATTTATTGTTATCAAATAAAGTATAAAATATATAAATGTAATAAAACTACCTAATACAATTTTATATTTATTATTTACATTACTATAAAATTTATTAGCAAGAATTCCAATTAAAAAATTAAAAATCATTAAACAAGTTACAATCATTATATTTTCTTCATCATTTATTCCACCAAAATATTCCATTATAGAAAAAGAACAAAATACTAAATATAAAATTTGAACGATAGATATAATTAATGTAAAAATTAATATAGATATAATATTATTATTATATAACTTTTTATCTTTTAAAAATTTTGTTTTAGTATATTTTTTAATTTTTTTAAAAGTATTATATAAATTTTCTCCAAATTTTTTATTTTTTGTTTTTAGATTAACAATTTTTAATCCATCGTGAAATAAACAACTTAATAACTCTTTAACTGATTTATCATCTCCATCATAATCCTTTATCTTACTTACTAAAAACTTATTTTTATGAGCTTCAATTTTTATATATTTTTTGTTTGCTAACTCAAATAATAAAGACATTATACTAGTAGAATCAATATATCCGTTATAAATATAAGAAACATCTAAAGAAGTAATATCATTTGGAATAGACATAGTAATTGGACTTATTAAATTTTTATCTTTTCCAATAAAATAATATATTAAATAAAAAATAATACTACTAAATAAAGCTATTATAATAAATAAAACATTTAAAAAATTATCTTTCTTTTTTATATAATTAAAATATCCTTTTTCAAACATCATATTACAAGAAAAGCTTTCATTATTTAATATTGGTTCTCTTACTTCTCCTTCTATAGAATTAGATGTAAAATTTAGCCTTATATTTTTAAATTCTAACGTGCTATGTATTCCTTTATAGAATTTCATCTTAGTAAAATCAGTATCTTTATAACTAGTAATTTTAAAAGTAAGTTTTTTTATTGAATTAGTATCACCATCCTTAAATTTAAAATTTAGTAATTCATAAGATTTATTAATATCTTTTATAAGAACTTTATAATTAAAAATATATTCTTCTTCCATATTGGCATAATAATTAGGACTACCTATTTTTACTCTTAAAGTATCATGATCTCTTGTAGTTTTATAATTGTGTTCTGATATCATATTAAAATCATATACATTATTTATTAATGTTATTTTATTATTATTATCATTATAATTAACTCGTTCCCCTAAATTAACAATTATTCCATGTAGTGGTTTATTATAATGAACTATTCTTCTTTGAGTAATTTTAATAATACCTTTTTCATATATTTCTATATCATAATGAATATTTTCATAATAAAAATCTTCGTTTTTATATAAATAATCATTATTATATGCGTATACATTTCCTGATATTAATATTAAAACAATTAACATTAATAATTTTTGTATATTTTTTTTCATTCTAAAACTCCTTTTATTACTAAAATTATTTTAAAAGTAAAGTAATTTTTTTAATTTTACCAAGAACCTGACGAAGTAGAACCACCAAATCCTCCTCCACCAAATCCACTATATCCAGAAGAACCTCCAGATGAAGATGATCTACTTATTTCGGATTTATATTCATTATATGAAGGCATTATAGAAGATATATTGTTATTATAGTTTGATAAATAATTAATTGTTGAATAATTATATAAATAGGAATTATTCATTTCTTCTATATTATAATTTTTAAATAGATTTAACCATTTTTTAGTAAGTCCAAAAGCAAATGCTACTGGTAAAATATCAAAAAATAAATTAGGATTCTGATCTAAATACATTTTTAATTTATCTTCTTTAGTATATGTTATAAATGTATGAAGTCCTTTAACTTTACCTAATAATTTATTACCATATTCTGTTCTTTGACCTAAATAAGGAATTAAAAGACTAATTATAACACAAATAACTGTAAATAATATATCAAATATTGAAATAGATAAAACATTCTTTTGCATATAATATATTAAATATAAATATACTATTCCAGAAATAAAAACAGTAAATATAAACCCAAATTTAGAGTTTGTTTTTCCCTTTAAAGTTAAGTATGATTTTTCTAATATAAATACTAGCAAAATATTATAAATAAAAATTATTAAATATAATGACCAATCGTTTGAAAAAAATAACGAATTAGATACAGAATATGTAGCAAATATTAAATATGTTATTTGTAACAAGGAAATTATTAAGGAAAATAATACTAATAACCCATGGTTGTGATTATATAATTTTTTCTCTTTTTGAAATTTATTCTCTGTAATTATTGCTATACGAGCAAATCCATCATATAATTCTTTTCCTAATGTGGTATTTGAATTAGCTAAATCTATTTGATTTTGATTATTATAAAAAATCATTTTCATTACTTTATCTTTAGCTTGATCATTATCATTATATTCTTTTAATTTTGTAATTAAAAATTTATTTTTTTCTGCTTCAATTTTTATATACTTTTCATTTGCTAATTGAAATAATAAAGACATAACTGCTCTTTGACTAGTGTTGTTTTCATATAAATAAGCGATATCAGCAGAATTTAATCCTTCTGGTATTTTCATAGTGATTTGTTCTATTATTTCTTCATCTTTACCTTTAGTATTGTGTACTAAAAACAATATCGCTAAAACAAAACAAGCAATTATTATAAATGTCATTGATCCACTAATACTTTTTAAATTTGGATATCCATAATATCCTTTATCAAAAGTAATTATAGTTGTAAAAGGTTCATATTGAGAAAATTCTTCTAATACTTCTCCTTCTATAGAATTAGATGTAATTGTAGTTTTTACATTTTTAAATTCTATATTATTATTTCCTTTATAAAATTTTAACTTAGAAAAATCAGTATCTTTATAACTGGTTATTTTAAAAGTTAATTTTTTAGTAATTGTTGATTCTCTACCAAGTAAATTATAATAAAGAATTTCGCTATCTAACCCCAAATCTTTAGTTAATATTTTGTAATTTATTACATAGCTTTCATTAGTATTAGCATAATAATTAGGATTACCAAGTCTAATATTAATAGTACCAGAACTGTTTCTAGTTACTTTATAACTGTGCCCAGATAATACATTAACATCATAAATGTCAAACTTTCTTTTAATTTCTTCTCCAGAAAAATTTAATATAAAATTTTCAGATAAATTAAAATAAATTCCTCTTCTAGATTGATTAAAGACGGTATTTCTAGTCTCCGTTACTTCTAAAATTCCTTTTTCTTTTATTTCTATATCTACATTTATACTGTCATAATAAAAAGCTTCTGTTTCATTACCATAAGCTAAAACAGTTATTGAAGATAAAAATAAAACCATTAACAAGAATATTTTTTTTATACTTTTCATAAATATCTCCCAATTATATTTAATTAAATAATAACACAAAAAAAGAAAAATAACATAAATTATTTTCCTTTTTATTAACGATTTTATTCAAAACTTACTTTAACGTTTTCTCTTTCTTTTTCGTCTTTAACTTCAAAGTAAGGTTGTTTCTTAAATCCAAACATATTTGCAATTAATACAGTTGGAAATACTAACACTTTATTGTTAAATACTCTAACTGCACCATTATAAAATTCTCTTGTAGATGAAATTTCAGCTTCAATTTCTTTTAAACTACTCATTAATTCTTGAAATCCTGGTGTTGCAGTAATTTGTGGATAATTTTCGTAAGTTGCTACAAGTCCTCTAATTGCAGCACCAAAATTATTTTCAGCTTCTACTTTATCTTCTAAAGATTTAGCATTTAATACTCCACTTCTAGCAGCAGCTACTCTTGTAAATATTGCTTCTTCATGTTTAGCCATACCCTTAGTAGTTTCCACTAAATTAGGTATTAAATCAAATCTTTTCTTAAGATATATATCCATATGTGAGAAAGCTTCTTCAACTCTAGAAAATGCTACAGTTAATCCATTATAAGTTAAGATAAACCATCCTGCTATAAGAACAATTATACCTACTATAACTAAAATAACTATTAATCCAGTACCCATATTTTCAATCCTCCTTAAAATAATTATATAATACATTAAATATAAATTCTACTATATTTTTTCTTCAATTATCATATAAATAAAGAGACACTTTTATAGTGTCTCTTTATTTTAGAATTTATTATTTAAAAATAACAAAGAAAATTATAAATAATCCAAGTAAGATTCTCCAAATCATAAATAAACTAAAGTCATTTTTCTTTAAATATTTTAATAAGAATTTTATAGTTAAAATACCAACAATAAACGATGTTATAGTTCCTATACTAAAGATACTTAAATGATTTATTACCTCTTTAGAATGTTTTAAAAGCTTTAATAAAGCTCCTCCTGCTATAACAGGAATAGATAAGAAAAAGGAAAATTTAGTTGCATCTTCTCTACTTATTTTTAATATTCTTGCTGTTGATATTGTAGTACCACTTCTTGAAAACCCTGGAATAAGTGCAAAAGTTTGCATAATACCAATTAATATAGCATCTTTTAAAGTGATTTTTTCAAGACTTTTATTTTCTTTACTATAAGTATCAGCAATAAAAAGTACTATACCCATAATTATTAAACCAAAACCTATAATAATTAAATTATTTCTAAAAATAGAATCTATAACATCTTCAAGTAATATACCAGCAAGTGCTGCAGGTATAGTTGCAACTATAAGATAGAAAAACAATTTATTTTCTTTTGGTTTTGTAACTCCATTTATAAAAATTTTCCATAAGTCATTAAAGAAAAATATAATAACTGCAAGTAATGTTCCAACATGAAGAGCTAAATCAAAAGCAAGTCCATACTTTGAAATAGAAGCTCCTATGTTAAATACTTCCCTAAATATTATTAAATGAGCTGATGAAGAAACCGGTAAAAATTCTGTTATTCCTTGTACTATTCCTAATATTATTGCTTCTATCATCTTATTTACCTTTCTTTAAGAAAAATTTAAAGTTATAAAACCAAAAACAAATATATAATACTAAGCAAGCCCAAGCAATTATAACAAACAAAATTGTATTAGATGGAATATATTTAGCAACTACACTAAGTAAATCACTTGGAAAATATCTGTATAGTAAATGACTTAATTCTGGAACTGATCTTGCAGTATAAATTCTAATAAAATTAAGCATTCTTAATAAGATATCAATCAATGCAAATGCATATACAAAAGATGAAAATCTTCTAAAATAAAATATAACTATTAATAATAAAATTATTATAATAAATAACTCCATAACAACCTCTTTTCTACTTTTAAAGTATAACATAAATTAATTATAACTTGCATTAAATATTTTAAACTTTTTATAAATCTCAAAAATAAAATAAAAATATTAATAGTGTGAATAAATATACTAACAAAAAAACGATATATAAATATGTTATTTTAACAGTATTCAGTATTACTTTAAATATTTATTATATTAATAAAACTTTTATATACTTTATCAAATATATTTTTAAATTCCTCTATTTCTTCTCTAGTAGTTTTATATGAAAGAGATATTCTAAATGATGTTTTAGCTCTTTGTTCATCATTATATAAAGAGTATACTTCATCACTTAATAATTTATCATTACTACAAGCACTTTTTGTAGATAAATATACTTTGTTTTCTTCCATTTTATGGATAAAACTTTCTATTTTAACTCCTAAAAAAGATAAATTTAATATATATGGACTAGTGTACTCTTTCGAATTTAAAACTACTCTATCATATTTTTTAAAGAATTTTATTAAATCAAGTTTTAACTCTTCTACATATTTATATTTTTCATCTATATTTTCTAATGCTTTTCTAAGTGTTTTAGCCATGCAAACGATACTTGCTTGATCAGCTGTTCCACTTCTAAAACGAGTAGTTGAAATACCTCCATGAATTAAAGGTATTAAATTAACTTTTTCTTTTTTAATAAGTAAAGCACTATTTTTTATACCAAAAAGTTTATGAGCAGATAAACTAAGCATATCTATATCTTCCATATTAAAATTTATTTTACCTACTGCTTGAGTAGCATCTACATGTAATAAACATCTAGGATTTAATTTAACTATCTTTTTAATTTCCTCTAGATTTTCTATTACACCTACTTCACTTGATATTAAAGGAATAGTTACTAAAGAAGCATTAAAAATATTATTTTTCAAATCATCAATATCTATTCGTCCACTATTATCATTTTTTAAAAAATACACTTTATAACCTAAACTTTCCATATATTTTAAAGTTTCTTTTATACTAGAATGTATCTTAGTAGAAGTTATAATTAACTTATCTCTATTTTCATAAAAACTCATACCTTTTATAGCAGTATTATTTGATTCAGTAGCAGAAGATGTATAAATTATTTCACTTTTCTTTACAGAAAAAAGATCTGCTATTTGTTGTGTAGCAGTATCTATTAATTCTTTAACTTGATAAGCTATAGAATATTCTGATGAACTATTTGCAAAATAATCTCTACTAACCTTTACATAAGTATCTAATATATTTTCATCGCACTTTGTAGTAGCAGAATAATCTAAATAAATCATCTTATATAACTTCCTCCAATATTTACTATAAATTCTTCTGAAGCATTTAATGTAAATAAAACAGAAACATTACCTATATCATTAGTTTTAAGACCTTCAGATTCTTTTAAATAATAGATTTCAGTTAATACTTTACTATTTTTATCTATTATTTTAATATCTATACTACCGTTTTCCATATCTTCATTAGTTTTATAATTAAGTAACTTAATATCATAGTTTAGTTTATATAATTTATATCCAGTTGGAACAACTAATTTTTTATCATGAGTTTTATTATATAATTCTAAATCTTCTAAATCAGCTTCTTTAATAGTATTTATTTTTACATATACATCTTCTTCTTTTTGTGTAACTTTATTATATTTTTTAGCTTTTATATATTCATTTAAATTTGCAGGTTTATCAATAGATGTTACTTTTTCTTTTTTATTTTCTGATTTTATATAATCTATAGTATCACCATCTTTTGATATATCTATTTTAAGTTTATTACAAGATGTAAGCATTAATACTAACAACATAACTAATAATGTTTTTTTCATTTTAATGTTTCTATCCTTTCTTCATAATTTCCTTTTAATATATAACTACCACTAACTAATATATCAGCTTCTTCTACCATAGATTTTGTAATATTATCTATTCCACCATCAACTGATATCAAAATATTTTTATCTTTAATTAGTTCTTTTAACTCTTTTATTTTTAAATTAGTAGTAGGTATAAATTTTTGACCACCATAACCAGGTTCTACTGACATAAGTAATACTAAATCTATATCATCCAAAAAAGGTTCTATAAATCTTACATCAGTAGATGGTTTTATCGCAAGTCCAACTTTAATAGCATATTCTTTTATATATTTTATTATTTTTTCTATATCTTCTTTTAATTCAACATGAATAGTAATATATTCAGTATTTAAATTTATATATTTATTTATATAAGGAATAGGTTTTTCACACATAAGATGCACATCTAATCTTTTATTATATAAATTTTCATAATATTTTAAGTTATCATACGGATCATTTTGATTAGTAACAAACTTATTATCCATAACATCTATATGTAAATAATCACAACTTGTATTATTAAGTAATTCTAAATCTCTTTTTATATTAGTAGAATTAAGTATTGAAACAGCTACTTTCATAATTATTTACCTTTAGAATAACTAACTGATAAAGTAGCATTAGCTTCTATCTTTGTTCCTGCTTCTCTATTTTGTCTGATAATAATATCTTTAGATTTTTCTGAATCTACTGCTGATTCTTGTAAGTTGATATTATATTTTCTTGCAAAATCTCTTACTCTTTCAATTGTCCATTTATCTTTAACAAAATCTGGATATTTATCATAAATATCTGGTGTATATAAAGTTATAGTATCACCTATACTAAGTTTTGATCCTTCTTTTGGTTCTTGGTCTAAAATTGTATATTGATCTATAGAGTCAAGACTTTCAACTTCTTTTTTCTTTTCTATTACTTTCATTTTATATACTTCTTCTAGTTTTGTTTTTACAGTTAAAAAATTTAAATTTTTATAATTTTCTACAATAAATTTATTTTCTCCAGAAGATATATATATTGTAATAGTTCTACCTTGTTTTACAGTTGATCCAATACTTGGTTCAGTCTTAACAACTTTACCTTTTTCTATAGTATCACTTTCTACTTCTTTTATTTCAGTACTTACTGAAATTCCACTTTCTTTTAAAACGCTTTCTGCATCTTCCCTAGAAAGATTAGATATATTTGGAATTTTAATATTTTTATTAGCAGTTAATTTTGTGAATAAAAATACAGTAACTAAAGTAATAAAAATTAAAATTAATATCAAAGCTAAAATCTTTAATAAGTTCTTTTCTTTTTTCTCTTCTTTTATTTCTTCCTGATTAACTGAATTATCTTCTGATATATAACTTTTATTTATTAATCTTTCTTCTGTATTACTAACTTTTTTATCTGGATTAGCGATAATCATTCTTGGAGCTTCTTCGAAGTTAAATTCTGGATATTTAAATACAACTTTTGCTTGATTTTTAATATCATCATTTAAACAATACATTAAATCTTGATGCATTTCATTAACATCATTATATCTGTTTTTTGGATTTTTAGCTGTTGCTTTTAATATAATATTTTCAATGCTTTGAGGAATATTTTCATTATATTTTTTTACTGATTCTATAGGAGTTTTCATATGTTTTAATGCAATTTCTACTGCATTTTCTCCTCTAAAAGGAAGAACTCCTGTTATTAATTCATAAAACATAATACCTAAAGAATATATATCTGACTTGATGGTTGCTTTATGTCCACTAGCTTGTTCTGGTGGAAGATAGTGGACTGATCCCATAACTGAATTAGTTTGAGTAAGTTGAGCTGCATTAAGTGCTATTGCTATACCAAAATCAGCTATTTTAACCAAACCATTATCTTCTATCATTATATTTTGAGGTTTTAAATCTCTATGAATTATGTAAGATTTATGAGCATGTGATATTCCTTCAGTTAATTGAAGCATAATATCTACTGCCTCAGTCAAAGTTAAATGACCTCTTTTATTAAGTAAATGTTTTAAAGTATTTCCTCTTACATATTCCATAACGATGTAATGATTATTGTTTTCTTCTCCTAAATCATACATTTGTACTATGTTAGGATGAGAAATTGAAGAAGATGATAAAGCCAAGGCTTCTCTTTGAAAACGTTTAATAAATTTGTCTTCATTAGAAAGTTCTCCTCGTAACATTTTTATAGCAACTTCTCTATTAAGAAGGATATCATTAGCTAAATAAACGTTAGCCATTCCACCTTCTCCTAAAGATTTTATTATTTCGTATCTATCCCCTATTATTGTTCCTTTTGATATCACTTTTTAACACCTTCTTTAAAATCAACATATGCTACAGAAATATTGTCTGTTCCACCTCTATTATTTGCTTTAGCAATTAGTTTAATAACTTTATCTTGAATAGGTTCGTTACTATTTAATACTGTCATTATTTTTTCTTTATCTAACATATTAGTTAAACCATCACTTGCAAGAAGAATACCATCTACATCTAAATCACAATCAAATATATCTATTTCAATTGGATTGTTAGTTCCAAGAGCTTTCATAAGGACATTTTTCTTAGGATGATTTTTAGCTTCTTCCTCTGTTATTTCTCCTGCTTTTAATAAAAGATTAACTAATGTATGATCATATGTTATTTTATATAATTTTTCTTTTTTTACTGCAAAACCAGATGAATCTCCAACATTACCAATTAATATATAATCTTTAGTAATTAAAGCACAAACTAAAGTTGTTCCCATACCTTTAGCTTCTTCATGTTTATCAACATAACTAAATATTTTATTATTAACTTCTGTTGTAGCTTGTCTTAACCAATTAATTGCAGATAATTTATCTAAATCTTTAAATGTTTCTTTAAATGCTTCTGTAATTGTATTAATAGCTATTTGACTTGCAATTTCACCAGCTTTATGTCCACCAACTCCATCAGCAACACACGCTAACATTTCACCTTTTTTATTTTTTACTATCGTTACACTATCTTCATTATGTGTTCTTATTCTTCCAGTATCAGTTAGAAAATATGATATCATTACGTCTCCTTTATTATTTATAATCTATATTGATTTTAACATTTTATTTACTATTTTTAAATAGATTTATTTTTCAGCCATACTACTTAGTTGTCCACATGCAGCACTTATTTTACTTCCAAATTCTTTTCTTACTGTAGCAGTTAAATTATTCTTAATTAAATAGTCATAGAACTTCTTTATATCTTCATCGCTACTTCTTTTAAAATCACTAGCATTTGTACTATTATATGGTATTAAATTTATATAACAATTTAAATCTTTAACATACTCAACTAATGCCTTAGCATCTGTTAAACTATCATTTATTTTATTTAACATTATATATTCTATAGTTATTCTTCTATGTGTCTTATTAAAATAATAGATAAGAGAATCTTTTAAAGCTTTTAAATCATAAGCATTTGCTATAGGCATCATTTCTTTTCTTTTTTCCTCAATTGCAGAATGAAGAGAAATAGCAAGATTTACTTGGTAAGGAAAATCTGCAAATTCTTTTATTTTAGGTACTATTCCACAAGTAGAAACTGTGATATGACGACTTCCTATACTAAGACCTAAATCTGAATTAATAATCTTTACAAATTTTGTAAAATTATCATAATTATCAAAAGGTTCACCTATTCCCATAACTACTATTCTAGTTATTTTTTCACCTATTAATTCTTCTACTTTTAATATTTGTTCAACCATTTCATAAGCTGCTAAATTTCTTCTTTTCTTAAGTCTTCCAGATTCACAAAACTTACATCCCATGTTACATCCTACTTGAGAAGACATACATAAACTCAAACCATAATCATGTCTCATCAGTACAGCTTCTATTAAAAGATCATCTTCTAAAACAAATAAAAATTTTTCAACGTCTGTTTCTTTTTCATGTTTTAATTTTTTAAGAGATGGAAAATAAAAATCTTTTTTTAACTCTTCCCTAAGTGCTTTTTTTAAAGTTGTTATTTCATCAAAATCTTTTATTTTTTCTTTATACAAAAAATTATATAAATATTTAGCTTTATATATTTTTTCATTTTTTGCTTCAAAATAATTTTCTAATTCTTCTATTGTTAAATCATATATTGCTTGCATATTATACACCCTTTAATAATTATACCATTTAAAAAGAAGTTAATATATATTAACTTCTTTTTCTTTCTTGAGTATTTTCTTCTTTATCTTTTTCTTTATCTAAAATGCCATGTTCTCTAGCTTGATTAACAATAGAAATTACTGTTTGATCGTCCATATCACTTACTTGTTCATTTGAAAATCCTAATCTATGTCTTAAAATTAGCTTATAAGTATGTAATTTGTTAGTTAAAAATTTTTCTCTTTCCACTTTTTTCTCTTCTTCTATTTTTATTTGATCTATTTGTTCTACTAAGTGTTTTTCTCTTTCATGTGTAGCAAAAAAATCTTCTGAATAAATAGAGTTACGATAATAATCTCTTGGAAGTTCTTCTAAATTAGGAAGTATTGGTAATTTTCTTTCTAAAGTACCTCTTTCATCGTATACATAATCTCTTTGATGAATCTTATCTTTTATAACTAATGCTTTATCTATTTCTTTATTATACTCTTCCCTATATAAATTACTATGATTTATACCATCGTTTAAATAATTTAATAAATCTCTTTTTGTTTTACCATATCTTATTAAAACATAAGCATAAAATCTATCAGCTATCATCTTTTCTAATCTAGATATATCTTTTAAATCCTCTAAATCTTCTTTTATATCTTCTTGTATCTGTTCGTCTGTCTTTTGAGGAACTACTATTTTAGGTAATATAACAGGTTGTTTTTTAGCATATTTAGAACTTAATGTTTTAAAAAGCAATTTTTCTAACTCTGTATCTTGTCCCATTTTAGTATCTCTTACTTCTCTTTCTAAATTACTAGCTTTTAAATCTCTTATTTTGGAAGGAGAATAAATAACATTTTTATCTAAATATTCAAAAAATTCTTTTTCTTCTAGTTTTTCTCTAACTACTGATTTTTTTAATTCAGATTCAAATTTTTCTATAAAAGCATTATCTTTTAGTAAATAATCATTGATTAATATACTAAGAAAATTAGAAGCTTTTGCTGCATTAAAAAGTTTTTTACTAGTTTCTTCATCTAAATCTTCTGTTTCTTCATTTGGTATTAAAAAAAGTTCTAAAAATTTTTCGTCGAAGTTGCTAGGCAAATTAGGACTTATTATATTTTTGACTATATCTTTTAACGATAGATAATCAGAGTTAACTTTATATTTTTTTAAATAGTTCCCTTCATAAAATTCAGAAACTGCAATTTCTAAAGACTTTTCATAAGCTTGATTATATATATTATTATTATTTTTCATATACGACTCCTAAATAATTATATTATTTTTTATCCTAAAATATAAGGATCCGATTCACTTCCAGTTCCACCTATTATTTTAGTAACAGATCTAAAGTGAACTACTGGATATATTCTTAGAATTTGATTACTTTGTGAAATATCCATTTTATTAGTAAATAAGCTATATTCATTATGAACTTTATTAATAGTCCAAGATTTTTCAAGTTTATTAAGCCAACTAGTATTAATACATGAATTTGATATATAGTTATTTAAATCACATCTACTAGTTAAAAATAAATCTGCTACAGAAAAAAGTGAAAAAAGTGAATCTGAACTTTGAGAATTTTTATTTGTTTTCTTCCCATAATAACCATAAATTAAAGAATATAAACTATCTTCTGTAGATTTTTCATCTAATGTAAAAAATATATTGTAATTTTTATTATATAAACTTCCTACTCCAATCGTTATACTATCATGAAATAAATTAATGTTATTAAAAGTTAATTTATAATCAGTATTTAAATAATTATATACAAAAGATGAAGTCCAGAAGTTTACATCTGAAATATTTGCTAAATTAGTATTTAATATTACATCTGTATATTTGTTATGTCCACCATCATCAAATAACACCTTCATAATATTATTATTAGTAAAATATATTATTCTACCTCTTTTATTTTCATACATAACATGATTATTGTTTATATTTTCTCCCCTAAAAACATATAGAGGCTTAATAAGCATATATCTATTATTAATCTTCTCTATTTGACCTGATTTTTCAAGTTCTGTTCTTAGTCGTTGAACACTAATTCCTTCTGCTGATTCAAATGACTCAATATTTAAGCATAAGTTATATTGACTTTCTTCTATAGAACAATTTTTATTTTTTGCTTCTTCAGTTAAACATATTCTATATTGAGCTAATTTTTCAGCGCAATTATTTAAGTTTAAAACAATATTATCAGTTATACTTTTTGATATGTTTCTCTTTGTTCTAAGACTAGAAACTAAAAATGCCATTATTATAATTAATATTGCAAGCATTCCATATAATAAAGTTGAAACAGCAAATCCTTTATTGTTATTCATTTTTTCACCTTTTTATTTTATATATAAATATATATTTATCTCCATATTTTTTAGATTTTATTTTTTCTAAATCTTCTAATTCTTCTTCTTTATTTGTTTCTATAATAATAATAGTATTTTCTTTTAATATATCACTATTTTTAATATTTTTTATTATATCTTTAAATGAAACCTTTAAATAAGGTGGATCCAAATATATAATATCTACTTTTTCTTCATTTTTTTTTAAGAATTTATCATAAAATTTATTTTCTACTACACATTCTTCATCTGTTAACTTTAAATTTTTTTTATTAATCTTAATGTTTTTAATACACTTATAATTCATGTCGTTTAAAATTATTTTTTTAGCTCCATTACTTAATGCTTCGAAAGCAATAATACCACTTCCAGCAAATAAATCTAAAAAAACACTATCATTTAGATATTCAAAAATAAGAGACATTAAAGCTTCTCTTATTTTTGACATCGTTGGTCTTGTTCCTAAAACGTCATGACCTATAATAAGTTTGTTTTTATATTTTCCACTAATAATTCTCATATTACTTCTCTTTTAACCTAAATTTTAACATAACCGGTTGATGATCACTTGCTATATATTCGGTATCTATTATAGTACTTGTTGCTTCTATATTATCACTAACTATAAAACCGTCAATTACTACTTGATATGTTTTTTCTTTATCGTAAGGACTTTCTGCTCCTCTACAAGTTCCAAATAAATTTTTGTTACTTGGTATTACAAAATTATATCCATCTATTAAATCTTTATCACTTAAATCAAATACCCAGTCAGGAACTTTTTTGTCTCCCATATATAGAGTTTTGGTATTAGCATAATCGTGATTAAAATCACCACCTATTATAACATAATTGCCTTTATTTTTTTCTTCTTTCATAAAGACTTTTAGTATTTCTAGTTGCTTTCTTCTGATATTTCCACCTTTATCATAAGCAGACATATGAGAATTAACAATCACTAAATCTTTATTATTTTTCAGTTTTGATCTGTGTACGCTAAATGCTCTATCTAAATCGAAAAACTTCTTAAAAAATTCTTTAGTTACAGGATAACTTCTTCTAATATTACTATAAAAATTATACTTAGAAAGCGTAAGTAATCCCGATTCGCTTTTACCTATCATATCGTGGATTGGATATGCCAAGTATGCTGAATGAAAATTAGAAGTATAAACTGAAGAATAATCTTTAAAATTGTTAGTTATTTCATTTACTTGATTGATAAAATAGCTTCTATTAGCTCTTTTATCTATTTCTTGAATTAAATAAACATCTGATTTATTTTCTTTTAATATATCTATTACTTTGTTAGTATTATTTATTACATTTTTTTTAGATATAGCTTTAGCGTATTTACCAACAATAAATTTATTATCCCTTGTATATGCTTCATCTAAAAAGAATGAAAAACCATGGTCATAAGCACCAAAACCGATGTTGTATGTCAATACTTTATATTCTTTATCAAATTCAAAGTTATTAGTTGTATTATTTTCTACATTTAATTTTGTATTATCTTTAATTCTATAATATTGCAAACTTACATAAAGAACATATGTAAATGTTATAAATATAACAAGCGCAATAAAAGCTAATATAATTTTTAATATTCTCTTCATATTTTAACCATTTATTTGAATTGATTGATTCTTGTTATTATTATATTCTGTATAATAACTTGATATTAAATCTTTATATTTAGATAAATCATCTGCTGTTTTTATAACTATTTTTCTAACTTCTTTTGTTGCTTCTATATAAATATAATATTCCATATTTAATTCTTTACTTGGTAATTTATGGTAACTTACCATAAATCCTTCGTTATCTCCTAGAGCTATTCCCTTAGTAGCTAAATCTTTTATTTGATTTTTTCTTAATTGATTATTTAAATCTACTACTATTTTATTTTGGTAAGTTTGAAAGTTTTTGGTATCTGCATTTCTAATAACTGCAAGAGCAATTACAGCTCTATTTTCTTTTTCTTTATAAATTAAAGGATTTGTAGAATTATCAACATGAGAGAATCTATCACTTAAAGTAATATATCCAACTGTTGAATTTCCAACTCTAGTAAAACTACTACCAGCTACATAGTGATCTATTTTTCCTATAGTTTTCTTAAAACTAGCAAAGCAAGTATTTTCATTGCTACATCCTAGTGAAACTACTATAACTTTATTTACATCAACAGAACTAGTTTTTATATAACCTAGCCCCTTTTGTTGACTAAAAGGAATAAACCCTCTTTCTTTTAAATATTCTCCATATCTATTAATATCAACTTGATCAGCATTTTTATAAGTAATTATAACTTCGTTAGTGTTTTTACTATTTTTTGAACTTTCTAAAGTTCCTTTTGTTTTTGGTAAAACACTAGTTGGTTTTGAAATAACATCTCCTGTTAATTTCACTATATTATCATTTGCGTATTTTGGATTATTTATATTATATAAAATAATACCAGCTGCAATTACTACAATTAAAAACATAACTATAACAAAAGGCCATACGCTTTTCTTTTTAGCTACTACTTTTTTTACAGGTCTTTTAGGTGGTACAAGTCTTTCACCTGGAGCTAAATTATTAGCACCACATATAGAACATATACCTGTATTTGATTCAAAATAATTTCCACAAGTATTGCATCTTCTTAACATAATGTCTCCTATAGTTCTTCTTCAATTTCCATTAATCTATTATATTTTGCTATTCTTTCACTTCTAGACATAGAACCTGTTTTAATTTGACCAGCATTTACTCCTACTGCTAGATCTGCAATAAATGTATCTTCTGTTTCTCCAGATCTATGAGAAATTATTGTTGTATACCCATATGTTTTAGCAAGTTCTATAGTTTCTAAAGTTTCTGTTACTGTTCCAATTTGATTTAACTTAATAAGTATTGAGTTAGCTATATTATTTCTAATACCTTCTGCTAATATTTTCTTATTAGTAACAAATAAATCATCTCCTACATTTTGAATCATATTATTTACTTCTTTACTGTAAATAATCCAATTGTCTATATCGTTTTCATCAAGTCCATCTTCTATAGATATAATTGGATATTTTTCAACTAATTCTTTTAAATAATTAATCATTTCTAAAGATGTTTTTTCTTCTTTTGATTTAAAGACGTATTTACTTTTTTCTTTATCAAAGAATTCACTAGCTGCAACATCAAGTGCTATAGCAACATCAATACCTGGTTGATATCCAGCATTTTTAATAGCTTCTACTATATATATTAAAGCTTCTTCATTATTACTAAAGTTTGGTGCAAAACCACCTTCATCACCAACTCCTGTTGATAAATTATTCTTTTTTAATAAAGATTTCAAACTGTGAAATACTTCTGAAGCTATTCTTATTTTTTCATGAAAATTAACGTTTTTTACAGGTACTATCATATATTCTTGAAAATCTACTGTTGAATCTGCATGACTTCCACCATTTATTACATTTAACATAGGAACTGGTAAAACAGTCGCATTTATTCCACCAATATATTTATAAATTGGAAGTTTTAAAGATGCTGCTGCTGCTTTTAAGTTTGCAACAGATACTCCTAATATAGCATTTGCTCCCAATTTACTTTTATCCATTGTTCCATCTAAGGATATCATTGTTTCATCAATCAATATTTGATTGTAAGCATCCATTCCAATTAAATTTTCTCTTATTACAGTATTAACATTATTAACTGCTATTAAAACTCCTTTTCCAAGGTATCTATTTTTATCATTATCTCTTAATTCTAAAGCTTCTTTTTCCCCAGTTGATGCTCCTGAAGGAACTTTAAATTCTCCAATTGCTCCATCTTCTAAAAAGACTTTTACAGCTACTGTTGGATTCCCTCTAGAATCTAATATTTCTCTTGCTTTAATATCTACTATTTTCATATTACTCTCCTATAATAAAGTATATCATAAAACAAGCTAATATTTTTATTAAAATAAATTTATGTTATAATTTTATTTAGGAAAACGTCCCCATAGTTTAATGGATAGAACAAATCCCTCCTAAGGATTAGATGCAAGTTCGATTCTTGCTGAGGACACCATTATATAAAAACAAAAAACAATAGTTTTATAAGCTATTGTTCTTTTTTATTTTATATCACTTATTTCTTCCAATAATTTAAGATAAATATTTTTAAGATCTTTTTCTTCAAATTTTAAATCTCTAAGTATAGCATAAACATATTTTATATTAGTATTTAAAAGAAAATCTTTTTTATTTAATATTTTTCTAATAACTAAATATTTTTCCTTCTCTTTAAAATTATCTTTATTTAATAAAATTAAATTTTCATTTAATAGTTTTAATCTTTCTATCATCATCGTCTCCTATTAGATACTACACCAGGAATTCCATAATCAGTTTTCTTTATAAAGTCATATTCGCCACTTTCAAATTTATTTTCTATTAACTCTTTATTTATAGCTTTAACTTCGTTATTTTCAGTTAAAAGATAATATTTATTTAAATCAGCATATTCGTTTATATTATAATCATTAACTGTAAATATTCCTACTATACCAGCAGTTTTTTCTTCATCTTGAGGAAGATTCGTTCTTATAAGATTAAAAGCAAAATTTTCAACTAATTCTTCATCTGTAAAAAGAATTTTTTTCATTTGCATTATATAATAATATGAGTCAATTCCTCTCATATTACTTAAATTTATTTTTTCAAGAAGTAAATCGAACTTATCTTGAATTTTTACTTCCTTTATATTATTTGTAAGAGTCTCATATTCTTTTAATAAGTCATCCAAACTTTCTTCTTTATTAGTTTCTTTTATTTTATACTCTTTTAAAATTATACTATTAACATGATTTAAATACTTATTAAATTCTTCTTTTGTTTTATTATTTTTATTAACACAAGTTAATCCAATAACTGGTTGATTTAACTTTGAACGAACTAAATCTCCTCCTAAAATCGTAGTTACAGAATCAGCATTTACTAAAAATTTATCTACTCTAAAACCAAGTTCTACATGAGCATCTCCATATGCTTCTCCATACATATTTTTATAATTACTTTCAAAATTTATTCCTAAATCATTTAAAAATTTAGTATAAATAACATTAAATTCAAAACATACTGCCTTAGGATTATCTAAAGTAATATTAGTTATATAATCAATATTTTGATGCTTTTCTACTGCGTCTCCCTTTTGATCTACTGCATAATATTCATCATCATAACTTAATGTTTTACACATTTTCATATAAATATACATAGATTTCTCCAAATTATTTAAATCACTAGGCATATTTGATATTATTTCTTGTTCTAATTGTTTATCTAACTTTACATATTTATACTTTTTATCTACTGTATTTAAATGTTTATTAAGTGCTTCTATATCTATAATTTGTCCTTGTTTTAAAAGCAGATAATTAGATTGAATAGAATCTGTTACTATGTGATTTTCTAATATTTTATTTTTTTCTAGAAATGTTTTAACCATATATAAAAACCTATCTTTTGGCATATCATTGATAGTTTTTATATCATCGCTCTCACATATTTTTTTAAAATATTCTTCTTTTAAATTTATAAATTCAAATAAAGCTAATATTTTTTCTTTATATTTAACGTTTTCTATTTCAAGTTCAAAGTCTTTATCTTTATTTAAAATAACATATTTATCTATATATAAAGCTTCTTTCAATGTTTCAAATCTATCTATTGCTTTTTTATCATCTTGAAGCATTTTACTTATTTTTTTAAGTCCATAAAATAAATTAGATTTATTATATTCTATACTACTTCCAATATCACCGTTAATAATACTAGAAAGAACAAACCTATCATTTGTACCGTTAAAATAATTTAAAGCATAGTTGTAATATTTTTCATCTAATAATACTCTTTTTAAAAATTCAATTGATATTTCTTCTCCTTTAATAGATAAACTTTTCGAAGCTTTTAAATTTTTTATATCATCTAATGTTGTAAACAATGTATAATCTTTAATTTTTTCAAAAAAAGGATTACTCAATACTTCTTCCATATATTTCTCCATATATACTAATTTTATCATCATTTCTTTGTTTATAAAAAAAGAAGTTAAAACTTCTTATTTTATATCAACTCTATTAAATGAATACGTATTAATATAATTAAACACTGTACTGTTGTTATTATTTCCTTCTATAGATACATAATGAATTCTATCATCTTCGGCTCTAAATGCCCAAGCTGAAACCCAAATCTTATCATCTTCTAAATACATATCCAATCTATAAGATTCATATTTTTTTGTTCCTATTCTTTCTCTAGTCATTTTAGCATATTGTACTACATTAGTTTTATTATATTTTTCTTCTATTGTTTTTAAATAATCCAAAGCTGTAATATTAGCATTTTTACTAAGAGATGTCATGGTAACAACATATCTTAAATCATTTGATATATATTGTAAATTAGTTATTGTTGCATTTGATTTATCTACAAACTTTTTCCAATTGCTTGGTACTTTCATATATCCATAATTGCTACTTCCAATCACTTGATAATTTTTTTGTTCTACTACCGTTTCTGTTGAGACTGTAGGTTTAGTTTGAGTTGTTGTAACTACTTTAGTTTTTTCTACTCTCTTAACTAATATATCAAGTGTTTTTAATATAGTTATAATTTGATTATCAAGTTCTTGATTTGTTTCCTTTTCACCAAGACCAGATGTTACATGCATAATAAAATTATAATCTGGAGCTATAATAGTATATTTTTTACCTTTAACTGTCTTATTTCCACTATTTGCAGAGTATTCAAAAGTCGCTAAATATACTCCGTTTTTTAATAATTTAAAATCTGAATCCGACATAGCAACAGTTAAATTCGATCTCTTGTAATCTGCTTTCAATAAGTAAAGTATTTCTAATCTACTTTCTTTTTTTGAAAAATTATAAGATTCAATAGCTTTTAATTGTAATGCAGTATCTACTTTAAATTTAGAATTTTTTGAATTAACTAAATAATTATCTGTTTTTTTCCAAACATTTGCATTATATTTTAATGAATAAAAATTATTTGATTTAATAATAGCTTCTTTATATCCTTTTTTCTTATTAAATAATGGAAATATCAATATAAAAGCACATATCAAAGCTATTAAAACTCCTATTACTATAAAGATTATTTTCATTGAATTATCGTTTTTTTTAATAGACTTAAATTTCTTCTTTGTCTTAATATTATTGTTAGCGTATGGACTAGCATTATTTATAGTAACGTTTGGTACTGCAGAAGTATTTGCAGGTACATTATTACTTACAACATTATTCCAATCTGCTGATATATTATTGTTATTCATAATTTACTCCCTTTATTCTTTTTTATTTTGTAAGTCTATATGTATCTCTTGCTATTTCTACTTCTTCATCAGTTGGTACAACATAAACATTATATTTTGAGTCTTTTGAAGATATTATTCCAAAATCTCCTCTAGTTTCATCATTTGTTTTTTCATCTAAAAAGATATCAATACATTTTAATTTATCAATTATTCTTTTTCTAGTTGTTGCAGAATTTTCTCCAATACCTGCAGTAAATACTATTCCATCCAGTTTACCTTCAAGTGCAAAATAGTAATTAGCTATATAATTAACAACTTTATCTGCATATATATCTGTTGCAAGTATTGCTTTTTCATCTTTTTCTTCTACTTTTGCTTCTATATCTCTAGAATCACTAGAATACTCTGAAACTCCTAGTAAACCACTCTTCTTATTACAAATATTCATAAATTCATCTATTGTAATATTAAGTTTTTCCATAATATATGGTGCTATAGAAACATCTATATCTCCACATCTTGTTCCCATCATTAAACCTGATACTGGTGTAAATCCCATCGATGTATCAAAAGATTTAGAATCCTTTACAGCTGTAATACTAGCACCATTACCAATATGACAAATAATTAAATTAACTTTTTCTTTATTTAAATATTTTTCCATATACTCTGTAATATACTTATGACTTGTACCATGAAAACCATATTTTCTAACTTTTAAATCTAAAAATTCAAGTGGTAATGGATAAGTATATTTTACTTTTGGTATTGATTGATGAAATGCTGTATCAAATATTGCTACATGTTTTGCATCACTTAATTTTTCTTTAACTGCTTGATATCCAATTAAATTAGCAGGATTATGAAGTGGTGCAAGAGATGAAAATTTTTCTACATCTTTTACTACTTCATCAGTTATAATAACTGAATCATCATACTTATCTGCTCCTTGAACAACTCTATGTCCTACTGCTTTTATTTCATTTAAATCTTCTATTATTTTTAAATCTATTAATTCTTTTAATAAAATATCTATAGCAACTTTATGATCTTTTAAATCTTGTTGTTTTTCTATTTTTTCTCCAGCTACTTTTATTTTATAACTTCCATCTTTTATTCCAATTCTTTCAAATTGACCAGTTACTATTTTTTCTTCTTCTGGCATCTTGTATAAAGTAAATTTTAAAGAACTACTTCCTGCATTTATTGATAAAATTTTCATATTCCCTCCTAGCTATAAACATATGTTATAAAATCAATATTATCTTCTTCTATCTTTATTCTACCATCTGTTGGTAATAACTCTAGTACTTTTAACATATTTTTAGTCATATCTATTATCATAGGATTTAAGCATTCATCTATTGGATATATAGGTATTAATTCTAAAAACTTATCTATATCACTATTTTCTATAAGTAAATTTTTCTCTAACTTTAAATTTTTAAAATAATAAAATCTAAAACTATCATTAATATAATGCACAATAAAGAAATGTGTATCAGAATTAATAAACTTTTTAAGAGGAGAAATTACTTTCATAGGTTTTACAAAGTTACCATATAAAAACTGATTATCTTTTTCTCTATTCCATATTAAAGTAGTACTTTTTGTATATTTATCTTTAAAATATAATTTTGAAAAAAGTTTCTTTATAGAATTGTCTACTTCTTCTTCCTTCTTCTTATCTTTTAAATTTTCTTGAACAACGCTTAATAATTGTTCAAGAGCTTCTTTATCTTCAAATTCTTTCATATTACCTCGTTTAACATTATTAAAATTAAGTTAATGTTATGTTTAAGTCTATCTCTTATATAAATCCAAACTTCTTTTAATGCTTCTATATCATCTGCTATATTAAGTAAAATACTTTCTTTATATTTAGGTATTTCATAGGATATTGGAAACATATGAGAAGTAATCATATTTTTTTCTTTATCATTTAAATTAAAAAATTTACTTGCATTATAACATGAAAAATAAGGATGAGAATTTAACATATACTTTCTTTCAATTACATTAATATATCTTAAGTCTCCATAAAAAAAGTCATGTAAAAGTCCTGCTCTTGCAACTGATTTAAAATCCAAGTTAAATTTTTTAGCAAGTTTAAATGCAGTATAAGAAACTTTCAAAGAATGATCTAATCTTGTATTATCATGATGTCGATAAAACTTTAACTTTAAAAATTCTTTATTATCAAGGATATCATTAACCATATCCATATATTCAATATCTGACATTATTTTATAGTTCATAATTAAATTATACTACATTTAGAAACAAAAAAAAAGAAGTAATCTTCTTTTAAAATTTTATTCATCTTTTGTTTGAACAAATACACCAACTTGTCCTTGTTGAGGAAAATCGATAATACTACTATTTGTTGTATTTTCTTCTAAATAATTAATATATTTTGAATATAATTCTTTAGTAGTTAAATTTTCAGAAGTTTTATATTCCCAATCTTTAGAAATTCCATCAATATTTGTTTTTATAACATATTTATAACTTAAATCTTTTGAATCATACTTATTAATAGCGTCTACAAGAGGTGCACCAATTCCATTTTCTTTATATAACATATTAAAATATTCTTTAATATCATCAGATGTCTTACCATTTTTTAACGTTAATATTTTTTGTGAAGTATCATTATATTCTTCATATATTCTATATTCATTTTTAACTTCATTTAAATTATATTTATTATTTTTAACGTAAGTTAGACTATATAATGTGTAATCATATTCCTCTCCATCATATCTTCGATATTCTCCTTTAATATCATCAAATACATCTCTTGTTTGATATTTTATTTCTTTATTTTCAGATTTATCATTTTGATGTTGTTTTTTTATTTCTTCTTGTTTATCACTATCTTTAGAATTATTATCTTTTGCTTGATTGTTATCTGATGAATTGTTATCTTCTTTTGTTCCATTTGGCGAATTAAATTTCATATTATTGTCACCAGTTAAGAAAGCATTACCACCAGATATAGTATAACCATCTTTAAAGAAATCCATACTATTAAGTTCATTTTCAAGTTCTCTAGCATGTCTTTCATCTAATAAAGTAGTATCTTCTATATTTTTTCCTATCCAACCTGTAAAAGAATCAAGTTCTTCATTTACTTCTGTTCTAATTTTACTTAATTCTTCATAAGCATCTTCTAAAGTATTTGATATTTCACCTTCAATAATATTTTGAGAAGTTAAAGCCTTAATACCACCATATATTCTATTAATACAATCATCGATATAATGAGTTACATCTTCTAAATTTTTCTTATACTCACCTACTTCAAGAACATTTATCTTTCTTTCATTCATAATTAACTCCTTATATTAATATTATTTGTTTTGTATATTTTTAGCTTGTTCTGCTTCATGAGCTATATCTTCATCTATTTGTCTTTTAAGTATATTAACTAATGTAGTAAGTCCTTCTGTTTGTTTTTTTAATACTTCAGTAAATGAATCTATACTATTTTTATATGCTTCTGCATCTTTACCTTTCCATGCATTATTAACAATATCATTTGTTGCTTTATCAATAAGTCCAAAATTGGTATGTAGATTACTTATACCTTCTTCTATTCTTTTAATTTCAGCATCAGCTTGACTATAATTTATACCAATTACTTCATTTGCCATAATTATTCATCTCCTTATCTTTTGTTTATCCTTTTAAAAACATCACCCATAGATGCTACAGCATCTTCTAATTCTTTAGCATGTCTTTCATCTAATTCTGTAGTGGTAGTAATATTTTGTCTAATATACTCTGCAAATTCTTTTATCTTTTCATTCATCTCTAATTTTTTCTTTTGCATACAACCATAAACTATTTCAAAAACTCTAGCTCTTCTACCTTCAATGATTTTTTCATCATTTAAATTTCTAAACCCTGATCCTATTTTATTTAAAGAATCATCAAAATAACTTGAAATAGTATCTAAATGTGTAGCAAAATTACCTAACTCAGTAACATTTATTTCTCTTTTATCCATAGTATTCTCCTAACCCCAATATGCATTACCAGATGAAAATTCACCAGACATCTTAATAGCACCTTTTTCTTCATCAGCTTTATACTCTGCTACTACATCTTTTAATTTTTCTACTAATTCTTTAAAAGAATCTGTTTGTTTTTTTAATTTATCTGAATAACCAAGAATTTTTTCTTGATATGCATCAGCATCTTTTCCTACCCATGTATCTTTTGATATTCCATTTGTATTTTTATCAATTAATTCAACATTTGTATATAAATCTTCAATAGCTTTTTCTAATTTTTCAATTTCTACTTCTGCTTCTTGATATTTTATTCCAACAGTATTACCCATAATTATTTACCTACTTTACTATTTTATTTTTATAAAAGAGTCTTTTCATAAGCTTCTTTTGCTTTATCTAAATCCATATTAAAGAAACTATAAGTTGTATTAGAAGATTCTATAATTGAATCTGGCTTTGCAACTGTATTAATAAAGTTAATTTTTTCTTGTTCCCATTCTCCTTGAGTTGGCAATTTATCAGTATCTACTGTTAAAGTATACTCTTGCCCATCTACTTTTAACGTTTCTTTAATAGTAAGACCAATATTATTATCTTTCCATCTTGTATACATTCCACCATGTCCATCTGAATTTTTATAAAGATCTTTTATAGAATTTATATCATAACCTTTTGAAAATTTATGACCAAATAATGGAGCGTCTGGATCTTTATATTTATAATTAACCATATTATTTATATAATTTTCTGCTGTTGTAGAAGGAAATATTACACTACTACTTGCTCCATAAGAAAATCTTGAGTTAGCAGTTCCTGTATTACGCATATTTCTATCTATTAATTCTTGCATCCTATAATTTTTTTCTTCTGGAGAAAGGTTAGAATGTTTAATATAAAATTCTTCTTCACTCATTACTGTATCTCCACGTAATCTAGTTTCTCGATATTTTTCATATGCAGAATCCATATTTTCAGGTGCTATATAATCTTCATTATTTCTATCCATATTCCTAAAATAGTTAAATTCTTCTGTACTCATACCATAAGGATTTAATTCATGCTTTCTAGCAACATATGAATCTGAATTGTTATTTTCACCTGTTCCTTGAGTATCTTGATCAACAAGTGCATCTACATCTTCACTTGACATCTTACCTTCATTAGAAGTTTCATTTTGAGTTTTTTCTTCGCCTTTTCCTGTTGATGTTTTACTTAAATTTTCTTCCACTTTAGCTTCATCTGCTTCTGTTGTTGTTCTAGAAGATTCAGTTGAATTAGATCCTTGAGATCCTCCACCATTAGAACCTTGTCCACCATCTTGAGTTGATCCACTTCCTCCTGATGAACCTCCATTTGAACCATTTCCTCTTTTTATACCAAGCTCTTCTACTATAGGCTCAAATTTTTTTCCTTCTTCAGTATCAATTTGTTCCACAAGCTGTTTAGAGACTTCAACAAACTCTTTTAGTTGATATAACTTATTAACTACATTTTCTCTAGATTCTTGCATTTCGGCGTAAACATCTTCAAATACTTTAGATCTTCTACCTTGTATTATTTTTTCAGAAGATAAATTATTAAATCCTGCTGCTATTTTATTCATAGAGTCATTTAAATAATTAGAGTAAGTTATAAGATTTTTAGCATAAATTTCTAACGCTTCAAGATCCATAAATCTTTGATTCATAAGTATTTTCCTCCTATTATTAATAATAAACATTTTCATAATTTAAGTAAATAAAAAAAGACATTATTTTTTTATAATGTCTCTTATTGGATTAAAGGTTTTTCTATGTTCTTCTATTATTCCATATTTTTTAATCGCTTCAACATGTTCTTTAGTTGGATATCCATTATTTTTAATAAAATTATACATTGGATATTTTTCATGTAATTCTTCCATCATCTTATCTCTTGTAACTTTGGCTATTACACTAGCGGCAGATATCGTAATACTTTTTAAATCACCTTTAATTATATCTTCTTCTGGTATTCCAATATCAAGTTTCATAGCATCTGTAAGTATTACATCAGGTTTTATTTTTAAATTATTAACAGCTATTTTCATAGCAAGTCTAGATGCTTCTAAGATATTTATTTCATCTATTTTTTTATTATCTACAACTCCTATTCCTATTGCTAAGGCATCTTTATTGATAATTTCAAAAAAACTTTCTCTTTTCTTTTTAGATAACTTCTTAGAATCAGTTAATCCTTCAATATAATAATTTTTAGGAAGTATAACCGCTGAAGCTACTACAGGACCAACAAGTGGACCTCTACCAACTTCATCTACTCCACATATATAATCTAAATTACTATATTTTTCTTCATATTCTCTATTATTTTGCATTTTTAATAACTTTTAATAAACCTTTATCTTTAGGATTAACACTAATAACTACTTTTCCATACTTAAATTTAGAATAATCATAAAAATATTTATTTTGAAGTGAGTCATTAACTGTTTTTGATATATTTATCAAATTATCAGTAGTTAAATTAATATAGTAATTAATATTTACTTTAGTTTTATCATTATCTTTTTTAGTATCAAGTGTATATGAACTAGTTTCATAATTTTCAAATCTAATCTTTAAATTACCTTTTTTAACTTTTTCATCATATTTAATTTCATAAAAACCACTAGTAGAAATTTCTATACCTTTTTCTATTTGATAAGTTAAAGTATATTTACTAAGTTCTAGTGTATTTATATCACTTATTACTTTATATTTTCTTGTTTCAACTAAAAAGAAAATAAGTGTAAATATTAAAATACTTGAATATGTAAATATTGCTATATATTTATAGTTTTTAAGATTTTTATCATGAATAAATCCAATAATATATTTTAATAAATAAATTGTTGCAATTATTAAAGCTATAGAAATTAAAAATAAACTAATTATTATATTACCTTTTATAGCTAAGAATACTAAGTATATAAATAATATTACTCCAAGTAAAACAACTCCAAATATTGGTAATAAGAATATATATAATATAACTTTTAATATTTTTAATACAAATTCATTAATTTTAACCAATTGTTTATTAATAACATCTGATTTAAATATATTAACATCTTTTTCCTCAATTAAATGTTTAATAAACTTATATAAACTTAAATAAAAGTATAGATAATAAAAATTATATAATGCAAAAATCAATATATTTGCAAATGTTCCTTTTAATACGTTACTAAATGAATCTATTATATTAGCAAAAATAGATGCTAAAGGAACAATAAAAGCTTTAACAATCCAAAATATTAAAATAAATAATAATACTTTAATAACTAACTTTAATACTTTTTTTAAATCAAATACATTAATTTTATCTTGAATAAAAAGTAATGTTTCATATAAATAATCACTTATTCTACTAATAAACTTAATTATAGACATATTTATATTTTTCATAATTCTCTCCTTATAATTATTATAATTAAATTTATTTATAAGTTCAAACTAATTACTATTATTTTTATAAACTTGATTAAATAAGTTCAACTTTTAGAAATACCTTCTTACCTTTTTGTATAATTATAAATCCTTCTTTAAAATAATCTTTTGTTATTACTAAATCAATATTAGATTCCTTTTTTTGATTTATAATTAAACCATTTTGATTAATAATCCTTCTAGCTTCAGATTTTGATGATACTATTCCAACATCAAGTAATAAATCTAAAATATTAATATCTAATTTATCAGAACTAAACTTAACAGATGGCATATTATCTGAAATACCTTTATTACTAAATAATTCCTCTGCTGTTTTTCTTGCTTTTTTAGCTTCTTCTTCACCATGAACTAATTTAGTTACTTCAAATGCTAATAGTTTTTTGGCTTCTCTTATATCTTTTTTACATAAATTTTTAATATCTGAAATTTCCATTTTAGTAAAAAAAGATAAACTTCTTTCTACATCTTCATCAAATGAATTAATCCATGCTTGAAAGAAATCAAATGGTGTAGTTTTGTCTCTTGATACCCATAATGTCCCACTAGCTGTTTTACCCATTTTTTCACCATCCGCTTTTATAAGTAGTGGACAAGTAAAACCAAATAATGGATCTATCTTCTTACCTTCACTAAACCCTATCTTACGCGATAAATCTACTCCTGCTAAAATATTTCCCCATTGATCTGATCCACCAATTTGTAATCTGCAGTCATATTCCTTATTTAAATGAACGAAGTCAAATGCTTGTATTAACATATATCCCATTTCTAAAAATGTTAATCCTCCATTTTCTAATCTTTTTTTGTAACAATCAGCTGAAAGCATAGTACTGACATTAAAATGCACCCCAATATCTCTCATAAAATCAACATAGTTTTTATCACCAATCCAATCTGCATTATCAACTATTATCGCAGGATTATCTCCAGTAGTTCTTACAAATCTTTTTACTAATTCTTTTACTTCTAATTTGTTATGAAAAACTTCTTCCTTTGAAAGCATCTTTCTCATATCACTTTTACCAGTTGGATCACCAATTAAAGCAGTAGCTCCACCTATTAATATAATTCCACGATGTCCAAAATCTTGTAACCATCTAAACATAGTTAACGAAAAGAAATGTCCTATGTGTAAGGAATCAGCAGTAGGATCTATTCCCAAATAGAAAGTCATAGGTTCTCCATTAATTAAATCAACAATTTCTTGTTTGTGTGTAAGGTCTTTAACATAACCTCTTTCTTCTAATATATCAAATAATTTTTTTACCATTTTTATTTCCTCCTAAATAATTTATATAGTTAATCAAATTACAGTCATCAAAGCAATAATAATAGTCACTATCCATATAAACCACCTCCTTAAAAACAAAAAACGAGCAAATCATCCTCTAAAGGACGAATTGCTCGTGGTACCACCTTTTTTTGTAATAATAAATTATTACCTCTTATTGATAACGAATACTATCCGAATTAAAATCATCATTTGTAATTTATTATCTTAATCTTGTTTATTTTCACCATCCATAAACTCTCTATAAAAAATACTAAAATAACTACTTTGAATGAGTCGTCTTTTAATTAATTGTCGTAATTATATCATCTTTTTATAAAAATTGTCAAAATTATAATAATAGTATCATTTACTATACTAATCTAATGTTATTTTTCCAAACTTATTATTTTTAAAATCTTGATATAAAAGTAAGTAAGCTTTATCTATATCTACTACTCCACCTTTTAACAAACAACCTTTTCTTTTTGCAATCTTTTCTATATCTGTTAAAAAGTCAGTAAAACTATCCATTTTATAAAATTCTAAGAAACGAGATGGATATTTATTTCTTAGTTCTTCGTATATAAAAATAGCTAAATCTTGATAATTTAATATAGCTTCATTTACACTTGATAAACTAGCAAGTCTAAAAGCTTCTTCTTGAGATGAAAATTTTTTACCAAGTATCCCAGGAGAATCTATAAATTCAAAATCAGGTGATATCTTAAGCCATTCTAAACTTCTAGTAACACCAGGTCTATTTTCTGCTTTAGCAACTGTCTTACCACATAAAGTATTAATAAGAGTTGATTTACCAACATTAGGTATACCTACTACAATCGCTCTTATTTTTCTTTTTATAAGTCCTTTATTTTCTCTTTTTTCTATTTTTTCCTTTAAAATTTTTTCTGCTATATTTTTTATCTTAGATTTAATAGTTTTATCCCCTATATATGTACATATAACATCTTTATATGTTTTCTTTAATTCTTCTACTAACTTATCTGTTTTTTCTTTATCACATAAATCATACTTAGTAAGTATTAATATACTATCTTTATTCGTTAAAAAATCTCTATTTAATCTAGATGTCATAGGAATTCTAGCATCAGCAAGTTCTAATACTATATCTATTAATCCTTCTATTTCTTTTATCTTTCTTTTGGTCTTTTCCATATGACCTGGATACCAATTAAAACTTATTTTGTTTTCATTCATTTGACTTAACTCCTTTAATTTAGATTTGTCTAGGTTTTGTAGATATTAATTTTTTTCTTTTTCATAATTAAAATCTATATTTTAAATCCTTTTATATTATTCATAAAAACTAACCTTTGTTCTTAAATTATAACATTAAAAAAACAGATTTTATACTTATCTGTCTTTATTTATATCATTATTTTCTAATCCTAAATTAATATCAGTATTTGATATTTCTATTTGTCTTTTTTTATCTTTAAATACTTTGATTATATCTTGTGGTTTTTCTATCGTATATCCTTGTTTTCTAGCATAATCAACCCAATATGGTGACTTCATTACTTTTTCAAATTCATTATCCAAAGTTTTTGTTACCATATCTATACATTCTATTGAAGTTCTTGGTGCATTAATAGATATTTCATCAATATGATTTATAATTCTTTCTAAATAAGAACTCAATTTATATTTATTAAAATGCTTTTCAAGTAATTCAGGTGCAACATCTTTATAGCCACAATTAATTGTATAAATTGATTCAAGAATATTTTTTAATACTTTACTATCATCATATCTACTCTCAAATAACTCTAAATTTTTTTCAATTTTCTCTATGTTACTTAATAAACATTTTTGACAATCTACTAATACTATTGGGATATCAAAATCTTTTGCAGCTTTTAAACTTTCAAGCCAAATTCTATCACTAGCAAAGTCATCTTTTGTTTTTAAATATACAATATAATCTGGATTAATTCTTTCTAATTTACCATTAACAATCCTTCTTCGTGATCGATAAACTTCATTATTTGTAAATCTAGTATTATTTATTAAACTATCTGGTGTTCTAAATTCTACATCAGCAATTAGTTTTTTTTGATGAAACGGATTTGTAATATTCAAATCTTTATATATTCCCCCAGTACCTAAATCATTTGCACTTAATAAAGATAAATTGTTTCTACCAAATTCTTTAAATCCATATAAGCAATGCTTTATATGTGTTTTTATGCTACTACTGTTAATAATTGAATTACACATATAATCAGTCGAAATAACTGGTCGATTCCAATCTTGTTTAAAATTTTCTGGTATTTTATATTCTGTTGCCAGTCCATAAGAATAAATACTCATATTAAAATCTAATCCAGCATCATAAATCTTCACACCATAAATTTCGCCTATTTGTTTTTCATTTGTTGGTTTATAAAAATTTTTATCATATATTTTAGAATAATAATTTCTAAGAATAGAGTCTATATTTACAATAAAATCTAAGTTTTCAAAAACTGTTTTTTCCGTACCTCTTCCCTCTATTATATTTTTAATATCAAGCAATATATTTTTTTCATCTGATTTAGGTAGAAAATCTATATCTTTAGTATATCTCAAATATATATTATATGCTTTATCATATGATATTCCATATTTATTCAATAATAATATATTAGGA
>CAUUHY010000001.1:0-147719 GCA_963545265.1 uncultured Eubacteriales bacterium | reverse complement strand
AAAATCATTTTAAAATGATACTGTGGAACGGAAAGATTTTCGCCAGTTCCAAAAGAAACGACATTCATCATTCCACTTGAAATTACAACAGAAAATTCTTTAACATCGATTATCTAGATAGACCGATTATTACCTTCAATAATGGATATCCTGATCTAAATTTTAAAATGTTGTTTCCTTACTAATTCTATTACTCGCCAATATAGTATAAATTAAATAAACAATAAAAATGATAATAAAAATAACATTAATTTTTAACACAAAATAGAGATTTAACAAATTTGCGAACGCATGAAATAATATACAGTATCCCACAGATTTCGTTTGACGGTAAAGAAGCCCTAAAACAAAACTTAAAAATAATGTATATATAAAAAATAAAATAAAAGGAAATCCTTGATGACTTTCTCCAACTATAAACCATAAAGGCAGATGCCAAATTCCCCAGATTGAACCTACAATCAAATTAGATTGCCAATAAGTATATTTTTTATCAAGTAATGGTTGTAATATTCCTCTCCATCCTAATTCTTCATGTCCACCACCAAAAAAAATTAGTTGTATAAAGAATAATGGCATCAGATAAATTGATACTCCATTTAATTCTAAGGAAGATACAGAAAATAGTATCAAAATTGCTAACAAATGAATAATGAAATAAATACTACTATTTTTTCTTTCATTAAATACAAAATGTTTAAATTTTATATTATTAGTTTTCAAATAAAAGCCACTTGCAATAGCCGGACCAAGTGCACCTACTATATGTAACATTTTCCCTATAAATGTTTCTAATCCTAAAATATGAGATTGAGTAAAGATGGCAAGAATCCCCCAAGCTATATAAGTAATTCCAAATGTATAATAAAGATAATTTTTAAAATTCTTTTTGTCAATTTCTGTCATTTTATCATCCCTTTTCTTGATTATTTTATGAATAACATTTTTACTGCTTCTTAGTTGCTGTCGATTATAACTACCTATATTCTATCACAAAAACACAAAAAAGCCGTACAATCAAGGCTTTTCATTATTGATTCATACCAAGCTTTCTAGGCTTTCACTAGCAAAGCTACACACTCAGCGGTTCGCTGTTTCCAATCACCATGTCGCTTTGCTCCTAGCTCTTGGACAGCTGTCGCGTGGGCAGTACCATCTTTTAGTTTGCGTCAGTACCTGACTTAACTAAAAGGGTAACTGCCTCAGTATGTGCCGTTCTACTAAACATATCAAATGGTGTTATTTCTACTACTTTATATCTATCTTTTAATAATTCTAAATCTCTTTTTAAAGTAATTGGATTACAAGATATATAAATTAACTTATCACTATTCAAATAATTTATTAGCTTCTTATCCAATCCCTTTCTTGGAGGATCTACTATTATAATATTAAAATCCTTATAGTTATCTAAGTAATTTATAACATCCATATTATATGATTTAACATTAGATATATTATTCATCTTAATATTATCAATACTATCTAAATATGAACTTTTATTTATCTCTACTCCTACTACTTCTTTTACTTTATCACTTATACATATACTTATAGTAGATATACCAGAATATAAATCTAATACTTTATCTTCTTTATTTAAATATTCTTTAATTTTTAAATATAATTTTTTACATATTTCTTTATTAACTTGATAAAAAGACTTAGTTCTTATCTTAAATTTATAATTTAAAAGTGTATCGATTAAATAATCATCATTATCTTTATCATCATAAATTTTTATTACATCTTTGCCATTAGTTCTAATCATTAATTTGTTAAATTCTTCATTTTTTATTAAATTATATTCTTCTTTAATTCTCTTATTTACAAATAATAAATCAGAAACATTTAATATTTCATGAGAATTTTCTTTTAAAATACCAATATTTTCTTTATCTTTAAATATAGTAATCTTATTTCTATAATCTAAATTATCTACATATACTATATTTTTAATATTATTAGTATATTTAGAAAATAATTCTTTTATTAAGTTTTCTTTATATTCTAACTCTTTTTCTCTTTTATAATTCATAAAAGGAAATCCTGAATATAAAAATGGACTTTCTATATCTATTCTATCTTCTGATTTAATTATTATATTCTTAGATTCTGCTTCTATATAATTTTTAGTTTCTTTTATTATTTCTATTTTTACTTGTTCTTTGGGATAAGTATTTTTAATAAAACATATTTTATCATTAAAATATGCTATTCCTCTTCCAAAATTATCTAATTTTTCTATTTCTACTATCTTCTTCATTTCACTTTTATATTATCACAATTAATAATATTATTAAATATTTTAAAAATAATGTATAATTAACAAGAGGTAATTAAAATGTTTAAGAAAATTATTAAAATTATGTCCTGGATTTTTATCATAGTTATGCTTGGATCAATTATTTTAGGACTAGTAAGTTCATTTATAAATTAAAAATAGAGTTTAAAAACTCTATTTTTTTAACGTTGATATTATATATGTATCAGAATATTTTTCATAAAACAGTAAATCTTTTTTTATAAATATAATATATAAATACTATAAATATATAAAAAGAATTAGCAATAAAAAAGAAAGCACTAACAAAATAATTATGATTATCTACTACATAAAAAAATTTACTTATTCTAGGTATTAAAAATAATATAAAAATCATCATAAATACTCTTTTTATAATTTTTAATATTGTTAACTTATTATTACTTGTTATTTTTAAATGCACTATTTTCATAGCAAGTGTAGAATTATTAAATATTATTGGTACTATAATTAAATAAATACTTAAAAATAAAATAAATATATATGAATTAAACTTAAATCTAAAAATTAAGGATATTAGAAGGTATATAAAATTTACAAAAATATAATCTAATAAAAATGCAAATAATCTTCTTAATAAACTGACTTTTTTAGAATTTTCAATAGCTTTTTCTTTTAATTCTTCTAAACTTGGAATAAATTTTAAAATAAATGGAGATATTAAATAACCTATTACACCACCAAATGTATTTAATAACAAATCATCAACATCAAATAATCTATAAGGATGTGGATATATAAAATAAAGACCAGATAATTGAGTTAACTCATAAAATAAAGATATTAAAAAAGATATTATAAATATGCTTAATATCTTTTTATCTTTTTTATAAAATTTTATATAAATACCAAGTGGTAGTGTTAAAAAAATATTAAATAAAGGTTGTAATACTACATTTTGTTTTAATGCTGGTAAATAAGTTTTGATATCATCAAGTTTTAAAACCGTATATTTTAAAAAATCTTTTACAAAATGAAAAACTTCTAACTGAAGATAAGGTCCTTTTATTTTTGCAAAACTATCTTGATCTGGTAAAGGTAATATCACTAAGTAATAAGCAGATATTAAATAAAATATAAAAGATAGAAATATTAAAGTTTTAAATATTTCTATGGAACCATATTTAAAATATTGATATAACATATATGGAATAGATAAAACAAAAGATATAACTATAAGTGTTAAAATTGCTAAAAATATTGGAAATATATAATTCATTTTTTCTCCTATCTAGATACTATGATGTATCCTTGTATATAACTGTTTACTAATTTATAATTTTTATAAACTTTCATTTTTTCTACCATTTCTCTTAATTCTTTATAACTATAAAGAAAATCACTTTGAAATCTATCTCCTACTTGAACTATTTTTAATTTTCCAGATTCTAAACCACTTATAACAAAAAAATGATTAACTGTATGTAAAATAACCATGTTATTATTTTTTAAAGCAGTATAAATATCTTGTTCTGCCTGTTCATGATTAAAATTACCTATTTTATAATACATGTCATGTACTGTAGTTTTAAGACCTTTTGAATTTAAATATTTTATTAAAATAATCATATTAGTTCCACTAGAACTACAACCATTCATATCACATATTTCTTTAGTAACTCTAACTGGATCATAGCTATTATCTTTTAACATAGTACAAAGAACTACAGCGCTTGATGTTGGTCCACATCCATAGTCTTTTATATTAGCTCCTTCTACTTTTCCATATTTATACTGTTCATATTCATTTTGAAAATAAATACATGTATTGTTAGTTATTAAATTGTTTTTTTTACAAGATAAAATACTATAAGCAAAAAAATTTGTATTAATAACAAGTTTTATTAAAACAATTAACAAAACTATTAAAATTATCAATAAGCTTCTTCTTATTATAGTAATTAATGATTTTTCTTCTTTCTTTAAATAATTAATAACACTAAACATTATTATAAAAAAAGCTATTAATAAACTTATTATATTAACAATTATATTTAATATCTCTAAACTGCTACACATAAATAATTCCCCAATAAAATTTTAACATTAAAAAAAGAGTTTTTTAACATTTACTCTTTTTATTTTATTTTTCAGTATGTTCTTTAACTATATATATTAAATCATTAGATTTAATTAATTGATATATAACTTTTGTAGGATATCCTAAATCTTTTTTATATTTAATATCTACCTCTACTTCATAACCATTTAAATCTTTTAATTTATTAGTTTGAACTTCTTTTTTAGTTATTTTACTACTAACATCTACTATTTCTGGTTTTTCTTCATAAAACTTATATAAATCTGAATTACTTGCTTTAAGTTTATAACTTTCATGTAAACTTGGATGAATAAACTCTAGTCCAAAATCTTCTAAACTATAAAATTTAATAGTATGAAGTTCTGCTACTAATCTAGCATATTCTTGTTTATCAGGATTCTTAACCATTAAAATTTTCTTCAATTCATCATACTTCTTTTTATATAAAGAACTAGATATATTATTAAGTTTATATGGATAATCTTTTATTCCATCCACTTCTTTTTTCACTACATTTTTAGCTGTTATTTTTTTATATGATTTATATCCAAAAAATATAACTAAAGAACTAAGAATAATAATTAAAACAATAGTTGTATATTTAATAATATGCCTTATTTTCATTTTCCTACCTTCAATTCATCATTAGTTTTTAAACCAACTTTCTTAAGTAAGTTATATACTAATATATCGTTAGAAATATTTAATTTTTCTTCAGTTTCTTTTGTACGTTTAGTTATATATTCTTTAGGTTCTAATTCTTTTGCTATTACTTCTTTTTTCTCTATATCATATGCTTCATCTGATTGAGAATTATAATATATTTTGTTTGTTACATAATTTCCATTAGGAAATATAACAGTATTATCGTTATTTGTATTAAATATGTCGCTTCCTAAAGCATATTTATTATAAAAACCAAACATATTACCTAAAGTTGGTAAAATATCATATGCTCCCATTACATTAGTAATAGTTTTATTTATTTTTTGATTATCATTTTTAGACCAGAAGAAAAATGGTACTGATCTATTAAGTTCATGTTCATAATAACCATATTTCTTATAATTTGGATCAGTTTCATCTAAAGTTTTATCATTCTTATAATCATAATTATAAAATCTCTTATATTCACTTGAAGAAAGTCTTGCATCATGATCTCCATAAAACATCAACACTGTATTTTCTAATAAACCATTTGTTTCTAAATGCTCCATAAGTTCACCAAGCGCTTCATCAGCATAATGAACTGATTGTAAATATCTTCCTAGAACTGTTCCTTCAAGATATGGATAAGCTTTTGTTTCACCATTTTCTGTTACATACATCTTTAAATCTAATGGATCTTTAGAGTAACTAGATATATCAGGAAAAGGTGTATGATTAGTAAGCATAATTAATGTTGCATAGAAATTTTGATGAGTATCATTTTCCTTTTTAAGTATTGGTGTTAACTGTCTAAAGAATGATTTATCAGATAAACCTAAACCTATAGTTTCATCTATATTAAATGCTTTTTGATCATAAAATTTATCATAACCTAAACTCTTATACATAGAGTTTCTATTCCAAAAATCTCCCTTATTAGCATGAAAAGACATATTGTAATATCCTAGTGATTTAAATAATTTAGGTATAGTTACATATTCTCTATCAAAATATGAAACAAACGCTACCCCTACTTTCGCAGGCATTAAAGATGTATTTATTGTAAATTCACTATCTGAAGATGTACCTACACTAACTTGAGAATAATAATTTGAAAAATACATTCCCTCTTTTACTAATCTATTTAAATTAGGTGTTACTTCTTTACCATTTATTTTTAAATTTATTACAAATTTTTGAATAGATTCACCATGAATTGATATTAGATTTTTACCTTTAAATATATTTGTATATTCATTTGTATAACTTTGAACATCAGTTCTTTTAGCATAATAATCATTAAAGTTTCTCTTAGCTTTGTCATAACCAAATATAGCTATAAGCTTAGGTTCAACACTTTGAAACACATCATTTACATGATATACATATAAACCAAATTTTTCTACAAGATAAATTCTATTCCACTGTTTAACTAATCTTGAATAATCTACTGGTTTTAAATTAAGTGCAAACAATACTGTGCATATAACTGTAAGATTATTAACTTTCAAAAAATTTTTAAAGTTTTTTGTATTACTAAATCTATATTTAGTTTTTAAAATATAAGCTATTAATATAGTTGGTAAAACTAAATAGATAAAATCTCTAAGTTTTACTACTGTAATTAACGAATCTTTTACTTCTCCTAAATATTTAGTAGTTACTAATTGAGAAATAGAGGTATATGATGAAAAATAATTATAATATGATGAATTAATAATACATAAAAGTGTTAAAAAAACAGTTATTGATATTAAATATAATTTTTTAGAAAATTCTTTTTTAAATAAATAAACAAAAGATAATATTAAAGTAACTAAAGCAACTGAAGATAATATAGGTACTATAGAAAATAAATTATCTAACTTTCCAAATGTAATACCTCTTAAAACCATATCGTTTATTACATTAACAATTACAAATAAGAAAAAGATTTTGTTATCTAAAACAAAATTTTTAATTTTATTTATGAAACTTTTAATTTTCTTTTTCATTTTTCTTATCTTTCCTCATCATTATCGATGCTTCATTTATTGCATCTTCTATACTCTTAACTTCACTATTAATTACACTATATCCGATTGCTGCTCCAAATGAATGTGGTAATTTTTTTAATTCTCTTTTTAATTTTTTTGAATAGATTTCTATTTGTCTTTCATTATATTCTAATAAATAAATTAAGAATTCATTACCATCTATTCTAATAATTTCACTATTTTCAAGTTGAGTATTGATTAAAACAGATGCAGCTTTTCTAATTTCTTTATCCCCCTCTAAATGACCATATTTATCGTTAATATATTTAATATTATTTAAATCTATTACGATTACAGCCTTAGGAAACACTTCTAATTCATTCCAAGAACTTATATTAAAACTTAAATAATTTCTATTTTTTAAAGAAGTTAAATAATCCATATATTTATGTCTTTCTTCTTTTAATAGTTGCTTCTTAATTTTTCTTTTATTTTTTAAATATCTAAATAAAAATATAACTAAAAATGGAGATAAGATAATTAAAATTATAATTATATACATTTCGCTAAATGTTCTATTCTTAAATAAATCTAATTTTAAAAGTGTTACTCCAATATTTCTATTATCATAATATGAAGCATTATTAACTGTATAATTTAAGACATCAAATAATAATTTTTCAGTTGATTTAACCATAAATGTTCTATCTTTGACCAAATAATCTTGATATATCATATTATGACCTTTAAATACTGTGTTTTTATAATAATTGTATTCTTCTTTATCTATTACTATAAAATTATCTTTAGCTTGTTTTGCTATATCTACTACATTATCTACGAAATGAACATTACTTTGTACCCCTTTAAAATCATTATAAATATCTCTATCTTTTACAAAATAAACCTCTTTTCCTTTTAAAGATTCAATTGAATTTATAACTTCATTACTATCTTCTGGTACCAATATTACATATGATGTAATAAAATTATTATCTATTTGTCTATACTCAGAAGAACTAATATTATAGTAATTAAAGAATATATCTACTTTTTTATCTTCTATTGCTTTCTTTAAGTCAGCTACTTTATTATATTTTACATACTTTATATCTATTCCAGTTATTTTAGTAAAGTTTTCTAATATTTCTGCATTAATTCCCTTAATTTTTTCTTTGCTTTTTATTTCATAAGGAGCATTTTCTACATAAGCATAAGTATAAGTTTTAGAAGTTAAAGAAGTAATGTCCTTGTCACTTACATTAGCTATTTCTTTATAATATTCAAGAATACTTTGATTTAAAATATTTTGAAATTTATCATTCATAAATGTTTTAAATATCTTTTTGAATATTTCATTTAATTTATTGTCATTTTCAGATAATGTGAAAACTAATTTAGATGAAAATTCATGAAAATTATAATTAATTGAATATTTATTTTTAAGTATATTGTTTAAATATTTTGTTTTTGGAACAATTGCAAAATCAATCTTAGAATCATTTAAACTTTTAAACAATTCATCAGCTGTATCGAATCCTTTATATGTAATATTGCTTGCTCTTGTTAAATAATATGTTATATCATTTAAATCTTTATTTAATACACCAACTGTCTTGCTAGAAAAATCTTTAATAGTATTGATTTTAGTATATTGTTTAGAAAGTGCTACATAATTATCTTTTACTAAAAGCAAATCTTTATCGCTTAAATTTTCAGATATACCTAAAGTTCTAAAACGATAAGAATTCTTTGATGGTGTAGAATCTTTAGAATAACTTGTTTCTAAGAAATTAAGACTTGTTTTTGCATTAAAATATTTTAACAATTCTAAATTAACCGTTTTATATACAGGATAATCACTTATCGTTTCTATATCAATTTTATCATTAGATATCGATTGTAAATAAGTTTTATCTCTAGTATTCAAGTTATAATCATCTTTATTATAAAAATATATTAAAGCTATAAATATAATTAATAAAAAACTTACTATAGCTATTATTATTTTTTTAACATTATTCATATTATCTATCCTTAGTCCAAGAGAAGTTTTCTCTACCATATTGTTTAGTAGCATTTATTGGAAAATCTTTAGCATTAGTATCATCTTTCATTACTAAAACTTCTATTGAATATACATTTAATTCTTCAGCTTTAAAGTATTTTGTAACACTTTCTGCTATTTTTTTAGCATCATCTTTATTTACATCATTTTTAACTTTTATAACAAAATTTAACGTTCTTCCTCTTACTTGAAATTCTACTGAAGATATTTTTCCACTAGCTAATAAATCTTTTTCAATTTCTTTTCTTTTACTATCTTCGTTTATCGGAAATTTTTCTACTTCTTTTAATCTATCTCCATAAATAGGTTGTCCATTTTTTGCAAAAAACCTATTCATAACAATTCCTAAAATAAATATAAAAACTATATATATTATTATTATAATAGTTGTTAATTTATTTCTTTTCATTAATTTAAATATACTATTCATATACCTCACCTACTATAAAATTATACTATAAATTTTATAGTTTTCCTAATTCTTCATTTATTATTTCATTAATACTCTTAGGACTAACTTTACCAGATGTTTTCTTCATAGTTTGACCAACTAAGTATTGAATTTTTCTTTCGTTTCCTGTTTTTATCTCTTCTACTTCACTCTTACTATTATTAATTATTTCAACAATAATTTCTCTTAAAGTATCAGTATCCATCAAAGAAGATTTATAATTTTTTATTATTAATTCAACATCTTCTTCATTTTCCATAAAGTCTTTTAACATATCTTTAAACATCTTATTATCTATTTCTTCATTAGAAAATGCTTTTAAGATTTTTTCAAATCTATCTATATCAAGTAAAGTATCTAAAATATTTTTACTTGTTTCATTTAAATATTGTGATACTGGACCTAGTAATAAGTTACTTGCTATAACTAAAGAATAATTTTTATCTATTATTTTACTTAACATTAAAGAATAATCTTTATTCTTAATTAATTTTTCTATATTAATATCTAAAATACCATTTTCTTTAAATACTTTTCTAAGTTTTTCAGCAGTCATAGGTAAACTATTTTTTATCTCTTCTATTTCTTCATCTGTTAAATAAAACATAGGTATATCTGCTTCTTTAAAGTATCTATAATCGTTTCCTGTTTCTTTATATCTCATTAAAACAGTATCTTTTAGATTATCGTCATATCTTCTAGTTTGTTCTTTTATTACTTCACCTTTTGTAAGTAATTCTTCTTGTCTTTTAGCTTCTTTATCTATTGCTATACCTACATTAGAAATAGATCCTATATTTTTAATTTCAACTTTTGTTCCAAGTTTATCTGTCTTACTAATAGAAATATTAGCATCACATCTCATGCTACCTTCTTCTATCTTACAATCAGATATTCCTGCATATAAAAATAATTCTCTTAATTTTTCTAAGTAAAGAACTGCTTCTTCTCCACTTTCCATATCTGCTTCTGAAACGATTTCTAAAAGTGGAAGTCCTGCTCTATTAAAATCTAAATAACTTTTATCTTCCTTATGAATACTTTTAGCTGTATCTTCTTCTAAGTGAAGATCATGTATTCTTATCTTTTTCTTAACACCGTTTAATTCTATTTCTATATAACCATTTACTCCTATTGGAGTTGTATTTTGAGTTATTTGATAGTTTTTAGGTATATCTGGATAAAAATAATTTTTTCTATCAAAATGCATCTCTTTATTAATACTTGCATTAAGTAAAATAGCTGCTCTAATACCTTGATTTATCGCTTCTTTATTAAGTGTTGGAAGTGTTCCAGGATATGCTAAATCAATATAGTTAACATTATGATTAGGAAGTGAATTATAATTATTTAAAGATGATGAGAAAAACTTCGAATTAGTATTTAATTCAACGTGTACTTCAAGTCCAATTGTTTTCTTATACATTTTCTTCTCCTATCATTTTTTCTATAGCATAAGCTAATTGATATATTTTAGCTTCTTTAAAACTATCTGCTATTATTTGCATTCCATAAGGTAGATTTTCTTTTGATATTGGTATAGATATCGCTGGAAGTCCTGCCATATTAACTGGAATTGCTAACACATCATCAAAATCGTGATTTTCTTTATCATTAAAAGAATAAGCTGAAGTTGAAGTCATAGGTGAAATAATTAAATCATAATATTCAAAAATATTTTTAAATGAATTAGTCATTTCATTTCTTATAACTAATGCTTTATGATAATATTTTTTAGCATTTACTCCACTTAAAATATGACATCCAATCATAATTCTTTTCTTAACTTCTTCACCAAACCCTAAATTTCTAACCTTTTTAACATATTCTTCTGATGAATAATCACCATCAACTGATAAACCATATCTAATTCCATCAAATCTAGCTAAGTTGGTACTAGCTTCTCCCATACCTATAATTTTATATAGTGTCATAGCTTCTTCTAGATGACTAATATCAACATAATCAACTTTAACACCTTTTTCTTCTAATAAATTTATTATTTGTCTAAATCTATTTCTTATATTTTCACTTACTTTATCTGACATATAAGTTCTAGGTATCGCTACTTTTAAACCTTTAATATCTTTTCCAATTAAAGATGTAAAATCTTCTTTTATTTCATGATGAGTTAAATCTCTTTCATCTTTATCAACTAATATATTAAGAAGTACTGCATTTTCATAAACATTTCTACTCATTGGTCCTATTTGATCAAGAGAAGATGAGAATGCTATAAGTCCAAATCTAGATACTCTTCCATAAGTAGGTTTTAAACCAACTATATTACAAAAAGATGCCGGTTGTCTAACTGAACCACCTGTATCACTACCTAATGAAAATATTGCTGTTTTACTTGCTACAGCTACGGCACTTCCTCCACTACTTCCTCCTGGAACTTTAGTTTTATCATACGGATTTAATACTTTACCATAATAACTAGTTTCATTAGTAGAACCCATAGCGAATTCATCCATATTAGTTTTACCAATAATAACCATATCTTTTTTCTTAATTAAATCTACTACATGAGCATCAAATTGTGGATAAAAATTATCAATTATATGACTTGCTGCAGTAGTTAAAACATCTTTTGTTAAAATATTATCTTTAATAGCAATAGGTATACCAAATAATAAATTATCATCTACTTCTTTACTATCTAACTCTTCTGCTTTCTTATAAGCATTTTCTTTATCAAGTGTAATATAGGCATTTAAATCTTTAGTTTCTTCTATTCTTAAAAAACATTCATCTAATAAATCTTTTACTTTTATTTTCTTTGTCTTTAGTAATTCATGTATCTCTTCTAAAGATAAGTCTAAATAATTAGTTTTCATCATTAATCATCGCTCCACTAACTTCTATAAAACTTCCCTTTTTCTTAGGTACGTTTTTCATAAGTTCATCTATTTGTACTACATCTTCTACCTTATCTTCTCTATATTTTATAGGATTAGGATTTACAAACACTAGTTCTTCATCTGTTGTTATATTTATATCATCTATTTTATTTATATCATCTATTAACTCACCTAAAGTATCTTGATATTTAGATATTTCTTCTTCACTCAACTCTAAATGTGCTAAATGTGCTACATGTTTTACTTCTTCTTTACTAAGTTTCATAAAATCTCCTCTTTAAAATTGTATCACTTTTATTAAAAATTAAAAAGATAAGCATTGTTTACTTATCTTTTTTTATAAAAATTTTTTTATTACAAACTTCATCTATATATTTTCTATCGTGAGAAACACTTATGATACTACCTGGATATTCTTTTAGAATTTTTCTTATAACTGGATTAGATAGAGGACTTAAATTTCTAGTAAGTTCATCCAAAATTAAAAACTCTGGATTTTTAATCATTATCTTTGCTAATTGAAACTTTACTTTTTCCCCTCCTGAAAATGTAGATATTTTTCTTTCTGATTCTAATAAATCTAAATCTAATCTTAATGAATTAAATACTTCAACTGTTTTTTTATAATCATCATATATTTCATAATTTTCATTTAAATCAGGATTATCTTTTAAAAAGAACTCTCTTAATTCTCTTTCTAGCCATAATTAATTTAAGCTTTGTTCTAAATATCCAATATTTTTAGGAACATTAATAATTCCTTCTATATCAACATATTCAAGTATGTCTTTATTAGAAATCAAAGATTTAATAAATGTAGTTTTACCATTCCCTTCTTCACCTATGATTGCAGCTTTATCTTTATTATTTAAAATTAAAATAAAATTTTTAAGTAAATATCTATCAGAATTTCTTAATTTTATATTTAAATTTCTAACTTCTCCATAACGCTCCTTTATTAAAGGAAACTAAAGAAAAAGTAAACACTATTTTTATGTCTACTTTTATCATACTATTTCACTTTTTTACTTTTATTATTATAAATTCATTTTATTTACTCAAGAATGAATATATTAAAACACAAAAACTTATTAGTAATACTAAAACACCAATTATTATTAAAATATTTGATATTGTATTATCTTTCTTAGTTTCTGTTACTGTTATTTTTTTAGATGCTAGTGGTGTTGAACACACAATACATTCTTCTGCTCCTACTTCATTTTCCATACCACAATTTGGACATACTACCATATTCTTACCTCTTACTTTAATTTAATTATAATAAAACTATTAATTTTCATCAAGAACAGAAAAAACTTTTCCATCTTTTTCATAAGAAATAATTGTATTTAAATTAATATTTTCTAAAGAATTAAAGATATTTTGTTCAATATTAGGATTTATTTTTCTATAATCTTCTAAGAATTTTCTTATTTCTTTTCTTTTTGAAACACTTTCATAATCAGTTCTTTCAGTAAAACTACATGCACAGTTAATAAATTCTAAAGAATTAGCTTTAGCAAAATTTTTTATATCGTCTTCTTTTACTAAATATAAAGGTCTTATAAGTTCTAATCCTTCAAAATTAGTGCTTTTTAACCTAGGCATCATAGTTTTAAATTCTCCATTATAAAACATACTCATAATAGTAGTTGATATTACATCATCAAAGTGATGTCCAAGTGCTATTTTATTACATCCTAAATTTTGTGCTGTTTTATATAAAAATCCTCTTCTCATTCTTGCACACATATAACAAGGTTTTTCAGGAGAAAGCTTAGTACTTACAGAAAATATATCCGAATCAAATATTTTTATATCTATATTAAGTTTAAGAGCATTCTCTTTTATCTTTTCTATTACTTCTTCTTTATATCCAGGATTCATAACTATATATTCAACATTAAAAGGTATTTTTGTATATTTATGTAATTCACTAAAACATTTTGCAAGTAAGAATGAATCTTTACCTCCTGATATACAAACTGCAATTTTATCGTTTTCTTTTAACAAATTATATCTAGTAAGTGCTTTTAAAAATTTAGAATATATTTTCTTTCTATAAGTCTTTAGTAGACTTGTTGCTATTTTATCTTTCATTTCTTCTCCATTTAATCTTTATATATTATATATAAAAATTGACAAAATTAACATATAAAGATATAATCATAATTGCATAAAAAGAGCAAATATTAATATTTTTAATGTGTTTATTATGAAGTTACAAGTAAGTATGCTCTAAAACTGAAAGTATTAAAATAAACTCCCTGAAAATAGGTAATATACTTTCTTTTATGACAATATAAGGAGGTACAATGTCAAGATATACAGGACCAGCTTTCAAAAAGTCTAGAAGAGTTGGATTCTCTACTTTAGAAAACGGAAAAGATATAGCTAGAAGACCTTATAGACCAGGTCAACATGGACAAACTAGAAGAGCTAAAGTATCTGAATACGAAACTCAACTTAAAGAAAAACAAAAAGTTAGATTCATTTATGGTTTAACTGAAAAACAATTTAAGAAGACTTTCAACGAAGCAAGTAAGTTAAAAGGTGTTCATGGTGAAAATCTTTTAAGACTTTTAGAATCAAGACTTGATAATATCGTTTACAGAATTGGATTTGCTTCTACTAGAAGAGGTGCAAGACAATTAGTAAACCACGGTCATATACTTGTAGATGGTAAAAAAGTTGATATTCCATCATACAGATTAAGACCAGGTCAAGTAGTTTCTATGAAAGAAGCAGATAAAGATCTTAAAGTTGTTAAAGAATCATTAGAAAAAGTATTTAATAGAGTTGAATTTATTAACTACGATAATTCTAAGATGACTGGAACTTTAATGAGATTACCTGAAAGAAATGAACTTAACCCAGAAATTAACGAAGCGTTAATAGTTGAATACTATAACAAGATATAATAAAAAATAACTTATATATTTTATATAAGTTATTTTTTTAATTCTTCTACAACTTGTCTAAAGTTAATAGCTTTTATTAATTTTGGACATTTTTTCTTTTCACATATTTTTTTAACAGTATCATAGTTTTCACCACTAGGTACTATAAATATATCTGCTTTATCGGATATAGCACCATCTAGTTTTTGTTCTACTCCACCAATATTATTTATTTCACCATCTCTTGAAATTGCTCCAGTTACTACTATCTTCTTACCTTTTGTAATATCTTCTTTAGTTAAATTATTATAGATAGTAAGTGCTATAGCAAGACCACCAGATGGACCAGATTCTCCTGATGTAAAATTAAATTTAACTACTGGATTAGTAACTAACTTATAGATTTCTGTAGATAAAATACCAATATATTTTTTTCCTTTATTTTCTCTTACTGCAAGTTCTATTTCTTTTAGTTCTTTATTTCTTATAAGTTCTACTTTTACTTTATCCCCTACATTCTTACTTTGAATAGAAGCTTTTATTTTATCAAAATACTTCATTTCAATACCATCTATTTTATATAAGATATCTCCTACAAAAATATTTTTAACGCCTTGATCTACAAGATATACAAAGTTCGTAACAGCATCTTTTTCATAAGTTTTACCAGCTAGCAAAAATGCTTGTTCTATTGCAGTTATTTCACTAACTTTTAAATCTATTAAACTTCTTATTTGCGTTTCTTCTTTAGATTCTGTTTCATTTATTTTAGGTACATTCATAATTTTTTGATTTGTAAGTTTTGCTTTTATAAAACTAAATATATTAGAATCTTTAAGCTCAACATATGCTAAATGAAAACTTCCCTTAATATTGTTAGTTCCTTCTCCTGATATTAAAATTTTATCACTTGCACTAAGCGTTCCACCTTTTGAAACTATATAATATGGAAGTTTTATAAAATTTAAAGATAAAAAAACTATTAATACTACTATCAAAAAATATTTAAATTTTTTATTTACTCTTGGTTCTAATTCTATTTCCTTCATATTTACTCCTAACTATTTATCCCTGTAAGTACTAGATTAACACCATAATTATTATTTTTAAAGTCTTCGTGTACTAAAGATAAATTAATAAAGTAAACTGTTTTTCTAGTATTTGATATATAAACTTCTTTAAAATATTCTTCATTATTAGGATTTATAGTAGTAAAATAACCTTCTGTTGGAATATATTTTATATCATCGTATTCAAATATATCAAACTCTTCATTATCTTTATTTTTATATTTTATAACTTTTAATTTAGTAGATGAAGTATCTTGAAACTTAAGTTCTAAACAATATCTTTCTCCACCTTTTAATGGACATCTATCTATTCTTTTTAATATTTTTATCTTTACATCTTTTTGTATCGTAGACATAATTTCTTCATGAAAAGAACTTAGTTCTTGTTTTAATACTGCTTCTTTAGATAATTTTTGATATGTTAATACAAGTTTTAACATAGATAAAGAAATTGTCATTACAAATATGAAAGCGATTATTAATTCAACAACAGTAAAAGCTTTTTTATTATTCATACACTTTAAACTCCACTTCTCCTATATTACCATTTTCATATAAAACTATCATACGAAAATATTTATTATATCTATTGCTGTTATCTTCATTAGTTGTTTCTATACAATTAGATAAATCTTTTTCATAATTTGTTTTAGTGTATAAAATATATTCTGATAATTCTCTAGGTAAAGATATTTCTCTTCTATGACCAGATTCATTATATTCATTTATAACTACGTTAGAGCTATTACCAAATTTTCCCCTAGTTAAAAGTTTTTTCAAATAACAAATATTATAAGGAATAAAATAAATATATTTTATCTTAAATTCTGGTGATGGATTATTTAAAATTGCTTTACAATATTCACGATTATACACAAAATATTGTAAACAAAAATTATTAGAAGTATAAATACTTCCGCTATAATATTTAACCCTATTATTTCTAAAACTATTAAATATTAAATTATTATCATTTCTACTTTTAAAATCATACATAATCATATTTCTTATCTCATCAGTATAGTAAAGTGTAGAAATTTCATGATATCTTTCTTGTGATTCATACATACCAATAAGAGGTTTCATATTCATATAAATGAAAGTTATCATGGACATAACAAATACGCCAACTATAATTGTTTCTGCTATAACAAATCCCCTTTTTTCTTTCATACTCTAAATACCTTCTTTATTGATTATAAATTTATTTTATTATATAATAAAAAAGTATAAAAGACTAGAATAAAGAAGAAAGTAAAGGGTTGTTAAATGGTTAATTATGATTTCGCAAAAACACCAATAGTAGATATTGTAAACCAAATTTTTTTATATGCTGCTAGAAATAGAGCTAGTGATATTCACTTAGATCCAAGAGAAGAAAGTCTTATGGTAAGACTTAGGATTGATGGTAATTTAATTAATCATTCTAATGTACCTAAAGCTTATGAAAAAAATTTAATAACCAGAGTTAAACTAGTATCTGGTATGAACATTACGGAAACTAGACTACCACAAGACGGTGCTATAAAAGGCAGAATTGCTGAACGTGATTTAGATATGCGGGTTTCTGCACTACCAACTAATGAAGGTGAAAAAATAGTTATCCGGATTCTAGACTTTCAAAAATCTTTAGCTGGTATAGAGTCTCTTGGTTTTACTAAAGATAATGAAGATAAAGTTAAAAAGATGATGGCTGAACCTAATGGTATTATCCTAGTAACAGGAGCTACTGGTTCTGGTAAATCTACTACTACCTACTCTATGCTTCAAGCTTTAAATAAAGAAGAAACAAATATTATTACTGTAGAAGACCCAATAGAAATGAATATCGAAGGTGTTAACCAAGTTCAAGTTAATTCTGAAATTGGTATGACTTTTGCTTCTGCTTTAAGATCTATACTAAGACAAGACCCTAACGTTATATTAATCGGGGAAATTCGGGACTCTGAAACAGCACAAATAGCAATTAGAGCTGCCATTACTGGTCACTTAGTATTATCTACAATTCACACCAACAACGGTCTTGCTACTATCGAGCGTTTACTAGATATGAATGTTCAAAGATATTTACTTTCTACTGCACTAACTGGAATAGTTTCTCAAAAACTTGCAAGAACACTTTGTCCACATTGTAAAAAATTAAGAAAAGTAACTAAATACGAAAAGCATTTATTTAAAACTGTATTAAATAAAAATGTTACAGATGTTTATGAACCAGTTGGATGTGATAAATGTCACGACGGATTTCAAGGAAGAATTGCACTTCATGAAGTAATACTTTTATCAGAAAAATTAAAAGCTATGTTAGCAGATGAAAATACTGAAAAAGATGATTTAAAAGACGCAATATACGATGGGGATACAAAGACACTATTGCAAGATGCTTTAGAAAAAGTAATCGCAGGTTATACTACTTTCCAAGAAATATATAGAGTCGTTGATATTGACATAGATTTAGATAAATCTATTAAAAAATCTATGGGTGTTAAAGTTGATGATGAAGTTAAAAATCATAATTATAACGCTAACTTAAAAAGACAAGATATGCCTAATTCACCTGTTGTATATTATGTTAATTCTAACAAAATGCCACTAGATGATGACTTTGATGAATTAGATAAATTAATATCTGAAAAAGAAGATGAAGGTTTAGAAGATGGTTTAGATATATTTGAAAATGATATAGATTTAACTGCAATTAAGCCTAACGAAAAATTATTAGAAAACGATTTATCTTCTCTATCTGACTTAGCAACTGATGTGGATATGCCTAACATAACTTTAGAACCTATTCATAAGGAAAATGTTGAAGAAAATAATCCTAAAATATTAGAAATAATTGACGTTTTTGAAGATAAGGATGATAGTCATTTACAACTTCATCCACTAATACAAAGAAAAAAACTAGAAATAATTGATTCGTTTCAAAATCAAATATTTCAATAAATAATAAAAACTTTAATAGTTTATTCTATTAAAGTTTTTTTATTATTTATATAAGAATACTTTTCATTTTTTAATCATATACATACATTTTATTATCAAAAAATATAAATTGCTTTTTAACATGAAAAATGATTCTACAACTTTGTTAGATTTATTTTCTTCTTTATTATTATATGAATTTTTATTTTGTTTATATTTATTATTGATTTTTGTTTTGTCTAATAAAATTAAATAAGTTGAAACAACTATTAAAATTAGAAAATAGACTATAATTTCTTTATTTTAATTTTTATTTTTTTTCAAAATACGATTCTTTGCTGCTATATAACTACATGAAGAAAATAATGGGTAAAAATCATCACCTTGTTTACGAATACCAGAATCTCTTTGAGCTTCTACAAATTTTATATATGCTTCATCTTCATCTTCTTTTGTTGCATTAAGCCAATTTTTTAAAAGTTCATCTCTTACTCCATCTAAAGGAATATTGGTATTTAATATTTCGTTAGTTTGTATACGTAATACATCTCCAAATCCTTTTTGGATAGGATTTGATCCTTTTAGACACTCTAAATCTTTTTTTGTTATACCAAGATAGTTTTCTTCTTTACTATTAAGAGAAAAACATATGTCAAGAAAATTATCGAAATTATTATAATAATCATCTCTATTATCCCAATAATTATCTTGTATAAGTGTAATAAATTTATTAATTTCACTACCAATAGTTATTATAGTTATTTCTTCTATATTATCTATGTTATCTTGCATCTGTTTCATTACTTTTCTTATTTCGTTTTTTTCTTCTTCTGTTATATTTTCTCTTCTCAATTCTTTATATTTTTCTGTAACTAATTTTAAATTATAAATCATTACATTATTTTTTATTTCATCAAAACTTCTCATTTTTTCTCCATATTATATTATTTGATATTAAATATGCTTACGTTCTTCCAAATAATCTTTATATTTATTAATTTCTTTATAAGTATTTGAATAATCTATACTTTTATAAAACAATATCTTTTTTGCAACACCTATTATGCCAGAAAACTTTTTCATATGCGAATAATATTTTTCTTGTAAATAATTCGTTTATTTCTTCTTTTAAAACACTTCCTCCATCTCCACCACAAAAATGCATTACTTCATGTAATAATATATCATCGTAATATCCTTCAGTATCAGTACCACTAATAGATACATGCTTTACATAAGCAAAAAAAATATTAATAATAATATAAGAATTACATAAATAACAAAAATATCTATATATATAATTAATAACAATTAATAAAGTGAACGAAATAATTATAGTAAAAAAGAATAATTCTCTCTTCTTTAAAATTTATAAACTCATTTTATTTTTTTGTTCTTCTCTCTTCAAAGATACTTCTTGATTATTTAAAAATACTGTTATATTCGTTATCTTATGCCATCCAAAATTTTCATCATAAAAGACAAAACTTATTTCATCTGTTTCCCCTATATTTTCTTCTCCAACAGTTAATAAACCTCCAAAGAAATATTTTTTATTTCCATTATCTGGTTGAAAATTTTTTTGTAAATTTTGTATTGTTCTTAAATCTTGATTAGAAAAAAATCTACAAGTTCCCCCAATATAAGGATGAGTATGAATATGAGCAATACAATCATATTTACTTTGGTTAATATTATTCATTAATTCCTTATGTATCCCTAACTCATTTCCATATTTATCGGTATTAACTTCAAATTTTCTAAAACTTGGTTCATAATCAAGATACTTACTTGGAATATCAAAATAAATAACATTTGGTTTTATCTCTTTACCATATAAAAAAGTTCCATATTCTAATTCTTTATTACCACTAAATGCACATAAATTAATATCCGCTGATAATCTTCTATATACTTTTTCAGATAAAATAATTCTACTATTTGGAAGTTCTGGAAAGTTAAATTGATTAGTTGCTCCATATAAAATATCATTATCCATAGTATAACCTCTCTTTAATGTATTATATCATACTAATCATATTAATTTTTCATCTATTCTATACTAAGTGTATTTGATATTAAATAACAATTATATAATTTTTTATATTTTATCTCTTAATTACAAAGAAAGTTATTATCTTCTTTGATTTTTTAACTATCTAAATTTATATTAACTCCTCCATCATATCTAGTTTGATAAAGCTTAACATTATATTTTTTTAGTCTTTTAATTACTTCGCTAGACGGGTGTTTAAATTTATTAATTAAAGCACATGATATTAAAGCTATTTTAGGTTTTATTTTCTTTAAAAACTCTTCACTTGATGAAGTTATTGAACCATGATGTCCAACTTTTAATATATCAATATTTTTTAAATTATAATTATTTAACAAATATTTTTCTGTTTTGCTACTTGCATCTCCCATAAATAACATAGTTTTATTTTTATATAAAATATTAATAACTAAAGATGCATCATTTTCATCCTCTGTATTCATATAATTTAGGTTTTTTAGATAAAAATTTTTAGTTTTAATTGTATACATTTTTTCATACTTTATATTCTTATACTTAAGTTTTTTTATTAATCTTAATTCATTTTTATTATAAGAATTATGATTAAAATAAACTTTATCAACTTTAAATTTATCTACTAAACTATAACTATTACCTAAATGATCAAAATCTCCATGTGGTGACATACGTTTATGCATACGGATTTAAAACAAAAAAAGATTGCAAAATACAATCTATTTACTTTTTCTAATATTATTTTCAAGTTCAACTGATAAATCTCTTTGAATTGATGTAGTTCTACCAAGAGCAAACTCATCAGTTATTCCATAATTAAATCGAAAATTAGGATTTGCAACAAATCTCTTGCTTTTTACATCTAAGTATCCTATACAAAACTGACTGGGTATAATATGTCTTTCAAAAAATGACTCTGGAATTTCATGCTCTTCCCAATCATCAAAATGAGATTCAACAACTCCGTATTGTCTATATTCTCTTGATCCACTAAAATCTTTAGAAACTGCAAAAATACAAGTTGCACCAAACCCACTTCTATTAATATCTGGATCTGTAAGACTACCAAAATCTAAATTGAAATAAGTATTCTCAAAAAAGTGTTGAGTATCAGATAATTCATCCCTTATACCATTTTGTCTTAACTGACATTGTCCGGCACTATATATTAATGTTTTTACTCCATCCTCATCATATGTACAATCAATAGGACCATTTTCTAATATTTCACTAGGAATGTCATCTATTTCTATTGTTGAACAAATAAATCCTTTTTTCAAAATATTATTTGCAGAATCTAAATCAGTAGCATGTTGATATATCACATAACCACTTTGTTTACAAAAATTATATATTTTAATTAATAAGTTGCATAGTTCTTCACCATAATATTCTTTAGCTTCTTCATAATTCACAATATCACTTCCTACAATTATTATATCACACTAATTCATATTCTCTAGCAATTACTCTCTCATCAGAACAGTATTTAATTACATACTCATTATCTTGCTTGCAAATGATAATACCTACTGTATCATTTTCTTCTATTGTTTTAACATTCTTATCAATATAATTCATATAAGTCATAATTTGTCCAGTATGTTCTTTCTTAAGTTCAGTTACTTTTAGTTCTACGACTACATAGCACTTATACTTGATATTATATAAAAGTAAATCTATATAGTTATATGTATTACCCATTTTAATTGGATATTAACTTTTTATAAAAGTGAAACCTGTACCTAATTCATCTAAAAAACTTTCAATATCTTCTAAAATTAACTTTTGTAATACTTTTTCAGAAAATATATCAAACTTATTACTATTTTTAATCAAAATTGGATTCTTTACAAAATCTACTAAATTAGATTCATCTTTATTCATTATTTTATTTTTGACAGACCATGGTAGTCTTTCATATTCATTAGATTTTATTCTTTCTCTTAACTGCCTAACTGATAAATTATTTAATTCAGTTATTTTAATATAGTATTGAAATTTATTATCTTCTTTAATTTTTTAACTATCTAAATTTATATTAACTCCTCCATCATATCTAGTTTGATAAAGCTTAACATTATATTTTTTTAGTCTTTTAATTACTTCGCTAGACGGGTGTTTAAATTTATTAATTAAAGCACATGATATTAAAGCTATTTTAGGTTTTATTTTCTTTAAAAACTCTTCACTTGATGAAGTTATTGAACCATGATGTCCAACTTTTAATATATCAATATTTTTTAAATTATAATTATTTAACAAATATTTTTCTGTTTTGCTACTTGCATCTCCCATAAATAACATAGTTTTATTTTTATATAAAATATTAATAACTAAAGATGCATCATTTTCATCCTCTGTATTCATATAATTTAGGTTTTTTAGATAAAAATTTTTAGTTTTAATTGTATACATTTTTTCATACTTTATATTCTTATACTTAAGTTTTTTTATTAATCTTAATTCATTTTTATTATAAGAATTATGATTAAAATAAACTTTATCAACTTTAAATTTATCTACTAAACTATAACTATTACCTAAATGATCAAAATCTCCATGTGTAATTATAATCTTATTAATTTTCTTTATACCAAGAGATTTAAAAAGAGGTATTAAAATATCTTCTGCTTGATTAATTTTACTTTTAAAAATACCTCCTGTATCAATTAATATAGCTTCATAATTATCATATAATAAAAAACTATCTCCTTGTCCTATATCTATCATATATAAATTACTATGATGATATAAATAATTTATATTACTATGAAATAATACTAATGATATAAATAAAGAAATCGCTAACTTTTTTAATTTAGTAAAACTAAAGATTATTATAATCAAATAATAAAAAATCAAAAAAAACAAACTTTTTTTAAATGTTAACAATATAGAAAATTTAATAAACACTTTTGCTAAATATTCCATTATAAATATCAAAAAACTTATCAAAGAATCAAGTGGTAAAATCAAATTTAAAAGAAGCAAAGGGAAAAAAGCTATAGAAACAAATGGAACATAAAAAAGATTAAATATAAAAGACAAAATGTTTATTTCAAAATTAAGATAAATAGTTATAGGAAAAGATACTATTAAAGATATGATAGAAACTAATAGTAAAGACTTAAAATAAGATAAATTTCCTAAATAATCAGAATAAACAATAAGAAAAAAAGATATTAAAGATGAATAAATAAAACCTATATCTAATAAAAAATATGGATTAATAACAAGAACTAAACTTATGGTTAACAATAATATATTTATTGGTTTTATATAAAAATAATATATTTTATTTATTGCAAGCAATATAAAGAATACACCTGATCTTGTAATCGATGCTAAAAATGAAGTTAAAAACATATAAAATACTAATATTATAGATACTAAAATATATCTTTTTTCTTCTTCTATTTTTAAAAGTTCAAATATTTTTAAAAATATCATACTTAAGATACTAATATGCATACCACTAATTGCAAATAAATGATTTATTCCTAGTTTTTGATATATATTTTATATTCTTTATCTATTTTATTATCACCAAGTATAAAAGCTTTCATATATTTAGAAGTTTTTTTATCATTAATATATCTATATATTTTATTTTTTAGAATATATAAAGGATTTCTACTTTTTTGAATCAAAGATATCTTATTAATTAAAATACTTATATTAATATTTTTATTTTTTAAATAGTTATAATAATTAAATAATTCTTTATTATTCTTTTTCTTTATATCTACTACTTCATAATTTATTTTTATTTTATCTTTTAAGTCATAATATTTTAGAAAAATTGATTTTTCTTTCTCATCTTTAAAATAATATGTAGCTTTTATTTTTATCTTATTTGATAAAATAAGTTTAAGTGATAAGTCATCAATATGATATTCTTCTATAACAAATATATTTTTATTACTTATGCCAATATTTTCTTTCACATATTTTATTCTTAAAAAACTAAGTATTAAAACTAATATAAATATAGTTATATAAAGATAATCACAAAGTAATAATTTCCTTAATTTTAGCAAGAGTATTTTCCTTAATTCCTTTTATCTCTAGTAATTCTTCTAGATTTCTAAAAGGATTTTTATTTCTTCTTTCTATAATTAGATTAGCAATTTGTTCTGTTATATATGGAATGTTTTTCAGCTCATCTTTACTTGCTGTATTAATAGATACTTGTTTTATTTCTTTTTCTTCTTTTTTACTTTTTACTTCTAATTTTTTCTCTTTTTCCTTTAATTCAAGCTCTCTATTCAAATTAACTTCATACTTAGAGTTTACTCTTATAAGCATTTGATCTACTATCTTTTGACTCAAATTCAAATAATAAGTATCTGCATTTCTAGTTAAACCTCCAGCTTTTCTTATAATATCTATAACTCTATCAGTTTTACTTGCTTTATAAATACCAGGATTAACTACTTCGCCTTTTATATCTACAACATATTCTTCTATATTTTTATCATTTTTTTCTTCCTTTTCTTCTTTTTTAGATTTTATTTCTTCTTTTTCACTTCTTTTTTCTACTTCTTTACTGTAATTTAACTCTTTAGCATAAACTTTATATAAGAAAAAACCTCCTACTAAAATAACAACAAATAAAATTACTGTAACGAATTTCTTTTTATGATAAAAAAAATAATCTTTTATACTCATAACTATATTCCTTTCATATAGTTATTAAAATTTTTGATTATTTTTTCTAAAAAATATTAATAATTAAATTGATGTTTATTTAAATACTCTATCACTTGTAAGTAAATCAATTAAAGCTTTTGCTTCTTCTTTACCATCTACTATATTTTTAATAAGATCTATTATTGGCATATAAACTTTTTTCTTCTTTATTAATTTATAAATAGATTCAAGTGTATATAATCCTTCTATAGTAGTTTCTTTTCTATATTTATCTATTTCTTCTTTAGATTTCTTTTCACCAAACATTTTTCCAAATGTAAAATTTCTACTCTTAGTACTAGTCGCAGTCATAAGTAAATCTCCAAATCCTGCAAAAGTTAAAATAGTTTTCTTATTTCCACCTAAAGCTTTAATTAAATTTTTTAAATCATGCAAACTTTCTGTAATAAACATAGCTTTTGTACTTTCTGGATAATTCATTCCCTCTATCATACCTGCTGCTATTGAAATAACGTTTTTTATAGCACCACACACTTCTACACCAACTACATCTCTACTAGGTCTTACTTTTACGTGAGAATTTACTAAAGTCTTTTTTATTACTTCTCTTGTTGTCCAAGATCTAGATGCTAAAGTAAAACCTACAGGATAACTTTTTATTACATCTATTGCAAAAGTAGGACCTGAAATGATTGCTATTTTTCTAGTATTTATCCCTCTTCTAACAACCTCTTCTAAGAATGAAAAAGTATCATTTTCTATACCTTTACTAGCAATTAATATATATTGTTTTTTAACTAATGGTTTTACTTGTTTAACTAAATTATCAACAAACTGGGCAGGTATTGCAATTACTAAAAGTTCTGATTTTTGAACTGCTTCTTCCAAATTAGTACTATAGTTTATACCATTTGGTAATTTTACATTTTTTATTTTCTCATTAGTACTTTTTTCTCTTAAAGATGTTACTTCTTCTTCAAATCTCGACCAAACTGTAACATCATTATTGTTTTCTTTAAATATACTAGCAAGTGCTAAACCAAAAGCTCCAGCTCCAAGTACAGTTACTCTCATCTATTTTTTCTCCCTTATTGAATCTTTTATTTTTCTAATAGTATATTTTTTTATATTACTATTTATTTCTTCTAAATGCTTATTTATCTTTTCTTTATCTACTTTAAAATAATAATTTTGATAATACCACGCTACCATCATATCTACATAATAAAATTTAGTATTTTCATAAGTTTTAACTATATCAAAAGAAGTATCTAAATAATATTTCATTAAATTACCTATATAGTAACGAATTATAAATTCTTTTTTACTATTTTTAATTTTATCTAAAAATCTTTTTAATATATCTAGATTTTTAAATTTTAAATTAGAAATAGTGAAATCTACTAAAGCCCAGTTATCAAAATATTCTAATAATTCTTCTAAAATTTCTGTTTTTTTGATATCTTCTGTATAATTAAGACTATAAATTTCTATTAAAAAATCTTCATAATATTTTCTATCTGTTCTTATATATTTTTTTATAGATTTTATATACTTTTTTAATATAGGTACTCTAATACCTACTATTTCATACTTAGTAGGTATTATTCTTTCATTAAACTTTTTATATTCTAAATCTTTATTAAATAAATAAATTTCTTTCATTTTTTACCTTTTTTCTTTTGTAATGATTTATAATCAATTTTTCCCATCAAAGTCTTTGGAAGTTCATCTTTAAATTCAAATTTAGAAGGTATAGAATGTCTTGCTAAATTCTTTATACATAATGATTTTAAATCTTTTTTTAATTTAGAATCTTTTTTAACATCTGGTTTTAAAACAATATATGCAACTGGTACTTCTACTTTATATGGATGAGGTTGTCCTATAACTACACAACCATCAACTCTAGGATCACTTTTTAAAACTTTTTCTATTTGAGCTGGATATACATTAAAACCTGAAGATATAATCATTCTTTTTAATCTTTGAATATAATATATTATTCCATTTTCATCAACTTTACCTAAATCTCCTGTGTGAAGCCAGATTTTTCCATCATCATGAAGTTGAAGTGTAGTTTTATTTTCTTCTTCATTATTTAAATATCCTTCCATAATAGTAGGTCCAGATATACAAATTTCACCTTCTTCACCAATTTCTACTTCTTCTATAGTATTAGGTTTTACAAAACAAACATCGTTTCCTGGAAAAGGAATACCTATATTAGAATGCTTATCTTCAACATCAAGTGTTGCTATTACTGCTGCACAAGATTCTGTTAAACCATAACCTTTTTCTAACTTACCAAAACTTCCATTTTTTCTTAAGAAACTAACTATATCATCTGCAAGAGAATCTGATAAATCATCTCCTCCACTAATTAAAAATTTTATTTGTGATATATTATTTTTATTCATCTTCTTAGCTTTTAACATAGCTTCAAAAAGAGTTGGAACTCCAGGAATAATCGTAGGTTTATACTTACTTAACATCTTAGGAAACTCTTTTATATTAAACTTAGGTATTAATACTACTTCAAATCCCATAGCAAGAGGTCCATATATTGTAACTCCTAGTCCAAATGCATGAAATGTTGGAAGTATTCCAAGTACTACTTCAGATTCAAATCTAAACTTCATACCGATTTGAAGTGCTAAAGATGTAAAATTACCGTTAGTTAAAACTATAGACTTAGGAGTTCCAGTAGTACCTCCAGAATGCATTATAACTGCTCTTTGATCTTTTCCGTATTTCTTAATTTCTTGTTGAACAGTATTAAAGCCATTTCTTATAAATTCTTTATAACTCATGTAAAATCCATCAGACTTAGGTCTAGGTATTTTCCATCCTTCTAATATTTCATATCCAAGTCCAAGTAAAAATGGCATAGAGTCCGATGCTGATGTAATAATAACTTTATAAACTTCTGTTTGTTCAATTATATTCATAATCTTTTCAGCACAAATATCTATGGTAAGAACTACTTTTGAATTAGTATCATTTATAAAAAATTTTATTTCTTCTTCTGCACTTAAAGGGTGAACCATGTTTGCAATAGCACCTATTTTATTTAATGCTAAAACTGCTATAACACATTCTGGAGTATTAGGCATTATAAGTGTTATAACATCCCCTTCTAAAACACCAATTGAAGAAAATGCTTTAGCTACTTTTTCTATTTCGTTAAAAAAAGTTGCGAATGTCATTTTATTATCAAAATAATTAATAGCAATTTTCTTTTCTCTATTATAATTATTTTTCTTTAATAAATCATACATACTAATATCTGGAAATTTATAATTTTTTTCCTCTTTAGTATAGTACTTATCCCAAATAGTTTTATCCCTTTTCATTATCTATTTTTTCCTTTAGTTTCTTCTAATTCTTTTTCTTCTTCAAGTTCTTCTTCAAGTTCTTCTTTTTCTTTTTCTTGTCTTAAAAAATATAATATTTCTTCTAGTTCTTTTTTCTTCTTTTCATTCTTATCTTTTTCTGTTTTTTCATAATTATATTTTTTTGATAACAACTCTTTTATCTTCTTCAATTGATCTCTAAATTTAATAAATTCTTCTACATCAATATAATCTTTTTTATCTATCAAATCTTGTTCTAATTTTTTAACTTCTTCTAAAATTTTAATAGTTTGATTAATATCGATATTTTCTTCTACTACATCTTTAAATATTTTTAAAAATTTCTTATTTGCAACATTTTTTACAACTGAAGATATCAACTTCTTATCTATTAGATTAAGTTTAGTTATACCATATTTTTTCATACTAATGATTGTTCCATCTAAATCAGATAAATTTCTATTAGATTTAACAAATTTCTTTGATTCTTTTTTACTTAACATTATCTATTAAATCCTTTCTTCTCTCATTAGTCCTTCTTATTCTTTCTTCTTCTCTATATTTTCTAATAAGTTCATGATTCCCACTTACTAGTACTTCTGGCACTTCATATCCTCTAAAATTTCTAGGTTTTGTATATACTGCGTAATCAAGTAAATTGTCATTAAAACTTTCTGATTCTAAACTTTCTTTAGTTATAACACCGTCAAGTAACCTCGTTATAGAATCAACTAACACCATACTAGGTATTTCTCCTCCAGTTAACACAAAATCTCCTATACTTATTTCCATATCTATAAAGTGTTTAATTCTTTCATCTATTCCTTCATAGTGTCCACATATTATTATTAAATGTTTCTCTTTTGATAAAGATATAGCTTTATCTTGATTATATACATCTCCTGATGGTGTCAAAAGTATAATTTTAGAATCTTTTGTTTTAACAGATTCAATAGCAAGTACAACTGGTTCTACCATAATAACCATACCAGATCCACCACCATAAACTGTATCATCTACTTGTCTATGTTTATTTTGAACAAAGTCTCTAATATCTACTAAATTAATCTCTACTTGTTTTCTATCGATTGCTCTTTTGATAATTGAAGTTTCTAAAAATCCATTAAACTGTTCTTTAAATAACGTTAGTATATCTATTCTCATATAAGTCCTTCTATCATATCTAAAAGTATTTCTTGTTCTTCATAATCAATCTTCTTAACAAATATCTTTTGAAAAGGTATAAGTATCTTACTATCTATTTCTAACAACTGATTTTCTTCTCCGGTAACTAATAAATTGGTAACATGTCCAAGCAATTTACTCTTATATAATACTTTTAAACCAAGTAATGTATCTTTTGTATGAAAAACATCTTTTATTTCATCTTTTTTTAAATAAACATTACTTCCTACTAAAGTTAAAACTTGATTAATATTATCAACTTCATCAAAAAGAACTAGATAATTTCTTTTATGATATCTAATCTTTATTATTTTCTTTTTTAAATACTTAGAACTTAAATATAAATTAGTATTAACTTTAAGAAGTTCTTTAATACCAGCATATTCAACTCTTAATTTAACCTCACCTTTAATACCGTGAGTTCCTACTATTTTTCCTATAAATAAATATTCATTCATAACTTTATTATACCATACTTACTCATCTGTTTTAGATGCTATTATTTTTATCATTTCTTTTATAACTGGTCTTACCTTAATAAAAAACTTAAACCAAGTAAAATCTTTTCTATCCTTTTCATAATCTCTATTTATCTGAATAAATCTTTTAAAGAAATCTTTAGGTTCTTTTTTAAATTCTTCATCATTATCATATTCAACACTCATTCTAGTTTCTGCTAATTTATAAAAGAAATATCTTTTTTCTTCAACTGTCATCTTCTTAGAGTAATAATTAATTAAATCACTTACTGTAGCCATAACTTCATTTTGTTTTGTTTCTTCGTTTATATGTAATCTATCATCTTTTTTGATAAGCATAGAATAAGGAGAATGCCATCCCCCAAAAAGATGAGTTATTTGTGCTACTTTATCTTTATCTTTTCCTTTAGTAGTTTTAGATTTTATATATATTTTATTACCTACTGCTAGTTTCATAATTATATTTACAAAATCATTTTCATTACTAATGCTAGTTATTTTCTTTTTATTTTTTTTAATTAAATCTTTATATTTTTCAAAAAACAAATCATTAAATCCTTGTCCATCAAAAGAATAAACATGTTTTATTTTTGAATCTTCACCTCTTAAAACACCAATATATTGAGCTTTATTACCACCTTTAGAATGTCCTGTTATATATATTTTATCTACAGAATCAGCATATAATTTATACATTTTATCATAGTATTTTAATGCTTTTATTTGTCTTTTAGTATCAGATACATAAGTTCCTCTAACGTTATCTACCCATTCATAAGTTCCACTAGTACCTTTAAAAACAAATATTAAATTATTTTTATACTTAAGTGTCATATTAACAAGATTTTCTGTACATTCTTTATTACCACTTAAACTGTTTTCGATATTTAAAAAATATACATTTTCAAAAACATTTTTTTCTTTCTTAACACTTTCTACTAAACTTATAAATTCTTCTTTACTTATTTCAGCAGGAAAATATGGATATTTTGAAGAATATTCATAATTAATTGCAAAATCATATACTGATTTATCTATAAGTTTATTAGTATATTTCTTTGATTCAAATTGTTCTATATATATTAAAGCATTTAATATTAAAAAGTGACTTACTGTTAACATAATCCCTCGTTTCTAATAAATATTATATAATAAAAAAGAAAAGATTAGAAATTTTCTAATCTTTATTTTTCTCTTTTAAAACATAAGAACCAATCTAGACAGTACATATCTTCTGGAGTATTCTCTACTCTATCTTTTGCTACTCCACATGATCCTGCTGGTGGTACTATAACATCATCTCCTGGTCTCCAATTTGCAGGTAAAGCTACACTATCTTTTTCTGCTTTTTGAAGTCCTTGTAAAACTCTTTTTATTTCATCAAAGTTTCTTCCAAGTGAAGATGGATAATACATTATTGTTTTTATAATTCCTTCTGGATCTATAAAGAATACTGCTCTTACTGCTTGAGTATTAGATTGTGTTGGTGAAATCATTCCGTATTTGTTAGCAACTTCCATAGTTATATCTTCAATTACTGGAAATTTAACTTCTATGTTTTCTAAACCATTCCATTTGATTTTTTCTTTTATTGTTCTAAGCCATGCAATATGTGCAAATAAACTATCTACTGATAATCCAATTAACTGTGTATTTAAAGCTTTAAATTCTTCTTCCATACTTGCAAATGTCATAAATTCTGTTGTACATACTGGTGTAAAATCAGCTGGGTGTGAAAATAATATTACCCATTTACCTTTAAAATCTTCTGGAAAATTTATATCTCCTTGTGTTGTTTTAGCTCTAAAGCTTGGTGCACTTTCTCCAATTTTTGGCATTGGAACTGGCATTATATTTTTTTGTTCTTCTATCATTATTTTTTATCCTTTCTGCAATCTTCACAAAGTCCTGTGAAAATTATTTCATAATCATCTACTTCTAGGTTCTTTAAATTGAATTTTAAATTGAACTTTTCATCTATATCTATTATCTTATTACAATTATTACATATAAAATGATGATGTTTATTAGTAAATCCATCATATCTATACATATCATTTACTTTAAGTTTTTTGATTTTACCTGTTTCTTCTAATGTCTTTAGTACTCTATATACTGTACCCAAACTAATATTATCAATTGTTTTTTTTGCTTCATTATATACTTCATAAGCATCCAAATGTTCATAGTTATTTTTAAGTATACTTAATACTAAATCTTTCTGTTTCGTGTTCCTCATAAAATTCCTTATTAGTAATGATTACTAATAATAGTATAACTCTTTTAAAAAATAATGCAAGAAAAAAAGTAACTTTTTAGTTACTTTTTTATCAACCTTCGAAATATCAATATAACAAAAAATATCAAAAGGCTAAACCAAAGTGGAAGTCTTAGTTTCTTCCTAAAGTTAATTTTATTAAATTTTAAAATAACATCTCTTCTTATTTCTAACATTTCTTCTTTTTGTTTTTTAATATTATTTTCTTCTATAGATATTAAAGATTTTTTATTATTATCATATTGATTTACTAGATTTGGTTTAGAATTTGTTATTAAAAAAGAAAACATTATAGCAATTATTATAACTACTCTTTTTGTCATATTATTTCTTTTCTATATCTTCGATAATTTTTTTGTTTCTTTTTATAAACTCTTCTTTATTTTTTATAAGATTTCGTATTTCTTTTAAGTAATCTTCATATTTTTTATCTTCTAAGAAAAAATTAGCATAGCCATCTTCTCCATACTTGTTATTTAGATGTTCATAAGTATCTTCTATTATCTGTTCATTATTTAATTCTGGATAATGTTTTTTTCTATAAAAATAACATCTTCTTAAAGCTTCATCTACATCTATTCCTCTATCAGCTGAAGAAACTACCTTACCATAAATACTTCTAGGTTCTCTTTTTAATGAAGCACGATGATCTTCTACTGCTTCTTTCATTAAAGTAATTTCTTCTTCATTAAAAAATTTTTTTAAATTCTCATCTTCTAATAAAATTTTAGCTGAAACCGCTTCGTGATTCTTAGCATCTATATGATGCCCTATATCATGATATGCTGCTATAGTATAAATCATATTTATATCAAGATCTTTATCTTTTGATAAATCCAAACTTCTTTTTATTACAAATTTTATATGATTTAGTCCATGAGCTTCTTCATTTTTAGAATATTCTTTAAATATATTGTTCTCTATATAATTTTTTAAATCTTTATTTATCATAAGTATACCTCACTTAATGCTTAAAATTATATCTTCTAAATATAAATTACCATAATAATTATTTTTTTCTAATTTATTTATCCAAATATTGATATCATTTATAGTCTCAGCATTAGCTTTTCTATAAATAATTCTTAGTAACATTCCAATAACTGGTAAACAATTAGTTAATTCTTCCCATTTAGATAATATTTCAGTATCATTTGCTGCTTCTATAATAGATTTAACTATATCAAAAGCTTCTTGATATTCTCCATTATTTAATAAAGTTTTACTAATATTTATATATTTTAAATTAACTTCATTTTTTAAAACTATATTATTATACAAGTTATTATAGTAATATTCATAAGATTGTCTAGGTAAATAACTAATAAAATAATCTTTTAAATGATTTTCTTCAAAAGATACATAATTTTCTCCTTCTTCTGATAAAATATAATTTTTTAAATCTTTTGCAGAAATTTTCTCAATAAATTTTTGAAATGTTATTTCCTGTTTATTAATAAAAGGTTTTAAATCTTTTTCTATATATTCATGGTTTTTAATTGCTAAAAATACTGCATATTCATGTTTACAAGGAAAATCACAAGGACATGTACAAGTATATGATAATAACTTATCTTCTGGATAAATAGTTATATTAATTTCATATTTACTACTTCCATAAACTTTAGCAATAAAGTTATTTTTATTTTTGATAATTAAAAATACATCACCATTATCATAATATGCTTTTCCTCTATACTTAATTTGACTCTTAAAATCATCTAAATATTTATCTATTATTTCACATATTTCATGATGTTCTAGTACTTTAGATTTTTTATCTACACTTAGCTTTTCAACTTCCAATTTCATAAAAACTCCTTTATTATATTTTCAAATCTTTAATTTCATCATAGGCTTTAGAAGTATATGCACATAATAAAACATTTATCTCATAGTCTTTATTTTTATCTATAAAGTCATTATATGCTTCAATACACTTTTCTGCTGATTTTAAAGATGGATTTTTAATTGTACCTGCATATGTTCCTGAACTTATAAGTGGAAAAGATAGGCTATTTAAATTATTATTTTTAGCTAAATTCAATGAATTGTAATATGCTTGATATAACTTATCGAAACTATTATCTTCATACCTAAAATCTGGACCTGGTACATGAATAATATATTTACAATTAGTCATATTACAAGATGATGTAATAACTGCTTCTCCTACTTCTAATGGAGTAGGAATCTTTTTACATTCCTCACTTAATTCCTTTATACCTGCTTTTTCAAAAATAGCTCCACATATACCACTTCCAAAAAACAAATTTTTATTAGCAGCATTTACTACTACATCTACTTCTTGATCAGCACAAGATCCTTTAATTATTTTTAATGAACTCATTTTTACCTCTATTATAATCCAAGTAATTCTTTTTTCTTTTGATTAAATTCTTCTTCAGTAATAATACCTTCATCAAGTAATGTCTTTAATTTTTTTATTTCTTCATATGGATCAACTTTAGTTGCATTAACGTTATTTTGACTAGAATTCATTATACCATTCATTGAACCCGCTATATTTTGTCCTACAACATTACCAACAGCCATACTAGCCATCATTGCAGCTGGATTAAATCCATTTGATGACCCACCTAAATTAACATTACCAGCTCCATTTTCTCCCATATGTCCTAAAGCTTCTGCTCCTGCTATACCAACTTCTGCTTGTTTTTCTACTTGGAAAGCTGCCATATTTTCTGTTTGAGTTTGTTTATGAACAGCGTATTGACCTTCTTCACGATTAATACGAAGATTTTCTTCATAATTTTCAATTTCAATTCTTTGTTTATCTGCTATATTCTTAAGTTTTGCTTCAGTTTCAGCTTGAATAGTTTGACTAGTAATATTTTTAGTAACTTGCATTAACTCTTTATATCCTTCACTCGTCTTATCTATTTCTATTGTATTAACGTCTACTGATGTTACATCTACTCCAAAATTTTCTTTTAATCTTAATTTCAAATCATTTTCTAAACTTTCATTAATATCAGTTATTTTAGATTCAATTTGCACCAAAGGTATGTTTTCTTTTACTGGCAAAGTTACAACTGTATTTTTAACATATCTTGAGACTGCATCTTTTATCTGATTTTGAAAATCATCTACATTAAAATCTATTAATCTATGTAGTTTTATAAAATTTTTATAATCTGTGATTTTAAAATTTAAGTTACCTCTTACTGATACTGGTACTCCAAAATCTGCAAATCTTGGATCATATACATCAAAGAAAGGTACTGCAAATTTATTTTGTATTATTTGAGCTAAATTGATAAAATATATTTCTGCTTGAAATGGTGAATTACCTGCATACGCTAAACCTAATAAACTTGTTAAAATTGGTAAGTTACTTGTATTTATACTTTGATCAAATGGACCAACAATATAGTCTTGTACTGTTCCATCTTTTTGTTTATATACAAATACCGCTACTTCTCCATCTTTTACTCTTAAAGATGATCCCCATCTAATAGAATTTTCTCTATTAGTTGTATTTGTTTCACTTCCTTTTGGATGCCATTTCCAAATTAAATAAGATTCTTCATCACATCTTATAACATCCATTAATCCTGTATTTTTATTAAATAATCCCATAGTTTCACTCCTTTATTTTATAAAATTATAATAATTTAAACGAATACTCATTTTTTCTTTATTTTTATAATATGTTATTTTTAAATAATATCCATTTTTATCTTTTGCTTTAAACAATTTTTCATTTTTAAAATAGTTGACGTCAAATCCACTATCCTTACATTTTTTTACATATTCATCAAAATTACTTTGAGATACTTTATATATATCAATATTAATATCATTTGATGAATCACTTATAATTCTTCCGTATTGATATTCCATTTTAGGTATTTTTTCTATCATACCTGTAGTTGGTAATTTTAAAACCACATTATAATCTTCTTTTGTTTTATATGAAGAAAACATAACCACACAGCTTAAAAATAAACTTACAGCTACTATTATTAAAATTGTCTTAATAATTAGTTTTTTCTTAGCTTCTTTTGATTTTTTTATTATGTCGTTATATGTATTGTTAACTATTTGATCATTATTAAACAATATATCTGCCTTACTTTTCAATTCCTTAGCTTTATTGACCCATATTTTAGTCCAATAATAAGTTTTTTTATTAATAGAGTAATTTGCAATAAAATTAATTTTATCTTTAACATATATCATTGCTTCTAAAATAGATTCTCTATCATTAGGAAATTGAAAATTTTGTATAAAATAAGATAATTCTTTTTCTTGTTTTTCTAACTTAGGTATATTAACCATAGAAATAAGTTTCCATATGTAATAAAAAATTAATGGAATTAAAACAAAAAGCATGTTAAATAAAATCCATCCTAATCTTATTCCACCATTCCAACTATGCCATCCTGCCTTTTCTAGTGAACTATATCCATCTATTTTTTCTTCTAATTCTGAAACATGTTCAATAAATTCTTTTAAGTTTTTATTAACTACTTTACTGTTCAATTCATGACCACAAGAAGGACATATTCCCATTAAACTTTTTAAATCTTCTCCACAACTTGGACATTTTTTTAATATTCCAACAAATTCTTGCTTTCTAACACTTGTATTATCAGCAACTTCTTGTTTAACACCACATTCTGAACAAAACTTACTTCCATCATTTAATTGTTTTCCACAATTATAACAAAATGCCATATAACACACCTCTTACTTTTTTATTGTAACATATAATTTGTATTTTAATTATTTTAATTATTTTTATAAATTCATTAAATTTTTTTCAAAATCAAAGTATTTTTTTAAAATTTTTAAAAATGCATGAAGTCTTTCTTTACTAAATTGTGAAGGAGTATACAAATCAAAACTTATCCCAGTTAATTTTCCATAAGTATAACCATTACATATATTAGTTGCACTAAATAATGGTAGAGAAGGAATTATATGATAGTACTTAATTTCATCATCTATATCTTCATAACTCTTAAATTTTTTACTATTAATATAATCAACCAATAAGATACGCACAAGATTTGAATTAGTATATTTTTGATTTTTATATTTCCATTTAAAATAAAAATTATTATCAGTTGCTTCAATATATGAATTTTCTTTTTCGATACATTCTCTTGATATATTTAACATTTTTTCTATTTCTTTTATTAATTTTATCTTTCTATTTTTGATTGATTCAATAGTCCATTTTTCAAATTTTTTAAATTCATCAATAACCAAATTTGTGGTATCAAATGCTACTCTTCCTGTTTTAAAGTTATCTTTCCCCAAATAAATATCTAGTTTTTTTGATACTCCATAATTTAATGCTTCTTTATTTTTTTGTCCTAAAAGTAAAGCCATATTACCAATAGTATTTAAATATTTTAATGCTTCTTCTTGATCATTTATGTATTTCCATTCTTCTGGCTTTTCATAGTATTTTTTTGGAAGAATATGATCCATATGAATATCTTTATCTAGTGGATAAAACTCAGTTAACAATTTTTCTCTTATTTGATAGTCAATTGAAAGAATTAGAGGTTTTAAAAAAGATTCTCCATAAACATTGCCATCTAATACATTATATACACTAGTTATGATTTTATTTTTCATAATAAAATCATTTAAAATTTCTTTTATTTCTTCTAAAGAAACATTATTAGCAACTGCTTCTATTAAATTAAACGATGTTTGCTTAATAGCATTAAGTGTTTTTCCACTAATCCAAGATAAATAATAAAATCTTCTTATTTCTTCTAATAATTCATCAATTTTTTCATATTTAACTTGATAAGCTGTTGCTATAGTTGTATTAACATAAAATTTCCATGGTACATATCTTAAACTATATATAACTTTATCTTCTGTAGTAAATATCCTATCAACATTTTTAGCAAAAGATAATAATTCACTTACAATATAGTTTATTTCATTGTTTTTAATAATTTTTGTTATTTCATCAGATAATTGTTTTTTAGGATTGCTCTTTAATTTAAAATACTCATAAAAAACAAAAAAATCATCCATAGAAAAATTATTTTTATTACAAATTGCTTCTATTGCTTTCCAATTTGAATTAAATACATCTTTATCATGACTATTATATTCTTCACATTTATCTAATTCATTATAAATAACTGATTTTATAATATCTGAACTAGCTAAATCCATTCCTCTATCATTTAAAACTAAAAATAGTTTAATAGCAAAAGATTGATCAAAACACGAAATTTTAATAATATTGGTTTTAAACAAAATATAATTTACAAATTTTCCTAATACTTCTTCTCCTTCTTCATTTAATAAAGAAGTAAATTTATTATAAAAAAAATAAGCAGTATTAGTAAATTTATATTCTGGATTTTCTTTTTTTAATTCTTCTTTTTTAGGCTTTGTAAAGTCTTTATAACTTTTTGAAGATGATATTATATTTTTAAATGATGTATCATAATCTGGATCTTGCTGTAATCTTAATCTATTTATTTTTTGATTAAAAAATATTAAAGATGACATTAATGACTTATCAGCATTTAAAACTGCAGTAGATGTATTATTTATTTGTGGAAAGTTTTTCATTAATACATTTAGCATAATCATTAAAGTAGTAATTCTTTGTTGTCCATCCACTAATTCTTCTTCACCATTACCTCTATCAACTATAACTATTGACCCCAAAAAATAACATTTATCTATTCCATCGACAAAAGAATTATATAAATCATCCCAAAGTTCTTCAAGATTTTCATCATTCCAAGAATATTGTCTTTGATAATTAGGTATCGTATAAATTCCAGTAAATGAAAATATGTCGCTAATATTTTTGTTTTCTGGTTTAAATATTTCATTATTATTCATATAAACGCTCCATAATTTCATTATATAATAAATTTTCCATCTCTAAAACAAGTAAAATTTGTTTATTTTTCTGTTTAAATCATTCTTAATTTATTTAACCTATCTATAGATATTCCATTTAATGATATTAATTTTATTAAAATCATTTTCATTCATCTAAAAATTCATCTACTGCATCATATCCATATTTTTTAATCATAAAATGAGAGCTAAATGTCTATCTTAAGATTGTCGATTATTTAGATAAGTTATCTCTTTATCTCTTATACAAATTTTTAAAAATCCATTTAAATAAGTCTTTACGATTCTTTTGATTTTACATGTTTATTAAAAATTATATAAGTGTTAGTGTAAAAATGAAAAAAGACTATACAAACATATATTGTATAAGTCCTTTTTTTAATTCATTTAGTTTACTTAATTTATTTGTTTCTAATAAAAACTTATTATTTATCTTTGATTATGATGTTACTAACTCTATCAGATTCATCAATATCTGCTAAAAATACTTTTATATATCACATAACATTATTCATTAATTTAGAATTACCTACATAAGATAAATGTTTTGGTGTTTCAGTATTTAAAAGCTCACATATTAATTTAAGTTATTAACATATTTATATATATTTATTTTATTTTCTGATAAATCTGTTTTAGGTATCACAATACCTATAGTGATTTTAAATATTTCAGATATCTTATATTTAACCCAATTATTACTACTCTTTTTCATTTGATGAATCAATACTTTTTTAAATAAAAAAAGAATTTTTACAAGATATATTTAATAAAGATTACCCAGAAATTAGTCTAAAAAATATTAAAAGAAAGAAAAATATATTCAGAAAAAGGGATTAGATTCTCCACATATAACATTATCTAAATAAGGAATATATGAGAAAAGTGAAAGATATAACAGAGATTTCTTAGTAAAATCTGAAGATAAACAATACAAAATAACAAAATTAAATGATTTGTATTAAAATCCAGCAACTTTAAAATTTGGTGTTATTTGTTTAAATGAATATGGCTCAGCAATATTCTCACAAATATATCTAACATTTGAAATCAATGAAACAGTTAAACTAATTTAATTATTATAAAAGATTTATTTTCTTTATTAAAAACTAAGGAATCAATTTTAAAATATCCTGCAAGAAACTCTGTACATACAAATTCATATTCTTCTCCTAAGATATCAGGAATATGATTCTCAACAAATACTTGTATATCTTTCTCAAGTTTAAATTCAGATTGTTTTAATAACTTGTTATTCTTTATAAGCATTAGTTACACCACCTTACTTTAAATTTTTAATAATATCTAGCATTTGAGTAGTCCTTAATTGAACTTTATACTGAACGTTATAGTTATCCTCTTGTAGTCTATTAAAAAATTCTCTCGCACAGTTTATTTCAAATCTTTGATCTGAAGGAATTTTATCCTCTGTTTCATAATCTTTTGTTTCAATAACAAAATTTATTTCTTTAACATCATCATTTCTTTTAACTATATACATGAAATCTGGACTATAAGTTCCTCCACCTATTAGCGGTATTCTTATACTTCTTGCTGGAATCTTACCAAACACAATAACTTCGTCATTATCAGTTGTAATATTTTTCTTTTCTAATTCAGAATCATATAAACAAATATCATATAGATAATCATCACTAGGTTTCTTATCTGAATATGAAACACCTAATAAACCTTCTGCTTCAATTTTAGGACTACCATCTGCATTTGTAAGTGCAGTTTCTTCTCCTGATAAGCTTGTAGAAGTATATTTAAATTTACCAAATAACATGTTATACTTCCATTCATTTATTTTGTTTATAAAAGTCGCAAGTGTATTTGTATTAAAAAAATCATCTTTTATAGTCTCTTTTTTATTATATTCTACTAAAGCTTTATGAACTATTTCAATTGGAATATTAGTACTTTTATAAACTTTATCTAAAAATACATTATATAGCATATGATCTTGTTTAACTTCATATTCTTTGTTAGAGTCTTCACTTAATAATATTTCACCGTTTTCGATTAATAATGTGTTTTCATGAGAAGTTAATAATGCTGTTCCTTTTACTCCATCATTAAGAATTTGTAAAATACCTATCATTATATCATCAGGATTTATATCTTGATATGAAATAAAATATTTTCTATTTAAGAGATTCCATAAATCTTTTATTTCTTTAAACTTATTAACTCTAATTTTAGCTTTAGGCATATCTTGTTTAGTATTATCATCAATAACTTTTCTACCTTTTAATCCAGTAGTTAAATCAGGATATTCGTTGAATAGATTATCTCTATTTTCAACAATTATATTCTTATCCATATCGATATAATCTTTTGTTAACAATTCAATAAATAGCTCTTTAGGTGTTTTTCCAATTTTATTTGCTAGTACTTCTATTACAGTATCGTTAAGTTTGGTATTTTCTTCATAATCTCCGTTAATTTCACTTATTAGTTTATTAGCAAAATCTTTTTCTGTGAAATCAACAATATAATTTAAGTAGAACTGTTCATTAGAAACTCTAGATAAAGTATCATTTACCGGTAATCTTAGACCTCTACCAACTTCCTGTAATTTACTAATTTCCGATCCGCTACTTCTTAGTTTACAAATAGTAAATATATTCGGATTATCCCATCCTTCTTTTAACGTCCACTTAGAAAAAATAAATCTAAAAGTATTATATTTACCGCTATTTTCATAAATAGATAATGTTCCATCTTTATCTACTAATATTCTTCTAACTTCATCAGCTATTACTTCATCAGAGTCACTATTATCTTTAGAAAAATATCCTCCATGGCAAGCAGAAATATCACTTAAAGTTGCTTCAAGATATTCTTTATATAGTAGTTCATCAGAATCAAATTCATCTATGCGATCTAATTCTTTCTTTATTTTATCTTTTAACAAATCTTCAAATATATCTTTTAAATAAGTTAGAGCTGGATTTTGCTTATTCTCTCTATATGAATCAATATCATCTATAAAGAATAATGCAAGAGTTTTTATTTTATCTTTTCTTTTAAAGTTTTCTTTCTCTGTTCTAAAATGTGCGTCTAACGCATTTTGAATCATTACTTTTTGATACGAAGTAGAATATACACCTGTGTATATTTCACTACCTACTGATAATTCAACACCATTTGATAAAAATAATGTTTTACCAATACCATCAATAGTTATATTTTCAAACGAATCGTCGATTCTTTTTAGTGAGTCATCTTTTTCTAATTCAAAAGTTTGCTTTGATTTTTCCGTAATTAGTTCTAACCTTACTTTTTTCTTATTTTCAAGACCTAGAACTTTTACTTTTTTATTAACTCCATCTGGAGAATCAATATATCTAACTTTAACACCTTTAACTAAATTATCATTAAACGATTCACAACTTCCCAAACTATAGATTAAATTATGATAATCCTTAACTACCTTTCTACCTATTTTTACTTCTGGAAAAGTAGCGCCATATCTGATAATACATTGTGGTTTTATTCTTTCTTGAACAAATTTAAAAGTTTTATTATCTTTTGAGATTCTGTGTGGTTCATCGATTATCAAAAATGGTCTAGTAGCACTAATTGCATCAGCAGGAATATCATAATCTTCGACTACACTCGAGTATGACTTTGTTAGCATTGCTCCATTTCCATCTTTAAATAAATGTATATTAGCAACTAAAACTGTTATTCTATCTTTTAATAATTCTGATTGCTCTACGAACGATCTAACAGCACTTGGAAACATATCTTTCAATTTATTATTCTTTTTAGCATTTAAAACACACAAATCGATTGATTTACCATATTGATCTTTAAAATGAATTATTGTTTCATCAGATTGTAAGAATTTTACCGTTCCAAGTTTAATAGGTAGAGACGGAACTAATATAATAAATTTATGAATTCCATAGTTTTTATTTAACTCATAGATCATTTTAGTATATACATAAGTTTTTCCCGTACCTGTTTCCATTTTTATATCTAGATTTAAATAATCTTCAATATTCACTTTTCCTTTTAAAGAAAATGGTAATTCCTTGTTTAATTTTTTTATATTTTCCAACAGATTATTAGAATTCAAATCAATTAAAGGATTAGCATATTTATAAGTATTGTTAGTTATATTCGCGTCTTCAAATACTTTATTTATTTTATTTATAGCTTCAGTTTGATGTCTCAAACCTTTTTCAAGCTTTAATCCCATAGTGATTCTCCTTTCTAATATCTTGTTATTACATCAACATTTATATTTTTTATATTCTTAACTTGTTTTAAATTATCTTTTAATGTTTGAATCTCATTTAAAGCAAATGAATATCCAAATAAAACAATTCTATTGCAGTCAAAATCTTCTTTCTCATATTTTTCAATCAAGTATTTTATTGCTTTATCAGATAAATCAGGATTTATTAAGTATATCGTATTCTCACATTTGTAACCTTTGTATCCATTTAAATCTAGTTCTTCATATTTATCAGTTAAACCATATCCATCGCTAACCATCCACGTAGTTAATATTGAGTCAATTCCAAACTCATCTAAAATAGTTCTATCAGATAACATGAAGTTGGGATTGAATTTTTCTAATTTATCTAATGTATTAGTGTTAACTTCTTTTACAGTATAATGCTTAAATCCATAATCAATATCAGCTTTTGTTTCTTTCTCTATCTTTTTAGCAGCTCTTCTTATTCTTTCTTGTCCGATTTCATCTAAATATAATGGTTTGTTTATAGATTTTAAAAAGTCAATTTGTGTTGTAAGCTGCTTAATTGCTTCTTTTCCTACTAACTTCAAATTATCTTCTAAATTTTCTGGCAGTTGAACTATAATAAATTTCCTTTTTCCGTTCTTTTTATTTGAATTCATTACCGCTTCAGCTGTAGACCCAGACCCTCCAAAAAAATCTAAAATTATTGAATCATCATCGGCGATCAAATTGATTAAGAATTCGATTAGTTCTACAGGTTTTGGATTACTAAATAGTCCTTTTTCTTCAAATAAATTATTCAAATCATTTGTTCCCTTTGCGTTTTGAAATTTATCTAACCAGTTTCTCTCTTGCATATATTTATTTTGATCTTCATCTTTATTAAAATAATGTTTGATACAAACTTTTTCTTTACTGACACACAAGTCTTTATTGTTTTTTAAGAATTTTTCTTTGCTCCACATCCAACGTCCGTCATCGTTTCTATGTTTGTCCGGTAAATACTCAATATCTGACTCATTTTGTCTTTCTAAATTTAAACTACCATTTTGTGTTAAATATATAGGATAATATAGATTTGGTCTAGCAGTTCTCGTTCCAGCTGGTCCGTTATCTTGTAATGGAACTGTATAATATTTTCCTCTATCATCTTCATAAGGATATTCTTTTTGTCCTTCTATTTTTAATTTAAAACTTGAATTTTCTTTATCTTTTAAATACACCAAAACATAATCATTTAATTTTTGAAGTTCGGCATCAGATTTTGTAGTGGCAGACCCTCTAGTCTTTCTAGGACAAATGGTAACAAAATTTTCCTCACCAAAAATATTATCAGCTAATAATTTCAAATTATTTACTTCATCTTCTCCAATGCTAATAAAAATTGCACCGTCATTAGTTAATAACTGTCTTGCTAAATAAAGTCTAGGATACATAAAGGTTAGCCACGCTGAATGAGAATTTGATTTAGAATTAGTTAACTCAAATATTCTTTTTGCTTCTTCTTCAGAAATATCAAGGTTATCCACAAGTCTTTCAATAGAAAAAACAAACTTATCATTATATACAAATCCATCAGATCCTGTATTATATGGAGGATCAATGTAAATACATTTTATTTTTTCAATATATGACTTTGTTAAATGTTTCAACGCATCCAAATTATCGCCTGATATATAAATATTCTCACTTTTCTTATTTTCTTCATTAGAATTATCTTCTAAATCTGGTACTATGATTGTTTCTGTATCTAAAGACGCGATTAACTTTGAATAATTCTTTCCTAGAAAACTTAATCCATATCCCTCTTTAACAATGTTTGTAGATTTACTAATGTTTTCTTTAAATTTTTCAATATCGAAATCTCCATTTTGATTAAAGCAATCAGGATAAATATTTTTTAATCTATTTAATTGTTCATCTACAACATCGATATTTTCGTTTTTTTGTTTAATATCTTTTATCATATTTGACCTCCCGTTACGATAATTACAGCATCATCTCTCATCAAATAATATAGCATACTTTATGAATTTTTTTAATTATTAGAATTCATTTTCAATCATTTTTTGCAAGCTAAAGAAAAACAAAAGCTATAAAGCTTTTAAATACACAAAAATCGAGGAGATACTAAATACATATTCTCATATGTTTAGTACTCTCCTCGACTCAGTATTTCTGTTATAGATAGTTTAAAAGATGACTAAGTTATTTTTTTAGCAAATTAAATATTGGATAAGATTTTAACAATTCCTGTTGTTCATAATTAAGTTTTTCATAATAAACATCAAATCCATTTTTATCTTCTAATAGAATACTTACACAAGCCTTTGCCATGTTATCCTTTGTTTTATCTTTTATGGATAAAAGTTGTTTTAACTCATTTTTACTTAGCTTATTTAATCTTTTTAATACCTGACAATAGTTTATGTAATAAATTTGTTTACATGTTTTATTTTTAGTTTCTAATAAAGACTTAGAAACATTTTCTAAAAAATTAAGCAATAAATCAGAGTGAATTTCCTTACAATTATTATCATAATATTCTAAACTATCTAAAATAAACCATGTTAAGTTTTCTTCTATATCTGCATTGCCTAAAATTTTATCTTCTGATATATCTAAAGTATCTAATTTATCAACAATATTATCAGCTAACAAATGAGATACATCAAGTTTTGAAATTTTATTCAATACAGAAAAATTAGGATATATAGTTATACGCTCATTTTGTTTATTAATATAACTAAATAAATCTTTTTTATCAATAAATAAATCATATAAATTATATAAATCATAAGTTTTATCTTCTCTTCTTTGTACAGAGAACGAAATTATTATATTAAAAATATTAATCTTTAATAAGAAAACATTATATTCATTTTTGAAAGGAATCCCCTTTTTATCAATTATATTATTATAAACTAATTCTATATTATTTATTGATTTAATATTTTTAAAATCAATGATTGGTTCAGAAGTAATATTAAGTGTTTTCACAATTGTATTTAATTTATTTATTACTTCTATTTGATGTTCTAATATACTGTAATCGCCACCACTTTTAATAGATAACTTATCATTATCTATAATTATAGTTTCATATTCAATAAATTTTCTTATAAGTTCTATATTATATAGTGCTTTTTGAAGATTAGAATTTAATTCAAAAGTAAACTTATTAGTCTTTGAATTGTAAATAATACAATCATTTATATTAACCATTATATAATCAGGAAATTGTTTTATCTCAACAGAAGCATTCAATGTTTCTTTTCCTATTTTAATATCCATATCTCGTTTAAAAGTAAAAGAAGATAATTCTGCAATACCACATGGAATTTGAATACTGTTATATCTTTCTGGTTGAAAGTAAATAAAACTTTTTTTATTCAAATAATCTATAGGATTCATAGATATACTTGGAATATTAATACCAAGAGTAAACTTACCCTTTTCTTTTTCAAAATCCTCTATTGTTTTGTATTCATCTTTGTATGAATATTGTTTATCTTTATCGCTTTTAAATTGAAAACATATATCTTCCAGCTTTTTAGCATCATCTTTCGCTATATATTCAAAAGATAATGATATTTTTTTATTAGTATTGGTCTTTAGTATTTGATTTATTTCATACGGTAACAATGGTTTGATATAAATTCTATTTTGAGTCCTATCTTTATTGACTTGCACATAAAAAATAATAGTTCCCCCAACACTCTTATAATTCCTAATATCAGATAAATCCATGGAAAATTTAAGTTTTTCAGCTGAAGATAGATTTTCAACGCTTCTACCTTTAACTTGAATATCTATTTTATTGCAAAAGTTTTCTTTTTTTATTTTGTTTTCTAAATATATAGGAATAAATCCATCAAATGAAACTCCTCTGTCTCCTTCTTTCACTTCATCTGATGTCATACTATTTGATAAATTTATTAAATTTCTAACTGCATTTGTTGCTGCTGCTTCTACCTTGACACCACTCATAAAACCTCCTAATTTTTAATAACTATTCAACTACTGATAAATATCTATCTAGTATTTCATTTTCTGCTTCTGTTACTAATTTAACAAAATCGGTATAATCTCCAATTGTATGCGCCTTATCAAGTGTTTCATAATATTTTAATCTATTATCTTTTTTAATAATGACTGGTACATATCCACTTCTCATTAGCTCCATATTCATTATTAATCTAGATGTTCTACCATTTCCATCAACAAATGGATGAATTTTAACTAATTCTCCATGTAATAATGCTGATCTTACTATTGGATGATATTTGTCCCATTCATAATAATTCATTATTAATTTTTCCATTAATTCTGGAACCTTTATATATTGTGATGGGCTATGTTGTGCACCACTAATAATTACATCATAATTTCTATATCTTCCGGCATTTTCATCATCAATACCTTTTAAAACCAATTGATGTAATCCTTTAATATTCCACTCAGATATTTCACTTTTAGCACCTATTAATTCTTTTAGATACTCAATAGCATTTTCATGGTTTATAGCTTCTAAGTGTTCTCTTACAGACTTACCACCTATAGTAATACCTTCTAATACTACTTTTGTTTCTTTTAATGTTAATGTATTACCTTCAATACCATTACTATTATATGTCCATTCAAGATTAATTGCATTTTGTAAAGACTCTGTTGCTTCTTTAGATAATGGCCTTTTACTATTTAATTTATCAAGCTTTTCATCAACTTCTTTAAAATAATCTTCTGGTAGATTTATTTTAAATTCAATTTCATCTTTTACTCTTTTATCGATTGGCTTATTAGTATCATCTGGGATATTCCATGTTGTACCTATTTTTTTAGCACCTTCTATTCTTCCGTCTTGAATAAGTTGTCTTATTCTTCTTTCACTAATATTCCACTTTTCACTAGCTTCTTTAATTTGCATAGTTATCACCTCTATATACAAATTATACCGTTCCTGGAATAATATATCAATATATTTTGTACCATTATCGGAATAATATTGTTTTTTCATTCATACTGATTATTTATATAATATCCGTATTATTGTTAAACTATAAAAATTCATTGAGAATTTTCGCCACTTTCGGCATTTTTTCTCAACGAACTATTCTTAAATCAAATTTTTTGTATCTAAAATTATTTTAGCAACATTGATGCCTCGAATCCCTTATAAAATTGATTGAAAAAATGAGAGCATATTTCTATGCTCTCTTCAGGGAGATTTGACGTGTATTAATTTTCTAGCATATTTTGCATTATTCTTGTTTTGTTATTTGCCAAATTTATCGCAAAATACCCTATTTTGCCTATCTTGTTCTATGCCAGTGTTCCCAATTTTTTCCCAAGGGATTTATCAAAACTCCAATTCATTCCCGAAAGCTAAATATATTAAGGATTTTCAATTTGTTTTTGGAGTTTTGACGCCCTTCAAGATGTTCCTTTTTGGTTTTTTTAACTTTCTTTTTTGCAATTACCTTAGTTTGTTTTTCATCATTAACACATTCAATATATAATTCACTAAATATTTCTTTAAGTCTTTCTATCATTCCATCTTCACCTTTAAACATTTTTTTAATTTCTATAAAATTTCTAAATGCAAAATAACATGTAAAAATCACTATTGCAAAAAAAATTAAATAAGGTATTGCTGTCGTTAAATCCTTTATATCAAATTCTCCATCTTTTATAAAAGATAATGGAATAGGCAGAATTATAGATAAGATTGTCAATATCTCACTACTTGTTATTTTATTCTCAAATAATATTCTAAAATACAAAGAATAGATTTTTCATTATATAATTTTTCTTTTTGTGCATATTTTTTTAAACAACTCTTTTTCTTTATCATTAATTATATCTTTTAATTTTTTTCATTTTTATTTTTAGTGTTTAAACTTATATGTAATTTTGTTTTTAATATTTTTTCACATCTTTTTATTATTAAAAATAACATAATTAACATTGTAATAATCATTAAAACATAATTGTTATAAAAATTAAACACTAATGATATAGCTACACCAATCGATTAAATTATAAACATTCTTTTCTCACTAAATTATATGGACTATGTTTTTTATAAAGTTCTTCTATCTTTTTATACATGAATATAAACCCACTTTCTATATCAACATTTTAATTTTCAAAATTTATATTATTGAATAAATGGTTTGAAATATTTAATAAACTATCGCTACTATTTAACAACTTTTCTTCTAAGTTATTTAAGGTTTCATCATTTATTCCAACAAATATTATTTTTTCTTTGTTCTTTAATTCAAGTAATTCATTCAAATTTTCATTTAAAAAATTAATAATATAATTCACAAATTTCAATTGATTTCTTTTCATTCTTATAACACTATAAAGATGATATATATCACTATAAATTTCAGCGTTACTACTATTGTAATGAATACCTTTTGTTATTTTTAGAACCTCGTTGTTTGCTAATTTACTCATATATACAAAATTTCTAGCATAATTCACATCACTAACATTTTTTCCAAGAATTTTTGTACTATCTATATTTTTCAATTTATAAATCATTATTTTTCTTGTTAGATTATTCATTATAAATGACGGAAATATTATTTTCTTTTTTAATATTTCCTTTTCTTTTTCATAAGGTGTAGTCCTTATATATATTTTCTTATTAGATTTGTAAAAATATATATAAATATTACCTTTTAAAAGCATTTCTTCCATAATATCTATAATTATATTATCTAAACGGTCTAGATCAATCAATTTTAAAATCTTGCTATTTTTTTTATTGTCAATTGTTAAGTAATTTCTATAATCTCTATTTAATGAAAGCAAAGCATGTTCACAGAAATCTCTAATTACCACCATCAATTCTGTATTCAACATTTATTTTCTCCCCCTTTGCTCTTTTATAAATCTTATATTAATTTTTTTTGATTTATCTAATTTAGGATTTATGCAGTATTCTACAAAAATTTCATAAAAATCATAATGATAACTATTTTCATAAAAAGAGAAATTTGCTATCAGCTCATCATCACTATCCACTACCTTATTTAAAAACGGTTCGATATATTTGTATTTTATATAATTACTGTTTTCCACAAATTTAGAAAATAGTCTTTCAAAATCAATTTTGTCGATTTCTGGAAAAAATACTCTACTTTTACAATCAACAATATTCGAGATCCTTTCTAAAAACATTTTTTTATCTATTATTGTTTTTAAGAGTGAATCAAAAGTTTCTTTAACCAAATTTTTCCATTTAAAATCCTTCACTAAATGTGCATAATAAATAGCATAACCACTTATTCTCATATAATTAATCATTGCCATTGTATATTTTGCAGCTTTATATCGAACATTAGATTCAGAATTTACTATTTTGGAAATCATTTTATCACTAACAAAACAAGTTATAACAAATTTTTTATAAAGCTCCTGAAAGTTTTCAAAATTTTCAGCAATAATTGAATTAAAAACTTCTTGCGATATGTTGTAATATACTTCACCTAAAAAATCAACTTTACATTTTTTATAATTATCTTCTTCTGAAACCAAGCTACATACAACATCAGAATAAAATGCCATAGAATCTATATATGATTTGTTTATTTCTATTAAAAATTGTTCAATATCAATTTTATCAATTTTAAAATTTACATTAGTATTTTCAATTGTATTAATTAAAGGTTCTAATTCTTGAATATTATCTATAATTTTATTTCTTATTTCTATTATTCTAGACAATACCAGACAAGTTCCTATTTTATTATTATCTTTGAATGAGTTTGAAAATTGTTGTAATTTAGGAATTATTTCAGTGATTATTTTTAAATAGTTATAAATATATTTATTAAATTCCCAGTTAGCATACTCTTGTATATATTTATTTGTAGTAATAATTTTACCTTCTATATTATGCTCTAATTCTAATCTTTCTAATAAATCATTGCTTCTTTTACAATTAAAAACGATATTATTGCTTTCTATATTTTTTTTATACATTTGATAATCTTTAGTATATTTCTCTACAGTTTTAGAAGTACTTTCAATATATTTAGCATTACCTAATATATAATCTACAAATATTAAACCTAACAAATCAAATAAACCAATTGAATAATCTCCATCATCATTAAAACACTCTATGTTATCTAAAAATGCTTGCATAATTTTTTTATTTTGATCATACCAATATGAATAATCCCCATTTAATACTAAATCATTATATAAAGAATGGTAAAAATTTAATAACGAATATGCCTCCTCTTTTTTATTGTTTTTTATACAATATTTAAGTGATTCTAAAAATAAAGTCATTAAGTTATTTTCAAAAAAATTAATATCTTTTTCAAACGATTGATTTAAAGACGTTCCTGTGTTTAAACCTAAATTAATTTCAAAAAAATCCGACGTAAACCAATTTTTATCTTTTAGCTTATCTTCATACCATTGAGAATTATAAGGAATTAAATTTTTATCTTTTGTATATTTTGATAATATAACTAAAATATGTTTATTAAAATCTACTACTCCTTTCGAATCATTTTGTTCAATAAAAGACTGAAATAATGTTTTTAATAAAGACACTTTGTTAGTAATTATATTATAATATGATTTCATTATACTATCACTTTTTGAGTGTTTGGCTGCAAGTTTTAATTTATCAAAATAATATGCAATTTCTTGAAAAACATCATATGTTATAAAGTTAATATTGGTAAATTGAAATAATCTTTTAGACAGCGCAATAAATATTATTACAATTCTAATTGTTAGAATAAATGTTAAAATTGATAAGAATATTCCTGGAATAAATTCTAATACATACATTAGTATTTGTATTACAATAATAATTAAATAATTAACAATAGAATCAAAATATGTTTTATTCATATATTCATTTAATATAGCAGATGACAATTCTGAATCTAAATTAGAATATTTAGAAGATTGAATTCCTGATAAATTTGAAAAAAATAATGCTGTTAAAAAACCACCTATTCCTAAACTGGCTATTAAAAATTGAAAATAATTATTTTGATTAAAAGTTATAATTGTTCTTATATTATCAAATACACTATATCGACATAGAACATAATATAATTTTTCACCAACGATATTACATAAAATTAATCCACATACAACAAAAAATGTTTTTTTAAAGTAAATGTTAGATATTATTTTTTCAATTTTTAAAAATTTATATGTGTTTTTTAATTTCAATATAACTCTTTCAATCATTACCATTACTTTTTCTTTTAGTGATAACCATTTAAAATGTTTTTCTGCTTTATAGTTATTATATATATTTTTTGCCTTCATTTTATTCCTCCAATCAAAAAAGAGCATAATCCATCTTAAAAATGAATTTTTGCTCTATTCTATAATTAATTATACCATTTTTTAAATTAAATTACTATGTAGTTTTATGCTTTTTGTAACTATCACATTCACAATTGAGTGGACATTCATTACACTTCGGATTAGTTTCATGACAATAAGTTCTTCCAATTTCCCAACATGAATGATCTATTAAGCCTGGAAATTCAGGATTAATTTTTCTCGCCTTATATATCACTTTATCTATAGTAAGATTTTCATTAAGATATCATAACCTTTTTAAAATTCTTCTAACATGAATATCAGAAGAAATATCTATTGAATAATAATCACTAAATTCTATTTTAAATTGTCTTACTAAAATATTAGCATTCATTGTAGCTATTTTGATTCCCATTCCTTCAAATTCTAAAAATCTATATACAACTGTTGCACTACTTGTGCAACCATTCCAAATATTAGATGCATCACCATCATACTGATTTTTTATTCTTTGAATTGCCTTATAAAAACCCTTAGCTTCTACTTCATTAAAATTCAATAAATAAATCCCATTCTATTTCTTGAATTATGTACGATTTATATAGTTTACCTAATATTGAAGACTTTATATTTTCGATTGTTTATTCTAAAATTATCAAAATTCTTCCTAATTCTTTTTCTGCTTTTTTAGGATTTTGATTCAATTGTTGTTTATGATTTTGAAGTTTTTCTTTATCTACATTTCCACTGTTTAGTTCATTTAGAAATATAATAAGATTTTTTATTAGATTCCTCTCTCTTATATTCTTTGTAATTTTTCCTACGCTTAAAAATATTTTAACAATCGGAATTTCTTTTAAGTTATCATTTTCTAAAATACTATCAATTCCTAATTCTAAATAATCTCCTACAATGTCTGCAGAATCAATAACTAAAGAATTATTAAACTCTGGTACTATTTCATTAATATTTTACCTCCATTAAAAAAGAAAAAATTCTATAATTTAATATAGAATTGCTATGATATTATTATATCAAATTTTGTCTAAAAAATCAGTAATATCCATTGAATTTAGAGGGCTATTTTTATAAAATTCGTTCCCGACTTGTTCCGGACTCTTCAAGGAGTTCTGGCAAATCCTTACAATCCCTTACAAAATGGTCAAAAAAATGAGAGCATATCTCTATGCTCTCTTCAGGGGGTTTGAGTCATCAATAATTTCATGATAAACTCAGCATAGTATTTACTATGCACATTAATAATAATATATTTTAAATATCAATGCAACACTTTTAAGAATTATCGTTAACCATTTTTATTAGTCTTAACTTTAATTCTATATCTTCAGTACTCTTATCTTTTAAAAATTCTTCAGTATCTTTTTTAGCATCTATTAATAAATTATAATCTCTTTTTAAATTAGCTAATCTAAAACTCATATCCCCACTTTGTTTAGTACCAAATAAATCTCCAGAACCTCTTAATTTAAAATCTTCTTCACTTATTTTAAATCCATCAGTTGTTTTAGTCATAATATTAAGTCTTTCTTTATCAGTATTACTTATTAAAATACATTTAGATTCTAAAGAACTTCTTCCTACTCTTCCTCTTAACTGATGAAGTGTAGATAAACCAAATCTATCTGCATCAAATATAACTATCATAGTAGCATTTTCTACATCTACCCCTACTTCTATAACAGTAGTAGATACTAATATATCTATTTTCTTTTGTTTAAACTCTTGCATAATAAGTTCTTTTTCAGCACTTTTCATCTTACCGTGCATTACGCCTACATTAAACTTAGAACCAAAAGCTTTTTTCATATTAGATTCGATTTTTTCTACATCGTTTAAATCACTATTATCACTTTCTTCTATTAAAGGAGATATAACATATATTTGATGATTATTAACTAATTCTTTATACATCATCTCTAGTACATCTTTGATCTCAGCCTCACTCTTAATAATAGTTTCTACAGGTTTTCTACCTTTAGGCATCTTCTTAATAGAAGATATATCCATATCACCATATATTGTTAAAGCATAAGTTCTAGGAATTGGAGTTGCGCTCATATATAAAACATCGGGATAGTTACCTTTATTTCTAAGGTTTGCTCTTTGATTAACTCCAAATCTATGTTGTTCATCCGTTATAACTAAACCTAAATTATGATATTTTAATCCTTCTTGAATAATAGCATGTGTTCCTATAACTACATCTACTTCTTTATTTTCTATAGCTTTATAAATATCTTCTTTTTCTTTCTTTTTAAGTTTACCTACTAATAATTCAATTCTTAAGTTTTTAGCAAATTTAAGCTCTTTTAAATTGTTATAATGCTGTATTGCAAGTATTTCAGTAGGTGCCATTAATGCAGATTGATAACCTGATAAAAAATTATAGTAAATTGCTAAAAAACTAACTATAGTCTTACCACTACCAACATCTCCTTGAATAATTCTATTCATTTGTTTTTCACTAGATAAATCTTCAACTATATCGTAAGTTGTTTTTAACTGATCTTCTGTAAGTTCAAAATCTAAAGTTTTAATAGCACTATCTAATTTTTTAATATCAACATCTCTTTTAATACCAACGTTTTCTTTTTTTCTTTTATATTTCAAATAATTAATTTTGAACATAAATTCAAATAACTCTTCATATCTTAATCTATTTAATACTTCTTCTAATCTTTCTTTATCAGATGGATTATGAGCTATAGTAATAGCAAACTTTTTAGAAGAAAAATTATACTTATCTATTAAATACTCTGGTATATTATCTATTACTTGATCCTTATATGTAGCTAATCCTTCATTTATAAACTTTCTTAAAGTATTTGAAGTAAGTCCACTAGTTAAATGATAAACAGGTATTATTTCTTCTTTTTTACCTAAAGTTTTAAATAATATATCACTTGCTACTAAAATATTATTTTGTTTATCGTATTTACCTATTACTACTATATTAGTACCTATTTTTAAACTATTTAATAAAAATGCTCTATTAAAAATAACAACACCCATTTTCCCATATATAGTTGTTATTCTAAAACTTAATTTATTTACTTTTCTAAAATGATTAGTTAAAACTAAAGAATCTACTTTTCCATCTAACACTATTTTTTTATTATTTAAATCTTCTCTAGGATTAAATAAATCAGTTCTTTTTAACGTATCGTATCTAAATGGATAATATGTTAATAAATCATCAATTGTATATATATTTAATCTATTTAATAATTCTTTAGACTTAGGTCCTATCCCTTTTATTTTTTCTAGCATTCATAACCTCAAATCCGCTATATTATATCATATTTATTATAATAAAAAAAGAGAGCTGTCCCCCCTGAGGGCAGCTCCATAAAAAAGAATAAAAAGGGGTTGGCTAGTGTGATACTAGCACCAATTAATTTCTTAATTGGCAGTTCTTATACTATCATTTTTTTAATTTTTGTCAACCTCTTTTAATAAATTTTAAAATAAAATAGAATCTATTATCTATAAGTGATAAAATTAAAAGATAATAGAAAGGAAGATTAAGATTATGAATCCAAATTACAATCAAAGTACTTTTAGATGTCCTAATTGTGGAAATATGATGGAAGGAAATATATGTAGGTACTGTAACTATCAAATACCCGTTCAACAACCAAACAATTTTCAAACTAATTATCAAAATCCTCAAATGTATCCTAATCAAAATATGAATTATAATTATAATAATGGATACTATCAACAACAAAACCCAAATTATAATAGAAATAGACAAAGAATAAAACAAAAAAGGCCAATAGAAAGAAAGGATAAATGGACAACTTTAATATTATGTTTTTTCTTAGGAGAATTTGGAATACATAGATTTTATGTAGGTAAAACAGGTACAGGAATTTTATACTTATTTACTTTTGGTTTATTTGGAATTGGAGCTTTAGTAGATTTCTTTATGATACTATTTGATAATTTTAGAGACATTAATGGTTTACCATTAAAAAAATAAAACTTAATATCAATATTAAGTTTTTTTATTTATAAAAATATATTATAATTGTAGTTACCGACTTTAATCATAGGAGTTACTTTATGAATAATGACAACTTAGAGAACCTACTAATAAAAGATAGTGAATTTTATATTAGTAAATCTTCTTACCTACCTACATTGAAAAGAAATAATATTATTACAGTAAAAGACTTATTAAACTTTGATATTTCAAAATTAAGACTTAGATATGATAATAAAATACAACTAGCAATATTTATAAACATGTTAGAATATAAATATTTAAATATCCAGTTAGAAAACCTTAATATACTAAATAAAGAAATTGATTTAAATTGGATTAAAAACTCCTCAATGTTTACTCAAACTTTACCGTTAATTGATGAAGAAAAATTAACTAAAGATAAATTACCAGATATTACTATATCCCCTACTGAGTTATTTGGATGTAATCAATATATATCTGATGAAATTATGAAAGAGTTTGTAATCGTTATAAAGAAAGGAAAAATTACTGATAATCCTAAAGTAATAGATTTTATTAAATGGGTAAGAAACGTTGAATATAGTAATAAAATAGATAAAGTTCATCCTTATGCTAAAGCATATATAGAAGCCTATGAAAAAACAAATGAATATAAAAAAAATTTATTAAAAGAAAAGTTAAACAACCTTTTACAGAAAAGAGAAAAATTAGATAAAGAAATCAGTACTCTTCAAGAAGAAATTAAAAATTTTGATAATAATAACAAAAAGCTAAAAAGCAAAAAAAATTAGCTTTTTATTTTTAGAAAAATCAATCTATATTTTAAAATTAGAATTAAAAAATTATAAAAAAAATGTAAACGTTTAAACTATTTTAGTCGCGAAAAAAACATGTTCTTGTATGAGGAGGATTAAAAATGGTTAGATAAATACCTTTAAAACAATATTGTAATCATAAAAAGGAGGAATTATGACAGACAAGAAAAATGATGATAAAAAAGGATTAGAAGAAGAAAATAATAATAAAAAAGTTATAGTTAATATAAAAGAAAAAAAGAGCAAATTTATTCTTATATCAGTTACTATATTAATAGTTATAATAATTATACTTTCACTAGGTAATGGCAAGAGAACTATTAAAACGCACATAAAATCTACTCTAACTAAACTTGTTGAAAAAAGCGATTTAGAAACAGCAAATATTATGTATAATGTCATTGCAAAAAAATGTAATGATGAAGAAAAATGCGATTTGAATTCAAATAATATAAATGACTTTAAATATGTAGCATCATGTCAAGGAAGTGTTATTGCTAGTATAGATTTTAAACAGGTTTCTATAGATGTTGATGATAAAAATAAAAAAGTAATAATAAAAATACCGGATGCTACTATAAAAGAAAATATTTATACTGGTATTCCAAAATTATTAAATGGTGAAAATTTACCAATGGATATACTTCCAGAAGCTAAAAAACTTTGCAAAAAAACAATCAAAGAAAAAAGTGATAAAGATAAAAAGTTAATTCAAGCAGCTAAAGATCAAGCTATAGTTGTATTAAAAGAATTTTATGATCAATTAATTAAGGGATATGACGCTTCATATACAGTAGAGGTTAAATAAGGAGATTATGATGAAAAAAATACGTAACTACATTATATTAGGAAGTTTAATATTAATACTAACTGGATGTGGATCAACTAAAAATGAATTAACTACTGAAAATTTAAAAAAACTAGAATTAACTGGAAATTTAATAACATATCAAGCTTATTATCACAATGTTATAGAGTATGATAAAAGTAAAGATTCTGGAATATTACATATACTAGATATAAATAGACAAGCTTTTATTGAATATAATGGAACTATTAAAATGGGAATAAACTTATCTAAAGTAAAAATAAATATTGATGGAAATAAAGTTAAAGTTTTTATACCCAAAGCTACTGTATTTGGAGAACCAGATATAGATGATGAAGACTTTAATGAAAAGAAATTTATCGCTGATAGAGAACAATTTTTTAATACAAATAAACTGAATTCTAATGATAGTGCTCGTGCATTGATCGAAGGACAAAAAAACTTAAAAAATATCGCTTCTAATGATAAAGATTTATTATCTAAAGCTCAAAAAAGAGCTAAAGTATTAATTGAAGAAAAAATAACACAATTATATAATTTAAAAAATAAGAACTTTAATATAGATTGGGAATTTGAAGAACAATAAAAAGGCTATTTAATAAATAGTCTTTTTATTTTAATACTACATTGTAATTAATGTTATAATGTAATTGAGGAAACTATTATGAATAGAATACTAGCTTTACTACCAAAAGCCATCTTAAAAAGATATGTATTAAATAATTTTTCAAAATTATCTAAGGATGATTTTTTTTATATAATTAAAAAGATAGATATACCTTTTCGTTATATAAAAAGAAATAATATTTTAAATAAAGATTCTGAAATATTAAGTTATCTATTAGATATCGATAAAAATTATTTTGAATACTTTAAAAAAGAAGCATTTTCAGAAGAATGTATTAAAAAGATTGAAAATTCTAATATACTATTAGAACTTAAACATATTGATAACTACCCTTTTCTGTTAGAAAGAGAAAAAATAAGAGAAAATGTCATTAGAAATTATCCAAATCTTATAAAGAAATTAAATAGAAGTCAAATAACAAAAGAAATTATAGAAATATTAGAAAATTCTTATTATATAATTGATGAAGAAGACTTAGATAAAAGTCCCTTATTTTTTACAAGTGATGAATTAATAAAAAGAAGTATTTCAAAAAATCCTTTATTAATACTAAAAATAAAAGAACCATCAGATGAACTTATAAAAGAAGCTTTACAAAATGGATATCAACCTATTAAACAACATTTTATTGATAATCCAAACCTTTTAAATAGCGAAATTTTATTAATGAAAGCTTTTGAAAATGATCCATCGATGATTGTTTATTTTAATGAAGAACTTCTGTTTGATATAGTAATGTATGCTAAAGAAAAAGGCTATATAGCAACTGAAGAAGACTTAATAAAAAGTGTTTATTTACGTAACAATCAATATATAATGCAAGACGCTATAAAAAAAGATCCTAAACTAATAAGATGGTTAGGTAAAAGTTGTATCTTGGAATGGGTGGATATATTAGAAGCATTGGAAGATTACCAAATCACTAAAGACGATTTATACAACAACCCCGAGTTAGCTATGAATTTTCGTTTAATAGCATTACTTCCTGAATTTGAACTATTTTCGTTATATTTAACAGAAAAAGAAAAAACAATTGCTATACAAAAAGTAATAAAAGAAGATGGATTTTTAACAACTGATAAATTACCATTTTTAGATAAAAGATTTGGAGGAAAAGTTGAAATTGAAAAATTAAATGAATTACTAACATGTTTTAATATTTCAATAGATGAAAATAACTTATTAGTTCAAGAAGAAAATTTACAAACTCTAGATAAATTAATAGATGCTATTACAAATATAAGATATTTAAAAAATAAATCAATTTTTAAATACCCTGATATAGTTACGCTAAATGAATCAATAAATCAATTGTTTAAAAATGTTATAAAAAATAATAATTATGAATTGATATTAGAATATTTAAATTCACTACACTCTTTCGTTGGTAATAGTATTTCTATAGACGAATTAAAAAAAGATCTTGATGATTTTGAAAAATTTTATATAAAAAATGAAGTCCTTAATTTAGAAATAACCAACGAATTTTGTAATAAAATATTAAATCAACATAGGAATTTTTTTATCAGTTATGAAAAAGAAAAAATTATTGCAGAAATCAAAAAAGAATTAAGATTAACAGAAAAAAAGAAGAATACTATACTTACTGGAAGAAAACTTAATAAAATTAAAAATCTAATTAAAAGTCAAAATTATCAAGAATTGGGCATTTCAAAAAGTGAATTTATGAGTGAAATAAATGATGTTATTAATTTAATTTTAGAAAATAAAGAGATTAAAAAATCTGCTAATAATATAGATGTTGATTTTTTAAATGCTATTGCTTATTTCTTTATTAAAAATGGAGAATTAGACGAAGAAGTTTCTAAGGTACTTTTTAGAGAATGTAATGAAGAAACTAGAAATTTCATAAGAAAAAAATTTGAAAAAATCAAATTAAAATATATAAACAATGTGAGTTTAAATAAAGATGAACTAGAAATAGATGATAGTGAAAAAGCAAAAATCGGATACCATAAACAAAATTATGTTATTGGAGATCAAGATAAAGCTATTAAAAATCTCTCAGATTTATTAATAAAATTAGATGATGAAACAATAACAAAAATATTAAATAATAAAATGTTAATTAGTGAAATATCTTATTTACTACCATTTATAAATTTAATTGATGAACTAAATACTAACACTTTTACCAATATACTAGCTAATTACGATAGAATCAAAGATAAAGTCAGTATTGGAAACACAGATAATGAAACTGAAGATTCTAAAACTACTCTTTTAAAAAAAATAGATGATGTTATTTTCTTAGCTAATGCTTATAATTCTGTTGATGATTTAATTTTAGCATCTCTTGGTGAAGAGGTCATAAATGAACTTGGTGAGATAAATAGTTCTAAATACTTTGAATTTTATAAATTAATGATGAATAGACAAAGTGGTTATATTCCCCCTATTTCTTTAAAAACAGAAAAATACAATTTAGAATCAGGGAGATATTCAGATCCTAATAGGTTACTTATAGGTAAAAGACCAAGTTATGAAAGTTGTATAGATTTATTAAATTCTGCTGGCGTAGAAACATATAAAGAAGTTTTAATAAAAGATACTGCAGATGTTATTTTAATAAGAAATAAAAACGATAAACTTATTTCTAGAATTTTTATATTTAGACGTGGAAATGTGATTCAAATGGTATCAAAGGCAGGAGAAAATTTATCTATCGATTTATATAAAAAAATAGCAGATCAAATCATGGAAAAAGCTATTAGTAAAAATGATAATATCGATTATATTTTTGTTAATTACTCTTCTAGTTCATATGATGAAAACTGTAGTGAATATAATTTAATTAAAGATAGCAAATTTGTTGGTTACTTCCCTCATGCTGATCTTTCAAGTTCTGGATTTTTATTAAGAAGTAAAAAAGAAAAAGAAGAAGAATTACATTTAAATTTTGATGCTAAAGAAAAAATTAAATATAAACCATCTAGAAAGAAAATAAATTATAATCCAACCGAAGAAGAAATTACAAAATTAAGAACTTTAAGAATTGCTTTAGAAAATGACCCTAATAAAAAAGAAGAGATGTCTAGGAACTTTGAACCTTTCTATTTTCAAGAATATTCTAGAGCTATTTGTGGAGAAGATTGGTATATAGCAATTAAAAATAACGGTAATATTGAAGAAGTTATTTTACCAACAAATAATATTCAAACACTTTTTGAAATTGAAACAATTAAAAAAGAATTGGGAATACCTTCAAAATTAAAAGAAATTGAAGATGTTATGCAAAAAGATAATATAACTATAAAAATTAAAGAATCAAAAGATAATAAGGTGATAAAATGAAATTATTAGGAAAAATAACTAAATACAATGGTAAATTTGGTACTATTAAATTAGCAAATAATGAAGAAATAGACTTTGAATATAAAGATATATCTTTTAATCAAAATATTAATATAAACGACATAGTTGAATTTAGATTAGAAATAAAATTCCCAAATATAAAAATAGCTAGAAATATAAATGTTATACATCAATAAAAAGAATGGATAATAATCATAATATATAAAAGCGATGGCTTAGTAATTTAAGCCATCGCTTTTTATAATTCAACTTTTACTATATTATCATCTAATTTAAAATTAAATGGATAAATTATAATTTTTTTATTAATCAAATCATTTTGTTTTATATCGATTATTCTTTCAATTGTAGGACTAGTATTAATAGTTACTATTTTTGATTTTACTTCTTTTATAAATTTAGAAGCATTTTCTTTTGATGTGGTAAATATAGATGAACTATAATTGCTACCATTATAATTAATTTGAGCAATAGCTTCATCAATGTCATTTACCATTATAGCACTAGAATGATCTAAGTTAGTATCACTATTTATATATAATTGAATATTTAAACCAGTATTTACTATTTTATTTAAAAATTCGATATGAGAAACATCCTCTATATATAAATCAAAATTTTCATATCCACTAACAATAGTTCTATTTTTAGATTTATTTAAAATCATATTTTGAAAACTATGATTACCTATACAGACAACTAAATCAATATTAGCAAAATTCGATAAAACTTCATCAAAATTTTCAGACACATATATTTGAACTAAATACTTAGATATATTAAATTGCTCTAAAACACTTTGTATTATTTGTATTAATAATTGATTAGTTCCAAACATAAAACCATTATTTGAAAATATTGTTGTATTTCCAGCCATTATATTTCTAATAATCATTTCAATGATAGTATATGGATTACCATCAGTAATAACAACGACATTTCCTATATCCATTATTTGAGTTCCATATAATATATTTTTTTCTTCATCTTTTTGTGAAAGAGTCACATCACCATAAAATAAGTTTTCTTTTTCTAAATTAGAAAAGATGTTTTTAATAATATTAAAATCTAATATAAAACCATTGTTATTCTTTTTATCAATACTATTTGCTGCTTTAATTGCTTCTTTATTAATTTCTAAAGCATTTTTAATTTGAATAATTATAGCTTTAATATTTTTACTTAAATTATCTTTATTAACTTGTAAAGAATTTGTTATTATTTTATTAATATTATTATTTTGCATGACCAATACCTCTTTCTATATCCATTTGTTGTTCTTTATTATCAACTTTAGTATTAAATAATAAATCTCCAATTTTTAATTTATCACCATTAACATAATATATAATAGCAAAATTCAGAATTTTCTTTTATAAATGATTTTGGATATTCATCTACTAGAATTTAAAAAATTTTTTCTTGCATAATCAAAACATATACTTTTTAATTTACAAACATCTTCTATTTGAAGTTTTTGTAAAAATTTTTCTAAACTCATTTTTTAATCATAAATCATCAACCATCCTAAACTCTTCAACCTATATTTACATAAAATAAAGGACTCTATACACAATTATAACATTATTTTTATAAATATAAATTTATAATATAATTTATGATTTCATAGCTAGTTATTTTACATCTAGAATGGTTTTAGTAGCAATTTTATATTTATATTAATAAAATTTTATCTATAGTATATAAATAAAATAAAAGATTAATTTAATTTTAAGATGTTTATACAATTTAAAAATTAAATAAAAAAGAACTTTTAATCTTTAACTATAATAATTACAAAATTGATAATTTATTTATTTTCTTGGTATAAATACAGATTCAATACTACATTATTATCATGTCCTAATATAAATATTAAATTAAAGTTTATGAAGAAAAAAACTAACTATTTATAGTTAGTTTTTTATATTCAATTGGAGCGGATGATGGGAATCGAACCCACGCAGTCAGCTTGGAAGGCTGAGGTTCTACCATTAAACTACATCCGCATATTCAATGCGACACTTCTTGCATTGACAATATTAATGTTATCAAAAAATATTTAATTAGTCAAGATATTAATAAAAAAAAGATAAGAAATTTTAAATTTCTTATCTTATATAACTCTTTTTAGTCTTAAGAACTATATATCCTACTACTAAGATTATTGATGCTATTATAACTATAATAAATTGACTAGAACTAGTTTTTGGATTCTTAATATTATCATTTCTTTGCAATACTGCGTCGATTTCTTTAATTAATTCCACATATTCATCTCTAGTTAAATTAGGATTATTATATCCATTTTTAGCTTTTTCATCTACATTTTTACATTCTTGACTTAAACATTTACCATTATCTATAGCTTTTTCTAATTCATCTATCTTATCTTTTAGTTTAGTCTTATCTATAACTAATTTATCTCTTAAATCTTTAATAATCTTAGTCATATTATCAACATCTTCTTGTGTTGCTGTATCTCTAGAAATCTTGTTAGCTTCTTCTATCTTATCTTTTAATGGCTTAACTGATTCAGGTGTATAAATGTCTTCTTCTATAGGTTTAGCTTTTTCCTTATCTAATTCTTCAAAATTAGCTTTATCTCTTAGTTTATTTATTTCGTCATTTATATCATCTATATGTTTTTGAACTTCTTTTTTCTTCTTTTCTATTTCAGAATCTGGTGTAGAGTCATTATATGAATTTTTAATATCATTCTTCTTGTTTTCTTTATCTGGTAAAGTATTATTTTTTAAGTTATCTACATCTGTCTTATTCTTATTATCATAAGGATTCTTTTTAGTTTCTTCAATAAGTTTTTCTAACTTCTTAACAAGATCATCAAGTTGTTCTTTTTTAGTTAATGATGGTATTGATGTTGAATCATGTGGATTTGTTCCCTTAGATATTTCTAATTCATTACTAAATCCATCACCATCCTTATCGTCATCTTTAATATCAGGTGTTCCATCTCCATCTGTATCTCTTAATAATTTAATCTTAATATTCTTAACAGTGGATGGACTATGACGATAAACTCTTGTATATGGCATATCTATAACCTTAGTTTCATCATTTCCTGTAAATATGTAATTAATTGTACCACTAATCTTCTTATTATCAGTATTAGTTAATCCGTTTAGATTAGTAACTGTTTCTGAAATTAATTCATCTTTCTTATATTTTATAAAGTTAACATCATCAGTTCGTTCATTAACTTCTGAAACAGTTATATTAACTTCTTTAATATTATTCTTTTCTAATACTTCTGTATTTGGATTATTTACTGTTACTTCTGGTACTACATATCTAACTTCATATACATTAACTTTTATTGGTACTTCTTTAATTGAGTTATCAGGATATACAATTTCTACTACTCCTGTTTTTGGTCCTTTAGTTGTTGTTGTTACCGGTGTTTTAACTCTAATAGTTGTACCTGCTGGTTTATTAGTAATTGCCGTTGTTATATCTACTGAATCATTTAATTCTACATTAATTGTATTAGTTACAATTTTAGCAATATCTAATTCGCTTTGTGATGGTTTATCTGCTGGATTCTTAGGATCATGATTTGTTTTGATTTCATCTTCATCAGTTATTCCATCTCCATCGTCATCATCATCTTCACTATCTATTGTTCCATCATTATCTGTATCACGGTTTACTACAATTGATGTTGTTGTTGTAGTTGATGGTAAATGAGCATAAGTTCTTGTATTTGTTAAATTAATTGTCTTTTGTTCTTCGTTGCTTCCCCAATTAGCTACAGTAACTGTTCCAGTTATTTTATCTCCTGCATATGTTAGATTATTTAAATTACTAACTGTATTAGTTGTTTCAGTATCAAGAATCTTTTCAACATAAGTCGTATCATTTTTACCTAATTCTGGATTCACTTTACTAAATGTAATATCTTGTACTGCATGTTTATCAATAATTGGTGAGTTTGGATTTGTAACATTTATTGTTGGTTTAACGTATTCTTTTTGATATACCTTAACATCTACTGTTACATTCTTAGATGAACCATCTGGATATTTAACTTTTACTACACCTTGTTTTGGACCTTTAGTCGTTGTTGTTACTGGCGTAACTACTTCTAAAGTTGTATTTGCTGGTCTATCAGTAATTGCTGTTGTTATATCTACTGGATCTCCAACATATCCTTCAATAGGTTGTTTTGTAATTGCACTATCATCTAATTCTGCTTTTGTTGGCTTATCTGCTGGATTCTTAGGATCATGACCTGTTCTTGTTTCATCAGCATCATTTACTCCATCTCCATCATCATCGTCATCATCTTTATCTGGAGTTCCATCTTTGTCTGTATCTCTATCTACAGTAAATACTGCTGATACTTCTGTCTTAGGTAAGTTCTTATATGTTATTTCTTTCTTAACTACAACAGTTTTTGTTTCTTCTTGACCATTCCATGTAATTGTTGGAATTCCACTTACTTCATCTGTGGATTTAGTAAGATTTGCTCCTGTAACAGTAATATCTTCACTTACTACTTTATCTAATTCTTTTTTAATATAATTTACTTCATCTGTTGCTAAATTTACTGGTGACTTAGTAAATTTAATATTTTGAATACTATTACCTTCAAGTACATTATTATTTGTATTTGTTACTGTTACATTTGGTTTTACATATTCTAATTCATATACTTTAACTGGTACATTATATTCTTTCTTAGAACCATCATCATATCTTACTTCTACTACTCCTGTTTTTGGTCCTTTACTTGTAAAGTCTACTGGAGTTTTAATATGTACTGTAGTTCCTGCTGGTTTATTAATAATTCCCGTTGTTATATCTATTGGTTTATTTACAATTGTTTCTAAACCATTGTTAACATTTACAACAGTTCTATCTAATTCTGCTTTTGTTGGTTTATCAGCTGGATTCTTAGGATCGTGACCTGTTCTTGTTTCTTCATCATCACTTACTCCATCTCCATCATCATCGTCATCATCTTTATCTGGAGTTCCATCTTTGTCTGTATCTCTATCTATTGTTAACGTAATAGGTGTAGAGAAATCTCCATTATGATCATATTTTCTATTATAATTAATTGTTACAGTTTTAGTTTCTTCATTTCCTGTCCAATTAGTTATCTTAGGTTTTCCAGATAATACGTTAGAATTATTATCTAAATTATATAAATTATCATAAGTCTCTTTATTAAGTGGATCAACTATCTTTTCAATATATTGATCTAAATCAACTCCTGGAGTACCATTAATTGTTTTATTAACATTAATTGGAGTTATATTCTTACCTTCAGTAACTCTTTGATTATTATTATCAACTGTTACATCATGTGTTAAATATTGTTTTTCAAATACATTAGCTGTAATTTTATAATCTTTAGAAGATCCATCTGGATATTTAACTTTAATTTTTCCTTCTTTTTGACCTTTACTTGAAGTATCAAATTCATTTACTACTTCTAATGTTGCATTTTCTGGTTTTGTTTTTACTGCTGTTGTTTCATCTATATTATCACCAACATATCCAGTAACTGTTTGTATTATAACGTTTCCAGTATATGCATTATTTGGTTTTGATGTTTTATCTTTAGGATTTGTACCTGCAGTTCTTTCTTCATCATCTGTAAAGCCATCATCATCATCATCTTCATCTAATGTATCTGGTGTTTCGTCTTTATCAGTATCTCTTAATACTTTAATGCTTGATTCTTCTCTTTCTAAGCCTAAATGTTTATAATTTATTTTATTAATTACTTTAACTACTTTTGATTCATCTGTATTATTAGCCCATGTAACTGTTGGAACACCTGTAACTAATTTACCTGTAGTTAAAGTATTACTTATATCTGTTACTGCTAAATTTGTAGCATTTTCTACTTCTACAGTATTTGATAATATTTCATCTGGTATATATTCGATGTTTAAATCATCATCTACTCTTCCATATACTTTATTCAATTGGAAAGTAACTTGATTAATATGTTTATTTTCAATTGAACTTTGAACTGCTGGAGTAACTTGTAAATTACCTTTAATATATTGTTTTTCATAAACATCTGTAAGTATTTCTACATCTAAATGTGAACCATCTTTAAATGTAATTCTAACTGTACCAGGTTTATCATCTCCTTTAACAGTTGTATTTGTTGCTTTATGTATAACTACACTTGCTATATTATTACCTGTTAAAGGTGAAGTAATTCCTTGTTTAATATCTACTACATCTCCAACATAAGCTTTTAATTTTTGTTTTCTTAATTGTCTTAATTTATAAACATCTGCTTGCGAAGGAATACTAGATGGGTCTTTTGGATTAGAATTATGATCTTTTTCTTCTTGATCTGTAAATCCATCTCCATCATCATCGTCATCATCTTTATCTGGTGTTTTATCTGCATCTGTATCTCTATCTACATTGAATTTTACTACTGTATCAGTATCTGGTAAATGCTCATATTTTATTTTATGAGTTAATGTTACAATTTTAGATTCTTCATTGTTATTTGCCCAGGTAGTATTTAATTTACCTTTTAATTTATTATCGCTAAATGTTAATCCACTAAGATCTGTAAATCCTTCACTAACTACATTATCTACTATACGTTCAACAAAATTATCATTATCTACTGAATTAGCTACAGTTGATTTAGATAACGTTACTTCTGATATATTGTTTGATTCAATAATATTTTGTTCTGCAGGTGTTGCTGTTACATTTGGTTTAATATATTGTTTTTCGAATACATTAACATCTACATTAACATCTTTTGAACTATTATCAGAATATTTTACTTTAATAACTGCTGTTTTCTTACCTTTTTCTGAATAATCTATATTTTGTTTTACTTCTAATGTTGTTCCTACTGGTTTGTTAATTAATCCTTTAGTTAAATCAATTGCTTCATTAACATATGTTTTTAATACTTTTGTATTTATTACTGTTTCATCTAGCTCTGCTTTTGTTGGTTTATCTGCTGGATTTTTTGGATCATGACCAGTTCTTGTTTCATCATCATCATCTATTGTATCTGGTCTTCCATCTTTATCAGTATCTTTTAATACAGTAAAGTTTGTTGTTACTGTTTTTTCTATTGGATCATGTTCAGTAGTAATTCCTGCTTCTACTGTTACAACTATTTTTTCTTTCTTTGTATCACTTGTAACAATTTTTACTTTACCAGTTAATTCAATTGTTTCATTTGAAGTTACCTTACTTGTTAATCCTTCTACACTAGCTGAAGGTGCACTAGGTATTGCATCACGTAAAACAGGATTATCTCTTATTTTTTCTATATATTGTTCATTATCTTTTCCAAGACCAGTTGGTTCTTCTAAATTAAATTTAATTTTTGCTATATCAGTATGTTCTATTACTTCTGTATTTGGATTACTTTCTAGAACTAATCTAGGTGCTACATAAACTTTTTTAAATACTTTTACTGGTATTTTATATTCTTTTGTAGACCCATCTTTAAATCTTACTTCTACAGTTCCTTCTTTTAATCCCTTATCTGAAGTATCTACATTAGTAACTATTCTCTTAGTAGATTCGTTTGGCATTACAGTAATACCATCTAAAATATTTATTGGATCATTTTCATACACAGTAAAATCTTTTGTTATTACTTCATTTCCATGAAGATCTGCTTCTGAAGGTTTACTATTTGGGTCTTTTGGATCTGTATTCAATCTTCTTTCATCATCATCACTTACTCCATCACCATCGTCATCATCATCATTGATATCTGGAATATTATCTGCATCTGTGTCTCTATAAAAAGTAATAGTTGATTGTTTCTTCACTGTACCTTTATTTGCATATACTATTTCTGCTTCTACAGTAAAGTTTGCAACTTCATTATTTCCCCATTGAGACTTTGTATAACCATGAGATCTATCAAAATTAACTAAATCTTTTGCATTTACTGGAGAAGAATAATCTTTTGCAACTGTTTTTTCATTTACTGTTTCATTTGGATGTACTGGCAATACATCTGATCTTACAGTTAATTTTTGACTTGTTATATCATCTATTTTCTTATCAGTAAATTCTGATCCTGTTGTATCAACTGATTCTCTACTAAAGATTATATCTTGAATTAAGCTTCCTTCAGTTAAATCTTGACTATCAAGATTTACGTTAAGCTCTGGCGCTACAATTTCTTTATCAAAGACTTTTGCTATTACTTCAACTTCCATAGTTGAACAATCATCAAATTCTATTTCTATCTTACCTATTTGTTCACCTTTTTCTGTAGTAGTAATGTCTTGTTTAATAGTTATTTGTTTTATTTTATTAGCATTATTTAGAGTTTTATCAGAAGTTATAGCATCTAATATATTAGGAGTATCACCTACATAATATTTTAACATTTTCTTTTGTAATACATTTATTTTATATAGTGCTGCTTGACTAGGTTTAGATGTTTTATCTTTTGGATTTGATCCGTATAATATCTCTTGTTGATCTGAATATCCATCTTCATCGTCGTCATCATCTTCACTATCTATTGTTCCATCATTATCTGTATCACGATTTACTATAAGAGTTGCTTTTGATTCAGTAAAATCATTTTCATGTTCAAAAACTGTATAGTTATTTAATTCAATAACTCTTTGTTCTTCGGCATTATTTCTCCATTTGATATTAATTTTACCTTCTAAAGTTCCTTGTTCTCCTGGAGCTGTAAACCCTGTATAAGTTAAACCATTTGGATTAAGAATATAATTAGCTAATATTGGATTAACTTTATTCATTACATAGTTAGCTTCATCATTAGTTGAATTAATGTTCTCTGCTGTCCAGTGAATTGGAGTTATATTTTGTCCTTCAGTTACAGTTTGTGTTTTAATATCTGCTTCTATTTTAGGTTTAATCCAATTAACACTAAAAACTTTATATGGAACTTGATATTTATAAACTGAATTATCTGCCCAAACTGCTACCAAAGTAACTGTCTTATCTCCAGTTGTTGCAGTATCAGGTTGTGTTTCAAATCCTACATATTTATCTGGACGAGGTAAATTAACAATAGCATTTTTTACCACAGATTCATTAGATCCAATTTCAATTGGTTCATCTATTCTTGGTGGCGTTTCAGCCTTTATATTAGAATTATCAACTTTTAAATTTTTATTAATTTTATTTTTAGTCAAAAAATTATATGACATAAAAAAAATTCCAATTAATACTAGTATAAAAATTGAAAATATAGCTTTTGATTTAAACTTTTTCATCTTCATATCCTACCTTAATTAAAGTTTAATACAAAATTTTATATTTTGCTAGTAAATAAGTTAAAAAGAAGATTAAAATAATTGAAATTCAATATTTATTGTAAAATTTAATAAAAAAAGAAGATAATACTTTAAACTTTTTTAGTTTTATTATTATCTTCAATTTTTTATTTATATTTAAATATTTCTTTTTAAAGTTCTTACTTTTACTTTTTCTTTTTCTTGAACTGATTCTTTTTGTTCTTGATCTCTATCATTATAAGAAAGTTTTCCTAATTCTCTTTGAAGTAATTCAAGTCTAATTTTATATAATGGTAAAACATCATCTTCTTCATCCATAGAATCACTATAAGCATATTTACCTTCTAATAAATCATAATTTACATTATTAAATACAAATGATAATGGTACTCCAAAATTAGTTGTATATACTTCATTTTCATAATAATTTGTTATATATTCGTCTAAATCTTCTTCGCTCATATATTCTTTTAAATCTGTTCCATATGCATTTTTAAACTTTTCTTTTGCTTCTTTTTTTAGATTTTTAATAGAATTTTCTTTATCTTTTGCTATTATTTTATTAGATTTAGAACTTTGTTCTGAATATTCTTTTTGGATATCTGGACTTACTCTTTCTAATTTTGTTATTTTTTCATCAACAATATTTTCAAATATTTTTATAAGGTTTTTTCTTGTATCCATTAATTCAAAATTATCAGAAAATCTTCTTTGTGCTACTGCTACTATTGGAATTGTTGAAAGAAATGTTTCGAAATCCATTTTTTCTAATGCTTCTTCATCTAGATTAAATACAATATCAACCATTTCTTCAGATAAGAAATCTTGTAAATTTTCTTCAGAATAATCTCTATTTAAATTCAATGCTTTTTCTTCTATTCTTTCAAATAAAGCTTTTTTATTTTCATCTTTAATTAAATCTGATATAACAGATTTTTCTGTAGCAGTCATATAGTAAATCATAAAATTAAAGTAAATATTATCAAGATTTGTAGTCAAATACTCTTTAGTAAAACTTGCATTACCTAATAATTCACTTAGTTCTTCTGTAGTATAATTATTTTGTACTAAATCAAAAGATAAAATTTCATCTATTCTTAAGTCCAAATAATTATCACCATCTGCATCTAATCTAAAGTTATTTTCTTTATGTGTTAACTCGTGATATTTAGTAATTGTTCCATAAAGTCTATTTAAAAATTCTTCTTGTTCTTTAGTAGCTTTACTCATATCAACGTCTAAAATTTTTACTTCACTTTCTTTATAATTTGGTGTTAATAATCTATATAATACTTCATTTATATTTTTTTGATTTACCTCTTCATATATTTTATCTATTTCAGCTGTTGTTTCTTCAAGTATACTTTCTTGTTTTTTATCTTCTGTTGTTTCATTTTTAACAGTTTGTGTATTACTACATGCTGTTAATGCCGAACCTCCAGCTGTTAATGCTAATGCAATTGCAGCTATTCTTCTAGCTCTTAATTCATTAACTCTTCTTTCGTTATCTATTTCGTATTCGTTTATTATTTTGTTTTCCATATTTTTGCCCCCCTATAAGACTATATACGTCTTGTTAAAACCTTTCCTTTTGCTTCTTTATTTTCTAAACTAACTGGTTCTATTTCATTAGCATCAGTTGTTTCATCTATTTCTGGTATTTCTTCTGGTTGAATAGCACGATTATCTATTCTTGTTATTTCACTTCCTTCATTTTGATTAGTGTTTTGTCTTTCAACAGATTGATTGTTTTCTTCTACTATTGGTGCTACTTCATTTTCAACAGTAGTATTTGGTTGTACTGGTTGTTCACCTTGACCTAAATTTAAACTTTCATCTGGTAAAATTTCATTAACTACTTCTTCATTAGATTGATTGTTGTTGTTATTTTGTTCTGAAGGAGTTACATTTTGATTTATTTCTGTATTATTTGTTTGACCTTGCAATTCTTCAACATCAGTTATTACTTTAGAACCTTGACCTAAATCTTGAGTTTCATCAGTTACCACTGAATTTTCTCCTGTTTGTGTTTGTGAACTGCTTTGATTATTATTTTGATTGTTATTGTTATTTTGTTCTTCTGGAACTACTACTTGATTTTCTCCTGATTGACTACTTTGATTTTCTTTTCTCAATTTATCTTCTTCAACTTTATATTTTCTAAGGTATTCACCTTTTCCAATAGTATTAACATATTTAGAGAAAGCTTCTTTTAAATCATTACTCCATGTCTTCTTGTAAAGTGCTTTAGTTTCACTCTTCCAATCATTTCCATATCTAGATTTTAATAAATCTATTTCATCATCAGATAAACTATCAATAAAGTTTTGCGCATCTTCATTTTTCTTAGCTATTATTTGAGAATTTGAAGTTGATATTTCAGATAAAGAACCATCATTCCACGCTCTAATAAGTCTAGCTTGATTTATTAAAGATTCATTATTTAAATCTTGATCATTATATTTATTTACATAAGTTGTAGTTGTTGAATCTGATTTATATTCATTTGAATTCATGTATTCATTAACATCTTGGCTTGCTCTTGCAGCAATGTTGTAAACAAAGTTTGATGCTTCTAATCTCTTTTCTTTTCTTTCTGCTTGTTTTCTTTCTTTTTCAGTTAATTCTTCTTTTGTAACTTCTTTTCTTTCAGTATGTGTTTCTTCTTTTGTTGATACTTCTTCTCTTTCTGTAGTTTCAACTCTTCTTTCAACTACTTTTTGATTGCTGTTATCTTGTGAATTCGAATTCGATGAACTAGTAGTCTTAGTTGATGAACTATTTGATGAACTACTTGAAGAACTTCTTTTTTCTGAACTTGAATTGCTAGAACATTCTGAATTTGATGAAGTTTTTAAATTTAAGAATTGTTTTGTTAAAATATCTCTTCTAACATTAACTAGATATCCAACTGCTTGGTTATCGTTAATTCCATAAATTCCACCTAATTTACTAAAATCTATCTTATTTGCTACTTGATTTAAAGTTAAAGTTTTTGTTTCAATTCTAGATATAAGCTTATTGTAAATAGCTATTATATTTTTACCTTTTTCAGTTTGTGATATTTCGCTAATTTCAACTTCACCTAATTTACCTAAATGAGAATTTAGACCATCTATTGAAACATTCATTGATAAACTTGATAATAATAATTCTGCTTCTCTTACATTATCTGTTGCAAAACATTCTTTTAAGAATTCATTATAATTATCAAAGTTAGCTCCTAATGCATTAAATAATGCATATCTATAATCGTTATTTCCACTTAAAATGTATTCAACAAATTTTCTACTTTCAATTATCTTTTGATCTTTTGCAAGTTCATCTGCTAAGTATTTTTCATTAGCATTAGCAACCATTTGTCCTAAATTATCTGATTTTCTAATCATACTCTTAAGTAATGCTTTATCATTAATTAAAGACATTATTGTTGTTTCTGATTCTGCTCTATTTATACAGTTTCCAAAAGCATCTAATTCTTGGACTACATAACTATTTCCTTCTTTAGCTAAGGCTACAAAATGTGTTCCACTTCTTAAGTAAGCTTCTCCATATTTATTCAACTCTTCACTATCGTTTAATCTAGATATAAGAAAGTTTTCAACTTGATATGAAGTTGTCGAATTAGTCATTACAAATCCCATTAATGGACTTGTAGCAAAGAATGCTGTTAAATCATCATTTGCATATTCGTTACTTGCTCCTGAAGTTATATAGTTATAATATGCTTGCCTATGTACTTCAGTTGCATTTTCTACTGTAGCGTTTTGATTAAATCTTAAAACACTATCTTCCATTTTATCGAATAATTCTTTTTTCTTTTCATCTTTAATAATATCGGATAGTCCAGATTTTTCTGTAGCATTCATGTAATATGTAGCTAACTTAGTATATGCACTCTTAGCAGAATTTTGGATTTTTTCTGAATTAAATTGATGTGAACCAAATATTTGATTTATTTCATCTTGAGTATAATCATTTAATAATAAATTTAAACTCATAGCTTCATCAAGTGTTAAGTCTAAATAATGTTCATTATCATTTTCTAATCTAAAATTATTAGATTTATGTGTTTGTTCATGAAATTTAGTAATTAAACCTGCTGTTGAATTTAAGAAGTCCTTTTGTACTTCAGTTGCATTAGCTAAATCAAAATTTAATATTTCAAAATTACTTTTAATTTCTTTTTTTACTGAATCGTTTATTACAACATCACTAGAAAAATCTTCTTCTACAGTATTAGTTACAGGATTGTTATTAGCGTTGTTATTAGTGTTGTTATTATTATTTTCATATTCTTGATTTACAGAAGATATACTTTCATCCATTGCTTTTTGTTCGTTTTCAGATACAGTTGTTATTTCATCTTGTACATTTTTAGCATTTTGAGTATTTGGTTTAGCATTAGCATCAATTAAATGTTTTGCACCAAGTCCTAATGCTGCCCCTGCTGCTAATAAACCTGCTCCTACTCCAATTCTTCCTGCTGCTATAAGTCTTTTTTCCTCATCAGCTTCTTCTTCATATTCTTCTTCGTCATCGTCATAATAATCATCAATTGGAATTATTTTACTTGAATTTTCTTGTTCTTCATCTTTCATTTCTTCTACGTCTTCTTCAGCAGCTTTTTCAGAATCTTTTTCAGAATCTTTTTCTACAACATCTTCTTTTTCTTCATCAAAATATCCTTCTTCACGTAATATTCTTCTTATTTGTTCTCTGTTAGCATTTGATTCTTCATTATCTGTTTGATTATCTCTAGATAAATCTATTTCTTCAAAATCATCATCCAATCTGCTGCTTTCCCTTTCGTTTTGTTTTAATTCTAAAGATCTAACATTTCTCTTAATTTCTTCTGTTTCTTCAAGAGTTAATTCATCACGACCTTCTCTTTCAACGATATTTTTATAAAAATTGTGATCTAATTCTTCTATATCAACAACTTTTATATATCCTAGTTCTATAGCTTCATTTAATTTTTCTTGAGTAATTACATCATTTTCTTTGATTAAATTACGGTTTATAAGTAAATTTTTTAAAACTTCATTAATACCATCAACTATATGCAAATTTTTACCATCTTCGTAATTTACCAATACTTTATCACTAGTATAATCTAAAGTTTTATCTTTTCTAAATTTACCGAATATTGTTATATTGTTTAAATTTTCCATAAATTATTCCCCCTTTTTATTAACTTTTAACTCTTTTATTCCCTGTCATTGTATATCCACTGTTTATTAAAGTAGTATCGTTATAATGACTCCATTTATAATCTATATAACCTTCTTTTACTACAGTTCTATTTCTATATTTATAACTATAATCTTTTGTTACATAAGATGTTCTTTGTTTTTCAAATCCAGCTAATTCTTTAACTTTAACAAATAATGTTGTTTCATCTTCCACTAAATTACAACTTACTTTAAGACCTGAATATGTAACATCTGCATGTGTAGTTGTTTGTTGAGATTTAATTCTCTCTGTTGGATTTCCTCTTTCATCTTTATAGTATGTTCTAGTTATATTTTCAACTTTTTGACTCTTTCCTACAGTTCTTACGTACTTCTTCCAAATTGTATATGGAGTTGTAGTACAATTTCCACATCTAGCAAAGTCCATTCCTACAAATTCGTATCTTACTGCTAATGTGTTAGTTGGTGGATTGCTTAAACTTACCATTCCAACATATTTTTCAGATCCTTCTGTTCCCTTCTTAGTAACATATGAATCAGTTACTCTTGTTTCAACTCTTGTAATTTCTGTTGCAGTTTCGTGAACTGTTTTTGTTGTCGATGTTGTTTTAGTAGTTTCATTTCTAAAATATCTAAATCCATCACAACTTTTTTCTTTAACTGTCTTAAATTCCTTATTTATATAATTATATATTGGTTTTGTTTGAACATAGTTATATTTAGTTACTTCTCTATACCCTAAATCCACTATTTCTTCATTTTCTCTTAATCCAAAATTAGGTTTTGAATTAGGGTTATATGTTCTATATTGCCATTCTGACCAATTAGAATATTCTTTGTTAATTACTTTTTTATATTGATATTCAAATCCAGTTTTTTGTTTTGTAATATTAATACTACAGATATTAGTATTACCAGCATTATCTTTAATATATCCATTTACTGTTACAGTTCCATCAAGTGTTACTTTGTAATGTGTATTATTATTGTAGTTAAATAATCTTCCGATTCCATATTTTTGAACACCAGACATATTGTCAGATCTTCTTGCCCATCCTATTAATACATCGCTCTTATATGAACCGTTTTCATATATTCCACTAAATACACTTATATCACATTGTGGTTTAGTTGAATCTTTTTTAAATTTCAATGAACAAATTGCTTCATTACCATTAGAATCTTTAACAAATCCTCTTACTGTATAATGACCATCTTTTGCTCCAGTTACAAAATCTCTTTGGTTATATTCAACATTAGAATTAGTAATTCCATATTGAGTAATCCATGCTCCATTAGTTGAAGTCTTAGATTTAAATGCAACTTTTACATTTGATGTATACCAGTTATTTTCTCCCATAACTCCTGAAGTTATTTCTAGTTCACAACTTGGTTTTGAAACTTTAGTATTTGGTGTTTCTTTATGTTCAAAATTAAGACTACATACATTTATATTTCCAGCTTTATCTTTTACATATCCATATACTGTGTTGTTTCCGTTGCTATTAATAACTATATTATCTCTATTATTTAAATCTAATTGACTTGATCTACTTACTCCATAAGAATCAACTCCTGAAGTTTCATCTAACGAATTAGTAAGTGCAACTTTTACGTTACCTACATAAACTCCATTGTTTTTAATTCCATCTACTACTTGTAGTTCACAATTAGGTTTTACTGAATCTCTTTTAACTGTTACATGACATATTGCAGTTTTTCCGTTTGAATCTTTTACATATCCATATACGTTAGTTACACCTTCTTTAGTAACTTGATATTGTTTTAACATGTTATATGTTGGTGTATTATTTTCACTTAAACCATATTCTGTTATATAAGCACTATTATTAGTTGTTGTTTTATATTTAAATCCAACTGTAACATCTCTTGTAAACCATCCATTTGCACCTTCTACTCCACCTGAAACATACAATTCACAACTTGGTCCAGTTACGATTAATTCTGGTACAGTTCTTGGTGGTAAACCTGGAACTTTTTGGTATTTACCATTTATTTCTATTTCTTTTTGACATACACCTTTATTTGGACAGTAATCATAACATCCAACAGGTACTACTATATAGTCTTCTTGACTTCCACATTTTAAATTTACTTTAAAGATATATTCGTTATCTTTCTTTTCAATTTCTACATATGAACTATTAGCATCACAAGTTTTACCTTCTTTATCTATTAAAGGTAATAAAAGTTTCATATTTAACATTTCTTGTAATGTTAATTTTTTCTTATCACCTATATTTTGTGGTAATCTTTCTGTAGTGTAATACTTCATTGCTGCTTCTTTCATTGTATTGATATTCGCAGCGAATATTTGAGCAGTTAAACTATTTAATTCTTGCGAATTATAGTTATTGCCATTATTGCCATTATTGTTGTTATTATTAAATCCACCTATTTTACTGATTGGTAAAAGATAAATTAATATAACTATAAAAACTACTGCTATTACAGCTTTAATTAAAAAATTTCTAATCGAGTATTTTTCTTCCATTTTAAAACTCCCCCTCCGTTATGAGATGTATTATACACTATTTTGATTAAATGTCAAGTTTTATTAAAGTTTGGCCACTATTGTAAATATCTATGTTGTATTCTTTAATTTTTTTTGCTTTTTTTAAATATTTTAACAAGTTGTTTTTCAAAACTTCTCCATTACCATGAATGATAGCAATATACTCATTTTTCATCTTTATATTATCGTTTATGAAGTTTTTAACTAAATACATGGCGACATCTAATGTTTCACCATGTAAATCTAGTGTTTTAAATATAATATTACTATAGAGGATTGTCATCACTTACTCTTTTAACTTCTTCTAAACTTGGAATAGAATATCTTCCACCAATTTTTGTAACAGATAGCGCTCCTGCTATATTAGATAATCTTAAAACATCTTTTAAACTCATACCTTTTGATAAAAAATATAAAAATGCTGCATGAAATATATCTCCTGCTGCTGTTGAATCTAAAGTTTCTACTTTAATCGATGGAACTATCATATAACTATCATCTTTTACAAAACTTCCTTTTTCTTCTAAAGTTATTATTAACTTACCATTTAATTTATTTTCAATTTCATCATATATATCAATAAGTGTTTTTAGATTGCTAAAATCTATTTTTTTAGAAGTAAATTCTTCTGCAAAATCTTTAGAACAAACAATATAATCACTTAACTTAGCAAGTTCAATAGTTTTTTCTTTTAAACTACCAGCATCTATTACTTTTATAGCTTTAGGGTTATCTTCTATTACTTTTTTTGCAAATTCATATTCATATCCATCTAAAAATATATAGTCAATTTCTTTTAATTCTGGTTTTAAAGATAATTTAATATCTTTTTCTCTATTAGTAAGAATAGTTCTAGTACCTTTAGATAAATTAGCAATTATATATGATGTAGTTGTTTTTTTATTAATTTTTTCTAAATATTTAGTATCAACTTTAATATTTTTTAATTCTTCTTCTATTTTAGAACCATAAAAGTCATCTCCTACTACCCCAGCAAAAGAACTTTGAAGTCCCCATTTAGCAAGTAAAAATGCTGCATTAGAAGATGATCCTCCACCACATTCTATCCTTTCATCAAATCTTATTTTTTTATTTTCAACTGGATATTCATTAACTGGAATAGTTATATCATATGCAGCTTGTCCTATACACATTACTTTCATTTCTTCACCCTCTTTTTATTTATTATTACTAGTAAAATTATATCATAAACTAAAAACTTTTATCTACAAAAGTAAATAAAAGTTTTATCTTTAAATTCTTGTTTTTTCTTCTATATGTTTAATTGCTTCTTCTATAGTCATAGTCTTTTGACTTGCATCATCTCTAAATCTTACAGTAACTGTATTATTTTTTAATGTTTCATCATCTATTGTTATTGAATAAGGAATACCTATAGCATCATTTCTCTTATATCTTTTACCAATACTTCCAGAGTCTTCAATACTTGTCATAAAATGTTGTTTAAAGATATTATAAATTTCTTCAGCCTTGTCTCCATGATACTTTTTCATAAGTGGTAAAACAGATGCTTTAATAGGTGCTATTTTTTCATTTAATTTTAATACAACTCTATCTTCTTCTTCGTTATATGCATCAAATAAAAGTGCAAGTAAGATTCTATCAACTCCATATGTTGATTCAACTATATATGGAATATATTTTTCACCTGTTTCTTCATCTAAATACTCCATTGATACATTAGATAATTCTTGATGATTTTTTAAATCAAAATCTGTTCTATTATGAGTACCATTTATTTCTCCCCAACCAAATGGGAATAAATATTCTATATCACAAGCATTTTTAGCATAATGAGCTAATTTTTCATGATCTTTATAACGAAGTTTTTCTCTATCAAGACCAATATATTCCATGAACTTCATACCATAATCTTTAAAAAATTCATATTGTTTTTCATCAGTATCTTTCTTACAAAATGTTTGATATTCCATTTGTTCAAATTCTATAGTTCTAAATGTAAAGTTACCTGGTGTAATTTCATTTCTAAACGCTTTACCTATTTGTCCTATAGAAAATGGTAACTTAGTTCTAGCAGTTCTTAATACATTTAAAAAGTTTACATATTCACCTTGAGCATTTTCTGGTCTTAAATATATAGTGCTCTTAGAATCTTTTGTAACTCCTCTTGTTGTTTCGAACATAAGATTAAATTCTCTAATAGATGTAAAATCACTAGCACCACAATTTGGACATGGAATCTTGTTATCTTTTATAAATTCTTCCATTTCTTTATCTGTCATTTTATCTGCGATTATATTGCTATCGAATTCTTCAATAAGTTTATCCGCTCTAACTCTCATCTTACATTCTTTACAATCAAGAAGTGGATCTGAAAAGTTTTTAATATGACCTGATGCTTCCCATACTTTAGGATGCATTAAGATACTAGCATCTATTTCATAAGCATTATCTCTTAATTGAATAAAAAACTTTCTCCACATATCTTTAAGATTATTTTTAAGTCTTGCACCTAAAATACCATAATCCCAAGTATTAGCTAAACCTCCATATATTTCACTTCCTTGATAAATAAACCCATATGTTTTTGCATAATTTACTAAATCTTTCATAGTTATTTGACTCATCTTATACCTCCTTTATGAAACAAAAAGAGATTCTTAAATGTAAGGACGAGTATTACCCGCGGTTCCACCTTACTTATTCTAAGAATCCCTTTATAACCAAAAGCTCCAGTATTCCACACCTTCACAGCTTTAATAAATTTAAATTACATATATTTTAATTTCTATTATACTATTTGTCAAGAACCGGATTTATTTAACCATTTTTCTAAAGTTTCAATAGATGTTTCAAACCAATTGTCTTTTGTATTAATCATACCAATATGTGAAAATACTGCTCTTGATTTTTGATTATCTTTATCTATTGTTGCAGATATAATTTTATATTTTTTATTTTTAATTTCTTCTAAAAATTTATTTAATATCTTTCTAAATATATCGTTTTTACCTTGATATTCTTTTATTATTTGAATTTCTGCTAAACATACACTGTCTTTCATTAATATATAGCAAATAAAAGCAACTATTTTTTTATCAAGTATATAAAGTATTATATTATAATTAGGATCATTTAAAATCATAGATTTCCAATATTCAAATCCTTCTCCTTTAAAAACTTTTTCTCTTTTTTTATATTCTTCTAATCCTTTTCTTAAAATATAATCTTTCAATAAAATATCATTCATTTCTAAATATCTATTTTCCGGTATTTTATTATTTGAGTCATATATTTCAAACATATTTATTTCCTTATTTAAAACTTTTTAATTAATTATTTATTAATTTTAATGTTTCTTATTATTTTCTTTTTCCAATAAATTATATGCTTCATTAAATTTACACCATTTATAATCATCATATTCTTCGGATAATGTAATATTTATATCTCTATCTAATTCTAGAAAAAATACATATTCTATAATTATAAATTCAGTTTTTAGAATACATAACTTCTTGGACTTTAATTTGTAATTTTATTTTTTCTTCTTTTAATATTCTAGTATAAAAGACAAGAGTAATATTACTCTTGTCTTTAATTAACTATAATACATCCCATGACATTCCACTAAGAATATATTTATATGCCTTATCTCTTTCAATAACTATTTCCTTATCTAAATTATTATAATCTGTATAGTTTTCAGTAATTATTAAAAGTCTATTTGAATAATCTGCTAAATCTAATATTTCATCTTCATCTTTCAACTTAGCATCTATTATTAAATCACCATAAGTTCTAGAACTTATAAATTCTTTTAATTCAGCTATATTTGTCTTAGTTACATTATTAAGTTCTTTATCTATTAGTCCTAAAACATATAAAAGCACATATGCTCCTTCAATTCTCCATGAAAGTTCTATAGATAAATCTTCATTTCTAGTTTTTAAATATTCTTTTTCTTTTGCTGTTAAATAATTATAAACATCATATTTTTTAAGTTCACTTTTTATGTTCTTATTTTTATTAAATATATTTAAGAAAGAAGATTCATTATTATCAGTTATTATTTCATTAGCAAGCAATATAATTGCTATCGCTCTTTTCAAAATATCACTCTTTCTAATAATTGTAGCATCAAAACTATTAACTAAACTTCTAATATCTAATTCTGGTAAGTTATTAGCAAGTAATTTACGATTATTTTTATTTTCTCTTGCTATATTTTCAACTTCTCTTTCAGATCCTTCTAATATTTCAACACTATCTAAAATATCAAATAAAGTTTCTTTATAGCTATAATCATTACACGAAACAGAAACTAAATAATTATTTATATAAGTTGTGTAATAAATTCTATTATCAAATTCATTTACATCAATTCGGTAATTATTTACTTCTATTTGTTCACTCTTATAACTTCCACCGATACTTTCGTAGTTTTTTTCCATCCAATCTTTTAATTTAGTTTCATAAGCTTCTAAAGTATCACATTTAAACGTAAAGAATCTCAAATAGATATTATTATTAAATATATCAAATATATTTCTACTTCTATCTACTTTTTCTATAAAATCTTTTGGAACTGATGCCTTTAATAATAAAGTATCTTCTAATTTATGAAATACATCTTTATATTCACCATCTGTATATGTAACTTGTTCTAATTCTTCTTGGTTTAATAATATATCTTCTTTTTCATTTTGTTCTAAAAAATTATTAACTTTTTCTTCTAACCTAGAATTAAATAATGTTGTATCTAACATATTATTATATGTTTCTTCATATAAATTAAAGTCATTTCTTGGTAAATCTAAAGTCTTTAAATCTATATCTAAAATAACTTGATTTTCATCTTCAGTTATTTTTTCTAAATCATCTACTTTAGGTAAATCTAAATCAACAAATAAATCGTTTGTTAAATCATTTTCCATAACAATAGGATCATCTGCTTTAGTAAAACTATATTCTTCTATAACTATTTCTTTTGGTTCTAAACTTATTTCTTCTTTTTCTTTTAACACATACAAATTAAATGTTTCATTTAATATTTCTTCTAATTTAGTTAAAAATTCTATTATTTTATCATAATCAGTTTTATCTACTAAATAATATTTATCTTGATATTTTATTGAAATATATGAATTATCAAGTTTTGTATATTCAAAAGTTGAAAGTAAATCTTTATTTTCATCTACTAATTTTTGGAATTTTTCACTAACAATCTTATCTTTTTTGAATAAGACTTTATTATTGTTATATGCTATTTCATCATCTATAACAGTTAAAGTTATAAGTTTATTATCTAAAAAATTAGAATATTTTAAGAAAAATTTTGGTTGTTTTATATTTCTATATTTAATTTCTTTTTTTACAATTTCTTCTTTTAATTTAGCAAAATCTTTTGTTTTACTTTTAACTTCTTTTTTTATAAGTGCTTCTTTTAATAATGGAATATTTTCCTTAGGTAAAACTTTTATACTATCAGTAATTTTATCTAAAATTTTCGTTTTATCTTGAATATTTTGTGAACTACTTATAGCAAAATTTATAATTAAACCATTTATTTCTACTAAATTATTAATAAAAGTTATTTTATTTTTTCTTAGTGTAAGTTTATTTTTATTGATATTCAATACTTCAAATTTATTTTCTTCTAATTTTCTTTTTGTAAAATTTATATAATTTTCTACATTATCTTCTTTTAAAGACATTAGCATTACATGAAAATTAGTATAATCATCTATAGAAAAAGAATATAATGTATTATCTTTTAATTCTAATTTCTTAAAAGAGTCTTCTCCTACTTCTAAAAAGTTAGATGGAACTTCAAAAGAAAAACCGTATTCTAAATTAGTAATTTTAACATCGAATATTTCATTTTTATAATTGTTTTTCATACTAATCATTCACCTCCAATTTTTCTATATAAAGTGGTTCTTTCAGGTCTCCTTTTCTATATTTTTCTTGTAATTCATCTAAATATTTTTCTCTTACTTTTTCATCTCTAATATAAGCACTTACAAGAACCGAAATGCTATAACTTAAATCATCTTCTTTTGTATTATTGATAACTAGCTTTTCAATATAATATTTTTTATCTTCTCCATTTTTTATATCAACATAATACATATTTGATAACAAATTTAACATATATTCAAAATTTTTAGACACATTTTGATATAAACTATTTTGTTCAAATAGTTTTATTAAGTAATCTTTAAATGAAGTTTTACTTATCATTTGATTAAACATTATATCGAAGTCTCTCATTATTTTATCTTTATTAAAATACGAAATAGTTGAAAATATATATCTTGGATAAGATAACCAATTATATTTAACTAAAGTATCTACAAAACTAACTTTTTCTACAAATATTTTTTTATCATTAAAGCTTTTAAATGTCGTATTTTTTTCTACTTCTTTAATATTATAATCCGTTAAAAATTCTTCATATAAATTACCGTCTAGCAAACTGTATAATTCATCTAATTTTACTTCATCTTGTTTTTGATTAATAAAATATAAAAATAGTAAAATCGATTTATAAGTTTCATATTTTTCAACTATTGTAAGATCTTTAAAATTATCTTTCTTTTCTAATATTTGTTTTATCTTTTCAAAGTGTATTCTTCTATATTCTTTTTTAAAAGTTCCCCTTTTAAACACAAAGTTCCATGTTTCTATTCCATCTTTAGAATCCAAATTAAATACATGTTCTTCATTCATTTTAAAAGTTAAAACATCATTTTTATTTATAACTTTTTTATCTATTAAAACATTTGATTTTGTTATAGCTTTCAAAGATATCTCTTTACTATTTAAAGATTTTACCTTTAAAGTTAAGTTAGATATTTTAAATTCTATATCATTAATTAAATCTATAGTATATTCTTCTATTTTTGGAATAACTAATAAAGCATTATTATTATTTGATACATATGGAACATGACTTATATATACTTTACTAGTATTATTTAAATCTTTATTAAAATTAAATAATGTATCATTAAATCCTTCATATAAATTCAAAGGAAAATTGCATTCTTTTGATAATTCGTTCAACATACCCCTACTTTCACAATCTATACAGATTAAATCCTCATATTCTGTTATTTTTTTATTCTCTATTTTATACTCATCTAAATAATCAAATACATTTTTAATATCGGTATTTTCATATATTATTTCATTATCTTTAATTACTTGATATATATTTTTATTATAATTATAATCTACAAATATTTTTCTATTACAAGAAAAAAGTGGTAACAAAGATTTAGAAAACAATTCTTCTATTTTTAAAAGAATTTTGTTTTTACCTAAAAATCTATATGTTTTATTACGCGTAGTTAAACAAAAACCAAAATCAGAATATTCAACCATCTTTAATATTTCAATTGGTATAATATCCGTGTTTTCATCTTCAGATACTGTTAAATTTCTACTAATATCTAAAAATTCTTTAAGTTTAACCTCTTTTAGAATACTAGAAATTACTTCTATTTTTTCTTTATTAGTTTCTTTCTTATTATTGTACATTACATATTCTTCACTACTGGAATTTTCTTCTAATACATAAGACATTATCAAATCAATAGAACTAAATTTTTCTTTTGAAATATAGAAATCTTCTACACATACATTATTTTGATAAACTGTTACTTTATTAGAGTTACTTATCCTAATCTTTTGACTAGGATTTTTTAAACTCATCTTTAGTTTAAAATCACCACTCATATTTTTACCCCTTTTATCTACCCTAAAATAATTATATCATAAACTAAAATTTTTATTATATAAATTTTATGATAAAATAATTTTTAATTGAGCTTGTTGATGAATATTCAATTGCTATATTAGAAAAACAAAAGATTTTATCAATTTGATAAAATCTTTTTAATTCATTATAAATATCTCACTATCTAATTTATTTATTTCATATCTTGATATGTACCCTATATGTTGCTTAAATTAAATATTATCTTTATTTATTGAAAAAGCTGCTTCTGCACCTTCTGCGGCAGAATTAATAATTTGATACATTCTCTTTTCTATAACATCTCCTACTGCATAACATTTATCAATATTTGTCTTATAATCTTTATCTACAACTATATAATTATTCTTAATATTTAAATCTAAATTTTTTAAATATTCTATCTTAGGTATTAATCCTACATATAAAAATACTATATCTACATTTAATTCTCTTTTGTTTGTAACTATAGATGTTAAATAATTATCGCCCTTATATTCTAATATTTCTTCTTGTAAAGAAATTGTTACATTATCTAATTCTTTAACTTTATCTACTAATATTTTATCTGCTCTTATTTCATCTCTTACTAAAATTGTTATATCTTTTGCATATTTTGCTAAGTGAAGAGTTTCTTCAAATGCAGAGTTACCTCCACCTACTACTACGACACTTCTATTTTTAGCCATTGGTCCATCACATGTTGCACAAAATGAAATTCCTCTTCCAACATATTTTTCTTCATTTAAAAGACCTAATCTTCTAAAAGTTCTTCCACTAGCAATCACTAAATACTTACTTTCTAAAGTCCCATTTTTTAGCTCTAGTTTAAAGTTTTCATTTTTTTCTACATTGATAACTTCATCATTTATAATTTCTATATCTAAAAATTTAAGATGTTCTTTAAACTTATTTGATAAATTTAAACCAGTTTCATCAAATATTCCTAAATAATTATCTACTCTATTGGTAAAAACAACATTACCACCTATTAAAGATTTTTCTATTACTTTTACATTAAATCCGTATCTTTTTAAATAAACTGCAGCTGATACTCCAGCTGGTCCTCCCCCTATTACTAATACATCTATCATTTTATCTCCTTATCTTCCAATTAAAATTATATACAATGAAGATATAAAAGTATACAATTAAATTGGAGGAATTTTTTATGTTAAAAGTAGAACAAGTTTCTAAAAAATATGGTAATAAAACAGTTCTTAACAAAATAAGTTTTAATTTAAAAAAAGGAGACTGTTTTGGTTTACTAGGATCTAACGGTGCTGGTAAATCTACTACTATTAGAATTATCTTAGGAATTTTAAATAAAAGTGATGGTAAAGTTACATATAATGATCAAGAAGTATCAAGAAAGTCAGTTAATTTTGGATATTTACCTGAAGAAAGGGGACTTTATCCAAAAACTAAAGTAATAGATCAATTATTATATTTTGCAGCATTAAAAAATATGCCAAAAGATAAAGCATTAAAAGAAATAAACGAACTTGCTAAAATATTAAAAATTGAAGAATATTTAAATATGGAAGCTGAAAAACTATCAAAAGGTAATCAACAAAAAGTTCAAATCTTAATAGCATTTCAAAATGATCCTGAACTTATTATTTTAGATGAACCATTTTCTGGACTAGATCCTGTTAACTCTTTATTAGTAGCAGATCTTATAAAGAAGAAAAAGAAAGATAAAATAATCGTGTTATCTTCACATCAAATGTCTATAGTTGAAGAATTTTGTACTGATATTTTAATACTTGATAGAGGTATAACTAAACTTAAAGGTAATTTAATAAATATTAAGAACGAATATTCTGATTCTAAACTAGAAGTTGTAACAATTAAAGATATTGATGAAAAAATTAAAAAAGCTAAACTAGATATAATAAATAAAGTTGGTAGTAGTTATACACTAAGTATTAAAAATAAAGATGATGCATATAAACTTTTAAAACTATTAGATGATAATGATCAAGTGATTAAATTTGAAATATTAAAACCTAATTTAAATGATATATTTATATCTACAGTTGGAGGTAAAGAAAATGATTAATGTTATTAAATTTACTTTTAAAGAATTAACTAAAAATAAAGCTTATAAACTAACTACTTTATTCTTAGTAGCACTTATAGTAATATTTTTTAATATTCCAAATATAAGTCGTTATTTTAATAAAAATGAAGGTAATAAACCTAAAACAACAGAAAAAGAAACTATATACATATATGATGAAAATAAAGTTTTAAACATTATAAAAGAAGACCTTAATAAACATCAATATTATAAATTTGTAATATTAAATGAAAAAGCTGATATAAATAAATTAAGTAAAGATGTTAATGATAAAAATAGTATTGTTTATATCGTAAAAAATGCTGATTTAAAGAATCTAACTATTGCTAATTTAAAAAGTAATAATAATAGATTATCTTTTGAAAACAGTAATATAAATCAATATATAAACAGTTCTTATAAAAGATATCTTATTAATAAACTTAATATAAATGATAACGAAAAAGAGATATTATCAAAAGATATTTCCTTTATAAGTGAAGAAACAGTAAAAGAAGCTGGTGATATAAACAAAAACACTAATATTGCAATGTTTGGTATGGTATTTATCTTTTATATAGTATTATTTTATTCTATAGCAGTAGGTTCAAGTATTACTACTGAAAAAACTAATAAAGTTGTAGAAACACTACTTACTTCTACTTCACCACTTAATATTATAGTTGGTAAAGTTATAGGTGTTGGTCTTACTGGAATATTACAAATGTCTATATTAATAGTAACTGCTATTATATCTTCACAAGTATTTTTACCTAAAGAATATATGAACATGTTACTTCTTAATATCAACTTATCACCTATTATTATATTAGGATTCTTATATTATTTCATATTTGGATTCTTAATATATGCATTTTTAATAGCATGTGTAGGTGCAACTGTTACAAAACAAGAAGAAATACAACAAGCACAAACTCCATTTTCATTCTTGTTGATGATTGGATTTTATCTATCTATATTTTCTAGTAACTCTAAAGGTTTATTAAATACTGTAGCAACTTATTTACCTATATCTTCACCATTTATTAATACGATGAATTTACTATCTAGAAAGTTATCTTTAATAGATACTTTACTTCCTATGTTAGTATTGTTGATATCAACTATAATAGTTGCTTACTTCTCATCAGTATTATATAAAAAAGTAATAATGAACTATGGAACAAGAATAAAAGGAATATCTTTATTAAAAGAATTATTTAAAAAAGAAGATTAAACTTTAAAAAGTTTAATCTTTTTTAATATTTGAATTTTTTTCTCATTATGTTATAATTAGTTAGTCTTTTAACTTTATAATTTAGTTTAAAAATCAAAAAAGAAGAACATTCTTTTTTATGTGATAATAAAAGGAGGAAAAATGAATAAAAACGTAACAAAATACTTTGCCTTAGGTGGACTTGGTGAAGTAGGAAAAAACATGTATGTCGTAGAAGAAAACGACGAATTAATTATTTTAGATTCAGGTAGTATATTTCCAGAAGAATCATCTTTAGGAATAGATTATATAATCGGAGATATAAACTATCTAAAAGAAAACGAAAAGAAAATAAAAGCATTAGTAATAACACATGGTCATGAAGATCATATTGGTGCAGTACCATTTTTAGTAAATTATGTTAATATACCGGTAATATATGCACCTAATCAAGCAAAAGAATTAATAGAATTAAAATTAAAAGACCATAACATTAAATACGATAATATAGTTGTATTTGATAAAGATTCTAAATTTAAAACAAAAAACTTTACTATAGAATTTTTTACAGTTAATCACTCTGTACCAGACTCTTTTGGTATAGCAGTAACTACATCTAACGGTATAATTGTAACTACTGGAGACTTTAAATTTGACTTAACTCCAATTGGACCTAAAGCTGATTTTGATAAAATGATAGAACTATCTAAAAGAGGAGTTACTTTACTAGTAAGTGATTCTACAAATGCCTTAGTACCAGGATTTTCTCTTAGTGAAGCAGTTGTTGATAACACATTAAATGAAATATTTTCTAAATACAAAAATAGAAGATTAATTATTGCAACATTTGCAAGTAATATATATCGTTTAAAACATATTGTAGAAACATGTTATAAATTTAATAAAAAAGTAGTTCTTTTTGGAAGAAGTATGGAAAATAATATAAATATTTCTTTAAAGGGTCATTATATTAATCACCCAGAAATATTTGTTAAGAAAGAAGAAGTTAGTACAATTAATCAAAAAGATTTAGTAATTCTTTGTACAGGAACTCAAGGAGAACCTTTAGCTGCTCTTTCTAGAATTGCAAAAGGAACTCATAAACAAATAAAACTACTTCCAGATGATATAATCATCTTCTCATCTTCTGCTATACCAGGAAATGCTAGAGCAATTAATAGTACAATTAACAAACTATGTTTACAAGGTGTTAAAGTAATAACTAAAGATGATTTTAAAATCCATACATCAGGTCATGCTAGTCAAGAAGAATTAAAACTTATGTTAACTTTAATAAGTCCTAAATTCTTTGCACCACTTCATGGAGAATATAGAATGTTAAAACAACACACTAAGCTTGCTCACGCTTGTGGAGTACCAGTTGAAAATACATTTATCTTAGAAAATGGTAAAACTTTAATTTTAGATAAAGGAAATGTAAGTTATGGACCTAAAATAAATGTTAATCCAATATATGTAGATAATTCTAAATTACAAGAAGTTAATGGAGTTGTTTTAAAAGATAGAAATGTTATGTCAAGTGATGGAATATTAATAGTTATAGCTAATATTTCTACTAAGAATAAACAATTATTAACTAATCCTAATATTACAACAAGAGGATTTGTAATGATTAATGAAAGTGAATTACTACTAAAAGAAATAGAAAAAATTGCAAAAGATTCAATATTAACTACCTTAAATGAAAGCGCTAATATTTCAGATATTAAAAATAAACTAGTATCAGATTTATATCCATATATAAGTAATAAAACTGATAGAAGACCTATTATCGTACCAGTTATTATAGATATAAATAAATAAAAAAATACCAAATAATATTATTTGGTATTTTTATTTTATCTGAGATTGATTTTCATATTTTACTTTAAATTTATATCTTTCGGAATTTTTCAATATAAAATCATTTAATTTTTCATATTGTTTTTTATTTAAGAATAATATATCTCCAGAAAGTTGCATTTTAATTTTCTCATTATAATCTAGTAGCAAAACAGATAATTTATCAGAAAAAACCTCTTCTTCTTTTACACATAAATCATGATCTAAAAAATAAAATTTATTTACAAACTCAAATTTTCCATTATTTTCTATTTTTATATTAAATTCAAAAAAAACTTTACATAAATTATTAAAATCATCATAATCCCATAAAACATCTATTATACCTACTGGAACTGAAATATTAGAATCTATCATATACACCTCTCATAGATTATTTTAACAGATATATTAAACAAGTTTAAAAACATAGTTAAAATTAAATATATTAAGAAAAAACAAACCATTAATTTTAATCATTAAAACCATGATTTATTTTTTTACATTAACATAATATATAACTTGGTTTCTTTTAATAAACTTATCTTCATATTCAGTAGTTACTATATTTTCTTTATCACTATGTAAATCTAAAGATAAATCTAATATTTTATAACCATTATTCACAAAACTTTGTAGTGAATATTCAAATAACTTTCTATTATCTGTTTTTTGTTCAATATCTAAAGACCCAAGTTGTTCATACTTTTTTAAAAACACTTCACTTGTTAATCTTTTTTTAGCGTGTCTTCTCTTTGGCCATGGATCAGAGAAATTTAAATATATCTTAGATATTTCATTATCAAACACATCTAATATATCACTTGCATCTATTTTTATTACTTTTATATTATTAAGTTTATAATTAGCCATTTTTTCTAATGTTCTAACCATAACACTATCAAATTTTTCAATACCTATAAAATTAATATTAGGATTATTTATCGCCATATTTATTAAAAATTGACCTTTTCCCATACCAATTTCTAAATGTATTGGATTATCATTATTAAATTCTTTATTCCATTTTCCTTTTAATAAAAATGGTTCACTAATTATATAAGGAGATTTATCTAAAATCTCCTTATTTTTTACATTTCTAAGTCTCATTATTTAGCTTCTTCCTGTATTCTTGTTTCTCTTATAACTGTTATTTTTATAGTGCCTGGATATTGTAGATTAGCTTCAATATCTTTCTTTATATCTCTTGCAAGTTTTGGTAGTTTAGAGTCATTAATTTTCTCTGGTTTAACCATAACTCTAATTTCTCTTCCTGCTTGAACAGCATATGCTTTTTCTACACCATCCATATTCTTAGCTATATTTTCTAAGTCTTCTAATCTTTTTATATAATTTTCTAATGTATCACTTCTTGCTCCAGGACGAGATGCTGATATAGAATCTGCTACTGCAACAAGTGAAGAAATAACACTAGTTGCTGCTACTTCACCGTGGTGAGATGCTATAGCATTTATTACTACCTCTGGTTCATTATATTTTTTAGCTAGTTCTATACCAAGTTCTACATGACTTCCTTCCATATCGTGATCTACTGCTTTTCCTATATCGTGAAGAAGACCTGCTCTTTTAGCTAGATTTACATTTTCTCCAAGTTCTCCTGCAAGTAAACCAGATAAATGAGCAACTTCAATAGAATGTGTTAAAGCATTTTGACCAAAACTAGTCCTAAAATGAAGTTTACCTAATTTTTCAATTAGTTCTTTACTCATTTTGTTAATACCTAATTCAAATAGTGCTTGATTACCATATTCCATTAATTTTAACTGCATTTCTTTAGATACAGTATCGTATACTTCTTCTATTCTAGCTGGATGTATTCTTCCATCTTGAAGTAATATATCTAGTACTTCTCTTGCTATTTCTCTTCTATATATATCAAATGATGATAAAACGATAACTTCAGGTGTATCATCTATTATAAGATCAACTCCTGTAATAGCCTCAAGTGTTCTAATATTTCTTCCTTCTCTTCCAATTAATCTACCTTTCATATCATCATTTGGTAAATTAACTACAGTTATAGTTTTTTCATTAGTAACACTAGCAGAATATTTAGACATAGCTTGAACTAACATCTCTTTTGCTTTTTTATCTACATTAAGTGTTGCTTCTTCTTCTTTTTCTTTTATAAGTTCTGCTATTTCGTTATCTATTTCTTTTTCTACCCTATCGAGTATTTTTTCTCTTGCTTCTTCTTTTGTTAGTTTTGAAATATTTGATAACTCTTTAAGTTGTTCTTCTTTTAAATCATCTATTTTAAAATATTCTTCTTGTAAAGCTAATTGCTTTTCACCAATCTTTTGATCTTTTTCTTCAACTAATTCTTCTCTTTTTTGTAAAAGTTCATCCCTTCTATCGATATTTTTTTCTCTTTGTAAAAGTCTTTCTTCTATCTCTTTTGATTCTTTTTTCTTTTCTTGAACTTCTTTTTCTGCTTCTAATTTTAAATTATGTATTTCTTCTTTTGCTTCAAATATTAATTCTCTTTTTAATTTTTCCCCTTCTTTTATTAATTTATCATATTCTTCTTTTGCTTTTTTAGAATTATTTTTTACAATTGATATAACTAAAATTAGTAATAATAATAAGCTTACTATTAAAGAGAAGATTATTATATATTTTTCCATTATAATCTCCTTTTAATATCTTAATTGTAAACTTTTTTATAAACTAGTGCAAGTAATAAAAAAATTATATCTATTGATATTATAGATATAATTAATTATCTTTTTCATACATTGATTCAATTAAATTGAATAAATCTTCCTCATCTGTTGGATCTTGATTTTTTTTATTTTTATCACTTTCTTCTTGTAACATTTTAGCAGTTTTTTCTTTTTCTACTTTTCTTGTTGTTTTGATTTCATCATCTTCACTAAATTCATCTACTGAAGAAACTCTATTATCTTTATAATTAACATTATATTCTAAACCTAAATCATTATAGTATTCACTAGCATCTTCTATAGTAACATTTTTAACATTAGGTACTGCTTTTTCTTCTTTTAAATCTACTATATTTTCTTCTTTTTTAACTTCTTTATTTTCTTTTTCATCTTTTACTGCTACTGTTTTAATTCCCATTGGAGTAACATAAGTTCTTATACCATCTAAAATTTTATCTTTTTCATTTTTAACTTTAGGTGCTTCATATTTTTTTAAAGGATTCTTATCTATTATTCCAAATACTGGAGAAACTATTGAACTAGGTCTAAAAGGTCTAGTTTCATCAACTCTTTTTACTGATTCTTCTATCTCTTTTTTTGGGGGTTGAACTATTTCTTTTTGTATTCTTAATTCTATTTTTTCTTCCTTTTTAGGTTGCTCAATTACTCTTAATGGCTTTTCAACTGGTTTTTCTTCTTCCATAGGAACTACTTTAAATGATTGAGTTTTAGCTACAGCAAAATCATCTTCTGTTTCATCTTCATAAAGAGTAAATTCTGCTCTTTTTAAATTTCTATTATTATCTACATTTTCTATTTTTTCTTCTCTTGGTTTAAATGTTTCAACTGGTGTAATTTCTTCTATATTTTTAGCTTCTTCTCTTTCTGGTTCATCAACTTCCTCAAAAAACGTGCTTTTAATTTTACTAAAAAATGACATATTTCCTCCAAACTATTTAAAATTTAAATTTAAATCATCTTCACTTTTTTCTTTTTTTATATCATCGCTAACACTTTGGCGATTATTATTTAAATCAAAATTTTTTGCTCTTTCATTATCTTTATTGTACACAGTATTTAATAACTTATCATTATATTTAATACTAGATAAAATAATCATAGAATTACTAAGTGCATCGTTAAGATTTTTACTTTCAACTACACCTTCTATTCTTCCATAATTATATACTATTATATAAGAATATTCATTATTTTCTAATTTTTTTATTTCTAAAAATCCATTTTTAAGTTTTTTACTGTAAAATGTTGATGAGTTTGGTTTATATTTAATCTCGGTTTTATTCAAATAACTTATTAGATCAACATATAAATACATATAAGTGTTTTTATATGATAATTTAAAAGTATTTTCTACTTTTTTTACATTTTTCATACCTATTGGTAAATAATATCTATATCCTGAAAAACTTTGATTATATCTATTTTCTTTTACCAAAAATAATTCTTCTAATTGGGTAATTTTCATATCTTTAGTTTCGTATATATTACATGAAGTACAAAAAACTACAAAGATAAACAAAATTAATATTTTTTTCATTTTTTCTCCTACAAAATCTTTTTAAACTTCTTTTTCATTTCTAAGTATTTATCTTTTCCAAGAATTAATCTAAAAGCTTTAGTTTTTCTTATCGATAAAAAGAACGATAATACTCCTACTACAGTATAAATGATAACTGTTATTATTGCACTTAATTTTGCTGTCACTGCTACTGGTATAAATATTTTTAATATAAACATAGCAAGTAACATAATAAGAGTTGCAAAAATTACACAAACAAGAACAATATATGTATCTTTATAACTTATATCATATTCTTTCTTTAAAAATTTTAAACAAATATATGAACATATTCCAAACCCTATCATAGTAGATAATATCGCTCCAATATATGGTGGAAGAGATATTGAATGAAATGCTTTCATAAGCGGAACATGAAGTATTATTTTACTTAAGAATCCAATTAATAATGCTTTTAACATAATTTTATTATGTCCTAAAGTTTGAATTATTAAAGATGTCGTTGTAAATATAACATTAAATATAATAGTAAATATATAAATTAAGTATACATTTATCGCTAGAGTATTATTTTTATAAAATATATTCCAAACCGGAGTTACTAAAAAAGCTAAAGCAAAAGTCATAGGAATAGAAAAAAATACTAATATTTCCAATGATTGATTAACCTTACGTCTAATATTTTCATAGTTTTTAGTAGCTAAACTACTAGCTATATTAGGAACTAAAGATGTCATAATACCTGTTGCAATAGATACAACTATCATATTAAGCTTAAATCCCCAAGTAGATAAAACGGAAGATACTATTTCAGCATTTTCTTTTGTATAATTAAACATTTCTGGTAACATTCTAGGAAGTAAAAAAACATCTACTGATGTATATACAGATTTACATACATTTAAAACAATAAATGGTACTGCATATCCCCATAATTTATAAAATATTTGTTTATTACTAATTCTAGGTTCGATTATTTCAGGATTTTTCTTATTAAATTCTTTTTTATTTTTAATACTCTTAATATATAAATATAATAACGATATAAGAGCTCCAAGACTTGCTGCTATTAAAGCAATAGAAACAGTTTCTTTATATTTTATACTTGGTATGAGAATTGCCATAGCACTTATAATTATAATTATACCAACTCTAATAACTTGCTCTATAATAGTAGAATAAGAAGTAGCTTTAATATATTTATGTCCTTGAAAATATCCTCTATAAACACTCATTATAGGTACTATTAAAATAGAAAAAGAAATAACTCTAATTACAAAAGTAATATCTTCAATAGAGTTACCACCACTTTTGCCAGCAACTATAAAAGAAGCAATAAATGGAGCTAAAATCATTAAGAACAAAAAAGACACTATTCCTAAAATTCCTAGGGTTAAACATGCAATTTTCAAAGCTTTTTCTTTAGACTTTACATAACCTAATTCGGAGTATTCACTTACCATCTTACTTACGGCAAAAGGAATACCTGCTGTAGATAAACTTAAAAATATAGTATAAATACTATATGCATAACCATAAAGTGCTCCACCTAAAGTTCCTACTGCTCTATTAAAAGGAACAACATATATTATTCCTAAAACCTTCGCAATAACTATAGCAAGAGTTGCTATAAAAGCTCCTTGTAAAAAATTATCTTTTTTCATAATTCACCTATTTTAATTTTATCATAAAAAAATATTACTTACTATTTTCATATAAAATTATCGAAGTAGCTATTGCTACATTTAAAGAATCGATATTTTTAATAGGAATCTTTAAATAATCATCACTTATTTCTAATATTCCTTCACTAACACCTTTTCCTTCATTTCCAATAACTATCATTTTTTTGTTTGTTTTTAAAGATTTTAAATCATTAGCTTTTAAAGATGTAGATAAAACCTTGTAATCTTTATTTTTAGATATAAAACTAATTAAATCTTCTCTTAATATATTTAAAGAAAATATTGCTCCTTCACTTGCCCTTAAAACTTTAGGATTGTATAAGTCAACTGTATTTAAACTAAGAACAACGTCTTTAATTCCAAAAGCTAAACAAGTTCTTAATATTGTTCCAAGATTAGATGGATCTCTTACATTATCTACTAAAAGAATAGTACCAGTACTAATATCTTTATTATCTAAATATTTTACTAAAGCTATATCTTCATTTGAATTTTTTAAGCTAGATAAACTTTCTTTTAATTTTTTATCTACATAAAATATATTATGTTCGACTTTATTTATATCATCAGTTATATAAGTTAATATTTTATTATGTTTTTTAGCTTCTTCTATAATATTTTTACCTTCTATTAAAAAAGTTTTTGTTTTTTCTCTTTCTTTTTTAGTTAATAACTTTTTTAAAGATTTAAATTTCTTATTATCACTACTTTTAATAATTTCCATCTTTTAATTCCTTTCTTATTTTTTTGTAATCTTTACAATTTTCTTCTACCACTTTCCAAAATTCTTTTGAATGATTTTGATGAATAAAATGACTCAATTCATGAACTATTACATAATTTAAATATTTTAAATCTTTTTTTATAAGCAAAGTATTTAATGTAATAACTTTAAGTTTATTGTTACATACTCCCCATCTAGTAGTCATCTTACGATATCTAATGCTAAATTTTGGTAATTTATAAGTAAAATTATTAACTATATCACCTATCATTTCTTCGGTATATTTTTTAGTATTCTTTTTTAAAAATAAATCATAGTTATCTATTTTTTCATATTTTTTACCTAAAAAATAATATTCATTTTCTTCTTCTTTTTGATTTAACATTCTTAATATTTTATCTTGGTTTTTATCAATAAATTCATAAATATATTTTTGATTCATAAAAAAATTACAATTTACTACTATATTTAAATCTTTATCTATTTTTAAAGTTAAACCATTTTTACTAAACTTTTTATTTATTATTAAATTTACTTTTTTATCTTTTAAATAATATTCCATATATGTATTATAACATTAAAAAAAATACTTATTTAAGTATTTTTTCTTCTATTCTATTATATAAAATATCTAAATTTTTTATATGATAATCACCAGATAGTTTTTCTTCTTCCCATTTTAAATCTTCAAAACTTAACATTTCTTTTATCTTCTTTGATGCTTTTGGTAATATAGGATAAATTAAATTAGCCAGATTAGCCATAATATATATACATGTATATGTTATCTTATTAAATTCATCTATATTATCTTTTACTCTTAACCAAGGTTCATTACTATCATAATATTTATTAGCATATGATATATAGTCTACGATTTTTTGTACTGCATTTCTTATTTCTGCTTTTTCAAAGCTTTCTGCTACAGATTTATAAACTTCTTTTGTAATATTTACTGTTTCTTCATCTACAGTACTTTCTTTTATAACTCCATCAAATTTTTTATTTATAAAAGATAAATTTCTATTGATAAAATTACCTAACATACCTACTAAAAACTTATTATGTGTTTGAATTATATCTTCAATTGAACAATTCATATCGTTAGTTTCAGGACCTTTATAAGAAAAATAAAATCTAAGTGTATCACTATCAAATTTTTCTAATAATTCATTAGCAGTTATTAAATTACCCTTTGACTTACTCATCTTATCATTATTTAAATTAACATATGCTGATGAAACTATATAATCTGGTAATCTATAATTCTTTTTACTAGCTAATATTAAAGGTGGATATATTGTTGTATGAAAAGGAATATTATCTTTACCATGTACATAATAAGTAATTAAATTTTTATTATTATCATCCATAAATAAATCAAAATCTATATTTTTTTCTTTTGCTACCTTTTCTCCTGCTGATAAATATCCTAATACTGCTTCAAGCCATACATATATTCTTTTATCTATATATCCTTCTACTGGTACATTTACTCCCCAATCAAGTTGTCTTGTAGCTGCTCTATTAACAAGCCCCATATCTATATATTTTTGAGCTTCACCAATAGCGTTTTTTCTCCATTTATCTTTATTTTTATTTATTAAATTTTGTAATTCTTCTTTAAATTCAGGAAGTTTAAAATATAAATGTTTATTTTTTCTAAGAGTTGTAGGATTAGAACAAATTTTACAATGTTTATCAAGTAAATCTTTACTATCTAAAGATGTACCACATACTTCACATTGATCTCCTGTACTTGTTCCACCACAATGTGGACAAGTTCCTAGTATTTCTCTATCCGATAAGAATTTTTGACAATGAATACAATAATCTTCATCCTCTTCTTTTTCAAAAAGATATCCATTTTCTTTTATTTTTTTAAAAAATTCCTCTACATATTTTTTATGATCTTCTGACATAGTAGCAGTATATAAATCATATTCAAATCCTAAATTTTTAAAAGTTTTTACAAATTCATTATGATATAATGTAGCTATTTTTAAAGGAGTAGTATTTTCTTTTCTAGCTCTTTCAGTTATTGGAGTACCATGACAATCAGATCCCGATACATAAATAACATTATCTTTACATTCTCTATAATACTTAGCAATTATATCTCCTGGAAGTAGAGCTGCTAGATGTCCTACATGTAAATAATAATTTGCATAAGGCCAAGCTCCACCTATAAAAATATCTCTTTTTTCCATATTAACACTCTTTCTTTAAACATATAGATTATATAATAAAAATAAAAGTAATGCTATTCTTTACAAGAACTACATCTTACTTTTATTTTAGTTTCTTCTACAGTTAATCCATTATTTTTCAAATTTTCTTCAATTATAGTATAAGGACAAATATCTAAAGTTATTATCTTATGACACTTACTACACTTAAATTCATGACTATGTTTATGACTTTTTATATACATAGCTTTTCCAGACTTATCAAAAGTTTTTATAATCATTTCTTTTTCTAAAAGTTTATTAACATTTCTATAAATTGTAGATAATGCTACTTTAGAATCTGACTTTTCGTTTACTAAATCACATATTTCTTCTACATATAAACTCTTATTATTATTATTTAATACATCTAAAATATAATTTCTTTGTTTAGTATCTTTCATATCATATTCTTTCTTTAACAATATTTTTTAATATATTAATAAATCTATCTATTTCTTCTTTTGTATTATAAAAATGTAAGCTTACTCTTAAATAACTTTCTTTGTTGTAGTTACACTGGTTATCACTTCTAACATAGATATTATAATTAGATAAAACACTTGCAACTTCTCTTTCATCTAAGTTTTTTATTTTAAAACTTATAATTCCATATCCAAGTCTACAACTTAATCTCATAATTCCCATATCATCTTCTACTTCTTCTATATCTTCTAATCTATCTTTTAAATATGCAGTTAAATCTCTAACATATTTTTCTATATTTAAAATACCTAGATTATTAATATATTTAATAGCTTCTTTTAATGAAAGTATTCCACTAATATTAGGTGTACCTAAAGAAAAATCATAGTTTGATAAAGACTTTAATCTATCGTTCATATATAAAACGCCTACACCTGTTTCACTAAACATTTTATGCCCTGAAAAATATAATGCATCTACATCTAATTTTTTTACATCAACGTTTAAATGTCCAACTGCTTGAGATGCATCAACTATAATAAAAGCATCTGTTTTTTCTCTAATCTTAGGAATTATATAACTAAGTCCCATATCGTAACCATATAAATTATGAATATACGTAAGAATTACTAATTTAGTATTTTTATTTAATTTTTTATATAAATCTTCTTCGTCATAATCTATATTTTTATCTATTAATATTTCTTTTATATTAGAAAACTTATCAATAAAAGGTTTTATTGTAGATATATGATCATTTTTTGAAAGCAATATTTCATCTTCTTCTGTTAAAATACTATCAAATATTTCACTTAATATTTTTGAAGAAGCTGTTGCACCACTTGTAAAAAAGATGTTTTCTTTACTTTCTGCATTTATAAATTTTTTAACTATTTCTTTAGTTTCTTCTACTTCTTTTGATATTAAATTAGCACCCTTATATATACCTCTATTAATATTATAAGAATTTTTATTATAATATTCGATAATCTTATTAACTACAACTTTAGGTTTTAAACTTGTTGCTGCATTATCAAAATATATAGTTTCTCTATTGTTTTCAAAGTATGAAAAATCTTCTCTATTCATGATTTGAAATTCTTTCTAATGGATATTCATTATTTACAAGTTCTACCATACCACCCTCTAAACTATATACATTCATTAATTTTTTATTTAATAACATTGAAAGTTTATCAGACTTATTACCAGTAGGACATATAAGTAAAACTACCTTATCTTTATCAAAAACTATAGCATTATCTATAACATCTAAAAATATTGATTCTAAAATGTTCATAGATCCTTTTACATGAGAATTTCTATATGCTAAATTACCTCTTAAATCTATGATTAAAGGTTTTTCTTTATTAATAAATTCATCAAGATCTTCTACTTTAACTTGTTTTAAATATTGTTTATCTTCTTCTGTTAAATTATAAATATTTTCTTTTTTCTCTTCGTAGAAAAGTTCTGGTCTTCTTTTCTTAATATAAGACATATAGTGTTCAATTCTATCACAAACTACTATCACTACATTTATTTCTTCTGTTAAGGAATCTTCTATTTTACTTAAATATTTAAGTGTTCCAGCCAAACATGCTCCACTAGTAGGTCCGCCTAATATTCCACATTTTTTAACTAAAGTAAACATAGAATCTAACGCTTCACTAGTACTAACTTGAACTATTCCATCGTATACACTCAAATCAAAGTTTCCTACTTCAAGCATTTCATCTTTATTTCTAATTCCAGGAATTAAATCTCCTTTTTCACCTACTATACCATAAGCTTTTAGATTAGAATTTTTTTCTTTAATATATTTTACTATTCCTCCACTACTTCCTGCCGTACCTAAAGTTCCAAAGAAATAATCAACTTTTCCTAAATCATCCCATATTTCTTTTCCAGTAGTATGGTAGTGCATCAAAGGATTATTTGGATTACTATATTGGTCTGGATAAAAATATTTACCTGGACTTGCTGCCATTATTTTAGATATTACTTTTAATGAATCATTTGGATCACTTGGATCAGGACATTCTGATAAACCAGGAAGTTCTAATATATTAGCTCCAAAAGTTTTAAGTATATCTTTAACTTCTGGTATTTTTATTCTATTTGTTACAGTTTTAAAATCTATATCATTAATATTACATAAAACACTTAAAGCTTTTGCTGTATTACCACTAGAAGATTCTATTACTGTTAAATTTTTCTCTTTTATTTCTTCTAAATGGTCTTTTAACATACCGTAAGCTGTTCTATCTTTTACCGATCCAAACGGATTATAAATTTCTAATTTAGCATACAAATTAACATTTTTAATTTTATGAATATCTTTTGATATTTCTACAAGTGGTGTATTACCAATTAAATCTATTATACTTTTATATACCATTTTTACTCCTTACTAATTATTGGATTATATAATTCATCTTTATAAAAAACAAAAGTATTATCTTTTTCTATAGCTGCTACTTTATTAGTAACAGAAAAATCTTGATCTAAATAGTTAAAGTCCATAAAGTATCCCGCTGTATTAAAGAAAATAACTAAATCTCCTTCTTTAGGTATCTGTTTTATAAATATTTTTCTTTTATAAATTAAGTCACCTTCTAAACAAAGGTTACCTACAAAATATACTCCCTTTTTTTCATCTAATTCTTTTTCTTCACTTACAACTAAAGGATCTAAAAATACTTCGCTATCAACCATCACTAAATCGTTTCTTCTCATATCTAATCCGATAACAGTATCATTTTTAATAGTTTTTACAAAGTTAACTTTAGCTACAGATATACCTAAATTATCAAGTAAAGATTTACCTGGTTCTATATATAAAGTAATCATATTTTCAAGTAAAATATCTGCTACTGTTTGATTTTGATACTCTTCTATTTTAGTAGTCAAAAATAAGTCCAAATCTTCAGCTAATGTTTCTTTACTATAAAAATTATAAACATTTAAAGTACCTGTTAAAGTGTTATTTTTTATACTCATACCAAAAGTTTCATTATTCCATGTTAATGAATCAAAAGTTAAAAACGATTCTTTTAACTCCGTTATAGAACTATTCCATTCATCTTCACTTTCAATATAATTTACTTTAAATCCTCCACCTATATCTATTACTTTAGGACTAAGTCCCATTTCTAAAGCTTTAGTTGTTAATTTTAAAGCATTTGTAAAAGCTATTACTTTTTCACTATTTTTTACTGTATCTACATGAAAAGAAAAACCTAATAAATTTAACGATGAATTTTTTTTAATTATACTCAAAGCTTCTAATATATCTTCATATCCCATTCCAAATCTAGTTAATTTTTCAATTGCATAATTTTTAAAAAATGAAGATATTCTTAATAATATATTTACTTTTTTCTTATTTATCTTTTTATTTAAATCTAAAATAGCTTTTAATTCATCTAAGTTATCAACATTTATCGTAACATTTTGTTCTATTGCTAAAATTAAAAATTCTTTATTTTTTGGACCAGTTGCTTCTATTCTATCTCCAGAAAACCCTGATATTAAAGCTCTTCTTAATTCATAAACATTTGCTACATCACAGTTAAGATTTAATAAAGCAGCTTCTTTTACTATAGACATAGATTTGTTACATTTATGTGCATAAAAGATTTTATATAGTAAATTGTGCTTTTTTAATACATTTTCTATAGTTTTAACATTGTTATCTAAACTATCAGGGAAAATTATATTACATGGTGAAGAAAAACTATTTATCATAGTTTTTAAATTTTTTATTTGTTCTATAAATCTTTTTGTTTTATCATCTTTTTTTGCTGTAAAGCTTATCATTTATACCTCTACTTCTTCATAAGAAAAATCTTGATCTATATATTTAGTTAAATCTTCTTTATAATACTCTGAATACCAATCTAAACAAGCTGCTACATAAACATTCTTTAATCTCTCATAATAAATTTTCCAATCTCTTGGTGTATTTTTCATAACAGATATTAAATTTTCATAAACATCTTTATTTTCATTTACAAATTCATCAAAGTATTCTTTTTCACCTTGTTCATATTTTCTTAAATTTTTTGAATTTTTAATGAAACCTAAAATGTTTTCTTTACCTATTTTTTTAATTAAAAATTCTTCATCTTCTTTATCTGTAATTTTATTTCCTATTACATAAGTCTTAATACCTAATTTACTAGCTATATCATTAAAATCTTTATATACAGATATACCTTTCATAGTTGGTTCTACAACAAAAACGTTAATATCCGATACAAAGAATAAAGATGTACCTAAACTATCTATTCCTGCTGTTGAATCAGTAACAACATAATCTTTATTTGTATCAAGTAAACGATGATATATAAGTTCTAGTGTATTAAGTTTACTATGATAACAATCTGATCCTACGCTTTCTAAATTATAAGTACCAACTGTTAATAACATTAAATTATTTTTAATTGTTGCATATTTTTTTAAAAAACGATCTTCTTTAGATACTTTTATAAACCTAGAATTTTTAACAGGTGGTGTTGTCCCTATTATAGGAATATTTCTATTTGGTTCTAAAGTTTTTGCTATTTCATCGTTTTCTTTACTTATTATATTTATTGGCATATCAAAAACTTTTCCCAAATGAACATTCATATCAGCATCTATTGCTAAAACATTTTCTTTCTTCTTTAATAAATAACTAATAAAAGATGAAGATATCGTTGTTTTTCCACTTCCACCTTTTCCAAAAAATGACACTCTCATATATTAATTTTTCCTTTTTACTTTTTCTTTTTGTCTTTTTATTTTTATGTTCCCTACTTTATCTTTATTTATATATCCTATTGATGTTAAATTAATAGTTCTTGTATTTTCATCTATATCTATAGTAACTTCATCATCACCAACTACTTGATATGATTTATATCTAATTAATTGATCTGAGTCTTTATCATATTTATATGATTCTATATAAAGTAAAAACATATCATCATTCATTTCAAATTCTAATGTTTCTTCTCTTTTTTCTTCTTCATCAAAAGTTAATTCAAGATCAATAACATGATTACCTCTCATATCTAAATGAAAATTTAGTTCTTCTTCTCCTTCAGCGATTGGTAAATCTGTTCCTTTTTCATCATTAGTATCTTTATAAGATTTTAAAGTTATTTCTTTTGCGTTTAAAAATTTTTTCATAGCTCCTCCTAAATGCTAATTATTTGCATTAATACGTTTATATTATAAACTTTTGAGAGTATTTGTCAAATAAAAAAATAATCACTTTTGTGATTATTTTTCTTCTACTGTCCACTTATCATTTGACTTTATTACTAATACTTCTTTAGTATATGCTACTTTAGCATCTTTCTTTATAGATATAACATAACTATAACCTGCATCATTATTTTTTAATTCTTCTTTTGATAATTTACTTGGTTCATTGTATTCACATGTTACTTTTTTAAATTTAATTTTATCCAAATCATTAGAACTTACTTCTTTAGCAACATTTTCTCTTTGTTGTTTTTCTTCTTTTTTAGCTAATTGTTCACAATATTCACTAATACTATCTTTATATCTAGGATCTTCTTTTAACCTATCATTAAACTTATAAATAAGTAAAATTATCATAATAAATACTAATATAGAAAGTGAAGCAATTAAAATTTTAGATCTAGTTGATTCATTACTTGCTGATATTTCTTTATTTTTAACTGGTTTTGCTACAGCTAAAATTGTTGTATCTTCTAAAGCTTTTTCTTTTATTGAATCTTTTTTAACTTCAACTTTTTCTTCAACCTTAGGTTTAACTTCTTTTTTAACTTCTGTAATTTTCTTTTCAGTTTTTACATTATTATTTCTAATATTTGATTTTTTAGAAACTTTCTTTTTTGAATCAACTTTTTTAGAAGTTGATTTAGCATTTTTCTTCACATCTTGTTTCTTATTATTTGTTGTTTTCTTTTTCTTTTCTTCTTCCATTATACATACCTCTACTAATATAATAATAATTTTATTATTATTTTACAACTATATTAACTATTTTATCTTTAATATATATCTTTTTAACAATGGTTTTATCATCTGTATAAGTTTTTATTTTTGTATCTTCTAGTACTTTTTTTAAAATATCTTCTTCTGTTTCTTCACTTGTAATTTCTACTGTTGATCTTAATTTTCCATTTACTTGCACTGCTATAGTTTTTTTATCATCTTCTAACTTAGTTTCATCATATGTTGGAAAATTTTCATAAGCTATTGTATTACTTCCAAATAAACGTTGATAAAATTCTTCTGTTAAATAAGGACATATTGGATTTAATAGTTTTAAAAATCCTCTTATATATTCAAGTGGAACTATTTCTTCTTTACTTGCTTCATTAACAAATATCATCATTTGTGCTACTGCTGTATTAAATGATAATTTTTCATAATCTTCTTCGCATTTTTTTATTGTATAATTATACACTTTATCTAAAGTTTTATTTTCTTTATCTTGTATTTTTTCGCTAGTAAGAAGTCTTACAACTTTATCTAAAAATTTCTTAGCTCCATTTATTCCAGAATCACTCCATGGTTTTGATGCTTCTAAAGGTCCCATAAACATTTGATAAAGTCTTAAAGCATCTGCTCCATACTCGTTAACTATGTCGTTAGGATCTACTACAAATTCTTTATATCTTTTTCCCATTTTTATTCCATTAGCTCCAAGCATCATACCTTGATGAAATAATTTTTTATATGGTTCATCTACATTTAAGATACCTTGTTCGTGTAAAAATTTTGTCCACATTCTAGAATATAGTAAGTGTCCTACCGCATGTTCTGGTCCACCTACATATAAATCTACTGGCATCCAGTGATCAAGTAGTTCTTTTTCTGCTAATTTTTCTTCATTATGTGGGTCTATATATCTTAAAAAATACCAACTTGATCCAGCACTTCCAGGCATTGTAGAAAGTTCTCTTTTTGCTTTTTGACCATCTATTTCTACATTTATAAAATCTGTTGCTCTTGCAAGTGCTGATCTTCCATCTCTAAATGGTTTATAATCTTCTAAAACAGGAAGTTCTAGTGGTAAATCTTTATCTGGAAGTGCCATTTGTCTTCCATCTTCAAATTCAACTATAGGAATTGGTTCTCCCCAGTATCTTTGACGAGAGAATATCCAATCTCTCATCTTATAATTAACTTTCTTTTTACCTAAATTATTTTTTTCAAGATATTCTAACATTTTATCAATTGCATCTTTTTTATTAAGTCCATCTAAGAAACCTGATGAAATATGTATTCCATCTTTTTCCATATCTTGTTCATCTACATCTAATACTTTAATAATATCTAAATTAAATTTTTTAGCAAATTCATAATCTCTTTTATCATGTGCTGGAACTGCCATTATTGCACCAGTTGCATATGTTGATAAAACATAATCTGCTATATAAATAGGTATTTTTTTACCATTAACTGGATTAATTGCATAACTACCAGTAAATACACCTGTCTTATCGTGATTAAGATCTGTTCTTTCTAAATCGCTCTTCTTAGCTGTTTCTTCTTTATATTTTTTTACTTCCTCTTCTTGTTCTTTAGTTGTTATAGAATCTACTAAACTATGATCTGGAGATAAAACACAATATGTAACACCAAAAAGAGTATCACATCTAGTAGTAAATACAGTAAATGAAAGATTAGTATTATCTACTTTAAATTCAACTTCTGCACCAACTGATTTACCTATCCAATTTCTTTGAATTTCTTTAGTAGATTCAGGAAAATCAACTCTATCTAATCCTTCTAATAATTTTTCTGCATATTTAGGAATTTCTATAACCCATTGAGGCATATTTTTTCTAGTAACTGGATAACCACCTCTTTCAGTTTTTCCATCTACTATTTCATCATTTGATAATACAGTACCTAAGTCCTCACTCCAATTAACTAACATATCAGTTTTCTTAGCTAAATTAGCTTCAAATAATCTTTTAAATATCCATTGTGTCCATTTATAATATTTAGGATCACTAGTAGATATTTCCTTACTCCAATCAAAAGATAAACCTATATTTTTTAATTGATTTTTAAATATTTCAATATTTTTCTTATTAAAGTCAGCTGGATTATTACCAGTATCAATTGCATATTGTTCACTAGGAAGACCAAAAGAATCCCATCCCATCGGATGTAAAACATTAAATCCTTTCATTCTTTTATATCTAGCCATTATATCAGTTGCAATATAACCTAGTGGATGACCTACATGAAGTGCAGATCCAGATGGATATGGAAACATATCTAAACAATAATATTTTGGTTTAGAAAAATCCCATACATCTGTTTTAAAAGTTTCATTTTCTTCCCAATATTTATTCCATTTATCTTGATTTTTTCCAAAATCGTATTCTTTATTAATCATTTCTTTCTCCTCTTCTTTCAAAATATAATCTTAATATCAATATGGAAATCCATAAAATTAACAAAATAACAATAAAACCAAATAAAAATTTTAATACTATATTTTTTATAGCTACTTCATAAAATATAAAATATGTTAACCCTAAATCTATAGATAAAGTTAAATAAATAACATGCAGAAGATGTCTATAATTAACTCTTTTTCTATCTATATTTAGTATTTTTATATAAACTTCTATATCGTTAGGTTCTCTAGTCTTTTCATCAAGAGCCCTTCCTTTTACATCAAACTTACTAATATATAATACATAAAATATAAAATAAGCTGTTAATATAAATAATATTGATAATATCAATGTCACCGTCATATTTACCTCATAAAAAAAAGATGTTACCTATAAGGGCGAAATGCCGCGGTACCACCTTACTTTGTTCTTATTTAATTTATATAGCAATTACCCTATCTTCAAGTTTTTATTAAGACAAGTTCATAATACTTATTTATTAGTTCACATCAACCACTAACTTTCTTAAAAATAAAGTATTATTACTACTTCTTAAATGAATTAATTTTATTATAAAACATTTAAACTTTTATATCAATTATTTCAAATCATTTTTAAGTTCTAATATTTTATCTATCATAAGGTTAGTTAAACCTAATTTTTTAAGTTCTAATTTTTTAAATAATCCAGTAAAGTTATCGTTTGATAACAATATTTCTTTTACCTTATCTTTTAATTCATTAGGTACTTCTAAATCATTAATAAAATTATCTATAGATATATTATCTTCATGAATATATAAATTTTCTAAAACTTCATCGCTTTTTAATTTTATAGTTACTAATTCTAATGTATTTATATTTTTAATATCGATTATTATATCTTTACCAACTCTTTTTATATTAAATGGCAAAGTATTTTCCATTGTTTTTACAATTACTAAAGATGGATTTTTAATATTTTTAAATACTAAAGTATAATTTCTAAATTCTGGAATAATTCCACTTTTTCCATCGATTGGTTTTATATCTATAGTATATTCTTTTAATTCATTTCTATATGATATTTGAGTTTTCATATAGTTACCTTCTAAATATTTTTGACTTATTCCATCATCTTCATAAAGAACATAACTTTTACCTGCTCCTGGGAAAAATTCAATAAGTAAATTTTTAGGATTAGTGTAACTATATGGATATAAATCATTATTTTTAACTATGACAGATCCAGGTCTTACAAACACTGGATATTCATCTATTCTAAAATAACTACTATACTTTTTTGCACCTTCATAAAATTCTGAAGAAAAGTAATTATACCAATTACCCTTTGGTAAAAAATAATCTACTTTACTATATCTTGTCGATTTAACAAAATCTTTTACAATTGGAGCTATTAAGAATGTGTTAGCTAAATAATATTCTCTTTTATAATCTTTATATTTTAAAGCATCTGGCATAGAAAAATATAAAGGTTGAAACATCAAGAATCCCTTATTAGTGTAATTATAATATTCAGAATATAAAAATGGCACTAACCTTTGTCTTAAATTAAAAAGTTCTTTAGATAAATTTAAATATTCTCCACCATATTCCCATGGTTTAGAAATATTATATTTTAAATCACTAAATTGAATAATATTAGCTGGAGAAAAAACATTATATTGAAGAGATCTTATATATAAATTTGGATTATTTATATAGTTTTTACTACCATTTAATAAGTTTGCTTGCATTATAGATAAATTAGCATAGTAAGCATTTTGTCTTTCAACTATTTTTTCTAAATTTTCAAAACTTGATATAAAATCTCCTGTATAAGTAATCGGATATAAATGTGGTGATATTGTAGAATTTTTAGAAATTATAAAAGCTCTTGTCGATTCTTTTCTAGCTTCATTTAAATATGTATAGTGATTAAGTCCCCACATATTATAAACATCACCTTCATAATCGTTCATTATAAAATCTATACCATTTTCTTTTATAGGTCTTATAAGAGATTTAATATATGTATCTACAAATTTAGCATCATTTCCTTCACATGGGATTATATTATTAAGATCAGGAGACAAATATTTTCTAAGTTCTACATAGTTTAATTCTTTTTCATTAAAACCTTTTGAAGGATTAACTTTTAAACCGATAAATATTCCCATTTTATGAATTTTACTAGTTAAATCTTTAGGTGCTTCAAATCTTTCTTTATCAAATAAAAACACTGTATTATCCGTTGCAAAATCACCAAGTATATAACTAGATAAATAAATATCTTTATTTTTAAATTCTTCTATTGTTTTAATAACTGAATCAGAATTAACTTTCCTATTATCAAGCAAAATATTTCCAAAAGCATATTTAGGTATTAAACTTGCTTTACCAGTTAATGCTAAATAATCTTGTAAAGCTAATGAAAAATCATTATTATAAACAAACAAATAAATATCTGTCTTATTATCTGTAAAAGTAAAATATCCGTTTTCCGTTATAATTGGTGATAGACTTTCATCTACAACAGCATATTTACTTCTTGAAAATAAAGTTTCACCATTTTGATTATCATTTAAACTTCTATAATTTCCTTTTATATTTTCAGTATCTCTTTTATTCGGGTACCAAACTTCATCAGTGTTGTTAATTTTTGCATAAAAGTACATTGAAGGATTACTTTTTGGTCCAACTAAAGGCGCTTCTTTTTCATAAACTATATGAAAATATTTAGTTTTTATTTCAAGTGTCGTAGAACTATCAATTATATTAAATTCAGGTTTAACAAAATTTCTATTTCTAATAGATGCGGTTAAATTATCAGTAAACTTTGAATTTGCATTATATTCAAGTCTAATAAGCCTTTCAGTTAAAACTGTAAATCTATATCTTTCACCTTGAATTATCGAATCTATATTAGATGTTTTTTTGCTTTGATCTAAAATAAAACTATCTTTAACCTTATCCATAATCCCTCTATTCTCTTATAAGATTATACCACAAGAATTATAGTTATGATATAATTGAATAGGTGATAATATGCAAGAAATAAAAGTTTTTACTAACACAAGACTATTAGCTTATCAATACGGAGTATTAAAAGCATTAAAAAAACTAAAAATTGAACCAAAACATTTAATAAGTGATGAAGCATCTTTTATTAATATTTTTTTATATACTAATTATAAATTATTAAAAAAATATTACGAAGGAATAGTACTTGATAAAAAGAAATTTTTAATAAAAAATTTGAATTTTAAAGATTATATTTTTAATGATTATTATTTAGAAGTTGAATTACAAGGAAATTTAATATATCAATCTCAAATAACTCCAAAAGATTTTAATAGATTTTTAAATCATAATTTTAAAAAGAAATATGGCCAAAAAGAAGAAGATTATTTTTTAGCAGATTTAAATTTAGATGGCGAAAAACATATATTAAGATTAGCAAGAGATATACAAAAGTATGATAAAGAATATTTAATTGATAAAGCTTACTACGAAACATTAAAGTATTTTAAAAAGATTGAAGGTAACACATATTATTTTCATAATAAAGAACTTGATAAATTTTATAATTCAATTAATAAAAAATATATTGATGATTTGTTAAAATACATAAGATCTGATGATAGTTTAGAAATTTTAGTTGATAAAATACCATATATTTCTAACATTTTAAAAGATGATAATAAAGATTATTTTTTTAATTTAATAGAAAATACTGCAAATATATTCAAATTGAATAATTCAAAATTATATACTATTAATAAATTTAACGAAAATCTAAAAAATACTGTATATAGATTAAGTCAAAAAAAACATTTAACATATAACAAATTAAATTCAGTTAATTCTTTTACAGACGAAGAAATTATTACAATTATATGTAAATGTCTAAATATGAATATAGAAAAAATAATTAATATAATAAAAAAATATCCCGTTCATTTCTTATCTGCATTATATTTGGAGTTAATTTAATGAACAAAAGATATAATAGTTTAGATGAATTTTACAAAAATAAATTTGGTACTAAAATAGCTAAAATATCCCTTAATGCTAATTTTACTTGTCCTAATATAGATGGTAAAAAAGGATATGGTGGTTGTACTTTTTGTCTAGCTGGTTCTTCTATGTTTGGTGGAGATAAACAAAAAAATTTATTAGAACAATTTAATGAAGGAGTTAAAAAAGTTAAAACAAAATGGAAAGATGCTAAATATATCGCATATTTTCAAGCGAATACTAACACATATGATAGTGTTATTAACCTAAAAAAAAGATTTGAAATATTTTTAAATATGAAAGATGTTGTTGGAATAGATATTTCTACTAGAGCTGATGCAATAGATAATGATATTTTAAATTATCTAGAAGAGTTAAATAAAAAAACTTTTTTAACTGTTGAGCTTGGTCTTCAAACAATTCACGAAAGAACTAGAAAAGATTTAAACAGATTTGAAGAATTAGACGAAATAATTAAAGTTTGTAATGAACTAAAAAAAAGAAATATAAACACAGTTGTTCATATTATTAATGGTTTCAGAAATGAAACAAAAGAAGATATGCTAGAAACAATAAAATTTGTAAATAAACTTGAAGTTGATGGTATTAAAATACACATGTTGTTTATCGAAAAAGGTACAAAACTTAGTAAAGAATATTTAGAAAATCCATTTCATATTTTAACTTTAAATGAATTTGTAGATATCGTTTGTGATCAAATAGAACTTTTAAACAAAGATATTGTTCTTTATAGATTGACTGGAGATCCAAACAAAGAACTTACAATAGAACCTAGTTGGACACACAAAAAATTTATCGTATTAAACGAAATAGATAAAGAATTAAAAAGAAGAAACACATATCAAGGAATTAAAGAAAAATAAAAATATCTCTAAAATAGAGATATTTTTATTTCGCTTTTTTATATCCACTTGATAATAAATTCTTTTCAGTTGCTTTAAAATCAATGTATTTAGCATCTGCTCTATCGATTAATCCTCTTTTAGCTAGTTCTCTATAGTTAGCTTTTGTATAATCAATATCTACTTTTAATTTTAATATTTTACTATCAGTATATTCAAAAGAATATTTTATACCATTTACATTATATAAACTATCAAAAGATTTTTTTAATGCTGCTCTTGCTTGTTCTATTGTATATTTAGCTGCTGTTATGTCTTTTGAATAATCTACAGTTGTATTTGTTGTATATTTAACTAATTTATTACCTTTAGCTGTTAAAACTACTGTAGATTCTGTTTTAGAATTTTTTAATTTATAAGTATAAGATTTTGCTCCTAAACATGCTGTTAATGAAAATGCAATTAATAAAACTAATCCTAAATATAATTTTTTCATAATTCCTCCTATCATCATTATAACAATTTAAACATGGTGATGTAAACACTAAAATTAAGATAAAAATTATCTTTCTTTTTTATAACCTTCTTTTAACAATAAATTTTCAACATAAGATAAAGATAGATATTCTACCTCCTTAGTTAATAATATTCTTTTACTTGTTAATTCATCCAAATCAACCTTTGTAAAATCTATATCTAAATATATTTTTAAAATTTGTTTTAAATCATCATACTCTATAACATATTTTATACCTTTAATATTAGAATAATTATTTTTATAGATTAATTTTAAAGATTCTAAGTTAAGTTTTGAACATTTTGATTCTGTATAAATTATATATTTTAAAACTTTATCTCCTTTTACAATTAGCAATACATTTTTAGTAATTTGAGAAGTTTTAACTACATATTTATAATGTCTGTTTGAAAGTGATATAAGAAAAATTAAAAAAAATATAAATATTAGAAGAGAAAAAAGAAATATATTCTTTTCCTATTCATATAATTATTAACGTAATTTTAACTCAAAAATTATATCTCTAAGTTGCATTGCTCTTTCAAAATCTAATTCTTTTGCTGCTTTCTTCATTTCTTTTTCTAATTCTTCTATATTTAAATTTTCATCATTAATTGATTTTTTCTTATTTTTACTAGTATTGGTACTAACATTGCTAATAACTTCTTTTATAGATTTTTCTATTGTTTTTGGAATTATACCATGAACTTTATTATATTCTTCTTGAATAGTTCTTCTTCTTTTAGTTTCATTAATAGCATATTCCATAGAATTAGTAATCTTATCTGCATACATTATACATTTACCATTTGCATTTCTTGCACAACGACCAATAATTTGAATAAGACTTCTATTACTTCTTAAGAATCCTTCTTTATCAGCATCAAGTATTGCAATTAAACTAACTTCAGGAATATCTATACCTTCTCTTAATAAATTGATACCTACTATACAGTCATATTTACCACTTCTTAAATCATGTATTATTTGTAATCTTTCTAATGTTTTTACTTCAGAATGTAGATATGCTACTTTAATATCTAAAGATCTTAAATATTCAGTTAATTCTTCAGACATCTTTATAGTTAAAGTTGTAATTAAAACTTTTTCGTTTTTTGCTATTCTATCTCTTATTTCATTTACAAGATCAAATATTTGATTTTCAGTCTTTCTAACTTCAATTATAGGATCTAGAAGTCCAGTTGGTCTAATAATTTGCTCTATAACTTTATTATCAACAAGTTCTAATTCATAATCCCCTGGTGTTGCAGATACATAAATAGCTTGTTTTATTTTACTTGTAAATTCTTCAAATCTTAAAGGTCTATTATCAAGTGCTGAAGGTAATCTAAAACCATATTCTACTAGTATTTCTTTTCTAGCTCTATCTCCGTTATACATCCCTCTAACTTGTGGAAGTGTAACATGTGATTCATCTACCACTAATAAAAAATCATCTCCAAAGAAATCAAGTAATGTAGTCGGAGCAGCTCCTGGTTTTCTTCCATCAAAATATCTAGAATAGTTTTCTATACCACTACACATTCCTGTTTCTTTTAACATTTCAAGATCGTAATTAGTTCTTTCTCTTAATCTTTGTTCTTCTAAAAACTTATTTTTATTTTTAAAATTTTCTAAACTAATTGCTAAATCTTTTTTTATTTCTTTTTCTGCTTTTAAAATTTTTTCATGGCTTGTTACAAAGTGACTTGCTGGAAATATAGAAACATTTTTTTTATCATTTTTTATAACTCCTGTTACTACATCAATTTCTGATATTCTATCTATTTCATCTCCAAAAAATTCAACTCTAATAGCAGTTTGAAATTCACTAGCAGGGATAATATCAACAGTATCTCCTCTAACTCTAAAAGTAGCTCTTTTAAAATCAAAATCATTTCTTTCAAAAAGCATATCTACGAGTTTTTTTAACACATCATCTCTTGATATTTTCATCCCTTGACTTAAAGTCAACATATGATTTTTATATTCTTCAACTTCACCTATTCCATAAATACAAGATACACTAGCTACGACAATAACATCATCATAACTTAACAAAGATGAAGTAGCAGAATGTCTTAACTCATCTATTTCTTCATTAATTGATGAATCTTTTTCTATATAAGTATCAGTAGATGCTACATATGCTTCTGGTTGATAATAATCATAGTAACTTACAAAATATTCAACATGATTATTTGGAAAAAGTTCTTTTAATTCACTATATAATTGACCTGCTAAAGTTTTATTGTGTGCAAGAACTAATGTTTTTTTGCCTGTTTCTTTAATAACATTAGCAATAGTAAAAGTTTTACCTGTACCTGTTGCTCCAAGTAAAACTTGATTTTTTTCATTATTTTTAACACCTTCCACCAATTTTTTTATAGCTTCTGGTTGATCTCCGGAAGGAGAATATTTTGATACTAAATTAAACATACATCCTCTAATCTTTTTCTATTTCAGTTTCATATAAATGTTTATATGAACTACAATTTTCTATTAAATATTCATGACTTCCACTATCTATTATTTTACCTTTTTCTAAATAAAATATTTTATTAGCTTTTTTTATAGTAGATAATCTATGCGCTATTATTAAAATAGTATATTCACCTTCCATATTTTCAATAGCTTTCTGTATTTCATATTGAGTTTCATTATCAAGAGCACTAGTAGCTTCATCAAATAAAATTATTTCAGTCTTTTGAATAAGAGCTCTTGCTATAGCAAGTCTTTGTCTTTGACCACCTGATAAATTAACCCCACCTTCTCCGATAATAGTATCGTATTTATTTTCTAAACTATCGATAAACCTATCTAAACAAGCAAGTCTACAAGCTTCTTTCATTTCTTCATCAGTTAAATCATTTTTCACTAATTGTAAATTTTCTTTTATAGTCATATTAAATATATATGGACTTTGACCAATTATAGTAATATTTCCTCTTATAGTATCTTTATCAAGTTTAGTTATATCTTGATCATCAATTAAAATTTTGCCAGAATCTACATCATACATTTTAACTAACAAATTAAATATTGTAGTTTTTCCAGTTCCGCTTTTCCCTACAAATGCAACTGTAGTATTTGCATCTATTTTAAAACTTAAATCTTTTAAGACTTGATTTTTACCATACGAAAAACTTACATTTCTAAACTCAAAATCACCATTTATTTTATCTAAATGAACATTACCAAATTTTTCTTTTGGATAAACATTACTTGTAAGAATTTCTTCCAGTCTATTTCTAGAAACATCAAAATCTTTAAAATAGCTCACTAAATCTCCTACTAAATAATAAAAACCATTTGTATTACGTAGTAAACTATATAAAACTACAGCCGTTGCTGCAACAACATATTTTTCTTTAATTATAATAGCTAAAATTATAGTAAATATTAAAAATAAAAAGTTATTTAAACACCAACTTAGCAATCTCCAATTATATTGAACAATTCTTAAATTTAAATATTTTTTAGAATAATCATCAACATTCGTATCAAATTTTGACAGAAAATCTTTTTCACTATTAAGCATTTTTATATCTCTTGCACCTCTTACTAGTTCAGAAACTGTAGTAAAAAGTTTATCTCTAGATTTTCTAGAAATTTTATCTAATTTTTCTTTTTTCGAAGCTCTAATATTTTCTACGATAATTAAAGCTATTTGCATAAAAACAACAAATATACCAGCTATATAATTAAGAATAAAAATAGCTACAAAATTACCAATATGAATAAAAACATCACCAAAAACATCAAATACTATATAAAAAATATCTGATAATTTGTCAGTATCACTACTTATTCTTTGTAAAAACTTACCACTTCCTGCTTTATCTAATCCATCGTTAGTAATTTTAAGTATATTTTCTGCTATATCTCTCGTTATTTTCTTATATAAATTTTGATACACAAAACTCATTCTTGTTCTCGAAAAGTAATATGTAACATTTTCTACAAATGATATTAGTGATGCTATAACCCCCCAATATATTAATTCGTTATAAGCTCCAATTGTTAATTTTATAATTACTTGAGCTGAAACCATAGGAAGAGCTATTCTTAAAGAAATATTTATTATATTAACAATAAGAAGGAATAAAATTTTTGATTTTATTCCATTGGAATATTTCCATACAAATCTTAAAGATTTTATAAAATTTTTCATAATTTCTCCTTATTCGTAAAGCACATTTACATCTACAAAACCTTGAATACCGGAAATTAAACCATTTTCTGTAAGTTGCCACATTTTATAATCTTTAGAGTAATTTGTCTTGTTAGTATAATGAGCAAGCCAAGTAGGATAATCTATATTCCATATATTTTCTAAATAATATTTAGATCCATAATTTAAAACTTGATAACCATCTTTTTTTATTTCGTCTAAAAATGTCTTAGCATTTTTATTAATATCATAAATACTTAATTTTGCTTTTTCTACATTTTTCCAATCTTCAAAGTCAAATGCTATAGGCATATCTATTTTATAATTTTTTATATGTTTTTTTATAAATTCAGCTTGTTTTTTAGCATCATTAGTATTTTTAGCATAAGAATAAAAATATACTCCTGCTTTAATACCATATTTATTTGCTAATTTAATATTTTGTTCATAATACTTATCTAATACTAACTCTTTACCAAAACCAGTTTGATAACCAAGTCTTATCATAACAAATTCAACATTTGCTTCTTTTAGTTTTTGAAAATCAACATTACCTTGCCACTTAGATATATCTATACCTATTTTTGTCTTATTATTTTTATATTCAGTATAAATATCTTCATATTTAACACCAACTCTTTTAACTGTTTTACTAGTTTCTTTATTATCTTTTGGTTTTTCTACTATCTCTACAGTAAATTCTTTAATAGTTATGTTATTAGAATTATCAGTTGCTTTTAAAATCAGTTTATATTTACCTAACTTATCAAAATCTATATCATTTTCTACTACTTTTTTAACTTCCCTATCATAATTATCCAAAATAAGAAAATTTTTAGCAAAATCTTTTTTTACTCCTTGATATGATTTAAAATAGTTAGCTCCAAAAACAAGTGGTTTTATAGTATCAACTATATTTAATTTAATTTCAGCTTTTCTTTTCTTTTTATTTTTATTTAAATATATGAATGATATTTTCTTTTCACCTATTTCTTCATAAAACAATTCTCTATCATCTAATATTTTTTCTTCTAACTTTAAAACATTAGATAACTTTTCTTTTTTATGTACTTCTAAAACAAATTTTTTATCCTTTACAACAGAATTATCTAAAAGAAGCATATTATCTATTAGTAAATATGCTGAAAACCCTATTATTATAAATAAACTTATCATTATAAATATCTTTTTCATATTATTATTATATAACATTAAAATTCATCAATTAATATATTAAAATTAAAATATATTTAAAATGACAAATTTAATTAGATTCTTTCAAAGAATCCATTCTATCTTTTAAAATTTTAATTAATTTTTTTCCACTTTCTTCTCTTCTTACTTCATCATGATTAACATGTTCTTTTTCAATTTCTTTATTTATATCTAAAACCACTATAGAATCACATATTTTATATAAATAAAAACCATATAATTCAGAATAATCATTTGTTTCTCTACCTTTAGTTAAAGCTTTAATATATTCCGTTTTTTCTGTTGGAGTTACATAAACTGGTGGTATACCAGAATCTATAAATAACTTATTAGTCAAGGCTCTTATAGTTCTTCCATTCCCATCTACAAAAGGATGAACTAAAAGCATATCAGCACTTAATTTAACAGTGTCGTAAATAAAAGATAATATATCTTCCTCCGATTCATTTTCTTTTAATTTTACAGCTCTTTCTTGCATAGAAGCTATAACTTTATTTAAATAAAGAGCTTCTTGATATATATTTTCCCATGCACATAGATTAGTAGGATCAGCTTTTAAATAAGCTGGAGCTTTTCTAAAATCTCCTCCATATTCAGAAAATTTTTCAAATTCAAATAATTTTTTGTGAAATAATTTTAATGTATAAAAATTTAAATTTTCTATTTCTTCATTAACAAGAAAACTATATAAATTTTTCATACCTTCTTTTTGAGTACTACTATGATCAGCATCTTCAAATTTTAATTCATTCATAACATAATTTTTAATAAATTCTTTATCATTTAAATTATAAGATCTTTTAACATCAAAATAATCTTTAACTAATTGTTCTGGTATAGTTAAATCATCACTATATAAAATATTATGATCTTTTCTATATTTATATGCTAAAAATCTCTCTATCATATAACTATAAGCGTCTTTATCTATCATATACACACCTCTTTCTTATAAGGTTGTATTATATAGTTTTTTTTAATAATTGCAATATTTAGTTATTGTATAACCATTTTGCTATAATTTGATATTTAGGAGTATATCTAGTTTCTTCTAATATGTACTTTTTTAACCAAGAATTTTTTTGATACAAGAAAAACAGTGTTGATAATACTACTAGATAATAAAGTGAAAATTTTATAAAAGTATTATTAATTTTTATTTTTTTATACTTTGTAATTAGTATATATAACAAAAAGATAAAAATAAAAGAACTAATAACACCACTTAATATACCTATTTTTTTTCTTATTAAAACATTACTATTTAAAGAAACTATAAAAACAAAGAAAAATATTGGTAATAAAATTCCAACTACATAAGTAATATTAAATAATAATTTATCATAAAATTTTTTTAATTCTAATTTTTCTTGTTCATATATATCTAATATTTCAATATTATTATTCATAGTTTCCTCTCTGAATGCAATTAATATTTTTTAGATTGTTTTTTTCTAAGTTATCACATTCTTCTTTATATATTTTTTTTAATACATCTAAATTTTCACTTGTTAATTCTTTTAAATTATTATCAACAAAAAATTTTTCATCATTTAAGAAATTAACATTATTGTTAACTATATATTCAGATAAATTTAAATAAGTATAATTTTTATCATAATTATCTATTTTTTCTATGATAAAACTTAAAATTATTAAAAATAAACCTATAATTACTATTAAAAATTTTTTCTTATTCTTCATAATATCACTAAAATTATTATATAAAAAAAGAGTTACTTTTATAATTAATAACTCTATTTTTTATATAAATATGTAAAATTATCTACCTCTAAACCATTCGTATTTTCGATTTGGTAAAGATATATAATTATAAGCTCCTCTATATCCACTAGCTGATAAATCTCTTATATACTTATCTTTTGCCCACCAATTACGACATACATTATCAAAATAATATCTACATGGCACTATTTCTAAGTGTAAATGTGGTCCTGTTGCCCAACCGCTAGATCCCATATATCCGATCAAATCATCACTCGTTATATCATTTCCAACTCTAATTTTTGGTCCATAAGAATCCATGTGTATATAAACAGAAGTGTAGTACTTACCATCTTTATAGTGTGTCATAATAACAGTTTTTCCACCATAACCATCAGTATACACTGCTACTACTTTACCATTAGCTACTGCATATATTGGTTCTCTTTTATTACTACTACTGATATCTACACCTTGATGAAAATAACCATATGTAGCTAAATCTCCTTGATAACCAGTAACATAACCTTGTCTCATAGGTCTTCTAAATATTCCTGCATCATAGTCTCTTGCACAATCAACTCCAATAACGTGATTTGATTTACAACCTTTTTTCTTATAATAATTAACTATTTCATCATATTGTTCAACTTGTTTTTTAATACTAACTCCACCTTCTAATAAATGAGCTTTATCAGTTCCAAGTTTTACTATTTGACTATCTAATTCGTTCTTTTTATTAGCAAGTTTTCCTTGAATAGCAATAATATCTTTTTGTCTGTGTTCTTGTTTTTTTATAGTTGAAGTTAAACTTTCTGTAGTGTTTTTTGTATATTCCAAAAATTGATCTACTACCGAATATCTATATATAAAAGTAGAAATATCTTTTGAATCAAAAATATAATCTAAATAAAAATTTCCACTTTGAGACATCTGATAATATTCGATTAATTTTTTTGTTTTCTTTTTTAATTTTTCTATTTCAACTTTATTATCTTCCATCTCTTTAATAATCACTTCTTTTTCTTTTAACAAAGAATTAACTTCATTATTAATAGTTATTATTTTATTATTAGCTGATACTATAGCATTATTTGTAGAATTTATTTTAGCATTATTACTATTTAATTCAGCTTTATATTGATTAAGTTTTGCTTCATATTCGCCAAGTGTTATAGCATGAATACTATTTGAGATAAAAACTATAAATAAAAGTATTGAGAATTTAAATAACTTTTTCATAATTTTAAATATTTCCTTACTGCTCCACTACTACCAAGCATACCAACTATTACTCCAATTATAACTAAAATTAATGATACAGTGTACACTAAACTACTTGGTGACATTAATTTAATTATATTAGAATATATATTTCCTTGAAATCTATTATATAGATAAGTATATAAATAAATTGTAAGTAATATAGGTATTACACTACCAATAAATCCAAGAACCATTCCTTCTACAACAAATGGAAATTTAATTGCAAAGTTACTTGCTCCAACAACTCTCATTATTTCAATTTCTCTTTTTCTTGAATAAATTGTTAATTTAATAGTATTTATAATTAAGAAAATAGTAACTACTATCAATATTATTACCGTAGTATACATAAGTTTATTAACAACTTCAAAAGTTGTTAACATTTTTTCAATGGTTGTTTTACCATAATTAACACTACTTATTCCTTTAATTACTTCTATTTTACTAACTGTATCATTTATTTGTTTTAAATCACTTACTTTTATTTTAAAACTATCTTTAAGTGGTAAATCATCATCACTCCAATCTTTTAACCATTCTTTAAATTGAGACGATGAATCAGATAGTTCTTTTTTAGCATCTACTTTTGATACAAACTCTACTTTTGCTATATTTTTTAATTCATTTAATTCTTTTTGTATAGCATTTTTATCTGATTTTTTTTCTAAAAAAGCTATAATAGTAACATCTTTTTTAATATTTGTAGAAAAATTATTTACGTTAGCACTAAGTATAATAGCAACAGATACTATAAAAAGAGTAATACTAACACAAACTATAGACGCTATTGATAAAGAAAAGTTTCTTACAACACTTTTAAAAGCATCTCTTATTCCTCTTTGTAACATTCTAAAGATCTGCATCGTTATACACTCCTTTCTCAGAGTCTTTTGATAATTTACCATTTTTGATTACTAAAACTCTTTTTTTCATACTATTTACTATTGCTTTATCGTGAGTAGCCATAATAATAGTAGTTCCTAATGTCTTATTAATATTATTTAAAATATCCATTATTTCCATACTTTTTTCTGGATCAAGATTTCCTGTTGGTTCATCACAAATAAGCAATTTAGGACTGTTAACTATAGCTCTTGCTATTGCAACCCTTTGTTGTTCTCCTCCGGATAACTGTGTAGGAAAAGATCTAGTTTTATTTTTTAATCCTACTACTTCTAAAGCTTTTAATACTTTAGGTTGAATTTTTTTCTTTTCAGTACCTACTACTTCTAAAGCAAAAGCTACATTTTCAAATACTGTAAGTTTTTCTAAAAGTCTGTAGTCTTGAAATATAACCCCTAGTTTTCTTCTTATTTTATATACTTTATTATTTTTTAATTTAGCTACATTTAAACCACTTAATATTATTTCTCCATTAAATGGTTTAACTTCTCTATATAACATTTTTATAAATGTTGATTTACCACTTCCTGTTTTTCCAATAACAAAAACAAAATCACCTTTTTTTATCGAAACAGAAAAATCCTTAATAGCATAAACTCCATTAGGATACTTAACATTAACATCTTTTATATTTATTAATTCCATATACTCCTCTTTTCAATTTTAACACTATTGAAATATTAGTTTAATAATATTTATTTATTTTTTCATGACTTTGTCTATACCCCACCTTTGACATGATAAGAATCTGTTACTATCATAAAGGCTTCTTTATCTATTTCTTTAATAGTATCTTTTACATAATTATATTTAATAGTTGGAACTACACTCATAATAAGTTGGTCATCTTTTCTACTATATGCACCTTTTACTTGAATTAGTGTTGCTCCATAACCTTCTTTTTTTAAGAAATCTTCTACTTTTTTATCTTCATTAGTTATAACATAAAATGCTTTATTACTAGATATTCCTAAAAAAACTCTATCATAAACATATCTAGCTACAAAAATAACAATCAAAGCATATATTAAATTCATAACATTTTTATTAACAAAAACACCAGTTATTACAATAATAGTATTAATAGTATTGCTTATTTTAACCATTGGTATATATGTTTTTTCATGTATTACTTCAGAAAGTAATGTTATACCACCAGAATTAAAACCATTCTTAGAATCTATTCCCGTAGTAAAACCATTTATAAGCCCTGCAATACCGGCTATCATAAGTGGTTCAGTTATACCAATTTCAAATGCATTTGGTATATTAGCTGTTATTTTTATAAAAAATGGAAGTAATATACTAGCAAGTATTGAACTTAATATCTTTTCTTTTGGTAAAAAGAAAAAAGCAATACTAACTATAACAAGGGAAATAATTAAAATTGTTATAGATGGATCGATAAAAAACAAACTTTTTAGTAAAATACCTATTCCACTACTTCCTCCAGCCACTATTCTTAATGGCTCATAAAACATATTAAAAACTACTGCACTTAAAAAAGTGGTAAAAACAAAAACTATCCATTTAAAAGCTTTTTTCATCTATAACCTCCATAAGTTTCATAAGCGTCACTTACTGATATAACAATGTTTTTATCTATTTTTTCTAAACCTTTAGTAAGCATATAAAACTTTTCATTTTCTATTAAACAAAGCAAACACTTTTCATTATTATTAGTATATATTTCTGTAACTCCTAAATATAAATTATTAATTAAATACTTTTTTACTTCTTTATCTTTTGATGTAATTATATAAAAAAGTTTAGAGTCACTAACTCCAATTAACATATAATCTACTATTCTTTCAGTTATATAAAGTATTAATAAATTATAAATAAACAAATTAACTCCAAAAACAAATAAACCTAAAAAAACTATAAATCCATCTGTTAAAATATTTGCAGTAGCAAGTGATAGATTAGTCTTTTTATAAAGTATTAATGCTACAATATCACTTCCTCCTTTAGAAAAACCAGTTTTATATATAAGACCACTTCCTATACCAGTTAATGTAATTGCACATACTGTAGATATAGGTAAAGTTAATTCTAAATTTAATTTTATAAAAGAAGTTAAATAAATAAATATTGGTATTAATATCGTACCAATTAACATATTGTAAAAATCTTCTTGTTCTAAAAAAATAACCGCTATAATAATAAGTAAAATTGTAGTAAACATAATAAACAAATTAATATCTATTCCTAAAAATTTGTTTACTACAATAGCAAGACCAGATACATCTCCTACTACAAAATTATTTTCTAGCATAAAAAAGTTGTATCCAATGGCACAACATAACGAACCTAAAATTAAATTAAATATTTTCTTTTTCATTCTTTCCCTTTTTTAAATATTCTTCTATAAAATTTTCTATTTTACCATTCATAACTTTTTCTACATCTGTCTCTTCATAGTTAGTTCTATGATCTTTTACCAGTTGATATGGAGCCATAACATAACTTCTTATTTGAGAACCAAATTCTATATTTTTTTGTTCTTTATAATTAGAATTTTTTTCTTGTTCTTGTTTTTCTTGTTCTAATAAATATAATTTATTTTTTAATAGTTTTAATGCAGTTTCTTTATTTTGAATTTGACTTCTTTCACTTTGACAAGTAACCACAATATTTGTAGGTAGATGTGTAATTCTTACGGCAGAATCTGTTGTATTTACTCCTTGTCCACCTTTTCCACTCGATCTATAAACATCTATTCTTAAATCATTAGGATTTATTTCAATATTTATATCTTTATCAATAAGAGGCGTTACAAGTACTGAGGCAAAAGATGTATGTCTTCTAGCGTTTGAATCAAAAGGTGATATCCTCACCAATCTATGTACACCTATTTCTGATTTTAAAAACCCGTATGCATATTCACCTTTTACTGAAAATGTTATAGATTTTAAACCGGCTTCATCCCCATCTAAATAATCAAGTATTTCTACTTTAAAGTCATTATTATCAAAATATCTTTGATACATTCTACTAAGCATCAAAACCCAATCACACGCTTCTGTTCCACCTGCTCCTGAATGTATTTCAAATATTGCATCTTCATTATCATATTCGTTGTTTAATAAAGTAAGAAGTTTTAATTCTCCAACTCTTAATATATCATTTTCTATTTCTTTAAATAAATTAATTATTTCTTCCTCGTTGCTTATTTCAATAAGGTCTTGAAAACTTTCTATATTAGATTCAATTAAATTTATTTCTTCTTTAGTCTTTTTTAAATTATTTAATTTAGACATAACATTTCTAGCATTATTAGCATCATTCCAAAAATTTTCTTGATTTACTTCTTCTTCTAAATTTTTAATTTTTACATCATAGCTATCTAAGTCAAAGACACTCCTTAATATCTATCAAATCTCTTATGGTTTTATCTATAGTTTTTTTTAGATTATTTATAAAATCTAAATTTTTATAATCCTGCATATACACCTCTTTTACCTTATATAATAATACCATAAAATCTCTTTAAATAAAATCAACAATCTTATATAATAAAATATAAGGAGGAAGAGATGAAAATATATAAAAGAAATTTTTTATCTTTAATTTGGAGTCTGATACTTGCACTTGTAGCAATCCTTTTTATCAATTATATTGTATATTGGTTCGTTACAGAAAAAGCACCTGACTACGTATGGGTATTTTATCTAACTCTTGTTTTAAGTAGTTTATATCTTTTATATTCTTCTATTTTTAAAGAAAATATAAAAATCGAACTAGAAAACAAATATCTTAAATATTATCAAAACAATAAATTAAAAGAAGAAATTGATTTATCAAAAACATTTTATGGATATAAAATAGTAGATAATTCTGTTATAGATTTATATTTATATGAAAAAGATGAAGATACAAAAAAAATTCTAGATTGTGCACCTTTAGGTGTTAATAAATTTTACCAATTAATTGAAGATATCAAAAAACAAACTAAAAACAATGAATTCATACCAGAAGCAAAAATAGTAAAAAAAGAAGGAGATAAATAATAATATGCAAATTTTTATTATAGGTGGTATTATTGCAATAATGATTGCAATAACTATTTTTAACATAATATTTTTAAAAAAGGGACAAGAAGCAGATAAAAAATTTAGAGAAGAAAACCCGGATATTTCAACAATTAAATTTCATGCTTCAAGTCATATAGTTAGTAGTGCAACAACAGTTTATACAGTAGATGAAAAAATTCCACAATATTCAAAAGCGAGTTTTAAAGGATACATATTTATAGAAGAAGGAGAACATATACTTTCTGTAGGAGCAAGTTTTACTAGACCTGGAATCATGTATAAAACAGTTACTACAAATGTTGGACCAACAGATATTAAAGTAAAAATAGAAAAAAGAAAAGATTATATTTTAAAATATGATAAAAAAGAAGGTTTTTTCTTAGAAGAAATTACAAAAAAATAAAACTTCCAATTTGGAAGTTTTTTATTATTAATTATCTTTTTCTGGCCTCATAAGAGGAAACATAACTACATCTTTTATATTATCTGCATTTGTTAATAATTGAACCATTCTATCAATTCCAAGTCCCCACCCAGAAATTGGTGGCATACCATATTCCATAGCAGAAATATAATCATAATCCATATCCATTGCTTCTTCATCACCTTCATTTTTAAGTTTAAGTTGATTAAGAAGTTTTTCTTCTTGTTCTATTGGATCAACTAACTCAGAATATGCATTAACAACTTCTGCTCCATTTATTACTAATTGGAATCTATCGGCAATTTGTTTATTATCATCATTTGCTCTTGCAAGTGGAGATAAACTAATTGGATGTTCAGTTAAATATATAGGTCCAACAATATGAGGTCTTGCTACTTTTTTATATAGATAGTCAATTAAATTTCCATATCCTAAATTTTCAATAGGAGTATCACTATCTAATTCTATATTATCTTCTTTTATTTTAGCTAATAATTTTTCTTTTGTATTATAAATATTAATGTCAATATTTGAATATTGCATCACTAGATCTCTAAAAGAATATCTAGGCCATTCTCCAGAAAAATCAATTTCTTTACCATCTATTGTTAACGTTAAAGTACCAAATATTTCTTTAATTATATGTTGTAGAAGTTCTCTAATAAACTTCATATTATCTTCATAATTAAAATATGCTTGATAAACTTCCATCATAGTAAAATCTTGTAAGTGTGTAGCATCCATTCCTTCATTTCTGAAACATCTTGCTATTTCATAAACTTTATTAATACCAGCTACTACAGCTCTTTTTAAATACATTTCTGGAGCTATTCTTAAATATACATCTATATCTAGCGCATTGTGATGAGATAAAAATGGTCTTGCTGCTGCTCCTGAATTAGCTGTTGTTAATATAGGAGTTTCTATTTCATAATAACCATGACTATCTAAATATTTTCTAATTTCTCTAATAAACAAGAAACGTGTTTTAAATCTTTCTCTTGTTTCTTCGTTAGTAATTAAATCTACATATCTTTGACGATATTTTATCTCTTGATCACTTAATCCTAAAAATTTTTCTGGTAATGGTTTTAATGCTTTACCTAAAAATTTAAAACTATTTGCTCTTAAAGTTTTTTCTCCAGTATGGGTTGTGAATATTTCCCCTTCAACTCCTATAAAATCTCCAATATCTATATATTTATTAAAGAAATTATATTCTTCTTCACCTAACAAATCTTTTTTAAAAGACACTTGAAAATCAGAATCTATATCTCTTAATTTTAAGAAACTTAGTTTTCCCATATTTCTAACAAATACTATTCTACCAGCTACTTTAACACCAGTAGTACCATCTTCCAAAATAGATGCTTCTTTTAAACTATGTGTTAATTCATATCTATCAGGATAAGCTTGTCTGTTTTGTCTTATTTCATCTAATTTTTCTCTTCTAATAATTTCTTGTTCTGAAAATGTTCTCATTATACCTCCACTACATTTGTTTTTGATATTATATCATGTATTGCTTTTTTCTTAACTATAAATACTAATAAATTAATTAGCATAAAAGATAAAGTTATTGGTGTTACATATTTTATATATAAAGAAAATAATGAATAATTAATTCCTGATAACAAATATAATATAAAAGATGTACAAATAAAGTTTCTTGCTAATTCTTCTCTTAATAAGAAACTTGTTAGATTTTGATATTCAACTTTAATTTTAAAAATCTTTTTAAATAATGTTTGACCATTATTAAATAATGGAAAAATTACAAAATATACTATAGTTAACAACAATATAATAACTTTTTGTGATAAGAAATATAAACTGTATCTATGTTTATATTGATCTTTCTTTGTTTTTTCGCTTAAATTTTTAATTCTATTTTCTAATTCTAATAATTTTTTAGCATCATTAGAAGAAGAATTTTTTATATATTCTGCTGTTAAATTTACTATTTTTTCACTATAATTTTTAAATTCTTCACTTACTTTTTTATCATTTGCTTGAATTGGTCCTGTTAAAAAAGCTACTAAAAGAATTAAAACCATACTATCTAAAATATATGCTAATATTCTTTTTCTACTCATATTATAAAGTCTCCTTAAATGTTTTTAGTAAGTTTATTATATCACAAATATTGTTAATTTTATTTATTTCAACTTTTATTTCTTTAGAATTTTTTATACCTTTTAAATAAAAGCCTAGTATCGATCTCATTTCAAGTACAACTTGTCTTTCATCTTTTTCTTCTAAAGCATATTCTATATGTTTTAATGCTATATCTATTATTTCTTTTCCAGTTTTGTTATCTGGAATTTTATTATAATTTAAATAATCATTTATCTCTTTAAAGATATATGGTTTTCCAAGACATCCTCTTCCTATCATCAAACCATCAACCTTAGAATATTCTAATTTTTCTTTAGCATCTTGATACGTTTCAATATCACCATTTCCTATAACAGGAATATTAACCGCCTCTTTAACTTCTTTTATTAAAGTCCAATCTGCTTTACCACTATATCCTTGACTTCTAGTTCTACCATGTATAAATATAGCTTTAGCACCATTTAATTCTGCTATTTGTGCTATTTTAACACAGTTTATTGAGTTTAAATCCCAACCTGTTCTAATTTTTACAGTTAATGGCACATCAACTGCAGAACTTACTTCTTTTATTATTTCTCCAACTAACTCTGGATATTTCATAAGAGAAGAACCAGCTTTTGATCTAATAGCAATTTTAGGAACGGGACATCCCATATTAATGTTAAGCATATCAGGTTTTGCAAGTTTACAAATTTTAACTGCTGCTTCTTTTAAACTTTTAGCTGAATCACCAAATAATTGAATACAAACAGGTCTTTCTAACTCATCTATTTTTAACATATTTAATGTTTTATTATTATCATAAAGAATAGCTTTATCACTTATCATTTCTGTAACTACAAGACCACAATCATATTCTTTACATAACTTTCTAAAAGCTAAGTCAGTATAACCAGCCATAGGGGCTAATACTAAATTATTTTTCAAATTTACATTTCCAATTTTCATATTAAATAAAAGTAAGTTATAAAAACTTACTCTCCTTTTTTATTTTTAGTTACTTTTTTAGAAACTTTCTCAGTTTCTTCTTTTACTTCTTCTTTTGCTTCTGGTAATTTCCCAGTTTCTACTAAAGAATCTATTTCTTCTTTATTTAAAGTTTCTTTATCTAACAAAGTATTAGCTAGAAGTTTTAATAATTTATCATTTTCTTTTATTATCTTCTTAGCTTTTTCATAACATTCTTGAAGTATCTTTTGAACTTCTTGATCTATTTCTAACGCTACATGATCAGAATAATTTTTAACTCTAGTATCTTCTCCTAAATAATAACCACTTGATCTATGTTCATATTGAACTGGTCCAAGTTTACTCATTCCATATTCAGTTACTATAGATCTCGCTATTTTAGTAGCTTTTTCAAAATCATTATGAGCTCCTGTTGTAACATCTTCAAAATATATCTCTTCTGATGCACGTCCTCCAAATAACCCAACTATTCTTTCTAAAAGTTCATTTTTAGTTGCCAAATATTTTTCTTCCTTAGGTAACATTAAAGTATATCCACCTGCATCTCCTCTTGGAATGATAGTAATTTTATGAACTTGTTCTGCATCTTTAAGTTTAATACCTATTACAGCGTGACCAGCTTCATGATATGCAACAACTTTTTTCTCGTGATCAGTATATTTTTTAGAATTTTTAGATGGTCCACCAATCACTCTATCAGTAGCTTCATCTATTTCTAACATTGTTATTTGATCTTTATTTCTTCTAACAGCTAAAAGTGCTCCTTCATTTAAAACATTTTCTAAATCAGCTCCACTAAATCCAGGAGTTCTAGCTGCTATATTTTTTAAATCTACTTCATTTGCTAAAACTTTATTTTTAGCATGTACTTTTAAAATATCGAATCTTTCATCTTTATTAGGTAAATCAACTGTTACTTGTCTATCAAATCTTCCTGCTCTAAGTAAAGCTGGATCTAATACATCCGCTCTATTTGTAGCACCTATTACAATAACACCTTCATTATCTTCAAATCCATCCATTTCACTAAGTAATTGGTTTAAAGTTTGTTCTCTTTCATCGTGTCCTCCACCATTTCCAGATCCTCTTCTTCTACCAATTGTATCTATTTCATCGATGAATATTAAACATGGTGCTGCTTTTTTAGCTTCTTTAAATAAATCTCTTACTCTACTAGCTCCGACTCCAACATATAATTCTAAGAAGTCAGATCCACTCATATAGAAAAATGGCACTCCAGCTTCTCCTGCTACAGCTTTAGCAAGTAAAGTTTTACCAGTTCCTGGTGGACCTACTAATAAAAATCCTTTTGGAATTCTTGCTCCCATAACTTTAAATTTTTTAGGATTTCTTAAGAAGTCTATCATTTCTTCTACTTCTTCTTTTTCTTCTTTTAATCCAGCTACATCTTTAAATTTGAATTTTGGCTTAGTACTTAATTTAGCTGTACTCTTACCAAACTCTAAACCTTTTGCTCCAGATTGTAATTGACTAGTAATAAACCAACCTGCTAATGCTAAAAGAACTACTATTGGACCAAAGTTTAATAATACAGAAACTAATTCATTTTTACTTGTATCACTTTTTATAACTAAGTTATATTGTAATTCTTTCTTATCATTTTTAACTAATAATTCATTTAGTGTATTATCAGATAAAGGTGTCTTTACTACAAATCTATCATATTCTTTAGCTCCCTTTAATCTACCTGTTATTACATATATTGAATTTTTTTGATTAGGAGTTACCTCTATTTCTTCTATTTTATTTTCATTAATATTTTTTAATAACTCTGAATAAGATATACTTTTGTGATTATATCTAGTAAACAAAAACACTATAAAAATTACTAATGCTATTGATAAAAGACTAATATATGGTACTAAAGCTTTATTTATTTTTTTATTTTTCATATTTCCTCCTTCAATTCACATGTGATTATTATATCATACTTATCTGTTTTTTTCTTAAGTATGTTGGATTTTTTTATGCCTGGAATAAAAATTATTTTATTATTACTATCTGTAATAACTGGATAATATTTTCTTATTTCTTCTTTTACCTTACTATCTTTAAATACATCTTTTACTTTCTTTGTTCCTAAATTATTTAAGATAATACTATCATCTTCTTCAATAGTTCTTATAATAAGAGGTAATTTTATATCTTTTTTATTTATTCTCATAACAAAATTATTATCTAAATTTCCATCTTTATCTAAATATATTTTAAACATATTAAAAACTTTATTTTTATCTAAAATTTCTTCTTTTTGAATATAATGATTTTCTACAAAAAAATATAATTCTTTGTATTCTCTTACTAAAACTTTATTAAAAGGCATATCTAATGTCTTTTTACCAGAATAATCTTCAGTTAGATTTAGAATAGAATTTATATGCCTTTTATTTATTTCAACTATATCTGATCCATATTCTTCTTCTAAAAATTTTTCTAATATTTTTTTTCTAATTATAATATCTTCTTTATTAAATTTTTCTAAATTTATTTTTTTATTTATAACAATATCAAGATAAATATCTTCAACTTTTTTATCTATATAACTATTCATTTCATCTATTGCTAAAGAATAATCTAAAAACGAATTATTTATATTAGGATTTTCTTTTCTTAAAAGTGGAATAATTTTAAGTCTATATCTATTTCTTGTAAATAAGCTTATTTTATTAGTTTTATCAATAAAATATTTTTGTTTTTTCTCTTTTAAATATTTTATAATCTCTTTTTTGTCAGCTAGAAGAAGCGGTCTACATAAAGTATATGTAGATCTTTTATCTTCTATTTTAAATCCTTTATATCCATTTATTGTACTACCTCTTACAAGTTTCATTAAAATAGTTTCAATAAGATCATCTGAATGATGAGCAGTAAACAAATATTTTGCCTTATATTTATCTACCATTTTTTCAAAAAATTCATATCTTGCTTCTCTGGCCTTAGCTTCTAAATTTTTCAAATCTCTTGGAAAGTAATCATAGATTTCAAATATCAATGAATTTTTCTCACAAAACTCTCTTATATATCGTTCTTCTTTATCACTTTCTTTTCTTAAATGATGATTAACATGAGCCACTATAAGATTAAAACGATATGCATCTTTTAAAGATTTTAAAATGATTAAAAGAGCCATAGAATCAGGCCCTCCAGATACTGCACAAACAATGTTATCATTTTCTTTAATTTTTAGTTTTTCTATATATTTAATTACTTCTTTCACGCTTCACCTTTAGGAATCCTAATAATGTACTCACCTTCTTTAGAATATAAAAATTTTTCTCTAAGATATCTTGCTACATATTCAGGATTTTTTAATTTTTCAACATCAGAATTTAATTTTTCTTCTTTTTGCTTTAATTTTATTATTTCTTTTTCAGTTGCTATTTTTTCTTTTTTTATTTTATTTATTTTTTCCCAGTACCTAAAAATATTTAAATCTATAAAAAAAGATAGTATGAAAAAAAACGAAGCTGATAAAAACATTTTAAAACTACTTTTTATTTTTTTTTTCATACTATCACCTATCTATCATAATTATACAAAATAATTATGATAGATAAATATTTATCTTGTTATTTTATTTTTGTTTGACAATTAATCTCTTGCAAATGGTAATAGTGCTATTGCTCTAGCTTTCTTAATTTCTCTTGCAATAATTCTTTGATCTTTAGCACACGCACCAGTAGCTCTTCTTGGTAATATTTTACCTCTTTCGTTAATAAGTTTTGATAAAGTTTCTACATCTTTATAATTTACTTCTTTACCACTACATATTAAGCATACTTTTTTTCTTCTATTATTACGATAATCTGCCATTATTTATTTCCTTTCCTTAAAAAGGTAATTCTTCATCGCTAATTTCATCTACTTTGATGTCTTTTCCAAAATCAGAATATATATCTGTTGTATCATCAACGCTAAAATCAGATGGTCTTACTGAACTAACTCCAGACTCCATATCGCTTGAATCGACTTTAGATAAAAATTGTACATTTGTAGCTACAACTCTATATGTAGTTCTAGCATTACCATCTTTATCATTAAATCTATCCATTCTAATACTTCCATCTATAGCAACTTGACTTCCCTTTTTTAAATATTTGTTTACATTTTCAGCTGGTTTATTCCATACTTCAATATTTATAAAATCAGTTTCTTGAGTTCCATCTTCTCTTCTAAAATTTCTATCCACAGCTATAGAAAAATTTGCTACAGCTGCTTGAGTTGTCGTATATCTAAGTTCTGGATCTCTTGTTAATCTACCAATTAAAAATACTTTATTCATATTTTCTCCTATTATTTTTCATCTTTTACTATTAAATGACGAATAATATTTTCACTTATTGTTGCTACTCTATCGAATTCTTTTATATCTTTAACATCATCAGTTTTGAAAGTTAATAAGAAATAGTATCCTGTTTTAAATTTCTTAACTTCATATGCTAATTCTCTTTGACCCATTTCTTTTAACTCAACATTTTGTGCTTTTGTTGATAAAACTAATGCTTTGTAATCTTCAGCTACTTTTTTGATTTCAGCTACTTCAAGATTAGGTCTAACGATAAACATTATTTCATAATTGCGCATATTTTCCACCTCCTTCTGGTCTTTACTGGCTATTTCTAGCAAGGAGCTTTTCACTCTTTTTGTATTATACCAAAAAATATTTTTTTTCGCTACTATAAATTTAAAAATAGAAATAGTAAAATCTACTATTTCTATTCTGTTGTTATTTCTGAATCTAAGTTAGGATTAATTTCTTCATTAACCTCAGTATTTAAGATATCTTCTTTTTTTATATTTTCTTGTTCTTTAGGCTTGTTTTTTACTTCTTTTTTTATTTGATTACAAGAAACTAATAAAAAAGCTAACATTAATATCACAAATATCTTTTTCATATATTACTCCTTATTAAACATCTTATATAATTTATATAAAAAATTCAATTTAATATCAGTATTTTTAGAATTTATTTTTTTTAAACTGTATTTAGCGATAGAATTTAAATCTTTTTTATTTTTCAATAAAAGAGACAAAAAACGAATATTTAATTTTTCTTTTTTTATGGTTTGGTTTACATATCTAGTTAATTCTTTCAAGTACATTTCTAAAGCTAAATAATCAGCATTTAAAAGATTTCGATTATAAAAATCTACTGAAATCGTATTAAGAATAACACCGTTATTATTCTTTATCATATCTCTTAAAAACAGTTTGCTAAATAAATATAAACAATTAAGTTGATATTCATAATTAGTTTCTTTAGTATCATTATCGAAAAATTTATCATTATTATAAAAAGTTAAATTATTAATTATAAATTCTGGTTTTTCTTTTCTTATAAAAATGTAAATTTCTTTTATTTTAGACTCTAAAGAAATATCAGTTGCAATTATTTGCATATTTACTTTACCTTTATACTTATTTTGAATATTTATTAAATTTTCTTTATCACTATCAATTAAAATTAATTCATTTTCTTTTTTTGATAACAATTTAACATATTCGGTTCCTATTTTTGAACATGCACCTATTATAATTATTTTCATATACCCACCTAATTTTTAATATCTTCTTTTAATAAATCTTTTTTTATTTTTAATATTTTATATTCTACTCTTTTTTGTTTAATTTCTAAAAGTTCTGATATTTCTCTTGAATTAAAGTCGTTAATATACAATTCAAATATTTGTGAATCATCTAAACTTAAATTAAACTTATATTCTTTTATCTTATCTTTTAAATTCATAAAAACAATATCATTTTCTAATCTATTTTCACTAACAAAATCTTCTTCTATTTCTTCTTTTATCTCTAAAAGAGTATTATTAAGATTTTTTCTAAACCAATTATTCATTCTTGCCCTAATACAAATATATGCAAAAGTTGTAAAACTTGCTTTTTCATTAAAATCATATTTATCTATTGCATCATTAAGTCCAATCATTCCTTCTTGATAAAAATCTTCATAATCATTTTTATAAAATGAATATTGTTTTATGTATTTATTTGCTAAATTAACTACTAAATATTTATATTCTAATAATTTTTTATCTTTATTCATCTTTGCCTTTTCTTACAATTTCATAAATCATAAGAGCAGCTGCAACTGATGCATTCAAACTATTAGTTGTACCATACATAGGAATTTTTACATTAAAATCTAAATGCTTGATTGTGGATTCACTTATTCCTTTTCCTTCGTTTCCTATTACTACAGCAATCTTACCAGAATAATCTATATTTTTAAAATCTTCTTGGGCTTCAAGTGTAGTTCCAACTATCCAAAAACCTAACTCTTTTAATTTTAAAATTGTACTATTAATATTAGTTACTTGAGAGATTTTTACATTTTCTATTGCTCCTGCACTTGTTTTTACAACAGTATAATTAACATCAGTTGCTCTATCTTTTGGAATAATAATTCCAGTTAAATTAGCTGCTTCTACTGTTCTAACTATTGCGCCTAGATTATGAGGATCTTCTAAATGATCTAAAATAATAATTTTAGCATTTTCTACATTTAAATCTTCGATAGGAGAATATTTAAAATCTTCAATATCTAAGATTATACCTTGATGAGGCATTTTAAAAAAATCATCCTTATTATTTTTATCAAAATAATTAATTTTAATTTTTTTCTTTTCTAATAAAGAAAGTATTGTTTCTTCTTTAAAACCTTCTTGCAAATAACATTTTTTTATTTTTTTATCTTTTAGCAATATTTCTTTTGCTACATTTCTTCCACATACTAACATATAAATTTACTCCGTTTTTATTATATCAAAAAAATCAGTTAAATACTGATTTTTATTTTGTATATATAATTTAAAATATATTCTAATCTATTTTTATCTTTAAAATATAAGTATCCAATTAAACTTTCTAATGCAGTAGCATGTTTATATGTTACTATATCACAACTTTTTGGCTTATGATTAGACTTAGAATTTCTTGCTCTTTTGACAATATTTATTTCTTCGAAATCTAATATCTCGTTATCGATCATTTCTTTTAGAAAATATGCTTGTGATTTAGCGTTAACATACTTCAATGTTTCTTTTGCTAAATCATTTATTTTACAAATACCTTTATTAATATTTTGTTCTCTAATAAAAACTTCATATATAGAATCTCCTATATATGCAAAAACCAAAGGATTAACTTCTAATAAATTTTTGTTATTTAATAAGGTACCATTTTCCATCAATAAGACCTACTAATATTTTTTTATTATCTGTTGATTTTTCGTTGTTTACTATAGTTGTCTGTGAAACTTCTACTTCATAAGCTTTTTCTACATCTGTTTTACATACATATTTATAATTATTTTTATATTCTTCTAACTCTTTTTTAGATAATAATCTTGCTGTTTTTATAGAATATTCATATTTAAAATTATAATTTTTTATCGGAGCTATTTGACTTTCTAATTCAGTTTTAAATGCTTCATTTTTTGATAAACAATTATGGTAACTATTAGCTAACTTATCTACATTTTTTTCATTTATTGCTTCATATAATTTTTTTATTGGAGTTTTATAAGTATTTCTATTAAATATTATAATTGCAGTTATAGACAATACTGCTACAACTAAAGCAACTAATAATACTGTAATCATTCTATCCATTCTTTTCATATTTTACCTCACTATCTCATACAAAGTTTTTTCTTTTGTATCTTTTAAAATTATATTTTTTTCTTTTAATTCTTCTCTTATTTCATCTGCTAATTGATAATTTTTTTCAATCTTAGCTTTATTCCTTTCTTCAATTTTTTCTTCTATATATTTAACTAATTCTTTATCTATTTCTTCTTCTTTAAATAAATCTAAACTTAAAACCTTATCAAATTCTTTTAATAAATATATTTTGTTAGAATCAGATATATTACTTTTCAAAACATCATACATTGTTTTTAACATAAGAGATGTATTTAAATCATTGTTTATTGCATCTTTAAATTGATCTAAATATTCTTTTATTACATTTTCTGACACATCTTCTTTATCTTCTAATTTTTTAATCTTATTTCTTAATCTATTTAATAAATTAACATTTTTCTTTATTTCTTTTAAATCTAAAACTAATTGTGATCTATAATGACTTTGTAAACATGTTAAACGATATGCAAGCGGATCTATATTATCTTCTTTTAATGTATCAACAGTTATTACATTTCCTAAAGATTTACTCATTTTTGCATTTTTTAAATTCAAGTGTTCTCCATGCATAAAATAATTACACCATTTATGCCCTAAATATGCTTCTGATTGAGCTATTTCGTTAGTGTGATGTGGAAATATATTATCTACTCCTCCACAATGAATGTCTAAATATTCACCTAAATTTTTAATAGCTAAACCACTACATTCAATATGCCATCCAGGATATCCATAACCCCAAGGAGAATCCCATTTCATTTCTTGGTTTTTAAATTTAGAATCTGTAAACCATAATGCAAAGTCTTCTTGATTCTTTTTATTATAATCATAATCGACAGTTTCTCGAACTCCTACTTGTTGATTATTTCTATTACCTGGAAGTTCATAGTAAGAAGAAAATTTTTTAACATCGAAATAAACATTATTGTTTGATACATATCCATAACCATTTTCAATAATTTTTTCAATCATTTTTATAGTAAAAGGAATATTATCACTAGCTTTTTCAAATATTTTAGGAATTTTAATATTCAAACTTTCACAATCTTCTACAAACTTATTTGTATAAAAATCTGCTATTTCTGATACTTTTTTATGTTCTTTAAGAGCAGCTCTTTGCATTTTATCTTCACCAGTATCAGAATCATTTTCTAAATGACCTATATCGGTAATATTCATTACTCTTCTTACATCATATCCCAAAAATTTCAATGATTTTTCTAATATATCTTCAAAAATATAAGTTCTTAAATTACCAATATGTGCATAACTATATACTGTAGGTCCACAAGTATATAAATTAACTATGTTTTCTTGATGAGGAATAAATTCTTCTTGTTTTTTTGTAAGAGTATTATAAATTTTCATTATTTAACCTTTTTAATACCTTTTCTTTTCCTAGTAAATATATAGTTGCAGATAATTCAGGTCCATGCATCAAACCACTACTTACTATTCTTATAGGCATAAATAAACTTTTTCCTTTATTACCTGTTTCTTCTTTTACTTTGTTAATAATTTCTACTATATTTTCTTCAGTAAAATTTTCTAATTCTTCTATATGTTTTTTAAAAGATTCAACTGTTTTAATAGATGCTTCTTCTTTTAAAATTTCTTTTGCTTCTTCATTAATATTATCTATATCTTCAAAAAATATTGAAATTTCTTCTATTATTTCTTCACCATAAGATATATGTTGTTGATAAATTTCAAGTAATCTATTTATCCAAGATTCATCTTTATCATCTAAAGAATATTTTTTAGTTATAAAAGGTATAATCCATTCTTTAAATTTTTCAAAAGTCATTTTTTTAATATAATGAGAATTTATCCATCTTAATTTTTTTATATCATATACTGCAGGAGATTTACTTATTCTAGTACTGTCCCAATCTCTTGTTAATTCTTCTAGCGTAAATATTTCTTTATTATCCGGATGCGTCCAACCTAAAAGTGCTAAATAATTTATTATAGCTTCAGGTAAATAACCAGCTTCATATAAATCCATAAAGCTTGCATCCCCATTTCTCTTAGATAACTTATGTCCGTCTTCTCTTATAATATGAGGTAAGTGAATATAAACTGGTGATTCCCATCCAAAAGATTTATAAAGTAATAAATATTTAGGAGTTGAAGATAAGTATTCGTTTCCTCTAACTACATGAGTAATATTCATCAAATGATCATCTATTACATTAGCAAAATTATATGTTGGAAAACCATCACTTTTAATTAAAATTTGATCTTCTAAAAGTTTATTTTCAACTGATATTTTTCCATATACTAAATCTTCATAAGAAGTAACACCTTCTTTTGGCATCTTTTGTCTAATAACATATGCTTCATTATTAGCTACTCTTTTTTTAGCTTCTTCTAAAGGTATATTTTTACATTTACCATCATACATAAATGTAACCTTCATAAGTTCTGCTTCTTCTCTTAATTCTTTTAACCTATCTTCACCACAAAAACAGTAGTATGCTTCTCCCTTTTCTACTAATTCTTCAGCATATTTTAAATAAATATCTTTTCTTTCACTTTGGATATATGGTCCACAATCTTTTGGATTATTAGGACCTTCATCTATATTTAAATTACACAAATCTAAAGTTTTATAAATAAACTCTACTGCGCCTTCTTTTTGTCTTGTTTGATCAGTATCTTCTATTCTAAGTATAAAATCTCCATTTTCATGTTTTGCAACTAAATATTCAAACAAAGCGCTTCTTAAATTTCCGATATGCATAAAACCTGTTGGACTTGGTGCAAATCTTGTTCTAATTTTTTTATTGTTATCCATCATTTTTTCCTCCAATTAATTATAGTTATTAGGGTTTAATAACTTCCAGTTATTATCAACTTTAACTATAACCAAACTTTTTTTATTTTCAAAATTATCTTCTTTGCTATTCAATTTATAATTAATTAAAACTCTATAAGCTTTAGTTATTTTCTTATCAAAAAGTTTCTGCTTATTTAATAACTTTATATCTTCTTCTTTTAATTCTTCTCCTGTATCTATAACTATACAAGTAATATTATTTTTGTTAACATCTTCTAATTCATTTATATAAAAATTATTTTTATTATTAGTATACTCTTCTATTTTTTTATAATCTGCAGTTTTTAAATATTCACAATATTTTTTTGATATTCTTACTCTTATATTGTTAGCATTTAATATTCCAGTTAACAAAACTATAAATATTGTTATAAATATAGCTATATTTATTATAAAATAATAATCTATTTTCTTTCTTTTAACGCTTTCAATATTAATCTCGGTAGGATTAATTTCTTCTTCAACTTGTTTTTCTTTAAACACTATAGTTTCATTAACAGAATCGTTGTTTTGAATAAAATTATCCATATCAGTAAATTCTACTACGTCTTCTTTTTTAGTAATATTATCAATACTCTCATTTGTAGGCGTTATAAGTATATCATCTTCCATATTAACCTCTATTTATATATTATAGCACCTTAATACAATATTTATAAATATCTTAATTATCTGTTTTTTTAATATTAATTTTTTTCATTTTGTTTTTAGAATAACTATTATTGTTTTTATTAAATGTTTTTTCATCTATATATAAATCATAACGATTACAAATTTTCCTATATAAATCTTCTTTTAAAAATTCTTTATCTACATGTTTTTTATACTGATCCATAACACTTACTATTAAATAATCTCTATTACTCATATCTAAACATCTTAATTTATCCAAACTCTTAAAATCATTCAATTTTATTTCAAAAAGTTTATCTATATATTTACTAGATTCTTCATAAATATATAATTTTAATAGTTTATCTATTAATTTATGATGATACTTTTTTAGTTTTTCTATTCTTTCACTTATCGTTTCCATTTCATCTCCAAATATATAAAAGTTAGTATATAATTTTTATTTTTTTTGTCAATAAAGAAAAAAATACCATTCCAAGTATTTTTATTTTCTTTTTAAGATGGCTGCTGACTTTAACTTAGCATTTTTAAAATTAAATATTTCTCTATTTACTGTATATTGTTTTTTCAATAATGTTCTAATTTTTTTGTCTTTTTCTGCTAAAAGTTTATCTTTAATTTCTTCTTCACTAAGTTTATCTATTTCTTCTCTTCCCAAAACTTTATCTTTTACCAAAAATTTCCTATATCCATTTTTATTTGATAATTCTTGATATCCACTATATATTTCATTACCTTTATTATTAATTTCACTATAATTTATTACGTCAAAATATACTCTTTTAGCAACAGTAATATGATCAGAATTACTCAAAAGTAACGTTCCTCCAAAGCTATAAAAATCTATATCTTCTTCATAAAATATTGTTCTTTTTGAACTCATTATAACTTCACTAGTTTGTAAACCTTCTTTTGTAAAATTCCTTATTTTAGACATAGCATAAATACTACAATTTTTATTTTTCATTTGACTATCTCTTACTACATCTCTGATATTATCAGTAACTGTATAGTCTCCTGTTTTTTTGTCTAAAGTTATTAAAGCCGTATCTTTAACTAAATATTTTGATGTATTATATGTTTCTAATTTTGATGATAAAACATGAATATTTTTAAATTTTTCTTCATCTTCTACATGAATATGAAATATAGAATTACCACTTCTTAATATAATATCCTTATCAGTTATTTCTATTTCGTTAATACTTGCTTCTTCATCCTTTAATAAATCTAGGTTATCTCTAATTTCTTGATATAAATACTCTTTGTTTAATTCTTCATTAACACCATCTGTTATTTTTAAACGTTCTAAATATTCATCTATATTTTTTTTGAACTCTTTATATGATATTTTCTTATTTTCCATTACCTTTTCCTTTCACTACTTTAGCATTATTAAAAATGCTATTTAAATATTTATCTGGATAATACTTATCTAATAATGTTTCCAAAATATTACTTGCTTCTTTATTATATCTTCTTTCATTTTGTCTATAACAAGCTAAAAAAGATATAGTGCAATCAAATATTAAAATATAAGTTATTATTCTTGTAATCCATTTGTAATTTGAAATATTTCTTAGAAGTTTATCTATCAAAGGTATTATAAAAAGAGAAAAGAAAAGTCCTAATATACCCCAAAAAATCATGTGAAACAAACTTGTTCTACCATCAAAATTAAATGATAAATAAGAATAATCCCAAGATATGGTTCCAAATAGTTTCTCTTGTAAAAAAGAAAATACATATTCTATTATTCCACCACCTAGAAATCCCAAGATAAAACCTTTTAATATAGACAACAAATTATTATCTTTACTTAGATTACTAATTGAATAAATTATATACAAAATCAAAAAACCAATTCCATAAACTGGAATTAAAGGTTCATATATAAGACCTTGTCTTAATTCCATTTGTCCTTTGAAAATCATTAATAAATTTTCATGAATAAATCCTATAAAACTTCCTATTATAAAAATCCAAAAAAATTCATCATAATTCTTTAAAAATTTATTTTTCATTATATTATTCCCAAATAAACTAAACCTATTATACATTAAAATAAAGGAGATAGAAATCTTAATATTTTATTTATTATCTTATTAGTTATTCTTTCGTTCTTTCTAATCACTTTTTTAGATAATTTAGAACACTTTTTATAAGTTGTTAAAAAGTCCTTTTTTAAATCTTTAATTATTTCATTTTTATAAAAAATCGAATTGGATTCAAAAGTTAAAAACAAACTTCTATAATCTAAATTAACTGTTCCAATACATGCTAATATATCATCTATCAATACTGCTTTGGCATGTAAAAATCCTGGTGTATACGTTAATATTTCTATACCTTCTTTAGCTAATTCAATAGCATAACTTAATGTCATTTTATACGCTATTTTCTTATCTGGGATTTTAGGTATATATATTTTTACATCAACACCTCTTTTAACTGCAGATTTCAGTGCTTTTTTTAATTTTTCATTAACCATTAAATACGGAGTATAAAACCAAGCATATTTTTTACTATTATTTAATAATTTTATATATAAATTATTAGTTATTTCTTCTTTATAATTTGGAGAATCATAATAAGAAAGAATATATCCGTCTTTTTTACTAGTAATATTAATATCTTTAAAAATAATATCAGTAAGTTTATTTTTTGAATATGCATTCCAAAATTCCATAAACATATATGTATAATTTTCTACTGCTTTCCCTCTTATTTGAAAGCCTATATCTTTCCAATGACCAAACCTAACTTTTTCATTAATATACTCATCCGCTATATTTATTCCTCCACTAAATGCTACTTTATTATCTATTATCATCATCTTTCTATGGTCTCTATTATTTAAAGATGCAGTTATAAAAGTAACTGGATTAAAAACATTACACTTTATTCCTTTTTTATTTAATATAAAAATATTTTTAAAAGAATATGTAGTCATGCTGCCAAAATCGTCATATAAAATTCTAACGTCTACATTTTCTTTAACTTTTTTTTCTAATATTTTCATAATCGAATTTAAAAATTTACCTTTAGATAATATAAAATATTCTAAAAATATAAATTTTTCTGCTTTTTCTAATTCTTTTATCATATCTAAATACATCTCATCTCCTAAAGAGTAATATTTAGAATATTCAACATAATTTATATTAGTATTAGTATATTTAGTTACATAACTAAATATATCATATATAAGCTTATCCTCTTTTTTTAGTTCTTCTTCTACATTTTTATTAGGTAAAACTTTAAATTTTACATCTTTTTTACCTTTTTCTATTTTTTTAATTATAGGCTTTGAAGTTTTCTTATTAGCAGAAGAAAAATATAACCACGATCCAAATATTGGTATAAAAAACAAAATAAATATCCAAATAAGCTTATAAGAACCTTCTTCCTTTTCATCATAAATCAAGCGAAATATAAAAGCTAAAGAAATAATACTAAAAAATATTAGTACAAAAAAAAGAATTTCATAAAACCAATTAATTATTAATAAATAAAATAGC